>JAFUAO010000042.1 GCA_017460665.1 Ruminococcus sp.
TGCGGTAAAGAAGCAATGATTGCGGGATTAAACAAGTTCCTTCGTGTTTACTATGGCAAAGTCATGGAGCTTTACTCTGAGACGTAATTACATTCAAAATTACAAACATATCCGGCGTTTGAAAACTGGCTTTTCATACGTCAGCTTTGCTGTATCCTTCAACAGTTTCTGCACATCAACACTTTCAACAAAGTATCGCTTTCATCTTTAGCTGTTCTGCCTATTGATTTTTCTTAGCAGGTTTCACTGTGTATTTTTCCCCTAACTTACTGCCCCTGACCGAAGCAAGTTTACCACTTTTATCGGTAAAGTTAGGGTGTCTGTACGATATGGTATTGCCCTTTACACGGCACTCGACATTGTAGTGCTTCATTAGGGCATTTACCACATCTTCCAATGTGTGATTATTCGGGTCGGCAAGCTCTATCTGAATGACTTCCCGAAGCTCGTCCTTGAATGTCTCCTTGCCTTTTGCTTTCATCTGCCGTTCGGCAAAGGTTTCCTTATCTCGGTTCTCGTCTGCATCGTGATTATAAAATTCCTCTCGGACGGAATGGATAAGCCCTCGCTGCTGACATTGCTCCCCGAAAAACTCACACATATCATACAAGTCTTTCTGATTACGGCGAAACGCCTTGCCTGTCTCAGTGTGACAGTTACCTATCAGAAAATGAACGTGCTTGTGCGGCTTATCTGTATGTACTGCAAACAGCACCTCATATCCTTGAAAGAATTTCTCGGCAAATTCATTTGCGATACGGAATACTTCATCATAGGTGAGCTTATCATTGTCCTCCGGCGAAAACGAAATGGACATCTTAAACGCAAGGTTGGCATTGCCCGATTTCTTCTTCCCGAATAACTCTCTTGTAAGTAACACATCTCTTGCAAAATTATCACGGTCACAATTGATGCCCCAATATAAATTAGGAGCTGTCTTGATTACTCCGTCCCGTATCTGCTCCGGCTGTCTGCCGAGAATGTAGTCGGCGGCTCTTTGAAGCTGTACCACCGATTTGCAAGGCTTGTAATCGACATTTACATTACCGAACATCAGGCTTTCACCTTAACGGAGAACTGCGGATTTTTGAGGAAGTCGGAGAGCTGCACCATAACCCTATCATTGGTACGGCGTATCGCTCCGATCTCGGCTCTTACTCGCTCGTCCTGCCCGATGTTGGAGAAGTAGGCAAGCTGATTGAGGTTTGTGCCTATCTTCCTGATTTCATGAATAAGAGGACTAATGCTCTCCTCGATTGAATAGATCCTGACTTCTGAACGGCTGATTGCCCGTATCAAATAATCGGTCTTGCTCAATCCGCTTGCTGTCTGCTTGGAAGTCCAGAGGTCGTATTCCTCGTCTGTAAGCTTCAAGCAGATAGAGTGATTTCTTTTTCTATTTGGCATTTATGCTCCTTTCTCCGCCTGCGGCGGTCTTGGGGGAAGGTCTCGGAGGGGGAACGTCTCTGAGCAGGTAGCCGATGTGTCAATACATCGGTACTACCTGCCCGTCACAAATCAGTGACGGCAACCC
Source organism: Ruminococcus sp. (assembly GCA_017460665.1). Classification (GTDB taxonomy): domain Bacteria; phylum Bacillota; class Clostridia; order Oscillospirales; family Ruminococcaceae; genus Ruminococcus. The sequence goes on from JAFUAO010000042.1 coordinate 1,535, forward strand.
CACCAATTCTCGTGATTGGTGGTTTGACCTTAGTCAATTTTTGCCGCAATCTCTGATTGTTCGGCAATTCTCCTGTGCCTATCCTCCGTGATAGGTGCAGGATTTCATTTTTCACGCAAATGATATATGTCATTTTTGTGTGAAAATCTGCATATAGCATTATCCCCCGAAACCTATAACTGATAGTGATATGTTCCGCTGTCAACCGCCGAGAAAGTCGGTGTCGATGTAGTCCTCGTAGCTGTCCTCGGTGTTATCTGCTTCGTTGACTGTGTTCTGTGCAGGAGCTTGTACGGAGTAGCTTGTGTTCAGGCTCAACATAAAGCTCGCCAGAAACTTCGGCATTTCCGAAACAAGAGACTTTCCCACCTCGCTGACGATCTGCTCCACAAACCTGTCCTCACGCTGACGGTTCTCAAAATACGGGTCGTCAACGGTCTTGAAATACCTCTCAAAGTAATCATTGACCGCCTTGATGACCGTATCATTGCAGGACTTGAAAACGCTCTTGTCAAGCTGTTTCAGGTAAGTCCACGCCCTTGCGTGTTCGGGATTGTCAAGATTGAAACGGAAGCAAGTTGTCTTAACATTGCTCATCACTTGCCCTCCTTTTTGAGCTGCACCACGGCGAACTGCTCATAGCCTTTAGCCGATGCACAAATGTCCTCCATGATAGTAACTCTATCCTTATCATAAGTGCCGAAATTCTCGATCAGCTTACCGCCTCCGCCCGTGATGTAAAGTCTCATCAGCTTGGGGTTGTACTCATAACGGCGGAGCATATCAAAAATGCCGTTGGCGTAACTGGTGATTGCAGTTTTCAGCACCACGGAGAACTCGTCTGCAATATCTGCCTTGCCGTGACGGATCATATGTTGAATGATGCTCTCGTCAATCTTCACGCCCAGCTTATCCATGACAGCGTTTGAAGCGGAGATCACACACTGATTAACGCCCATTTTCTCTGTGTAGCTCTGCGTGGAGATAGGCTTGCGGTTGTTGATGTACATGACATTGACCGTTCCGTTGCCGATATCGGCAAGCATATTCACGCCCGTCATATCTTTCAGCTTTTCCACCACGGCGGCATATCCCTGCGGAAACACATAGCAGCCGATGATCTTCACGGAGTAGAGCTTGTCCTCGTACTTAAAGTCCACGCTTTCCCTCTGGAGCATATACTTGCGGAACTCGTCACGCTGACGGTTTACCCATGTAAGCGGAAGTCCCACGGCGAGCTGCACCTTTGCGGAGTTATGTCCCTCACGGTTCAGCTCACGGGCGATCCCCATAAGCGTGAACAGATAGAAGTCGCTGTCCTGCCACTTGTCGGAGATAAATTCCTTGTGTCCCTCTCCAATGAGGTAGTAACTGCCCTCATAGAAAAGTACGCCCTTAGAAAAGGTAGGCTCTGCATCGAGCTTGGTAATGCCTGTGGGTGTGACCGTGTTAGCGGTCTTGATGTTGCCGTAACCGTGGTCAATGCCTACGATTACGAAGTCTTTGTAGTTTTTCATTAGAAAACCTCCATATTTATTTTTTTCGTTCGGTGCTGAGATAGGGTAGCTATCTCATGACCGTAAATCCATTATATCCGATTTCGGAGCGTTCAGGGTTGTACGGGAGTTGCATGAGAGTTGCAAAAAATCTGCAAAAAAAAGAAGCGCCTTTTCAAAAGTTAAAGACTTGTTAAGAATTTCTATGGTATAATCAGAACATAGAGAAAACCAATGCACGAAAAGAGGTACGCACTATGTTCTGGAGGATACTGAAAAAAGACCTGAAACGCAAAAAGACCATGAACGTCATACTGCTGCTGTTCGTGGTGCTGTCTGCGATGTTTGCGGCGGCGAGCGTCAATAATATCATTGCGGTCACGGGCGGTCTTGACTACTACTTTGAAAAGGCGGGAATGGCAGATTATTTTATTATCTCCCGTGACAGCGAGGGCAGGAACGAGGCAGGTGAGCTGCTTTCCGAAAGCAGCAATGTCAAGGAATTCCGTGCGGAAAAACACATCTATGCGGCTTCCGAATGCTATAAGACCGATTCGGGCAAGCTGATGGAATTTTCCAATATTTCACTGCTGTGCGATATTGCCGATGTAAAGCTGAATTTCTTTGATGAAAACGACAGCGAGATAACCGAGATCGAAAAAGGCACTGTACGGATCACAGGCTCGATCCCACGCAGAGAGGGTGTCGAGGTCGGAGATAAATTCACGTTCACTCTCGGAGATACAGAGCTTGAGCTTGAAGTCGCAGGCTTTGCAAAGGACGCACTTTTAGGCTCGGAGATGATGGGCAATCCGAGAATACTCATGAACAGCGAGGACTTCAAGACTCTCTGTAATGATGAAATGATAAGTGCATACAGTGTGGGGCACGTTTTCTACATAGACACCGACAGCGTATCGGCACTTGAATCCGAGCTTTCAGACCTTAACGGCATTTTGTTTTCGGGCGGTAAAGCCACAATAAAGATGACCTATATCATGAATATGCTTGTTGCGGTGATAATTCTAATCATCAGTATAGGGCTGCTTGTGGTGTCTTTTGTTGTACTGAGATTCACCATAAGATTTACTATCTCGGAGGAATTTCGTGAGATAGGCGTTATGAAAGCCATCGGTCTGCAAAACAGCTCGATAAGGTCGCTCTATCTCGTGAAATATGCGGGGCTAGCCCTGACAGGCTCGGTGATCGGCTATTTCGGAAGTGTACCGTTTGGGAAAATGCTGCTTGAAAGCGTAAGCGAAAATATGGTGCTTGGAAATGACAACAGTGTGCTGCTCGGTATACTTTGCTGTGTCGCAGTCGTGCTGATAATACTGATGTTCAGCTGGGGCAGCACAAGAAAAATAAGCAAGCTGTCACCGATAGATGCAGTAAGAAGCGGTCAGACGGGTGAACGTTTCAGAAAGCGCAGCCTGCTCAGTCTTGGGAAAACCAGGCTCGGCAGCACAGGCTTTTTAGCCCTTAACGATGTACTCAGTGAGCCTAAGCAGTACGGCATACTCACGGCGATTTTTGCGATATGTACCTCGCTTGTAATGATACTTGCCGTGACTGCAAACACACTTGACGGCGACAGCCTTTTGTATCTGCTTGCGGTGACCGAAAGCGATGTTTACATATCGGATTCAGCAAGGGCTATGGATGTTATGGCAGGTGTCAAGACCATTCGTGAAACAGAGCAGGAAATAGAAGATATACTCGCCGAAAATGATATGCCGGGAACGGTCTATATGGAGGGTTGGTATAAGCTGCCTGTTACCGCAAAGGGCAGCCGATTTAATGTCACTTTTTTGAAGTGCGGCGATACCCAAACAACCGATTACGACTACACCGAGGGCACAGCTCCGATACACGAGGACGAGATAGCGATAACACAGCAGATAGCCGATAAGCTGAATGTCGGCATAGGAGACCATATCAGCGTGAATATCGGCGGAGAGGAAAGAGAGTTCATCATAACGGCATATTTCCAGTGCTTCAACCAGTTAGGCGAGTGCGCGAGATTTCATGAAGATGTGAGTATTCCCGATGACCTTATGACAAGTGCGTTTGCGTATCAGGTAAATTTTGATGACCACCCCGACAGCACAGCGATACATGACAGGATAGAGCGTCTGAAAGATATAATGGATAACAAAAATATCTTTGACACTACAGGATTTGTTCAGGACTGTATAGGCGTGGGCGATACGATAAAGTCTGTCAAGAACCTTGTGCTTGCGCTGTCCCTGATAATTATCATACTGCTTGCGGTGCTTATGGAGCGCAGCTTTATCTCAAAGGAAAAGACCGAGACCGCACTTATGAAGGCAGTCGGCTTCAGCAGCGGTTCGGTGATGGTTCATCATACGCTCCGGTTTGGCATAACGGTATTAACAGCGATAGTTGTATCGGCGGCATTATTACTTCCGCTCACAAAGCTGATAATAAACCCAATTTTCGGAATGATGGGGGCTGTCGGAAATATTGATTATCAGATAAACGCTTTGGAAATATTTGGGTTATATCCTGCAATTATACTGGCAGTAACTGTGCTTAGTGCGGCACTCACGGCACTCTACACAAGAACAATTAAAGCAAGCGACACGGCAAGCATAGAATAAGGAGGACAACACTATGAATACGGTTTTACAAACAAAGGGACTGTGCAAGACATATATCGTGAACAAGCACCAGAACAACGTGCTTAAAAATATCGACCTGACGATCAGCGAGGGCGAAATGGTGGCGATCATGGGACCCTCCGGCTCGGGCAAAAGTACGCTTCTTTACTGCGTGTCAGGTATGGACAGAATGACAGCAGGTGAGGTGATTTTCAACGGCAGGGAAACAGCAAAGCTCGGTGACAAGGAGCTTGCACGGCTCAGGCTCGATGAAATGGGATTTATCTTTCAGCAGATGTACATGATGAAAAATCTCTCGGTGCTTGACAATATCATTCTTCCTGCGGTCAAGTCAAAGAAAAATAATGAAAGCCGCAAGCATACCGAAGAGCGCGGACGTGCGCTCATGCGGCGGCTCGGCATTGACGATGTGGGCGGCAACGACATCAACGAGGTATCGGGCGGACAGCTCCAGAGGGCTTGTATCTGCCGCAGTATGATAAACAATCCTAAAATGATTTTTGCAGACGAGCCGACAGGTGCGCTCAACCGTTCAAGCTCCGATGAGGTCATGAACGAGCTTTTATCCCTCAACCGTGACGGCACGACGATTATGTGCGTGACCCACGACCCGAAGGTTGCCGCCAAGTGCAGCAGGGTGCTTTACATCGTGGACGGCGGCATCATGGGCGAAAAGAAAATGGGGCATTTCGGCGGCGGTGAAAAGGAGCTTCGTGACCGTGAGCGAGAGCTGAATAACTGGCTAATGGAACAGGGATGGTGATACTTGCAATATTGCCGCAGATATGGTAAAATATTTGCAGGTGGTGATTTTATGACCGATATTCTGATAGTTGAGGACGATGTGGAGCTTGCAGACTTGCTGACGGATTTTCTCCGTGCCGAGGGCTATACTGTGTCAGCGGTGGACAGCGGAGAGCGTGCGGTGCAGCTTTTTGAGAAGTACGGTGCAAGGCTTGTGGTGCTTGACATCAATCTGCCCGATGTGAACGGCTTTGCGGTATGCTCTAAGCTTCGTGAAAATGCCGATACGCCCATACTTATCGTAAGCGCAAGGACGGACAAGGAGGATAAGCTCAACGGCTTTGACCTCGGTGCAGATGACTACATTGAGAAGCCATATGATATAGATATTCTGCTTGCCAAGATAAAGGGCATTTTCAAGCGGCGGTATCAGCGTGAGATATTGTCGGCGGACGGTGTGACACTCAATCTCGCCGACCGCACGGCGGCCATCGACGGAAAATCCGTTGACCTGCCGACTAAAGAATTTGACCTGTTGGCGCTACTTATCGAAAATCAGGGAAAGGCTCTGAAAAAGGAGTATTTGTTCAATACGGTCTGGGGCAGTGACAGCGATTCGGAGCTGCAAACGCTCCATGTGCATATCAACCGTCTGCGGCAGAAGCTCGGCGATGACCCGAAGAATGCAAAGCGGCTTCTGACTGTCTGGGGCGTGGGGTATAAGTTCGTATGAGAGCGTTCAGAAGGCTGTGTATCGCAGTGGTGACGGTCATTCTTTTGCTGACGGCAGTTCTGAATTTTGCGCTGATAAGACAGGAGAAAACGGCTGACGGTATGTATCGTGTGGAAGCTAAACGCTTGGCAAGCGAGATAGCCGAAACAGGCAGCTATGACCTTGCAAAATATCCTCATATCACAGGAGTGTTTACGTCTGATAACGGCGAGCTTTACACCTCCGATAAGCATTATCTTATTATTGGAGTGAATGGTACGCTATATCGTGTGGAATACACGGTAGACAGCGGACAGCACGGAATGCTCATAATAAACTGCGTGATGGGTGCTGTTCTTTTGCTGATGGTCGGTCTGCTTTTGTATATTGACAGGCAAATCATCGCACCGTTCGGCAGACTGAACGATGTTCCGCAGGAACTTGCAAGGGGTAATCTTGCAGTACCGATACCCGAAGAAAAGAGCCGGTTTTTCGGCAAGTTCACATGGGGAGTAAATCTTTTGCGAGAGAGTATCGAGGATAGCCGCAGGAAAGAAATAACCATGCAGAGGGACAAAAAGCTGCTCCTGCTGTCACTCTCTCATGACATTAAAACGCCGCTGTCTGCTATCAAGCTGAACGCAAAGGCACTCGCCAAAGGTTTATATAAGGACGAGGAAAAACGCCGCAGTGCTGCCGAGAGTATCAACACCCGTGCAGATGAAATTGAACAGTTCGTAAGTGAGATAACCAAAGCGGCAAGCGAGGATTTCATGAGCTTTGAGGTCGCACAGGGCGAGGAATTTCTCAGCCGTATCATTGCAAGGATAAGTGCGAGATACGCTCCTCAGCTTGCTATGTCGGGAACGGAATTTATCATACAGAAATACGATGACAGCATTCTTTCCTGCGATGCCGACCGACTGGCTGAATGTCTGCAAAATCTTATCGAGAATGCAATAAAGTATGGTGACGGGAAACGTATTGAGATCAGCTTTGATAAAATGGACGGATGTGAGCTTATCACAGTATCGAATACCGGCTGCACGCTCGAAAAAAAAGAGCTCCCGCAGATATTCGAGAGCTTTCATCGGGGCAATAACTCCGATAAGGTACAGGGCAACGGGCTTGGACTGTTTATCTGCAAAAGGCTGATGCTGCTTATGGGCGGCGAGGTCTATGCGGATATTCGTGACGGCTCATTCTGTGTGACATTGGTTGTGAGATTGGCGTGACAAACATTTTTAGAAAACCAATAGGACAAGAAGATTATTTATTTCTTGCCTATTGGTTTTTATTGATAAGTTTCATGTAACTGTCAAAATTATTTTAAGCAGAATATTTTCTCATCAGAGTGCAAAGAAAAAAGCGAGCTGTCCTTTTACGACAGTTCGCTTTTGAAAATCAATCATCTATACAGTTACTCATACCATGAATGAGCTGGAGATAGATTGCCTCATAGCGGTCATAATCTTCTCCCTCGGCAGTCATCATTTCTTCAAGAATATAATTTTTCGCTTCTTCACGGTCTGCCCATACTGTCTTTTTGCCACGGAACACAGTTGCAACTTTCTTTCTCTTTCTAAAAGCATATTCAGGTGTCGATAACATAGAAATACCTCCGTTTAACTATCATCATGATAGTCGTCTGATGTGTTTATAACTTCATTTTATATTATCGAAAAATAGCTGTTTTGGGTGTATCTCCATAAGTGCAGTCCAATTCGTATAACAAACTCTGGTGATATTATGAAAAACGATTTCTCCGAGGGCCCTGTCTGGAAAAGGATCCTCGCTCAGGCCGTACCGCTGATGTTCGCCCAGCTCGTACAGCTCCTCTACAACGTGGTGGACCGCATCTACATCGGGCATATGGGCTCCGGCGACAGCACCGCCCTCACCGGCGTGGGACTGACCTTCCCCATAGTGACCTTCATCGTCGCCTTTGCCGCCCTCTTCGGCACAGGCGGAGTCCCCCTGTTCTCCATGGCGAACGGCGCAGGCCAGCGTGACCGTGCCGAGAAGATCCTCGGCACCTCCGCCTTCCTGGTCTTCCTCTCTGCACTGATCCTGACAGCTCTTGGCTACGCCCTCAAGGAGCCGATCCTCTACTTCCTTGGCGCCTCCGACAAGTCGGTGATCTATGCCGACGAGTACCTGCGCTGGTACCTTTGGGGGACCCTCTTCTCTATGATCGGCACCGGGCTCAACGGCTACATCAGCGCTCAGGGCTACCCCACCACCGGTATGCTAACCGTGATCATCGGCGCTGCGGTGAACATAGTCCTTGACCCGATCTTCATCTTCGCCCTAGGCATGGGCGTCAGCGGAGCTGCCCTTGCAACGGTGATCAGCCAGGCAGTCTCGGCCGTGTGGATCCTGCGCTTCCTCACTAAGAAGAGCGCTCCCCTGCGGCTGAAACGTGGAAATTTCCGCCTTGACCGAGGCATCGCCGCAAGGATCTGCCGCCTTGGTACGTCAAACTTCGTCATGTCCGGCACCACCTGCTTCGTACAGGCGGTGTGCAACTCCACCCTCCACATCTTCGGCGGCGATGTGTACGTTGGCATAATGACGGTGCTCAACTCGATCCGGGACGTTTTCATGCTCCCGATCAGCGGACTTGTCAGCGGCGCTCAGCCGGTGATGAGCTACAACTACGGCGCCGGACGGCCGGACAGAGTTCGCTCTGCGATCAGGTTCAACACCGTGGTGGGAGCAGTCTATACTGCGGCGGCGTGGCTGACGGTGTTCCTGTTCCCCGGCTTCTGGTTCAAGATCTTCTCCAGCGACAAGGCCCTCCTTGGGCCGGGTGTCTCGGCGATCAGGATCTACTTTTTCGGGTTCGTGTTCATGGCTCTCCAGTTCGCAGGGCAGTCGGTATTCCAGGCTCTTGGCGACGCAAAGCACGCCATTTTCTTCTCGCTGCTGCGAAAGGCCTTCATAGTGATCCCTCTGACCCTGATACTGCCAAGGATCGGAATGGGCGTCACAGGAGTTTTCGCTGCGGAGCCTATCTCCAACGCCATCGGAGGAGTAGCCTGCTTCCTGACCATGCGGAGCCGGATCTACAAAAAGCTGGGAGAAAAAGAGGGCAGCTAAGAGCTCCCCGCAAATAAAGGAACGGGACCCCTCCGGGCCCCGTTTTTCGTTATTCCACCAGCTCCTCCTTCATGGCGATCAGGTCGAAGGTGTCCAGCATTCCGTTGGAGCTCAGGTCGCCGGCCTTCCAGTCCGCCGGCTCGGAGCCGGGCCTCTTCAGCAGCCAGCTCTGCAAAAGCACCGCATCGGCGATGTTGAACTTACCGTCTGCGTTAATGTCTCCACGGACCCGGCTGTCGTTGTAGCTCTTGATTGCTGAGGTCAAAAGCAGCATGGCGGCGTTGCCGTAGATCGTGTTCTCGTTGGTGGTGTACTCCGCATCGCTGTCGATGTAGCACTTCCCTGAGAACTTTGACAGGTGGGGGGCGTCACGGTCGTCAGCCCCCTCGGTGAAGTAGCCGTCAGGACAGCGGTAGGGATCCAGCCTTGCAAGATTGGAGTAGATCCCGCTGTAGATATTGCTGACGCTGTTCTCGCCAAAGCCCGAAACATAGCTGAAAGAGACAGGGTTCTCTCCAAGGAGGTAGTTGAAGGCGCTCTCAAGGGCGAGCCTCACCTCGTCGGGGATGTCCTCCCGGCCGTCGGTGATGAAGCTCCCCATCATCAGGGTCAGAGCGTTCCTTGCAACGTTCCCGTTGGATCCCCACCAATAGCCCCAATCCGGCATACAGGTCCCCCAGATGTCGTTGGCCAGGTATCTTGTCCGCCAGGTCTTGAACCGCTCGAAGGTCTTTGTGATCGCCGGGTCGGCGTCGGGGTTGTTCCAGAGGTAGTGGAAAAATCCCAGGAAGGACCTTCCCCCGTGGTTGTAGCTGAGGGAGGCTCCCGTGAAGCAGTTCACCACGTTCTCGTTCTCGCAGTTGGCGATCAGGTAGTCCTCATAGGCCGAGGGATCGCTGCCGCTGAGCTTCTCGGCACGGTACAGCGTAGCCGCCGCCCAGAACATCTCCCTGTCCAGCTCCTTCTGGGTGAAGGTGTAGGTGCGGTTGGCAGCGCCGATAGACATCTGCATGGCATTGGAGGGATCGTTTATCCAGCTCCATGAGCGCTCCGCCAGCGCAAGGCACTCATCGGCAAAGTCCGCATAGGCCGGCACATCACGGTAAACGGCGTATGCGTGGGCAAAAACTCCTGCTGCGGAGGCCGTTGCCAGATGTGAGCGCAGGTCGTACTCCTCCTTGGCCGACTGGGAGGTGGAGGTCTTGTACAGAGTGTCCTCCATATAGATCACGCCGTCGCTGTAGTTAGCCGCCGGCACGAAGGAACCGTCCTTGCTGCTGTGCTCCATCTTCATCATCATATCCAGCTCCCACTTCACCTCGCTGAGGATCGGGGGAGCGTCAACATACCGCTCGTTTTCCGGGTCGGACTCCGGGATCTGCTGATCGATGCCGGAGAAGCTCTCCGGGAAGAGCTCATAGGCCAGCAGCAGGTCCTCCACCGAGGTCGCCGCCGGAGTGATGTACTTTCCGTAGTCCCCTGCATCGTACCAGCCGCCGGAGATGTCGTAGGTCTCGGCGCTGTCGTTGTCCCTGTCGGACCACCTTCTAACGGCGCTGTCGCCGGGGTGGAGATCCTCACGGGCGAAATCGCCGGCGTATTTTTCCTCAAGATCGATGCCCTGGCGCTGATAGTAGTAATACTTTGCAAGGCCCTTCATCAGGTCATCGTAGACGTCCCTGCCGATCTTGAACCGGAAGGAAACGATCTCGTCTGTGGCAAGTCCCTCGTCCACGTCTCTCGGGGAGCGTGCCGAGGGGTCCAGTCCTGCCTCCGGGATCCTTATCAGGTACGTTCCCGGAGCCTTCACCTCGTCGAAGTCAAGGATATGCACGTTCTCGCCGGAGAACGGGTCGCTGCTCTCAGGCGCCGGGATCTCCCCTTCAAAGGCAACATCGCCGGTCTCGGCATCCACGATCTGGAATTTTTTCCCGGTAAGCGAGCCGAATTTCTCAAAATAGCTCACCCTTGCACGCTTCCGGCTGCCGGTCTCGTAGCCCACTTGATCGACCTTGATGAAGGGGTACTGCCTCTCGTCGTCGGGGGAGGAGATCTCCACATTGCGAAACTCCAGTGTGTTGCCGCTTGGCACCGCAGAAACGGCGATATACCAGAAATTGTCGATGCTGAACCCTGACTCCGGGAAAGCGTCCACCAGGTCCTTTATGGGGAGCGTGACCTCCCGCCACTGGCTGTCGGCCTTCATGGTCTTGTACTCCGGCATATCGTTCCAGTAGACCCTTGAGGTCTGGCCGTGGCGCCGAGAGGTCATACCGATCCGGTAGGTGGTCTCGCCGTCGCCCTGCTTGCGGACCTCATAGGAGACCTGTCCGTTGTAGTAATAGTCCCTTAGGGTCAGGTTGGTCCAGTTGAGATTGGGCAGGACGTTCTGCCCGCCCCAGCTCTCAGTCACCCAGTCCTTCCCGTCGTTGTCCACCTTTATGGTCTGTAAAGTAAGTCCCCCGTTATCCTGAACGTTTGCTGCCTCAGCAGCTCCGGGGAGGACTGCTCCACCAAGGATAGCTGAACTCAGCAAAGCCGCCACGATCCTTCCTGAAATAGTTTTTTTCATAGTTCCGCCTCATTTCGATGTTGCCGATCATGCGCCCTGACGAAAATCCTCGCCAGAAGGCCGCTGTTTTTATGCAGCATCATTATACCACATCTTCCGCTGAAATGCAAGGGGAACTTCCATAGGCTCCTCAAAACAGCACAAAGGAGCACTCCCGGCCTCGGAAGTGCTCCGTTTTGTTACTTGATAACGCCCAAGCCCCAGATCGTGAAGTCTGTTCCGGCGTTCTCCATCTTGATGGAAACATTGAGCTCGCCGGCAGTCTCCTGATAATAGGCCACCTCTGCGTCAGGTCCGCCCCAGGTGTACTGCTTGTTTCCGGCGACCTTCGTGGTCTTGCCGTTGACCGTGACCTCAGCCGTTCCCATGCCGGAGCTGTTGGCCTTGAACACAAGGATCAGTCCCTTTCCGGTGGTGGTGAAGGTCATAGGCGTATTGGCGCTGTTCTTCTGGAAGGTGTAGGAATAAGGCAGTGTTCCGGTAGAGCCGTAGCCGCTGCCTGCTGTGAAGGAGCCTGCGCTGAAGTTGGTCAGCTCGTTTGCGCTCATGTTCACACAGGTATAATACTCCGAGCCGTAGGCCGATGTAGTGGGGATCGTGTAGGAGTCTGAGCGGTTCTCGGTCTTCATTGCCTGACGGAGGTAGTAAGCCATAGTGTCAGCGATGAGCTGGCCGCCCTGCTTGTGGGGATGGTACTCGTCGGTGTAGTAATCGTCAGGCGACAGGAAGCCGCTGTTGAAGGCCTTGGTCATGGAGTTGTTCATGCTGATGATCGGCACGTCGAAGTTCTTTCCGGCGGCCTCCATCTGGGTCTGGCTGGAGAAGCCTCCCTTTGAGCGTGTGATAAGCACGATCACAGCAGGCTCGTTGGGCATCTCAAGGAACTTCCTGATAAGGCTCTCGAAGGACTTCTTGTAGGAGATGTCCTCGTGGTCGTTGACAGAGAACTCGATAACGACGATGTCGGGCTTCTTCTCAACAAGGCCCTTCTCTGCACGGACAAGTCCCACAACGGACGATGTACCGGACATACCGATATTGATCTCGGTGAAGGAGCCCTTAGCGAAGGTGTTCTTTACATAGCTGGTGAAGGGATCGCTGTAGTTCCTGCCCTCGGTGATAGAGCCTCCGATGTAGCCCAGTGTCAGGCTCTCGCCGTTCTCGGCAGCCTCCAGCTTCTTCACAAGGCGCTCGGTGTTGCCCATATTGCAGATAGCGTCCTGATAGAACTGGATGTACTGTGCAGAGGCTGTCTCAACGTAGTCGTCCCACGCATTATCGGGCTTCGGCGGCTCAGGGAACTCGTCGATCTTGCCGTGGACGAACTCTGAGATCAGCACCAGGTCGTTCAGCTCATAGGTGCCGTTGCCGTCGGCGTCCGCAGCTCTTCTGGCGGCGGTATCATCGTAGTCGCCGGTCAGGAGCTGTCTTCCAAGTATGATGTCGAACACGCTGATCCTCCCGTCGTAATCGATGTCGCCTCTCTGGAGCTTCTTCGATGGGCCTGCGCCCTTGAAAACCACGCCCTCTGCGCCTGCGCTGACGTCGTCCAGATAGAAATCGTTCTGACTGTCGGCAGTCTCGATGTAGAGCTGTATGTCGGTAGCGTCTGACGGGATAGTGTAGCTCGTGTTGGAGAGCTGTACCCAAGCGTCCTTGACTGTCTCGCCGGCAGCGATCTCGGAATAGCTGTCGGTGCCCTCAGCGTTCTTGTATTGCAGCTTCATGTAGAACGTGTCGGAAGCTCCGCCATTAGTGTACATAACGTTAGCGCTGAAGCTGTAGGTCTGGCCGGGGACGAAATCGCTCCCCAGAGCCTTGATAGCGCCGTTCCAAGCGGCAGTTCGCCCGGTCACAGAAAGGGAGCTGCTGCCCTCTGAGGCGTAGCTGCTGGATGCGGCAGCACTGGCAGCGCCTCTGCCGGACCAGCTATCCGTGCCGGACTCAAAGGTGTCATGGAAGTACACCTCATCGGCGGCGCTGGCCGGGAAAACAGGGCAGCTCAGCAGCATAGCGGCCGAGGCTGCAAAAGCGGTCATTCTTCTCATCTTCATTCTTACCAACTCCTCTAAAAGTTCGATAAAATGCACCGTAAACGCATATCGTCCACCACGGTGCGCAACATTCTCTTCATTGATTATACACAATTTGTTTCAACGCCGCAACCCATTTATTGCCGAAAAAGTGGACGAAACATCATTTTTTGCGCTCCAAACGGACCTATGATCACATGGGAAGGCTGATAGGAGGCGGTCAGCTCCATATTGAAAAATATGTTAACGATACTGTTTTCGTCAGACCGGCAAGCGGTCTGAGCCAAAGTAGATCGGCTCGGAATTAGGGGGCGCTCTCACTTGCAGAGCGTCCCCTCTTGAAAAACAGTCCCCCGGACTGTTTTTCAATTCACCCCTTGCAGAGGCGCCTCCGATCTTATTTCGCTTTTCTCTAAAAACTGCGAAAAGCGACCAAGGGCTCTGCCCTTGGATCCCGGCAGGGAGCGAGCGGCTCCCTGCACCCCGCAATTATAGTTTGTTCTCATCAGCATTATCTCGCCTTGCAAACGAAGCCCCGACCAAAAGAAAAAGCAGCTCAGCTGAGCTGCTCCATGAGCTTATCGATAAGCTCTCTTTTGCCAAGGCCCCCCGAAAAGGCCGTTGCTCCGCCGCAGGCCGTCCCCAGCCGCAGGGCGTAGTCCCAGCCGCCTCTTTCAAGGCCTGCCAGCACTCCGGCGAGCATGGAATCTCCGGCGCCCACCGAGTTCACCAGCTCCCCCCTGCACACTCCGCAGCGGTGGATCTGGCCCTGACCGTCAAGGAGAAGAGCTCCCCTTTCGGCCATGGAAACAAGAACGTTCTCGGCGCCCATTTCCTGCAATCTTCCGGCAAGACGGGCCACCTCCTCATCTGTCTGAGGAACAGCACCGAAGAGCTCCCCCAGCTCGATGTCATTGGGCTTCACAAGGAAGGGCCGGTGCCTGAGAAGGCTCAGCAGCTGCTTGCCCGAGGCGTCGGCAACGAAGCGTATCCTTCGGCCCGAGAGCCCTGCAAGGATCCTTTCGTAGATGTTCTCCGGGAGGGTCGCCGGGACGCTTCCGGCAAGGATCAGTGTGTCCCCGGGAGCGATCCGGTCCAGCTTCACCAGGAGCTCGCCTATGGCCTCCTCACTGATGTCAGGCCCCTGACCGTTGATCTCGGTCTCGGCCTGTCCCCGAATCTTCACGTTTATCCGGGAGCTGCCGCTCTTTAGGCGGACAAGGTCGGTCTCCACGCCCATGGCACGGACGCCCTCCTCTATCGCTCGGCCGGTAAAGCCGGCACAGAACCCCAGCGCCACGGACCTGACGCCCAGCTCCGCCAGCACGCAGGAGACATTTATCCCCTTGCCGCCGAAGAAGATCTCCTCACCGGAGCAGCGGTTCACCGCTCCGGTCACGAGCCTGTCCAGCCTGACGACGTAGTCCACCGCCGGGTTGAAGGTAACGGTCCAGAACATGGATCAGTCCTCAACAGCGCCGATACTGCGCAGCTTTTCGATGACTCCGGCGATGTCCTTCTCCACGGTCTCACGGGGAGCACCCTCGAATTTGGCCATGACCTTATCAGCGATCTCCTTCTCGGTGGTGTCGGTCTTCAGGCACTCGATGATGAAGGCGGCGGTGGAGTTGTTCCGCACGATGCCGCTGAACTGTGTCCCTCCTGCCGATACCATGTAGTGTTCGTCCTTTGATGTATGGGTAAGAAATCCCTTTGCGAGCTTCATAAAAGCGCTCCTTTCAGCTTTGATACCACTATTTTACCACAATAGCTGGAAAATTGCAACCGGGGAAAAGGATATTTCTCTCAGACTGTTGCAATTTGCCCGAAGTTCTGGTATGATTATAGGAAAGAATGGAGGCCGTCATGGATAAACTTAGACTTTTTGCGCTGCCGCTGATCGCCGCAGCTCTGATCACAGGCTGCTCCGGGGTAAAGACCGAAGCTCCCGAGAGCGCCAAGGAGGAGAGCTCCTCCTCCGCTGTACTTTCCTCTGAGGCGGAGGAAAGTGAGCCTGAGGGCTCCTACAGCGCCGGAGAGGGGATCGCTCTGATCACGATCGACACCCTCAGCACCGACCCGGACGTCATGGACTTCGTAGAAAAGCCGGTGGCTCGCCATGTTGCGGAGGATATAGCCTCGTGGACGCCGGGCTATAAGATCCCTCCGGAGCCCTACTACGAGGACTGCACTGTCTCTGTCACCGACGAGAGCGGCGCTCTTCTGATAGGCTCGGCATCGGCTCAGGTGAAGGTCAGGGGCAACTGGACCACCACCTACGACAAGAAGCCCCTGAGGATCAAGTTCACCGAGAAGCAGTCCATGCTGGGGCTCAATGACGGGGCCGAGCAAAAGAACTGGGTTCTGCTGGCCAGCTACAAGGACGGCTCGATCCTAAGGGACAAGGCCGCCCTCCAGACCGCCGGCGAGATCCTTGGGGAGGACGGCCTCTACAGCGCCGACTCTAGACTTGTGGAGGTAGTCATAAACAGCGAATACTGGGGAGTCTACCTGCTGACCGAGCTCCAGCAGACCGGCAGCAGCCGAGTGGACATCACCGAGCCGGAAAAGGGCTACACAGGCACCGACATCGGCTATTTCCTGGAGTATGACGGCTATTTTGCCAACGAGGATCCCCTCCACAGCTTCCACGTCAGCTATGCGGACAACTCCCCCATAAAGCCCTTCGACGGCGCTGAGGGAGGCAATGGGGTCTACTGCCTTAGCCCGGAGAAGCGGGATCTGGGCTTCACAATAAAGAGCGACATCTATTCTCAGGAGCAGCACGACTTCATCGCCGGCTTCGTGGAGAACGCCTACCGGATCATGTATGAGGCGGCCTACAATGACAAGGCCTACGTTTTCGATGATGGTTTTTCTCAGATCAGCCTCAGCGATGAGCTGACCCCTCAGCAGGCTGTGGAAAAGGCCGTGAACGTCAGGTCACTTGCGGATATGTACATCATCAGCGAGCTCACCTGCGACGCCGACATCTACTGGTCCAGCTTCTTCATGGACGCTGACTTCGGCGAGGGCGGCGACCGGAGGCTGACCTTCGAGGCGCCCTGGGACTTCGACTCCGGCCTTGGCAACAAGCCACGCTGCGCCGACGGCACCGGCTTTTATGCGGCAAGTCTGGTCCCCGATGTGAACGACACCTACATGACCGTCAACCCTTGGCTGGCCGTCCTGATGAACGAGGAGTGGTTCCGCCAGATCATCCGGGAGAAATGGACCGCCGCCTTCGACAGCGGCACCTTCTCACGGGCCCAGGATATGGTCCTCGCCGACGCTGAGAAGTACAGCGCTGCCTTTGAGCGGAACTACCTGAAATGGAACAACCTTGCGGACAAGTCGGCCTTCTCCGGAGAGCTGACCAAAAAGGCCGCACACTGTCTCACCCACCGGCAGGCTGCGGAGTATCTTGCGGAATGGCTCGGCACGAGAGTGGACTTCCTCAACGACTATTGGCACGAATAGGAAAAGGCCCCGGAAGGATCCGGGGCTTTTCTTATGAGGATGATCAGCCTCGCCTTGCAGTAAGATCTGCAAAGGAAATAGGCAGGTCGGTAGCAGCATTTATCATACCTGCATCGGCCATCTGGATAGCCAGAGCATCGACGCCTGTAACGCCGGAGGTGCCGTTATCGACAACGTCTGCATTCAGGAGGCCCTGAGCTGTCAGGGCGTATTTCTGACTGTTGGCGGCGTAGCTCAGTATAGCTACGGCGTCTGTCAGGTCTACCTTGCCGTCGCAGTTGGCGTCGCCCCAGACCACCTGGCCCTCGGGCTCACTTGCAGCCTCAGCAACGAAAACTGTGTAGTTCACCACATTGCCATTCATGCCGTTAGTTCCCAGAGAAACGGTCTCGCCGGCAGAGAAGGTCTTCTTGTACAGGTCGAATGTAACGTCATTGCTGGTCTTGACGGTCAGGCCGGTCTTGGCGTAGTCCCCTACCCACTGGGGAACTGTCGCATTTTCCTCGACACGCTGGTCGAGAGCGATGTAAACGTCGATGTCCTGACCGGCTGTGAACTGAGCAAGGTCAGCGTCAGTGTTCTTGGAGTCGCAGGCTGTCTGGATAGCCTCAGCGCCGGCGATCTGAGCAGGAACTTCGAGATATGTATAGTCACGGTCGCCGAAAACGATGCTTCCGTCATTTGTCTGGCTGCTTATCTTCCAGCCTGCGGCGTTCTTAGCGTCCTTCACCTGGAGGGACTTCACAAGTCTTCCCTCAGAAACTACAGGAGGATCCGTAGGAGGCTCTGTCACGGGCTCAGTCACAACGGGCTCAGTTACTACAGGCTCTGTGGGCTGAGGATCGATAACAGCAGCGGCAGAGTTGTTCAGCTTGATGTTGGGCCTTGCCGGGAGAGGCGCATCGCTTCCCAGATAATAGCTCACATGAGGCGGCTGGTTGTAGGAGGACTGCTGACAGCAGTTCTGAGCACGGTACTGCATATCGTGCATGAGAGTGGTCAGGCGGACCTTTGTCGTATCTGTGGTACACCAAACACGGATCTTGCTGTTGTCGTCTGTCCTCAGCAGCAGCTCCTCACGCCAGTCGCCGAAGAGGTCCGCAGTCATGCAGGGAACGGACTTCGAGCTGTTGTTGGAGCCGCAGCCATTGGCTGTGAAGATGTTCTTGATAGTATCTGCACCGGTCATCTTGGTGATCTTAGTGCCGTCAAGGATCTCACGCTCAAGGTCGCCGTCCCAGTAGATGAAGAAGTTCTGTGCAGGGCGTTTGCCGCTGATCTTCTTTCCGGTGGAGTCATAAACGTTGCCGTCAGCAGCTCCCCAGAACTCTGCGCCCTTGTTGCCTGCCCAGACATTGTCAGCAGCGCAGCGTCCGGTGTCCTTGGTATTGTTGATGTGGAAGATCTTCTGTCCGGTCTTGGCATCGTAGCAGGTCTCGCCGTAGGGCTTATCCTCGTGGCACTGCCATACCTCAAGGCCTTCACGGTCAGGGATAAGGTCTCCGACGTGCATAGCATCACCGTGGAGGTCCCCTGAGGACCAGAGGAGCTTGCCGTTGTCGTCGATACAGGCCGCACCTGTAAAGATCTCCTGCTTGCCGTCGTTATCGCAGTCGGCTACCATTACATTGTGGTTGCCGCAGCCCCAGCCGGGAGCCGTCTTGTCAAATCCCGTGTCGAATACCCAGCGCTTTACCAGCTTCTTGTCCTTAACATCGACAGCGGACCATGTGAGCCTTGTGTAATAGCCTCTTCCGTAGATAGCTGAGGGGTGGACGCCGTCAAGATAAGCGATGCCGGAGTTCATCCTCTCGCAGCGGTTGCCGTAGTCGTCGCCCCAGGTGCTCTTGGCGGTATTGCCTGTAGCTGTCCCTCTGGGAACGGGGAAGTCGATCGTATCGAGAGCAGCGCCTGTTGCGCCGTCGAAAAGCGTCATATACTCAGGACCTGTCAGGATAGTGCCGGTCCCTGTTCTGTAGTCCTTTGAGCCGTCGCCGATGACCTTTCCCTTGCCGTCCTTAGTGCCGTCGGCGGTCTTTGTGATGAGCTCAGCCTTGCCGTCGCAGTCGAAGTCTGCAACGCACATCTGAGTATAGTGCTGGCCTGCACGGATATTCACGCCCATGTCGATGCGCCAGAGCTGCTTGCTGTCAAGAGTATAGCAGTCGATGTAGACCTTGTCGGTGGTGCCGCTCTGGGAGTTGTCCTTGGAGTTGTTGGGGTCCCATTTTACGAAGATCTCGTACTGGCCGTCGCCGTCGACGTCGCCTACGCAGCAGTCGTTAGGCGAGTAGATGCTGCCGGGGCTCTTTAAGCTGATGTCGAAATAGTTGTTCCCGGAGGTGAACTTGCAGTTGTCCGAGGTGACTACGTTCCCGTTCACGATGCAGTCAACACGGTACTTGGAATTTGCACTTCCGCCCTTGTCCTGATAGCAGGTAGGGTCTCCGGCCTTGCTTGTGTAGATCAGCGTGCCGTCACGGTAGAGCCGGAACTCTGCGTCGTCGGCGTCGTTGGCGTTATAGCGCCAGCTAACGAACATACCGTCCCCTGACTTGACAGCGTAGATACCACGGTCCAGGTACTCCATAATGGCCGTACCGTTGCCGCCGACTCCGTAATCGGCGTTTCCGGCCAGCGGAGCGACTGCTGACACTGCCGCAGCAGCACATACAGCGGCTGCTGCGATCCTCTTGAGCTTCTTTGACATAGTGATCATCCCTTCTAAAAAAATTTCCCTTTATTCAAAAGCAACATTCCGTGAATTAGTTGCTTTTGTTTACCGATATTCTCTTTATTCACATTATAGCAGGGACTCGGCCGTTTGAAAATGACAAAATCACTCATTTTATTGACATTTTGTTGCAAAAGCTGTATAATCAAGGTAGAGTTATACTATCGGGAGGGATGATCATGCTCATTTATATGATCGGCTGGCACTGGAAGCACAGCGCTGACCTTGCCATCGAGCGCCCTGACGGACACTTCGGCACCCAGATCATACTGGTCCAGAGCAAGGCCAGGATCGTCATGGGCGAGAAGGAATACAGAGTTTCACCTAACACTGCCTTCGTGGTGAAGAGCTGTATGCCTCACTGTATCTACGCCGACGGAGAGGAGTATATAGACGACTGGATCCGTTTCAGCCTTGAGGAGGACGATCTTGAGGACATGGACGAGCTGGGAGTCATCTTCAACGAGCCCATAGCTCTCCCGGACGACAGCCTCTCAAAGCTGATCGCCGCCTGCGAGGAGCTCTTCGGCTCACAGGCCAGCGGAAAGAACGACGCCCTCCGCCACATCATGAACGGGATCTTCGCCTATATCGGGAGCTGCTGCAAGCCTAAGGCCTCCGGGAAGCGCAACTACTACGACGCCGAGCTGGAAAAGCTCCGCCGGAGGATCTACAGCTCCCCCGGGGAGGACTGGAACGTGCCGGACATTGCGGCTGAGCTGAACATATCTGTCTCACACTTCCAGAGGCTCTACAAGAACCTTTACGGGATCTCCTGCATGAAGGACGTGTGGACCAGCCGCATGGAGTACGCAAAGCAGCTCCTGCTGAACACCAGCCTCACCGCCGGAGAGATCGCAGAGATGTGCGGCTATCAGAACTATGAGTATTTCTCACGGTCCTTCGTGAAATACGCCTGCGTTTCGCCGGTGAAGTTCCGCCAGAAATTCACGGGATAAAAAAAGTGTGCCATACGGCACACTTTTCTTTTTGTATCATTCAGTTAAGATCACTTCATAGCCTCTTCAACAGCAACTGCACAAGCAACAGTAGCGCCAACCATCGGGTTGTTGCCCATGCAATGTCAAAAAAATTTACCGTTACAAGATACGACTTATAATGACGAAAAAATCCCGTAACTACGCCATTATAACGCATTGTCGAAAACTTTTCAAAATTTATTTTGACGGCGCTTTACTCACAAAAATTCATTTTTGGGTGACAAATGGGTGACAAAAATGCTTGACTTTTTCGGGGGTGGCGCGCTATAATATATGAGGGTGATCTTATGGCAGATATCAATGCTCGCAAGCGTGGAAAGAAATGGGAATACTACTTTGAGATAGCCAAAATGGACGGCAAGCGTAAACGCATCAGCAAGGGCGGTTTCAACACAAAAGCAGAGGCGGTCAGTGAGGGAATCAAGGCTATGCACGAATACCAGAACGCAGGTTCTGTGAATACTCCTTCCGAGCTTTCCATGCACGACTACCTCAATTACTGGATCGAGATGTATTGTATCCCGAATCTGAAACCAACAACTGTTGCAAACTATAAAAAGTATATCAGGCTTCATATATCTCCGAAGATCGGCAAGTACCGTCTTGCTACGATCACGGCGGAACAGCTCCAGAAGCTGATCAACGATATGGTCGCTAACGGTTACAGCAAGAATACCGTCATCGGCATCAAGGGTGTGCTGTCAAGCAGCCTGAACTATGCCGTTCAGCCGCTTCATTATCTGAAAACCTCGCCTATGGCTTATGTGAAGATTCCAAAAGGCTCACGAACCAACTACCGTTCGTCGCAGTATAAGCGTGAGGTCATCGAAAAGGATATTATCGACAAGATATTCAAGCGTTTTCCGAAAGGCAGTTCTACCTACCTTCCGCTGATGTTTGCTTATCACTGCGGTATGCGTCTTGGCGAAGCCTTTGCGGTAACATGGGATAACGTGAACTTCGCCGACAGGACGGTCACAATTAACAAACAGCTTCAATGGGACTTGGAGAGGAAGATATGGTATCTGACACCGCCGAAGTATAATTCAAGCAGGACGATCGATATAGATGAAACTATCGTGGAGCTTCTGAAAGAATTGCAGGAAAAGCAGATACGGGCAAAGGAATACTACGCCGATGAATACTCGCTGATATACTACGATGAGGAACTCGGCATCAATGAAAGCACAGGCAACGTAATAGACTTTATAAATGTATATGAGAACGGCGGTTTCATTCAGCCAAGAACGATCCAGCACACAAGTTCTGTTATTCATAAGTTCTATCCCGCTTTCACTTTTCATTCCCTGCGCCATACCCACTGTACCCGTCTGCTCGAAGCTGGACTGCCTATCAAGTATGTGCAGGAAAGATTAGGTCACAAAAACATAAGCGTCACAATGGACATCTACAATCACCTGACGCAGAATCAGGCAGAGCTGAGCAAGAGAGCGCTGGAAGATGTGTTCAAATAAACATAAAAGAGGATAGCACCTTTTCGTGATGCTATCCTCAGTTTTTATGCCGTTGCGGTGATTTTCTCCACATTCTTCGGATCGGAAAGGTCATAGCCTTCATATTCGGACAGAAACTTCATCAGAGCTTCGTGCCGAACCTTATATGAGCCCAGCTTCAGCACAGGCAGCAGCCCCGTATTGATGAGCTGATAAACATAGGACGGGTTTGTGTGAAGTATCTGCGATACCTCTTTGACTGTGTAAAGAACTTTCTCCATTCTTTTTCCTCCTTTATTTTTCGGAACATAAACAACTTGATAAAATGGTGTGTACCCGTGTAAACGGCGCAAATACGCCGGATTAAGCGTGTGCCTATGCCGTGTAAAGTGTCTGGCAGCGTGTGTTCTACACGCCTTTTCTGCGATCACACGTCCTGTATACACGGCAGAAAGCTCGCAATTACGGACTTTACACGCCTACACGCCGTAAAAGCCACTTGCCTTATATTTTACAGTGATGCCCTTGAAGCCTCGGACATGACTGCTCCCACTCGGAATATTGAGATCATACTTGATATGATACGCCGCTTCATTCTGCCTGAGCCATGATACAAAAGTTTCACGTTTCAGGGCTGTGAGGGCATTGTCCTCGCACCAATGGTAGTAACTCTCATACAGCACCGATGAAGCCACTCGCAGATTCTCCCCATACTGCACCCTGTCCGTATCTTCCAGAAACTCCGTGATATTGCAGTTGTCCTGCATAGTCTCCATGACGTTCTGCCTTGCCCTGTCGGAGATCGTGAAGCGGTAATTGTTGGCAAGAAGTCTCAGCAGTCCGTCATACATCCAGCAGAATATCTTCTCTTTCTCTGCGATGAACTTCTCGGCGATATACGGGTCAATGATACGGCGTTCGGACGGCGGCAGGGTGGTTAGGATAATCATTCGCCGTGAAAAGCCCTTGCTCTTGTCATAGAGCGTTTTCGGACTGCCGTTGCCGAAACACAGGAGCCTTGTATAAGGCAAAGCCTGTTCGCTCTGCTTGCCTTTGGCTTCAACGTCAATGGGCGTTTCGGCAGTCACAAGGTTTTTGATATATCCCGTGGACGACAGCGCCTGCATCTGCATATCGTCATCGACCATCAGCAGGCGGTCTTTCAGATTATAGCGGAAAAAGCGGTCGTTCTCGATGCGGTGGACATTCCCCGTCAGCATATTGTCCATGAATATCTCACGGAGGACGATGCCGATACGGCTCTTGCCTTCACCGCCCTGCCCGATGAGGAACATCATCTTCTGCCCTTTTGTGGACGGTATCAGCAGATAGCCGAGATACTCCTGTAAAGTGACCACATCTTCCGGTGTAAGCAGTTCCAACAGAAACGTCATGAACTGTTCGGGATAATAAGCACCGTTTCGGATATTCGGGTCATAGCAGATGTTCAGGCGGTTGGTGCAGAACTCCTTTCGTGGATAGAAGTTGCCATTCAGGTCGAGCTTTCCATTCTGCACGTGGATAAAGTTGAGGTCAGGGTTAAGCGGTGCGCTGTATGTATAAAGCCGCAGTGCGTCCATGATCTGTATGACTTTTTTTGAAAGCCCAATCCACACACCCTGACGAAGCATACGATAGACCTCGTTGCCGAGTGCGTTCTCGTCAACCAGTCCATCATAGTCGAAAAAACGTCCGCCGATACACTTCATGGGGTGCTTCTGCGTGAACAGCTTGCAGAATTTCAGCTCATTGACGGTGGTCTTGTCCAGCATCCAGTCGGGAAGCTCACGTTCTTTCTTCTTTTCAGGTGAAACGGTTACTTCAACATTCTCCCCATTCTTCGATACATCGCTTGTATTCTCTCTCAATCCTGTCTACCTCCAGTTTAACTTCTGCCTGTTGCTCCTTGTCGAAACGATTAAATGATTCAAGCATATACTCCGCATAGCCGATATTCTGCAAAGCGTATACAAACCGCCCGTCTATTTCATCATCGGGAGTTTTCGGAGCATAGCGTATTTTGTACCTGTCGAGCAAAGTAAAATATTTCAGCAGAACATCATACATATGCGTTGCCCTTGCTTTCTCTGCCTTACGCTCGGCGATCTCCCTGCGCCGTCTGTTGACTTTCTCCATATCGGGTGGCTTGTCCAAGTCCAGACCAAGGGCAAAATCACTGTTGATCTGCTTCACGGCTTCGATCGGTTTCAGCCCGAAAAGCTCCTGCACCAGCTTGATAACATCGCCGTGCGCCTGACAGCCGAAGCAGTAATAATGGTCTTCATACAGCTTGCAGGACGGATTACGCTCTCGGTGGAATGGGCAGAGTGCCATGTTCCCTCTATGTACCTCCACGCCGTAACTTCGGGCGGCGGTGGGTACGTCCACAAGGGATTTTATATCGTCGAAAATAGTCATTTCGTTACCTCCTGATACTTGAATTTGATATAGCTTTGTGCTATAATTATACTGGAATATTATAGGAAGGAGCTGCCGTATGAACTGTGACATCAAAACCATGATCGCCATTCTGTATAAACAGCTTGTATCATCGTCTGTCAACACCTATCAGGCATTGGTGGATATGCTGTTCAAGTCCTATTTTAACGATCCGACCAGTCCGGAGTATGACCGTTCAGAACCGTCAAAGCTGAATAAAGGCACTCGCACATTATCCTCTAATATCACGGATTTTTATGTGCGAAAGGATAAGTCTGTACTGCTCGGTGATATTAAAGGTATGCTGAAATACATCCTCGACAAACCGCAGCTCCACGTTTCATTCTTTGACCTTATCATCAATGATCCGCTTATATCCAAGCCATATAAAAAGCAGTTTGCTTTGAATAATTCCCGTGAATACTCCGATGATGATCATCTTGCGGAAGTGTTCTATACTGCCGTGACCATTGCTGCATACCGTCCTTATTATAAGGTTGATAAGAATTGGTATGCGGATTACTACTATGATACGAACAGCAACTCAGAAGGTCTGTTTTCCAAAGCTAAACTTAAAGCTCCGCCAAAATATTTTACCGGACGTGAAAAGGAACTTGACGAGCTGCACACGCTGGTACAGAATGAAGGCAAGGCGTTTCTGACAGGCGTTGCAGGTGTCGGCAAGAGCGAGCTTGTCCGCACTTATGCGAAAAAGTATGCTTCGGAGTATGCCCATATCGGATATTATAATTACAACGAATATCGTAACGGCATAGCTGATATTATAGCGAATGTCCTGCCGAATATGGCATTTATCCGCAGCGATATAGAAGCTCTCTATGTGGAAAATCTTGAACTCCTGTCGGCATTTGGTAAAAATCTTCTGCTCATCATCGACAACTATAATGTCCCTGCCGACCATGACTCCAAACTGCCTGATCTTCTTGAATTGGAATGTGACGTTATTTTTATTTCCTATTCTCACTATGACGATGATTTTATGGTATATGATCTGACGGAGTTCAAGACATTCCGTGAATCGTATGATCTGATAAAGCAATTTTACCCGTTTGATGAGAATGATCCTGATATAAAATTCAAAATGCACCGTCTTGCATTGATAACAGATAAATATCCGTTTTCATTGGAGCTATGCGCCCGTTCCATGAAAAGAGGAACAGACACGCCTGACACCTGTGCAGATGCCCTTGTAGGAGGAATCAAGAATATGAAAGCAAGAATCCCCGCTAATAAAGACCGTATCCCAAAGACCGATACGCATTATCGTCACATTGAAAGCCTGTTCAGAAAGGCAGACCTCACTGTTACCGATAAATATGTTCTTTCATATATGCGTTTCATGCCTGAATCAGGTGTTCCTAAAATGCTGTTTCAGAAATTGACAAGGCTTATTGATTTCACAGAGATAGACAAGCTGATCGACCTCGGCTTTATCCATGATAACTCTGACGGTACGATCTCCATAACCTCTATTGTACGCAAGCTCGTTGAAGCTGATTATAAGATCAACCCCGAAGAAATGCTTGCGTTCGGTGAGACTTTGTTCTCTACGGATACAAGCGAAGCTCCCAAAGAAGTACTTGCTGAGATTGCTGATAGAATTTCACCCTTGAAATATCTAACAATGATCGAAAGTGATATTTTTGTTGCATATCATCTGCTGTTTCAGTTTTACTTCAAGATCGAAA
>JAFUAO010000043.1 GCA_017460665.1 Ruminococcus sp.
ATATACTTGCCGATGATGTCCTCGCCGTAGTCACTGACCAGCTCCTCCAGCTCCTCCGGAGAGAGCATTACATGACCGTTCTTGCCGTGGGGCTCTTTCTTTCCCCTTTCTTTAGTCCTTTCTTTCTTTTCTTTAAAGGTAGTGTTGCAAATTTCTGCAACACTACTGTTGCAATTTTCTGCAACACCACTGTTGCAATTTTCTGCAACACCACTGTTGCAAATTTCTGCAACAGTTGCAGTTTTCTGCAACAGCAGATCTGCACAATTTTCAACAGCCCATTCCTCATAATTTTTCACAATTGATATAGTCTGCGGTCTCGAACCATTGCCTGTACGGAGATCTATGATATTCTTGCCGGAGAGCTTTTTCAGTGCTTTCTGGATATGCTCTCTCCGTATGCCGAGAGCGGCAGAGATCTCCGACAGAGGTATCTCCGCAAAGATCCTGCTGAAGCCGTAGGTCCTGCGTATGATATAAAGCAGGATCCGCAGCTCGCTGCCGGAAATATTCAGCCTGCACACCGCCTCCAGAAGCTCGTTGGCTATCCTTGTATATCCGTTCTCAAGCTGCGGATCTGCCATCGTATCACCTCACAAGCGCCCTCCATGTGTCGGGATATTCCGACACTTGCAGTCAAGATGTATCATTCCACGACGATCACTTCGCCGGAGCTTATCAGGTCGGAGAGCTCGTTCTTCAAGTAGCGTGCGATAAGGCTGCGAGCCTTCAGCTTCCAAGCTCCTCCGTCTGCCTCATACAGCGCTACATATCCGCCCTCCGACAGCCTAACAAGGAACTCGCTCTCGGGCTGCTCGCTGACCTCGTTGAACGTGCGGTAAGGCCGCAGCCTGACTATAGGATCCACAACCTTGTTATCTTTCAGCGCGATCCCCTTGCGGACCACAACAGTCTGTGTAAAGCCGTCGTCAGAAAGCATGGCGCTGTTCTCTTCGGTTATAGTGCCGAGGAGCTTGACGAGATCGAGGAGCTCCGGAGTCTGCACGAACTTCGATTTAAGAGTGATCATCATCGTTTCGTAGTCGAGCTTTCTGTCGAAGGGGATCCCTATCAGCTCAGCTCTGGCCTCATAAGGGATCTCACGCTTCCGGTCGCTGCTGTTGAAGGCCGTATACACTACGACCGTTTCCTCGTCCTTGACGTCTACGAGGATCGGGCCGCCAAAACCTCCGTGCTCTGCCTTGAGAGCTGCGATCAGTCCCCCAAGCGTGTGGAAAGTAAGTGTGCTCACACGGGGCTCTTCAACCACGTTCAAGGGCTTGTCTGAATATGTATATCCCATTTCTTCGACCATGTTCGGAGCGCCAAGCTCCACGATCTTTTCTATTGCTGACCTATCCATCAGTTCATTCCTCCTGCTATTTTGAGTATTCTTGGCTCTTCCTGTACATCTCCGTCAAAACTCTGCTGACCGGGTATCTGAGGCACCATTTCCACAGCCTGGATCTCTCCTGTTGATGTATCCACGCCAACATAGAGCGTTGTCTGCACAGCATGGTTCGGAAGCAGCTTGCTCTTAGCTGTGGCCGTGATCACGACCGTCTGCCTGTCTGCGCTCGGTGCAAAGTCCACGGTCAGCGATAGCTGGCGTTTCTTCTTTGCGTCAGTGTTCGGGTCAAGGATATTGTCAACTATCTTCCCGACCTCCATGTTGACCTGTTCCATGATGGCACCCTGTGCCATTTCAAGTATGCTTTTTGCTTCGATCATTGTATATCCTCCTTTTTTAGAACGGCACATCGCCGTCTGAAAGTATGTCCTCAAAGTCTGACAGATCCATTGCCGGAGCTTCCTGAGCCGGCTGAGCTGCGTCTGGCTGTGCCGAAGGAGCCCCCTGAGGAGCTGTCTGCCCTCCCTCACGCTTTCCGCCGCAGAATTCCACGCTGTCCACCATGATCTCGGTGGTATAGTGCGTCACGTCCGAGTGGTTTCGGTCGGTGTAGCTGCCTGTGCGGAGCGTCCCCTCTATGGCTATCATATCGCCCTTGTGGAAATAGCGTGAGACGAACTCCGCCGACTGGCGCCATGCAGTACATGGCAGAAAATCAGCCTCGTAGCTCCCGGTCGTCTTGTCCTTGAATTTCCTGTTGACCGCCACCGTGAAGCGGCATGAAGATATGCCGCCCTGGGTCTGGCGGAGCTCAGGATCAGCAGTCAGACGGCCCGTTATTATGACCCTGTTCAAGTTTTTCCCTCCTTGCAAGCATAGTGTAGATCAGACCCTCGAAGTGGTGCCGCTGAGCGTCGGAGAGGATCTTCTCTCCGACCTTCTCGCAGTATTTCTCGAACAGCGGCCTGATCTGTGGATGAGCGATGTTGATGCGGTATCCGTATTTGTTCGGCGGTGCGAAAATGCTGTCATTTGGTGTAGTTCCACCCAGCTTTTCAGCGTCCTCCCAGCTTATCTTGTTCCCCATATCAGCCCTCCATGAGCGAAGCAAAGTCCTCCTCAGGAGGAGCAGGCTCCACAATGATCTCATCCGGTGCCGGCTGCTCGATCGGCACTTCCGAAAGCTCCTCCTGTACGTTCATTTCCTCGGCGGAGTACATTCCCTGGAAGTCCTCCGGGAAGGCCTCTCTCAGCGCCTGCATCTTAGCGACCTTCCGGATCATGGTAGCCGGCTTGGCGCTCCACTGTGCATTGACGCTGCCGTCCTTCTTCCTGCCGATGTACTCCTCCAGAGAGGCCACTGACTTCACGGGCTTGCCGAAGCCCTCCACATAGACGTCTGCCCAGCCGCCCACGAGCTGCTCCCCCGGAAGAACGAGGGTCCCTGTGCGGTAGTCCAGCTCGCCCTCGGCGGTGACGACAACCACTCCGGCCTCGAAGCCACGGTACTTCTCGCAGCGTGCTGCACGCTTTTCCAGGGCCGTCTTTCCGGTGACGATAGTCGCCGGCTGGCTGCCGTACTTGATCAGGTATGCCTCCTTCAGGAAGGGGTTCAGACCCTGGTACTGGCAGAGCTTGATGAACATAACGACTTCCTGATCGGTGACGTTCTGAGCATCTCCGTTCACAAGGAACTGCTTGACGATGCCCTTGTTCAGTGTGATCTGGTTGCCGCCTGCGGTAAATGTAGTCCCGGAGGGCTTTGCCTCCTGTGTCTTGATCAGTGTGTTTTTAACAGCCATGATATTTCCTCCTTATTTCACGACAGTGTATTCGATGTTGTTTGATCTCATGAAGTCCCTCAGAGCGACGATCTGAGCCTTGGTGCCTGTGACCCGGAAGCAGCCTGTGATCAGCGGCTCGCCCTGCTGCTGAGGTATAGGCTCGGTGACCTTGGCCTCAGGAGGAAGCTGCTCCACTTCCTTAGTGACCGTCTGGGACGCCTTTTCACGTCGCTCCTGTTCCTTAGTGACCGTCTGGGACGCCTTTTCACGTCGCTCCTGTTCCTTGGTGAGGATCGCAGCATAAGCCAGGGCGGTGTCCTTCTCCAGCGTTGTGACGTACTTGTTCTGGATCGCCGTCAGCAGGGGCGAGTCTTTGTACAGTGCAGAGATCTCGCTGTACTCTCTCTCCACACGGTCCACGCCCTCGGAAATGCCCTGCTTCAAGGCGCTCAGGCCCATGGTCTTGTTGCCCCACTTGGGATCAAGCACGTCCTCCAGCCGCAGGAAGGACGGTCCGCCTATTGCCTCGAAATGCGCTTTCAGCTCGTCATATTTCTTCTGCTTCTCGGCCTCAGCGAAAGCCTTGACCTGCTGATCTATGGCCGCTATAGGCCTGTCGATCATGTCCGTCAGGGTCTTGCATTGCAGCTCCAGCTCCTCATACAGGGCCAGAGCCTGCTTCTTGGCCTCCTTCCGCTTCTGGTCGATAGCCTCCCGGAGCTTCCGGAGAGCGGCCCTGTCCTTTTCAGCGGCCCTTATGCTGTCCGGAGTTACCACCAGCGTGGTGTAATAGTCCAGTTTGGCAGACAGCTCCGCCTTGATCACGTCGAAGTTGTCTATTGCCCTGGGGAGCGTTACATCGACGCTCGCAAATGATAATTCTGTTGACATTTTTACCTCCTATATCTCCGGCAGTATCAGTGCCGGCTCTGTGTCGTTTCGGACGTGCTCCCAGAAGGCCTCTTCCTGGTGTATCAGCCAGGCGATCTCCTCCTCTACGTCGCTGCGCTCGATCCTGTAGTAGCGGACCGCTGCCCTGGGCGTGCCGTCCTTGTAGTAGCGTATGTAGGCCATGATCAGTGCAAAGTCCCAGCCGGTGGCTGCAAGCTGGTGGAGCACCTGAACATAGTAGCTCTGGGGAACGCCGTCTTCCCAGTCGTCCCACTGTATGCGGTTCTGTATGGTGGTGGTCTTGATCTCCAGTATGCCTCGACGGCCTTCCAGATCTGTCAGCTCGCCGTCCAGAGTTGCAAAAATGAAGGGTGCATCATCACAGACATACATGAAGAATTCGTGATAGTCCAGCCCGTAGTCAGGATAGTCCAGCCGGAACAGCTCCCGGAGGTGACGCTCTGCGAACTTGCCAAACTTCACCGCCGGCTTGTCCGAGATGTCCTCCGGGATCACACGCCCGGTCTTTTCTCGCCAAAGGTCCACATTGCTGCGGTACTTGTTGGCGCCTATGACCGCACCGGCATCGCTGCCGCCTATGCCTCTGTGCCGAGCCTCCAGCCACTCCTCACGGTCTTCCGGTGTAAGGATCATTCGGAGCCTCCCACGAGCACATTGTTGACCGTAGTATTGAGGTCCCGGGCGGTCCTTTTCAGAGAGTTTGCATAATCCTTGATCTTGGGGTGGTCCTCATAGTCGTCGAAGAAGTCCTCTATCGCCTCGATAGCGTTGTCAAGGGCTGCATCCAGGGCCCTCCAGAGCTCGCCGATGTCGGGAGCCTGAGCCAGCTTCTTGGCCTTGGCGATGCCCTCACGCATCTGCTTCTGGTACTTCTCACGCTGCTCGTCCAGCTCCTCCTTGTGCTGACGCTGCAAGCTGTCTATCTCCCGGAGATGTGCCTTGACGATCTCTTCGTCAGGCTTGGCAACGACCTCCACCGGGCGAGACTCCAGCTCGTCCACCTGGGCGATCAGCTCGCTGATACGGTCGGACTGCTTGCCATTCTCCATGGCCAGCTCCTCTCGCCAGTCACGCTCCTGGTCTCGGTCGGCGCAGGCGCTTTCCAGGTCGCTGATCAGCTTCGCCTTGTTCTTCTCCAGCTCTGCGATCTTGTATTTAAGCTCACGGACGGATGTACTTTCGAGGTCAGTCTTTCCCATTATTTCAATGCGAGCGTCCTCCTCTATCCTCGATAAAAGGTAGAGCTTCTCGGTGCCGAGTTTTTCGAGATGGGAAGTCGACTTCCCATTTTCAATGTTCAGAAGCGAAGCTATCGCCGCATATTTCTGCCCCTGACGCCGTGTTATTTTCAACTCCTGAGTACAGTAGTCCTCGAAATTCTTGTAACCAAGCTCACGGTACAGCTTATAGTCCCGCATTTCACAGAGCCCTTTGCACATCTCAAAGAGGTTCTGCTCGGCGAGCTCCGCACTCACACATATCCTGCGATGGAGCGATACCGCCTTTTTGTAGTTGGCGGAGAGGACTTCGGTCTGCTGGCCCTCAGCAAGGAGCTCTTCTGCGTATTTACTCATGTTGACAAACCATCCTTTCTGTGGTATTATTTTGGTGGTAATACTTTGTTTCCGCTCCCTTCGGGGAGCTCTTTTTTTATGCCCGGAACTGCTCGATGATCTCTTCCGGGACGTCGCAGAACTCCTCACCGTCCACGCCTACGATCAAGGCCGGCCCCACGATGACGATCCCGGTATACTTAGTCGCCGCCGGGTTCACGGCCATTCCACGGATCCTGCCCTCTTCGTTGACGATCATCACGGCCCTGTCCGGGGTCAGCGTGATAGTCTCGATGTAGCCGTAGACCGCCTCCTGCAAGGCTTCCAGCGTGTTCTCGATCTCTATCTCTCTGACGGTGCAGCCCTCGAGTTTTAGTGCCTTCACTTCTCCTCACCCCTTCCTGCGATAGCGTCCTTTTCTCCAGTGTCAACGATCGCCCCACAGCACATGGTGATATATGCCAGCAGGTCGTCGGTCTTCCGGAGCTGCTCTGCCAGCTCCTTGCGCTGGTCTCTCAGCTTTTCGACCTTATCCCGTAGGCCATCAAATATCTCCTCAAGGCTGGCGATCTTCCGTGTAGTTTTCCCATAGATCAATGCCGTAGACGGGTCAGTGCAGGGCTCACCAAGGAGGCCATTATCTGGCTTCGGAGCAGCCTTTTCTGTACGCTTCTTCGGCTCTGCGATGTGCTTTTTCGGGGCGCTGTGTAGCCTTCGCAGGTCGACGCCCTGTTCTTTCAGTATCTCCCTGATGTGCTCCGGAGTAGTATCGTTCAGCTCCGCCTCGATCTTGATCTGCGCCTTCTGGTCCGCCGCCTGTAGGACGTGGACCTTGATCTCGTTGTCAGTCATCTGCATAGTTCTCACCTCACTTCCTGACGCTCTCCCAGAGCGCCTGACGGGCTTTTTTCAGCGCCCAGCGCTGGTCCATGTCTCTGTATGCCTTTGCTCTCAGGGTGGCTCTCCTGGCCTCTGTGCGCTGCTCTGAGCGGTCCCTCAGCTTGCTCGCAAGTGCGTCGATACACCATACCAGGACAAGGCTCAGGACGATCACGGCGAGTTTTAAGAGTGTGGTCGTAGTCATGATCACACCGCCCTTCCGATACAGCTATATCCAGCGAGCTGCCATCCGGGATCGAGCATCACGCTCTTCATGGCATCATTAAGGCTCGCACCGCTGACGGTGTATACGAATTTCTCTCCGTAACGGTCCCTAAGTATGAGTCTGTAGAGTTTCATGCGGATGCCTCCTTTGCTCCGACAAAATCCATGAGATCGCTCTTGTTGATGCGCCACTCCTTGCCGATCTTGAAGCCTCTGAGCGTTCCGTCGGACAGATAGCGCCGCACTACCTCAGGATTGGCGTTAAGTATCACGGCTGCGTAAGCTAGATTGATCACGACCGGCACTTCTTTCCAGCTGTAGAAAGCTAAAGCCTTTGTTTTACTCATGATGTTCCTCCTTCTGTGTTAGTCATCCTCCTCGACGATCTCCATGTTGTGGAAGGCGTAGGCGATCATATCGGAGACCGTCTTGGTCTGGGACTCCTTCGTGATGTTCATGACCGCCTCGATCATAGCCGTTGCTTCCTTGGTACACTTGACCGTCTTGGACTCTTTGTACTCCTTTACTGCGTGCTTAGTCACCTTAAAGGGCTGGATCTCTCTTTTCATTTTCATGCTCCTTTCATATCAGAATAACTTTTTCCCTGAGCTATGCCCCGTGCCCGTGCAAGCTCAATTCGCCGCTCCTCCGGGGTCAGCTTTCTGTACCAGCTCAGCAGGTAAGCCTCTTCTTCATCTTTGGCGATGACGCCGTGGCTCGCCAGCGTCCTGATAGCCTCGTTCACCTCAGTGTTGCTGCGCTCTTTCATGTTTTCACCTCCTTGACGTTCCTCCCTCCTGCCTGATATAATGTGTGTAGAAGGGAGGTGAGATAATGGATATTACCAAAAAGGAATACGAGCTATTGAGGGAGATCAGGCGAACAGAATATCTCATAGTTAATAACGAAATATCGGATATCCTGCTCAAAAAAGAACTCATCGCTCATAAAACTTCTAAAGTAAATCGTGACGGCAGTGTAACAAATTCCCCCGAACTTGTTATCACCAATAAAGGAATGATAGCTTACGAAAAATACTACGAAGAGCATCGTGAAATGCGCCGCACTTCATTCCATGCGTGGATCGCGTTGGTCATTTCACTGCTTGCTCTTGCTGTGTCTGCAACGGATATGATCCTTCGTTTAGCCTAAAATGCTCACATGGAACAGCATCACATTTTGAGCAGAAGTAAAAACCGCTTCGGAGCCGGACGTGATAAGCGCATATACGGCAATATTCACTTTTGACCTCCCCGGGAGAAAGTGTAGCTTCGAGCCGCCTGTGCAGCTCCTCAGCTTCGTCCTCTTTGGCTTTCAGCCGTGCTCTGAGCTCACGGATCTTTTTCCGTGACAGAAAATAACCTATCATCATCTTCACCTCCCTCTGGCTCATTCTCTTTAGCCAACTATATCACTCCTTTACTATCATTGAATGAAGTACATTTTGTACTTACTATAGCTATATTATACACCCATTTTGTACAGATGTCAATATATTCGGCTTTAAAAACGTGTACAATTTGTATTGTTTAATTCTGTGCAATATGTACATATTGGATTTTGAAAGAAAATAGCTATTGACAAGAAGTACATTTTGGGTATATAATAGCTATGAAAGGGCGTGATAAAATGGTAGGAACTAAACTTAAGGAACTGAGAAATAAACAAGGCTTTACCATATCTCAGCTTTGTAATAAACTTCATATCAATCCAAATACATATGCTAAATATGAACGTGACGAACGTGACGTAAGTACAGAAACACTTGCTTCATTCGCCGACTTCTACGGCGTAACTACCGACTACCTACTTGGGAGGGAAGAAAAAAAGGCGCCCGGCATGACACCGGACGACCTGAGCATGGAGAGCGAGCTCCTGGATCTGTACCGCTCTATGCCCCCCGAGCTGAGGAAGATCCTCTGCGACGGTATCCGAAGCGTAGTGCTCAGCCATACCGGCGCTCCCGAGGAGCTTGAGGGCGAGATCCAGACCGTGTTATTTGAGTTCCTAAGTATACATAAAGCCTCCGCCGGCTGCGGATATGACCTTAACGACAGCGATCAGTGGACCACCGTAGAGGTCATCGACACGCCTGAGCTCCGCCGGGCCGACTTCGCCGTGGAGGTGGACGGCGACAGTATGCTCCCTATGTTCGAGAGCGGCGATATAGTCTATGTGATCAAGACCGAGGAGGTCCCTGAGGGCTATGTGGGACTGTTCCAGCAGAACGGCAAGGGGTACATCAAGAAGGTCGGCGCTGACCGCCTGATCTCCATAAATCCAGACTATGACGACATCTTCCCCCAGAACGGCGAGATCGCGGTCTTCGGTATCGTCATAGGTAAAGCGCTGACACAGTAAACAAAAAAGATCCCCCACCGGTGCGCCAACACCAGTGAGGGACCGGACGTGCTATTACACACATCAGAACAATGTAATTATAGCACGTCTTTCTTCCTATGTCAAGAAAGGGGTGCATTTTTATGCCAAAAAACAAAAAAAGAGCCGACGGGCGCTACAAAGGAACTGTGTTCCTGGGAATATCCGACGGCAGGAAAATTTATAAGTACGTCTACGCCCGTAGCCAGAAGGAGCTTGATGCCAAGCTGAAAGAGATCTACACCAAGCTCGGCAAAGGCCTCGATGTGACTGCTCAGCGTGACAGCTTCGGCCAGTGGGCTCAGCGCTGGCTCCGTCTGAAGAAGACAGAGGTCAGCGACCACCGATACTATGTCTATGAGTGCCGTGTGAGAAATCTCGCTCCGCTTGATGCTATGCAGCTGCCAAAAATCCACACAATGGATCTCCAGGAGATCATCATCGACCTTGCCGGAGAATACTCCAGAAGCGTGCTCCGTGAGATAAAAAGCACTGCCCGGCAGATCTTCCAGCTT
Source organism: Ruminococcus sp. (assembly GCA_017460665.1). Taxonomy (GTDB): domain Bacteria; phylum Bacillota; class Clostridia; order Oscillospirales; family Ruminococcaceae; genus Ruminococcus. Next base: position 9,599 of record JAFUAO010000043.1, read on the forward strand.
GCCGTAGACAACCGTGTTATCGACTATAATCCGGCGGACTCTGTGAAGATACCGGCTCAGAACGATGCACAGAAGGAAGAGCGCCGAGCCCTTACACTGGAAGAACAGGCCTGGATCATCAATACCCCTCACCGTGCGCAGACCGCTGCAATGATAATGATGTTCGCTGGGCTCCGCCGTGGCGAGCTGGTCCCACTGCTCTGGTCAGACATTGACCTCGACGCTGGTACCATTTCCGTCACCAAGTCAATGTCCCGTAAGGGCAACAACTGGGAGATCAAGCAAGGAGCCAAAACCGCTGCTGGTGTCAGGACGGTGTATATCCCTGATATACTCATCAGCTACCTTCGGAACGTAGAGCGATGCGGCTTCTTGGTCTGCCCTGATACCCGTGGGAATATTATGTCGCTCTCCTCCTGGGAGAAGCTCTGGGACAGCTATCTTTCAACGCTGAACTATGAACACGGCGACTTCTCCGGAGTTATGACCACGGACCCTAAGACAGGTAAACTGAAGCAGTTCGTGAAGCCTGCTGGAAAGTGTGCTCCGACCAAGATCCCCATGGTCATTCCGAATATATCTCCACACTGGCTGCGACATACTTTCATCACGAATATGTATCTTGCCGGTGTAGACGTTCTGACCGCCAAGGAACAGGCCGGCCATGCGGACATAAACACCACAATGACGATCTACACTCATCTGGACTCCGTTCATAAGGTCAAGCAGGTCGAAAAGCTGAACGAGTTCTTCAAAAAACCAGGCTCTCGTGCTGCCGCTGAGTAAGCCCTGACCCGCATTTGACCCGCATACTCATACTTTTTTGCACTATTTTCACCCTTTTTGTCCTACAAAAGCGAAAAAATAAAAGCTCTGTATTTGCCTTAAAATCGGCATTTACAGAGCTTTTTTCATGGTCGAGGTGACAGGATTTGAACCTGCGGCCCCTACGTCCCGAACGTAGTACTCTACCAAACTGAGCCACACCTCGTATAATTAACATAAATATTATACTACAATGCAGCCCTGTTGTCAAGGGGAACGGGACTTTTTTAATTAGTTTAACAATGGGTTTTGGTAAGTCGTCGGCTCGGCTGTCTCCTGAGGGAGGGTCTCCTCCGGGGAGCTCTCCTCAGCCTGCTCCTCCGGCTCAGAGCTCACACCGGGAGCTCCCATGCAAAGATCCATGAGCTCGATAGTCAGCTCATACCTGTCGTAGTCGGTATCGCAGCCGGTGACCACCGAGATCAGCTCCTCGCCGCCGGCTGTGAAGGCCGTGATCAGGCTGTTCCCGGCGTAGTAGGTGGTGCCGGTCTTTATGCCGAAGACGTTCTCCCGGAAGTATCCGCTGGTGGGGGCGATGAGGAGGTTCGAGTTGGTCCAGGTATAGCCTATCCCGGCGTATGAGGTGACCGAAGCCTGATAGGTCCCCACGATCCGGCGGATCTCAGGGATCTGCATAACGCAGTCCGCAAGCACGATCAAATCGGCCGCCGTAGTATACTGCCCGTCGCTGTCCCAGCCGTCGGGGGTGGTGAAATAGCTGTCGTTCATGCCAAGCTCCTTGGCGGTGGAGTTCATAAGGCCGCAGAAGGCCTCCACAGCCTCCAGGTCAGTTAGCTCTGCTCCAGAGGTATCCCTCCCCACGGAGACAGCGATCGTGTAGGCGGCGTCGTTCCCCGAGGCCATGAGCATACCCGTGATCAGGTCCTCAAGGGTGAGAGAGTCTCCCGGCTCAAGATAGGCCATGCTGGAATTCATCTGCACCAAAGCCAGCTCCGAGCCGACGGTATACACGTTATCAAGGCTGCTGTACTTAATGGCAGTTGCCGCTGTCAGCAGCTTTGTAAGGCTTGCCGGAGCGGTCCGCACGCTGATGTTCTCGCTGTAGAGGAACTCTCCCCTGCCCGGCGAATACACCGCAGCAGATCTGTGGAAGGGAGTCTCCACCAGCGGAAGAGTCGCCGGCTGGGTCGTGGTAGTCACGACAGTTGTAGTAACAGCCGTTGTCATGACTGTAGTAACGGCGGCTTCAGGGGAAGATGTCTCGGTATCCTTCGGGACCCGCCGGCTGCTGCACTTCATCAAAAGCAGCACAGCGGCTGCGATCAGCAGGAGCGCAGGTATGGCTCTGTCCAGCCTCAGCTTCTTTCTTTTGCTCAATAGATCCACTCCTATCATTCAAATACCGCACACCGGGGAGCCCCCGATATGCGGTATCATTTCAGGTCAGTCGCTGATAAAGGCCACAAAAGCCTTGTAAGCGTTGTACAGGTCCAGCTTTGAGATGATCTCAAAGGGAGCGTGCATGGACAGCACCGGAACTCCGATGTCGATCGTGTCCACGTCAAGGTTTGCGATGTAAGCGGCAACTGTTCCACCGCCGCCGGCGTCTACCTTGCCCAGCTCGCCGGTCTGCCAGATAACGCCCTCCTTGTCCATGAGCCTTCTGATACGGCCTGTGAACTCGGCTGAGGCGTCGGAGGTGCCGGACTTTCCTCTTGCGCCGGTGTACTTGGTGATGCACACGCCCTTGTTGACATAGGCGCAGTTGTTCCGCTCATTGACCTCGGCATAATTTGGGTCAAAGGCAGCGTTCACGTCGGCTGAAAGGCACTCAGAGGCTGAGAGGACGTCCCTTCCGCAGGAGCCCAGATCCTCGGCCAGATCGGCTATGAAATACTCCAGATAAGAGGAGCAGAGGCCGGTATTGCCGTCGCTCCCTGTCTCCTCCTTGTCGGTGAGGACAGTGACGGAGGTGTGTACAGGAGCTGTACAGTGAACGGCAGCTCTCAGGGCAGGATATGAACAGCAGCGGTCGTCGTGGCCGTAGCCGCCGATCATGCTCCGGTCGAAGCCTATGTCCTTTGCCTTGAACGCCGGGACCACCTCCAGCTCTGAGGAGATGAAGTCGGCCTCGGTGATGCCGTATTTCTCGAAGAGTATGTTCAGTATGTTCAGCTTCACGCCCTCGCTCTCGCCGTCGCACAGGAAGGGCACCGATCCGATGAGTACGTTGAGCTGCTCGCCGCTGATGCCCTGAGCAAGGGGCTTCTTCATCTGCTCCTGAGCAAGATGAGGAAGAAGATCGGTCACGCAGAAAACAGGGTCATTCTCGTCCTCGCCCACAGAAACAGGCACGCTGGTGCCGTCGGCCTTGATGATCACGCCGTGAAGGGCAAGAGGGATCGTAGTCCACTGATACTTCTTGATCCCGCCATAGTAATGGGTCTTGAACAGGGCCAGCTCGTTGTCCTCATAGAGGGGGTTCTGCTTCAGGTCCAGCCTCGGGGAGTCGATATGTGCAGCGCACAGCCTTACGCCCTCTGAGATAGGAGCAGTACCGATGACAGAGATCACCAGAGACTTCCCTCTGTTGCAGCGATAGATCTTATCGCCGGGCTTTAGCTCCATGCCCTTTTTGTACTCCTTGAAGCCCTCGGCCTCTAAGATCGCCTTAGCAGCGATCACAGCCTCACGCTCGGTCTTTGCCGAGTCCAGGAAGGCCTTGTAGTCCTCTGCGAACTCAGAGATCTTCTTGAGCTCGTCGGCCGCGGTCCTTTCGTAGCCGTTCTTTCTTGTCAGAAGGAGCTTTTCCTTCAGCTCCTTTGCAGCGTTGTTTTCTGCCATAGTTTCGCCTCCGTTGGAAATTAGCAGACTCTCATGGAAGGGTCCAGCTTGTTATGATAATAGTCCCTGATCTTGTCGGAGACCTCCTTTGAGATCTCGCTGACGCATTGGATCGGACCGTTATTTGTGATGATGTAGTCGGAATGTGTGATGAAGAACTCCTCCGGGAGCTGAGACTCCATACGCCGGCGTGCCTGGTCGGGAGTTATGCTGTCCCTGAGGATTATCCTCTGCTCACGGATCTCAGGGTCCGCAAGGACCGAGATTATGATCTCGCAGAAGTCGTCAGCCCGGCTCTCAAAGAGGGTCGGAGCGTCCAGCAGGATCAGCTTCTCGCCGCTGAGGGAGTGCTCTCTGATCTGCCTGAGGATCTCACCGGTGATGTAAGGATAGATGATAGTATTGAGAGTCTCCAGCTTAGTCTTATCGGAGAAAACGATGTTCCCCAGCAGCTTTCTGTTCAGCGTGCCGTCGGAGAGGAGCACCTCTCTTCCGAACATATCGGCGATCTCGTCCAGGCATCTGCTGCCCTTCTCCACCACCTTCCTTGCCACCAGGTCTGCGTTGATCACAGCAAACCCGTTGGAAGAGAACACCTTTGAAACGGTGCTTTTTCCGGCGCCGGTCTGACCTGTAAGGCCAACGACCATAACGCCCTCAAGACTGTTCATATCCTTATCACCTCGAATCCTGCCGCCCGGATAAGGCGGTTATATACCGCAAGGCCAACGCCCTGCTTGGAGGGAGCCTGCACATAGACCGTTCCTGCACGGATGTCGTCCAGCTCACGCAGGCGCTGGAACACAAGACGTGCCTGATCAAAGCTGTTAGAGCCGTATGTCAGATACGGACAGGGGAAGTCCTCCTGTGCCTCATACAAAAGGGCATAGCTCTGGAACGGAAGAGGCCTTGACAGGTATTTTTTCATGGCCTCGATACTGCCCTCCACGAGGATAACGTTAGCTCTTGGGGAGTAGTGCTTGTATTTCATACCAGGAGAAGCCACCTTCTCGCCGGCAGCCACCTCGCTGAGGATAGCCTTGTCGATGATAACATCATCGCAGAAGTCCAGCAGCATATTTCTGGTGACGCAGCCCGGCCGCAGGATCCTGACGGAGCTCTCTCCGTCGAAGGATATAACGGTGGACTCAACGCCGAACTCGCAGGGGCCTCCGTCGATAACGCCGAAGATCTTGCCGTTCATGTCGTCCATGACGTGACGTGCAGCGGTAGGGCTGGGATAGCCGGACCTATTGGCTGAGGGCGCAGCAATAGCAAGCCCCGAGATCTCAAGGAGCCTGTGCATGACAGGGTGAGACGGGACCCTTATCCCAACTGTATCAAGGCCTCCGGAGGTGACTGACGGTATGCGGTCATTCTTGGGCATGACCATAGTCAGCGGTCCGGGGCAGAATGATTCCGCCAGCTTTTTTGCAAGAGGCGGGATATAGCTAGTATACTTCTCAGCCAGCGAAAAATCGGCCAGATGAACGATCAGAGGATTGTCGGCCGGTCTGCCCTTTGCGGCAAATACCTTCCTGACGGCCTCTTCGTTAGTTGCGTCTGCGGCAAGTCCGTAAACGGTCTCAGTGGGTATGCCCACTACCTCGCCGCACCTAAGGGCGCTGGCAGCCTTCAAAAGCTCAGTGTCCGAGGTGCCTAAAAGAAGTGTCTCTCTCTTCATCTCAGCCCTCCTGACTGGCCAGCTTAGCGGCCTGATCGGCAGTTGCAAGGGCGTCGAATACCTCGTCTAGGCTGCCGTTCATAACGTCCTCAAGGCGGTAGATCGTCAGTCCTATGCGGTGGTCGGTGAGCCTTCCCTGGGGGAAGTTATAGGTGCGGATCCGCTCAGAGCGGTCCCCTGTCCCCACCTGCATACGGCGCTCAGAGGCGATCCTGGCCTCCTGCTCCTCCTGCATAGCCTCATAGATACGGCTGCGGAGGATCTTCATGGCCTTGTCCTTGTTCTTATGCTGACTGCGCTCGTCCTGACACTCCACCACCACATTCGTGGGAAGGTAGGTGATCCGGACGGCAGATTCCGTCTTATTGATATGCTGACCGCCTGCTCCGCTGGCACGGAAGTAGTCGATCTTCAGGTCTGTGGGGTCGATCTCCAGCTCCACCTCGTCGGCCTCCACCAGCACCGCAACGGTAACTGTAGAGGTATGGATCCTGCCCTGAGACTCGGTCTCCGGGACCCTCTGGACACGGTGGACGCCGCTCTCGTATTTGAGTCTGGAGTAAGCGCCCTCGCCCTCGATGGAGAAGCTGATCTCCTTGAAGCCGCCCAGCTCGGTGGGATTTGCGTAGAGCACCTCCTGGTGCCAGCCACGGGACTCGGCATACATGGTATACATACGGTAGAGGGAATTTGCGAAGAGAGAGGCCTCGTCTCCGCCTGCGCCTCCACGGATCTCGATGATGACGCTCTTGTCGTCGTTGGGGTCCTTAGGCAGGAGAAGGATCTTGAGCTCCTCGGCGATCTGCTCCATAAGGACCTTGCCCTCCTCCAGCTCAGACTGTGCCAACTCCTTCATATCCTTATCCAGACCGCCGCCATCAAGGAGCTCTCTTGCCTCCTCGAAGCCAGACTGGGCCTTTTTGTATTCCCGGAATTTCTCTATTATGGGAGTCATGCTCTTGAAGTCCTTCATGAGCTGGGTATACAGCTTATTGTCAGAGACTGTATCCGGCTCCGAGAGCCTTGCGCTGATCTCCTCATATTTTTGCTCCATAACAGCGAGCTTTTCAAACATTTCCATTCTCCTTTACGGAAACTTAAGATGAAAAGGCTGTCTCGGCTATTCTTCGTTCTGTCTTGTTACTTTTTTTATGCTTTTCTCTATCTTGTTCCTCGGGACCATGAATTCCCTTGAGCATTTCATGCAGCGCAGCCGGAAGTCCATTCCGGAGCGTATGACGTACATCTCATTAGCGCCGCATGGGTGGTTTTTTTTCATTGTAAGGACATCGCCCGGACGTATATCCAACCTGCTCGCTCCTTCCGATGTACAAAAATCGTGTACCATATATTATACCCCAAAACCCCTCTTAAATCAATACAATGGCGGCATATTTTTTTGTTTTTGGTGAAAAATAATAAGATCTCATATCAAAACATATGGAAGTCTACTAAATTCATGAACTGTTAGTTTGCACAGGGAAACACAGTTCTGATCTGCCCCTGTCCCGAATATCCTTTAGTAACGACCGGTGAGACCGGGAAAGTATATTCTTATGGAGGTAGAAAGTATGAGCTACAGACCTGAGGGCATGATCTTTCAAACCAAGGAGGACCAGCGGCTGATCTCGTCCCTGTCCGGCCTAAAGGAGGCCATGGAGAAGGGCGAGATCCTTGAAGCGCCGGCGGCAGTCTGCACGGGGTCCCACGACCTGATCGTGGAGCTGCCCTGCGGAAAAGGCATCATCCCCCGTGAGGAGGGCGCTATCGGCATAAGGGAGGGAACTGCCCGTGATATTGCGCTGATCTCCCGCGTGGGGAAGATCGTGGCCTTCAAGGTCACTGAGGTGAGCCTCTCCCCCAGCGGTCAGGTTGCGGCGGTCCTCTCCCGGAGGAAGGCTCAGGAGGAGTGCCTTGAACGGTACGCAGACAAGCTCCTCCCCGGGGACGTGATCGGGGCGAAGGTGACTCATCTGGAGAAATTCGGCTGCTTCGTGGACATCGGCTGCGGAGTCCCCTCACTGATACCGATCGACATGATCTCGGTGTCAAGGATCTCTCACCCCTCCGACAGGTTCACTGTGGGGCAGGACATAAGAGCCGTGGTCCGCAGCAGGGACGGTCACAAGCTCTGTCTTTCCCACAAGGAGCTCCTTGGCACTTGGGAGGAGAACGCTGCATTTTTCTCCCCGGGAGAGACTGTCTCCGGAGTGGTCAGGTCGGTGGAGGGATACGGGATCTTCGTGGAGCTCATGCCTAATCTGGCCGGTCTTGCGGAGCTTCGGCCTGGGGTCGAGCCGGGAGACCGGGTGAGCGTCTACATAAAGGCGGTGATCCCGGAGAAGATGAAGATCAAGCTGATCATCGTGGACAAGGGAGCCGTTCCACCCCAAAGCAGCAGCCTAAGGTACTTTGTCAGCGAACGGCATATGGACACCTGGCGGTATTCCACACCGAGCTGCGCTAAGGTGATAGAAACGGTGTTTTGAAAAAAGGCAGGCCTATCCGGTCTGCCCTTTTCGGCGCAAAAAAGCCTCCTATGTTACCATAGGAGGCCTTGTTTATCGATCCTCTGAATTAACGGTAGAGATGACCTCGGCAAGGAGGTTTGCAGGGAGCTGCTCATATCTGAGGAAGTCGAATGTGAAGCTGCCCATGCCTCTTGTGGTCTGGCGGAGGTACATCGCAAAGTCGTGCATCTCACGCTCAGGCACCTCGGCAACGATCTTGGTGGTGCCGTGCTCAACGGGCCCCATGCCTAAAACTCTGCCACGGCGCTTGTTGAGCTCGCCCATGATGTCGCCGGTATTTTCATCGGGAGCGATAACGTTCAGCTCGCCGATGGGCTCCAGCATAACGGGATCGGCCTGACGGAGGCCCTCCTTATAAGCGATAGAAGCGGCTGTCTTGAAGGCCATTTCCGAGGAGTCTACCGGGTGGTAGGATCCGTCAACGAGGATAGCCTTCAGTCCAACAACGGGGCAGCCTGCAAGGACACCCTTCTTAACGGACTCCTCAAGGCCCTTCTGGACTGCCGGGAAGAAGTTCTTGGGAACAGCGCCGCCGAAGATCTTCTCCTCGAATACCAGCTCATCGCTCACACAGGGCTCGAACTCGATCCAAACGTCACCGAACTGGCCGTGGCCGCCGGACTGCTTCTTGTGTCTGCCCTGTACCTTGACCTTCTTGCGGATAGTCTCCTTGTAGGCGATCTTAGGAACTGTCAGGTCAATATCCACGCCGAACTTAGCCTTAACCTTAGCGGCAGCGACCTCGATGTGCTGCTCGCCCAGACCGCTGAGGATCTGCTCCTTGGTGCTCTCGTCCTGAGTGTATGTGAGGGTGGGATCCTCCTCTGTGAGGCGCTGCATACTTGTGGAGATCTTGGCCTCGTCGCCCTGAGACTTGGCCTTGACAGCCATAGAATAGCAGGGACGGGGCAGCTCCATTGCGGCGAACTCGACGATCCTTGAAGGATCCGACAGAGTATCCCCTGTATTTGCGGTGATCTTTGAGGCGACTACTATATCGCCGGCAGAGGCAGAGCTCATCTCGATCTGCTTCTTGCCCACCAGAGTGTACAGCTTGCCGATCTTCTCGGCGGAGCCTGTTCTGGAGTTGGCGGCCTCGCTGTTAGCCTTGAGGACGCCGGAATTCACACGGATAAAGGACATCTTTCCAACGAAGGGATCGGCAACGGTCTTGAAAACGTAGGCCGAAAGGGGATCCTCCTTCTTGCAGGCCACCTCGACAACGTCCTTTGCAGGAGTGTAGGCCTCCTCGGTGAATACCTCACTGGGAGCCGGGAGAAGCAGCTCGATCTCCTTCAGGAGCATATCTATGCCGGAGAGATCTGCGGCTGAGGTGCATACTACAGGAGTGATGATACCTCTGTTCATACCGTCGTGGATACCGTCGATAAGCTCCTTCTGAGTGAAGGGCTCGCCCTCGAAGAACTTCTCCATGAGCTCGTCGGAGGTCTCGGCAACGGCCTCAGAAACAGCGGCTACAAGTCCGTCTACACGGTACTCGAACTTCTCTGAGATCTCGGCGGTAGGCATATCTGTCTCGATGGGGTTGCCCTTGCCGTCGTACTTATAGGCCTTCATCTCGATGAGATTTACATACGAAACGATCTGGCCGCCGCTTACTACGGGAACGACTACAGGGCAAACTGTAGGACCGAAAACGGTCTTAAGGTCGGTGAAAACGTTGAAGAAGTTAGCGTCCTTGTCGTCGATCTTAGTAACGACGAACATCTTGGACTTGTTCTGCTTCACGGCCTCTGCGTAGGCCTTCTTCGTGCCTACCTTGACGCCTGATTTAGCGGAAACTGTGATCATTACCGTGTCAGAGGCACGGATGCCCTCGATCATCTCGGCTGCGAAATCGAACAGTCCGGGGGTGTCGAGAAGGTTGATCTTAAGGTCGTTATATTCAAAAGCTGCGAGAGATGTATTTATAGAGATACTTCTCTTGATCTCCTCTGGATCATAGTCGCAGACAGTAGTTCCGTCAGCAGTCTTGCCGAGACGGTCAGAAGCGCCTGCTTTGTACAGCAGAGCCTCAGCCAGCGAAGTCTTACCTGAGCCATTATGTCCTGCGAGAGCGATATTTCTGATTTTGGTGACATCGTAGTCTTTCATCTTGATCTTCTCCTCCAATAACGGAAATTCTGTGCAGTTTATACAACTACAAGTTTTATTATATATCAATTGTAAATAAATTGCAATACTAATTCAAATTTTTCTACATATTACCACACTAGTCATATCGATATTTGGTCATCTTGCACAACGAGGCCTCTGATAGGCCGACTATCAGTCTTAATTTTATCCAAACAGCAGAAGGCTGCACCATAGCCTAAGACCCACAAAACGATGAAGATCACCGCTCCCGGGAGGGACCTGTCGTCAAGGCCCATTATCCCGAAGGCCGGCTCTAGGCTACCCATGATCAGGAAGGCATAGACCGCCGGCAGAAGAGCTCTCCTTATAATATGGAGCCCTGCCCCCGATGTCCGCAGCACCTTCCGCAGACGCATGATGTTCCCGAAAACGTTGCTTGTATAATAGGAGGCGGCGATCCCCCAGAAGCCTATCCTCGGCACAAGGATCAGCACCACCGAGATCCTTATGACGTACTCCGCAAGATAATTCAGCGAGGAGAAGCCCTGCTCTCCCATGCCCTTGATCAGAGCCTCCAGTATGATCTCCATGTAGATGAATGGCACCACCGGGGCGATGAGAGCGATCATTCGTCCGGCAGTCTCGCCTCCCCCAAGGAGCTGACCGATAAATCCCCCGAAGCGCATGAGCACAGCCGCTGCCATTATCGCATAGGCAAGGGTCACAGTCAGGAGCCTGTCGGTGAGGCTCAGGATCCGGCGTTTGTTCCCTGCTCCGCTGGCACGGGCGCTCTCGCTGACCACTATCCCTGACACTGAGCAGAGCACCACCGACGGAAAGAACAGCGTTGGGATCACGATCGCCTCAAAGATCCCGAAAAGTCCCAGCGCCTCCTCCACAGAGTCGCCGTACTGCCGGAGACATACCGGGACAAGTGCGTCATTGGTGCTGCTGAGGACCGCCGTCAGGACCCCTCCGCCCATTATGGGGAAGGCCAGCCTTGCGTAGCCGGAAAAGCTGAGCTCTCCCCGGCCGTGGGGAGGCCTTTCCCTGAGAAGATAGGCCGTTCCCAGAAAGATGAGGGACCCGGCGTTCCCAACGATCACGGCGAAGATCAGGATCCGGCAGACCGAGCTCTCGGTATGGGAGGTGCTCCCAAGGCTCATGCTGACGATCATTCCGGCACGGAGAAGGAACTCCGCCACGTCCCCAAGAGCCGCTATCCCGGCCTTGCGGACGGCGTTGAAATAGCCCTTCAGACAGGCAGAAACGGCTCCGGTCACAAGGGCAGCCGGCATGATCTTGACAGCGAAGGTCATACCCGCTCCGCTGAAAAAGGTGCGGCTGATCGCTGGCGCAAGGAGCTCCAAGGCCAGAGAAACTGCTGTGCTCAGGCAAAGGCAGAGGCAGATCCCGTGGCGGAGGACACGCTCCGGGCAGCCGTTCCTGCGGCCGATCTCCTCGGAGATCAGGCGGCTGGTGCAGAGGAAGGCGTTGCCGCTGGAGAGGATCCCTGCCAGTCCCAGAAAGCTGCCGATCAGGGAGAGTATCCCGGTGGCGGAGGCTCCCAGCCTGCGGGCGATGAAGCTGCTCAGCAGCAGCGCAGCCGTGTCCAGCCCGAGCTGCATGAGGGTGAGCAGGGCGGTATCCCTTGCCATTTTCTTTCCAATCTTCATAAACCGACCTCCGTTCAGTTAATTGTATGAGATCGGGCATAAAAAAATGAGTCCGGCCTGCGGACTCAAATATAGCTGTACTGAAAAATAAATAATTGCGGGGTGCAGGGAGCCGCTCGCTCCCTGCCGGGATCCAAGGGCAGAGCCCTTGGCAGGGTCTGGGGCAGAGCCCCAGTGCGTTGAAGCATCTCTCAAAGACTTTATTCAAAGGGCCTGTCCATGAACTGGATATTCATGTCAACGTCGCCCTCGATGCCCGGGATCCGCCCGTAGGCGCTCTCCTGCCAGATATTGTAGGGGCCGGTGTAGTCTGTCTCGTCCACGAAATGGGCCAGCCACACAGGGCGGCCGTTTTTGTTCTCCCAGAAGCTGTTGAGGAAATTCTTGCTGCTGTAAAGCATGGCCGAATAGCCGTTCTTCTCCAGCTCGTCACTAAAGGCCTCAAAGAGCTCGTTCAGGTCACGGATATTCATGCCGTATTCCTGAAAATGTCCCCACTCCTCCCAATCGAAGGCTATAGGGAAGTCCAGCTCCCTGCCGCCGAGCTGCTCCACGACCCAGCGTGCGTGCTCACGGACGCCCTCCTCGGTGTTGTCGGAGGTGTAGAGGTACACTCCCACATCAAGTCCGGCTGCTGTGGCGTTCTCCATGTTTTGCAGGTAGTAGTCGTCCATTCTGGGAGCGTCATAGCTGGTGTAATAATAGCCCATCCGCATTATGACGAACTCACAGCCTGCCTCCCGGACAGCCTCGTAGTCCACGTTGGTCTGCCAAGCCGAAACGTCTATCCCGTAGCGGACGTTCTCATAGTTGTAGCGGTCGATGAAGTCCTGATAGTCCACCCGAGGGTTATCATCGGCAGGCTTTGGGATCTCGTTCATCACCAGCACGGTCATGTCCCAGCTCGTCTCATTGCCGGAGGAGTCCGTCACGTAGACCGTTATGGGGTAGGCTCCCACCTCGGAGGTGTCCACATCGCCGGAAAAACTCAGCTCCGGAGCTCTATCGTAGTTGTCCACGAAGCCCACGATCTTGTCCAGATCAAAGGGCTCTCCGGCCTTGGCATAGGGCTCCCAGCCGGAATTAAGGCACAGTGGCGGAGTGGTGTCCGAAACGGTATACTTGACCTTCTTTGTGTAGATCTCACCGTCAAGGCCGAACTTCAGCACAGCCTCCTTTTCTCCAAGATCATCGGTGTTTATGACCGTATCCGGCTCAAGGAGCTCCCCGTCGCAGTACAGAACGAGGTCACGGGCAGTGGTCTCCTCATAGACCTCAAGGTCAGTTTTCAGGTCCAGCCGAACGCCGTCCGGAAGCTCTCCTGCCTCCTTAGCGGCGGTGGTCGTGACTGTCGTAGTTATAGTCTGTGTTGTAGTGGAAACGGCAGTAGTGGAGGTCTCCACCACCTGCGGAGGCTGGCTGTTGAGGCCGACCTTTTCGCCGGTGCAGCCTGCCAAAACGCAGGCCGAGACTGCCATTATCCCAAATAAAACTCTCTTCATATCTATCCTTTTGTCTTACTTTTTCAGAAGTCTGTCCAGCATGACCTGCCGGCACTTTTTTTCAAGGGCGTCGTCCAGCTCCCCTAAAGGCTCCGGCGAGCCGTCCCTGCCCAGACAGTACCCGATCATGTAGTCGGCCAGCTCCGGGTTCTTCGACAGGCATGGCCCGTGCATATAGGTGGCGATCACGTTCTCCTCGAAGTAGCCCTCGAACTGGCTCTTGGAGCAGTTGCCGTTGCCGTAGAGGACCTCTCCCAGAGGCGACTTCACGCCCTGAGTCTGGCCGCCGTGGTTCTCAAAGCCCACCACATCGGCGAATTTTGTCCTTACAACGATATTGCTGATACAGCGCTTCCTCCTGCTGGAGGGGGCGACCGTGTAGTAGTCGAAGAGCCCGAGGCCGGGGATCTCGTTGCCGTCGGCGTCACGGTAATACTTCCCCATAAGCTGATAGCCTCCGCAGATCAGGAACAGGAATGTTCCATTCTCATAGGCTTTCTTTATGGCCTCCTTGCAGCGAAGGAGATCGGCGGAGATGTGCTGCTGCTCAAGGTCGGCGCCTCCTCCGATATAGATCAGGTCGTAGGTGCTAAGGTCCGGCAGCTCTCCCCCCAAGGAATAGCCGTCCACCTGACACTTGATCCCACGCTTTTGGCACCTGTACCGCAGGATCTCCATATTGCCGCTGTCGCCGTAAAGGTCCAGCATATCGCCGTACATATGGAGGACCCTCATCTCATTTTTCAATCTGCTCACCTCCGTGCTTTGCAATATACCGCTTCAGAGCGCTCCGTGTGGGCTGGACGGCGGTGTAGTTGGCGATCACGAACTTCCGCCCGGGAGTTTTTGCCAGCTCCTCCACGGCCTTGTCAAGATCCGGCCGCACCACGATCTTCTCCTGATCATAGCCGGAGCACTTGATCCTGACGGCGATGTCGTAGGCTCTCGTGCCGGAGGTGACGACTCTTGTGACTCTCTCAAAAATGCTGAAATTTATGTCCCAGATCCAAGAAACGTCAAGTCCGTCCGCAACGTTGTCATTGAGGACGAAGAGCAGCTCCTTCTCGCCGTTCATCTCGTTCATCACACGGAGGGTCATGTTGGCTCCCACGGGATTTTTCGCAAGGTTGAGGGTGGTCCTTCTGTCGCCCAGGAGGAAGCTCTCCATGCGGCCGTTATTGACTGCATACCGTGAGATCACCTTGTCAGTGACCTCCTGCTTTATGCCGTAGAGCTTCGCAACAGCGGCCACGGCGGTCATATTGTACACGTTGTAGATGCTGTTCAGCCTCGGGCGGTACCGGTGTCCCTCAACCGTGAATACAGGCACCTCCAGATCGATATCCGAGGCCGTCACATAGCTCTCGAAGTCGCCGAAGCCGCACTTCTTGCAGCGGAACCTTCCGATGTGGGAATACTGATAGAAGTCGTACTTCAAGGCCTCACCGCAGAAGGGACAGAACCTTCCCTCGGAGGCCTCATAGATCTCCTTGGTGGCGAAGGCGTAGGGCTCTGCCCGAAAATAGCGGACATTGCACTTCTCCGGGGCGGCCTTTCCCAGGCGAGCCGTATTGGGGTCGTCGCCGTTGAGGATCAGGTTGCCCTCGAAGGTCTTGCAGAAGCCGTTGATCTTCTGGATAAGGGTCTCCATCTCGCCGTTCCTGTCGAGCTGGTCACGGAAGAAGTCCAGCACCACGAGGGTCTCCAGCTTGAGCTGAGAGTAGACTACAGGCACATGGCTCTCGTCCGTCTCAAGTATCAGGTAGTCTGCCTTTACCCTTCCGGCGCCGTCGCAGTACCTCAGCAGCAGGGAGCAGATCCCGGTGTCAAGGTTGTTGCCCTCCTTGTTGATGATGATCTTCTTGCCGCTCTGCTTGAAAAGCTGGGCCACACAGTTGGTGACCGAGGTCTTTCCGTTGGTGCCGGTGACTGCGATGATCGGGCAGTCCACCCTGAACATCTTGCAGCAGCGGCCTCTTGTAAGGTGCCAAAGCACAATACCGGGCAGATTGCCGGCGTTCCGGCCGAAGAGCCTGAGCACGCCGACGATCAGCTTTCCGATGAAAATTAGTATCCTGTTCAATTCAATTCTCCTGTTTATCTATATATGTTATCCTGCCGTCCTCAGAGAACTCCACGAAGCCACGGCTCTTTGCCGTTCTGATGCCGAGGGAGACTGCTGTCTCGATCGTGGGGCTGATCCTTGTGAAGCCGAAGAGGTGTGCTGTCTCACGGAGGAGATCCTCCCTCAGCATTGCCACCTGTCTCGACATGATCAGCTTTATGCCGGCAGCGATCTCCTCGGGAGGGATGTCATCGAAGCTGCGCTTTTCCTCCTCAGAGCCGTAAACTGCACGGCACTGGTCATACTCCGCAGGATCCTGTGATGTCAGCCACAGGAACTCGCTGTCGCCGGAGGAGGTATGCACGGCTCCGCATTTCTCGACCGCTCCGTCGATCACCTTCTTGGTGGTGGGAGTCGCCCTCTGGACATCGAAGCAGGCGTAGACCTTCTTGGTCAGAAGGGCCTTGCTGATAGGAGCCTCGGCCTGGATCACGTCGTTGACGCATTTGAGGACCTTTGCCTCCTTAGCCTCAGTGAAATCCTCGGCCTTGCCGTAGCTCTTGATCTTGAAGGGCTCATACTTTGCGCACAGGTCCGTAAGGCTCACAGCCTCCTCGGTCTCGAAGACCAGCTCCTGCTTAGGCTTTTCCTCGGCCTTTGGAGCGCTCTCCGGGTGGCGCTTGCGCTCGATGGCGGCCTCGATCTGGTCGATAAGCCTCTGGACCGTTTTCTCCTTGTTGTCCAGCCAGTCAAGGATATAGACCGTAGTCACGTTCCAGCCCAGTCCCTCTAAGACTCCGCCCTGAGAGATGTGTCTGTCCTTGGCCGTGCCGTTCTTATAATAGGCCGGTCCGCAGCAGCTTATTCCCATGATGTAGGTGTCGGGATGATCCGGGTCTGCGACTGCCACGTCGATCTTGTAATCCGAGCAGCCAACGCTGCAATTGGCGGTATATCCACGCTTGCGAAGCTCCTCCGCCACAACGCTCTCGAAGCCCTTTCCGGCGCCGGAGGTGTTTCCCTTCACCGCAAGAGCGCTCCTGCCCTTTGCCGCAAATTCCAGGAAGCCCTTCAGACCCTCGACTCCCTCTGAGCGGGTGCGTGAAAGATCGATCATATCCGGTGTGATGACAGAGAACACGATCATCTGGCACTTTGAACGTGAGATCGCAACGTTAAGTCTCCTCCAGCCGCCGTCACGGTTGAGAGGACCGAAGTTCATGCTGACCTTGCCCTCCTTGTCCGGACCGTAGCCGATAGAGAACATGATCACGTCACGCTCGTCGCCCTGAACGTTCTCAAGGTTCTTGATGATGATCGGCTCATACATCTCGTTGGCGATCGTCTCCAGCTCAGGCTCGGCACGGTATGCGTCCATGAGCAGGTCGTCGATAAGGTTCTGCTGGGGAAGGCTGAAGGTGACTACACCTATGCTCAGCTTTCTCAGCTCAGGGTCTCTCAGGCGGCGGCAGATCTCGGCCACGACAGCCTCGGCCTCGGCCTTATTCGTGCGAGTGGAGCTCTTGTCGTAGTAGCCCTCCACGTGTACCCAGCTCACCTCAGACACCTGATCGTCCGGGGACGGGAAGGTGAACAGCTTGTTCTCATAATACTTGGCGTTGCTGTAGGCGATAAGGCTCTCATGCCGTGAGCGGTAGTGCCAGAGCAGGTGCTTCTGAGGCATGGAAAGGGCCAGACAGTCGTCCAGAACGCTCTCCAGGTCCTCCTTCTCGTAGTTCTCCTCGTCCACCTGATTTGAGGAGAAGAAGCTGGTGGGAGGGAGCTGTCTGGGGTCGCCCACAACGATGACGTTCTCGCCTCTTGCTATAGCTCCCACGGCCTCGCTGGTGGGGAGCTGTGATGCCTCGTCGAAGATGACAAGGTCGAATTTCGGGTATTTCGGGTCGATGTACTGAGCCACTGAGATCGGGCTCATGAGCATAACGGGACACATCCTCCTCATAAGGTTGGGGATACTGTCGAAGAGCTTGCGTATGCTCATCATGCGGCCGTTGCTCTTGATCGCCTTCTGGAGGATACCGATCTCGGAGCTTGCCGCAGAGGATCCGGGGGTCGGGACCTTTGCAGAGAGCTCGGCCACCAGCTCGTTGATAGTGAGGGTGGAGAAGCTGTCGCAGACCTCGCCGTACTTGCGGATCGTTTCGTCGAATATGCTGCCCTGGAACCTTGACAGGAGGGGGCTCCCGGAGATCACCGTGGTGACCATTGCTCTGCTCAGGTCGCACTCGAACGAGCGGATCATTGTGGAGCTGTCCACCTTCCCGGCAAGGACGTTGTCCGCCACGTTGCCGATACCAAGGCCGGAGAGCTTATTGCACAGCCCAACGATGCCGGTCCACTCCTTTAGCTGAGGAAGAGCACCGATCAGGGCGTCGGCCTTTGCCGCAGACCTATCGATCCAGTCCTCGCCCTCGAAGAAGGACTCAGGGTCCAGCCTGAACTGGGTCTCAAGGTCTGAGACCGTCTTTGAAAGACCTCCCAGATCCTCGGCGATCTTCTCGGCCGTGGCCTTGCTGGTCTGCTTCTGAGTGGGAGATGCGAACCTTTCTGCAACTGCCGCTGCCAGCTTTTCCTTCTGGCTGCTCTCAAGGGGAGACTGAGCCAGCTGGCTGCGGAGGGACTCTGAGAGCTGTACCGCCTTTGAGAGCTGCTCCCAGTCCGTATCCTCGCCGTTCCAGAGAGCTCCGTAAATGCCGGTCAGGTCGCTCTGAGCGCCCTTTATCTCGCCGCTGAGCTCTCCCAGACGGCTGAGCTTTTCGTAGTAGCCTGTGATGTTTTCCTTTGTAACGGAGGTGCCGGACTTGGCATGGGCCGCCAGCTCCTTCACCAGCTTCTTGCTGCCGAAGTGCTTCGGCAGGAACCACTTGCTCTGGGCGGTCTTCCAGCTCACCATTGCGGCGTTCGTGTCATAGGAGAGCACCGAGCCCTCGAACTGGCCCTGGATCTCCGCCTTCAGCTCTGTTAGCTCTCTGCCGCTGGCGATCAGCTTGTCAGAGGGGCCCTTGCGAAGATCCCAGTCGCCGCCGGTCAGGACCTGAGGCAGGATATAGCCCTCCCCCATTGCGGAGGTGACGATCTCTGAGGCCGCCTTGGTCTGAGGGTATGTCAGTGAGGAGGCTCCCGTCATCTCGCAGAGGACAGCGCTCTGGCTGCCGGCTGCGGAGAGCTTGTCCTTGAACTCCTCCAGCTTCTCCTTGAACCTGTCTCTTGTGTCGGGGCCGCAGGACTCCAGCCGGCAGTCCTTCAAAGGCGTGCTCTGTACGTCGCCGAAGCCCCGGCAGGCCGCCTGCAGGCTCTCCAGCTCGCTCTTCCAGCTATCGTAGGTGGAGCTGTTCATAGCGTCGATCTGAGACTGGGTGAAGCTGAACTTTCCGCCGTATTCCTTGTTGCCCTCGTACCTTACGGCTGCGTCGTAGAGGGAAAGCCCGAAGCTGCGGACCCTGTGGATCTCCTCCATAGTGTCGTTGAGCTCGGAGCGGAGCTGTGACATCTTCTCGGCCTGAGCCTTGTACTCTGCCGGCTGCTTGACCCTTCCGATGTTGAGGGTCTCCTCAAGCTGCTTGAGGACAGCACGCTTCTGGGCCTTGTTGGAGTGTAGCTCCAGGCAGAAAGGCCCAAGGCCGATCTTGTTCAGACGCTTCTCGACTACCTCCAAAGCCGCCATCTTCTCCGCCACAAAGAGCACTGTCTTGCCGTGGTGGAGGGCATTTGCGATCATGTTGGTGATCGTCTGGGACTTTCCTGTTCCGGGAGGTCCGTGGAGCACGAAGCTGCTGCCGGAGTCCGCTGCGTAGACCGCCGCAAGCTGAGAGGAGTCGGCCGCTACAGGAACTGCCAGATCCGCAGGAGCCACCTTCCGGTCAAGGTCCAGCGGAGACATATCCATGTTGTCGCCGGTCCACTCGGTCTTTCCTGAGATCAGGCTGGCGACTACCTTGTTCTGGGCCAGCTCGTCGGCACGGTTGCGGATGTCGTTCCACATGATGAAGCGGTTGAATGAGAACTGCCCGATGAAGGCCAGCTCCTGTATATCCCACCGAGACTTGGCCATGACGCCCTTGCGGACCGTGCTGAAGATCAGCGGCAGATCCACGCCGTTCTCGTCCATAGGCACAGGGTCCAGACCGCCGATGTCGATCCCGAAGAACTGCCGGAGCATCTCCAGCAGAGTGATGTTCATCTGTATATCCTCGTCACGGATATTTATGGTGAAGGACTTGTCCTGCACCTTTCTAGTTATATCTACAGGAACCAGCACAAGGGGCGCATACCTGGGCTTTTCGCTCTTGTCGGTCTCATACCAGCGCAGGAAGCCCAGTCCCAGATAGATCGTGTTGGCGCCGTTCTCCTCGATGCTTACCTTGGCCTGGCGGTGGAGCTTCTTCATGGCCTTTTCAAGGTCGGCCTCCTTCAGGAAGGTCCTCAGGCGCTTGCTTTTGAACTCAGACTCTGCGATCGCAGTGATCTGATCGGTGCTGTGCTCTGTCTCGTAGATCTTGCTGTCAGAGACCTCTAAGATCATGTCGTTCGGCACAGGCATGACCTTGAACTCCTCGCCCTTGCTCATCTCGTCCTCAAGTCTGCCAAGGTCGGTGATCATGAGCTGGACGCTCATGGCCGTTGCCCGGAAGTTCAGAAGGCTGTTTCGCAGGCTCAGGTCAAGGAGCTTCCTCTCCCAGATCACCTGCTTGGTGACCTCACGCTGGTCTGCTGCGGGAAGGTCGCCGATGATGTCCAGCTCTCCGGGAGCGTCAGTGATCTCGGAGCGCTTCCTCTCGCCGTAGTCCACGGCCTTGAAGGTGCCGTTCTCGGAGACTCTTGCCGGGATCGGTCTGATACCGCTGGACCTTGTGCGGATAACATCGACTGCGAACATGAACTCTCCGGGGTCGGAAAGGTATCCGGAGGCGTTCTTCTCAGAGTCGTCGAAGTCCACTCCCTTTCCGGCGCAGGCGTCCACTATATTTACCAAAGAAAGTGCATCGACTCCCTTAGCTATGCGCTTTGTGAGAGCTGCCGAGTCGTACTGGAGGGTGTCCGGGAAGGTCTCGTTGGAGAGCCAGCAGCCGGCGAAGGCGTGGCCCTTCACGAAAACAACGATCGGGTTCAGGCCCACGTTCTCCAAGCAGGCCGCATAGAGCACCGCCATATCAAGACAGGTAGCGCTCTTTCCCTCAAGGACAGTGTCGGGCATACGGATCCTCTGGGCAGTCTCGTAGCTGGCAGGGGGCGCATTATAGGCGATGTTCTCGGCCTGGATCGCCGCATATATCGCTCCCATCTGCTTTCTCACAACGTTCACGCTCCGGGTCTGATAGCCGGTGAAGCCCGGGTCCCCGGTCCACTTCTGGAGGTATGCTCCGGCCTTTGCAACCAGCTCCTGTACCTTGGGGTGGTTGGGACCGATGAAGGCAGCGCAGGTCTCGGGCATGAAGAGTGCGCCTGTCCACTGGTCGTAGGCAAGGAGCTCGATCGTTCTTACTTCTGAGGCGATGACCTCCTCCCCCTGGACTGCCTGGATCGTAACGCTGCCCACCAGCTTCTCTGTCAGGCTGAAAAGGTAGTCTGCGCTGAGGACGATCTTCACGGGAGAGATCTCCACTGGCCTTCCGGGAGCCAGATCCACAGGCGAGGACTCGAAAACTGCGGCGAACTCCGACTCAAAGCTGATCCTCAGGCTAACGCTCCTCAGCTCCTCCTCGGTGGTATTTGTCATAGTCAGACTGCGGAAGACAGGCACATAGTTCTGCTGCATAGCAAAATTGATCTGAGCCGTCATAGTTCCGCCAAAGGTGATCCTGTTTTCCATAATACGCTCCATTCTGCCAAAGGCTTGATCTAAGACATATATAGTATATTATAACATATCCTGACAGAAATAGCAAGCTATCGGCGGCCATTTGTTGTAAGCAGCGCAAAAAAGGGAGCGCTCATGATGAACGCTCCCATATGACTTATTTCAGCTCTGCGATCGTGACTCCGTCCTCGCCCTCGCCGA
>JAFUAO010000044.1 GCA_017460665.1 Ruminococcus sp.
AGGGCCGACGGCTTTTGTACCAGTTTTTTGTTAAAGCCCTCCCCTCCGGAGGTGTTCCTCTTTGCCCACCAGTGCCGCCCGGCTAGAGCCGGGCGGTGGGCATTCACCGCAAACCACCGGGCGGACTGCTATGCATATAGCTGCGAAAGCCAGATCAAAGATCTGGTACGCAGCTTAACATGGGTCCGCCCCTACGTTTTTTCGGCCACGGACGGCCAATGGCCGTCCCTACAGAGTTTCCGGGAGGCCGGGCGAACGATGTTCGCCCCTACAATTCAGATCCGTCCGCCGTTAGGCGGACACCACAACTAATAACTATGCACTGATAACTTGGAACTGTATGCACTAATAACTCGAAACTAACAGCTCTTCCCCCAAATGTGAAAGCCCCGTGACAGTCCGGTCATGGAGCTCTTCACATTGCTTCACAAAACTAACGCCTGAGTGAAAAAAACAACACAAAAACTTCCTCAAAGCTATACGATCGCCGCAAACTTCTTTCACATAACTCCCCTATAATATGATCATAGCACGGGAGATGACCCGGCAGAATATTTCAAGTAAAGGAACGTGAACATATATGAGAAACGAGTACGATTTCAACATCGAAGAGGTAAAGGACGAGACAGCTCAGGAGGAGTACACCGGCTTCAGCACAGACAGCAGCTCTCCTAAAAAGCCCAAGAAGCACACCGGTGCGAAGATCGCAGCCTCCCTTATGGCTATGGCCCTCGTTTCGGCTGGCTCGATCGGCATTTACAGCCGCCTTGCTGCTCCCACAGCAGAGGATACCGCTGTTATCGCTCAGGTGGAGACCGGCGACACCAGTTCAGTTTCCGCAGACGCTATGAGCCTGATCAAGACCGAGAAGTCCGACACTAAGGAGCTCTCCAACGAGGAGATCGTCGAGAAGGTGCTCCCCTCAGTAGTGGGCATCGAGTCTACATTCAGCATCACTCACCAGAACAGCAGCGGCTTCTTCCACGGCTTTGACGACTTCGACGATTTCGGAGACTTCGGCTTCGGCGACAGCCAGCCCTCTACCTCCGACGCAACTGCTACAGGCACAGGCGTGATCATCACTGAGAACGGCTACATCGTCACCAACGCACACGTCATCTACGACAGCGAGTACGGCGGAGGTCTTGCCAAGAAGATCTCAGTCCTCCTTGAGGACGACTCCAGCTACGATGCCGAGGTGATCGGCTACGATACAGACTGCGATCTGGCAGTTTTGAAGATCGACGCAGAGGACCTTACCCCGGCTGAGTTCGGCGACAGCGACGCTCTCCGCCTTGGCGAGTCGGTAGTCGCTATCGGAAATCCTCTGGGCTTTGAGCTCATGGACACAGTCACCGGCGGCATGATCTCCGGACTGAACAGAGACATCACTATCAACGACAAGGCCATGAACCTGATCCAGACCGACGCTGCGATCAATTCCGGAAACTCCGGCGGTCCCCTCATCAACAAGTACGGACAGGTGATCGGCATAAACTCCTCTAAGATGAGCGCTTCCTATTCTGAGGCCTCTATCGACAACATCGGCTTTGCGATCCCCTCAAATCAGGTAGCGAGCATAGTTGATGACCTGATGAAGTACGGCTTCGTTACCGGAAAGCCTCAGCTCGGCATAAGCTGCCAGGACGTTACTGAGACTATCGCAAAGATGTACGATCTTCCTGTGGGAGTTTACGTTACGGCAGTTACCGAGGACAGCGCTGCTGACAAGGCAGGCCTGGAGAAGGGCGACGTTATCACAGCTATCGACGGAGAAGTCATTGCAACTGCTGACGAGCTCACTATCGAGAAGAACAAGCACTCTGCCGGAGATGAGATCGATCTGACCTTCATCAGAGACGGCAAGGAGCACACTGTTACGGTCACACTTGACGAGATCAAGAACGAGGAATGATAAAAAAGGGACTGCGTGAGCAGTCCTTTTTTAATTCGGAATTAGGAATTCGGAATTCAGAATTATACCCCTCCGCCCCTTCGGGGCACCTCCCCTTTCAGGGGAGGCTTTTTGTAGGGGCGCACACTGTGCGCTCGGCCATTTTGGTATGACCACCGGTCGAACGCATCAAACCCACCGCCCTATATTTCTAGGCCAGCAGGCCCGAAGGGTCCTGCGAAGGATAGTCAAAAGCCGGCGGGGTGGGGTGTGAGGGAAAAGAGAGTGCAGAGAGGAAAACCGAAGAGAGGGGAGGGCCG
>JAFUAO010000045.1 GCA_017460665.1 Ruminococcus sp.
CATTGCCGGGCGGCACAGGCTCTTTTCCCTCACACCCCACCCCGCCGGCTTTTGACTATCCTTCGCAGGACCCTTCGGGCCTGCTGGCATACAAATATGGGGCGGTGGTTTTAGGTACATTCGCCCGGTGGCCATATGGGATCGGCAGGGGCGATGTAGGCATCGCCCCCTACAAATGTTCTGGAAGGCACGGACGGCCAATGGCCGTCCCTACAATTTGTTCCCGGAGATCTGATCGATCGGCCGGGACGTCGAGGACGCCGTCCCCTACGATCGTACAGGCCATGCGGACGGCCAATGGCCGTCCCTACATTCAGATCCGTCCGCCGTCAGGCGGACACAACAATTATGAATTATGCATTATGAATTAAAGGGGGCGTCATTGCCGCCCCTTACGCCTTTACCTCAGTGTAGTAGAACACCGCGAGCTGGGTACGGTCCCGGAGCCCCAGCTTCTCCAAAAGCACACTGATATAGTTCCGGACCGTGCCCTCGCCCAAAAACAGCCGCCCGGCGATCTCCTTGTTGCTCAGGCCCTCCGCCACGAGCTCCATGATCTCACGCTCCTTGGGGCTTATGCCGTGGCCCTCGAAGTCGAACTCCTGACGCTGCTGCATCAGCTCAGGGATCCGGTCCATTATGCGGCTCCCGAAGACGCTCTGGCCGTTCATCACTGCCTTTATCGCCGGAGCGATCCCCTCGAAATCCTGCTTGAGTATGAAGCCCTTCGCTCCCATTTTCAGCGCTCTGACGATGTACTCATCGTCCATGAAGGTGGTCAGGTACAGCAGCCTTGCCTCCGGGAACTCCCTGAGGATCGCCTCGCCTGCCTCCAGACCGCTCATGCCCTCCATCCTGATGTCAAGGAGCATAACGTCCGGCCGGACGCTGCGGTAGATCTCGATCGCCTCGGCTCCGCTGCTGCCGATCGCCTCAACGGTGATCTCGCCGGAGCTCTCCAGTATAGTTTTCAGTGACAGTGCCACCAGCTTGTCGTCGTCTGTAACTGCTATCCTCATTGCTGCTCACTCTTCTCCTTCGGTATGGACATGAATATGCGGAAGCCTCTGTCTGAGGGCGTGAAGCTGATCCTTCCGCCAACGGCTGCCGCCCTTTCCTCCATATTTTTCAGGCCGATCCCGCTCTCCTTTATCTCGGAGCAGGCGCCGTTGTCTTCGATCTGTACCTGGTAGAACACCGGGTGCTCACGGATCAGGATCCTGACTGTGTCGCCGGAGGAGTGCTTCACGGCGTTGGAGAGCGCCTCCTTCACCACTCCTGCGATACACAGCCTTATCTTTCCGGGAGCGTCCCGGCTCAGGTCGTAGTCCAGCTTCACGTCGAAGCGCTCGTCAAGGTCTGCTGCGGCGTCCTCCACGATCTTTTTCAGGTCGATGGAGTCGTCGTGGAGGTCGTGGACGCTGGCACGGATACTGGTCATGGCGGAGTCGAGGGTCTCCTTCAGCTCCGCAAGGGGCTTCTTCAGCCGCTCGTCCTTGTTGACTATCATGAGAGCGCCGGCTTGCAGGAGGGAACGGGTCAGCATATGGCCAACGTTGTCGTGGATCTCACGGGCGATACGGCTGCGCTCCTTCAGTGCAGCGAGGTGGATCTCCGAGTCCTGAGCCTCTGCAAGGCGCCGGTTCTGCTGGGCGAGCTGCATATTCTTCTCAGTGACCTGATCCCTCAGCTCAGTCAGCGAGCGGACGGTCTGCTCGAGCCGTGAGACTCTGCTGAAAATGATACACGCCGCAACGATCCCGGCGCAGGTGATGGTGTATTGGGTCACTGAGAGGCGCTCTGCCGAGAAGACTACCCCGGCGGCCGGCAGCACCAGCCACCATTTTTTCTCCCAGAGAGCGTCGTAGACCAGCAGCGGTACTGCACAGAAAACGATAGGGAAGGGCAGGCACATTGCCGAGCAGAGGAAGATCACTGCGGCGGAGATAAGGCTCCCGGAGAAGATCTGTACCAGTCCGGAGCAGGTGACGGCCACAAGGAGGGCGATCACCGGGGCAGCGAAGCTCCCTGAGGCGGCAAATGCCGTCAGGCACAGCAATAGCAGCGCCGTTTTGTCCAGCAGTCTGTTCACGGTCTCCCTCCTTCCGATAGTATATATTTGATTATAGCACAAGCCGGCGAGGATTTCAAGGGGAGTTAGTTGCCGTCTTTAATTCATAATGCATAATTCATAATTCATAATTGTTGTGTCCGCCTTACGGCGGACAATATCTGAATGTAGGGACGGCCACCCACCGTCCGTGGCCTCAAAAACCGTAGGGGCGCACATTGTGCGCCCGGTGGTTTATATTTCATGGCCGGTACGTCGAGGACGCCGTCCCCTACGATCGTACAGATCATGTGGACGGCCAATGGCCGTCCCTACGGTGATGGAGACCACGGGCGAACGGAATTCGCCGCTACACATCGTGAGATCGTTGTGGGGCGATGTGGGTGACTCCCCACAGTGTGGGGAGATGTCAGCGAAGCTGACAGAGGGGACGGGTCCCGGTTAGGGATCGCCACCTACAAATGCCTCCGGGAGGCCGAGGGCGGCCTCCCCTACAGAGTTTCCGGAAGGCACGGACGGCCAATGGCCGTCCCTACAGCTACGCACTCCGAACTAACAACTCGCTACTCAAAAATGACAAATGTCATCTCACAAACTGACTCTGTTCACTTCACTTGACAGGGAAGAGCTGGTATAATGGTATCAGAGCTTGAGGCTCACAGAGAAACAGGAGGTAGACTATGGAAAACACAGTTGTAAAAATAGACGGGCTCGTTAAGCGCTACGGCGACCTTATCGCCCTTGACCATTTCAGCTTAGAGATAAAAGAAGGCGAGGTCTTCGGCCTTTTGGGACCCAACGGCTCCGGCAAGACCACCACGATCAACTGCCTTCTGTCGCTGCTCTCGTTCGATAAGGGCGATATACAGATCTTCGGCAAGGAGATGGCTCCCACCAGCTACGACATCAAGAAGGACATCGGCGTGATCATGCAGAACGTTGCGGTCTTCGACGAGCTGACAGTTTACGAGAACATCGACTACTTCTGCGGCCTCTACATCACCGACAAGGCAGAGCGCAAAAAGTGCGTTGACGAGGCAATCCGCTTCGTGGGGCTGGATGACTTCCTCAAATTCAAGCCCAAGAAGCTGTCCGGAGGCCTCCTCCGCAGACTGAACATCGCCTGCGGCATCGCCCACAAGCCTAAACTGATCATCCTCGACGAGCCCACCGTTGCAGTCGATCCTCAGAGCAGGAACAAGATCCTGGAGGGGATCCAGGAGCTCAACGCCAAGGGCGCCACTGTGATCTATACCTCCCATTATATGGAGGAGGTGGAGCAGATCTGCACACGGATCGCCATTATGGACAAGGGCAAAAAGATCGCCGAGGGCACCAAGGACCAGCTCAAGCGCATGATCAAGAACACCGAGACGATCACAGTCGAGGTGCTGGGGCTCCCGGAGGAGATCGTTCCCCAGGTATCTGAGCTCCCTCACGTTTATGACTGCCGGTACGACGGCAGCCGCCTGACGGTCTGCTGCTCAGGCGGAAAGCACAACCTGATCCGAGTGCTGGACGTTTTGCAGAAGAACGACCTGAGCTTCGGAAGGGTCTACACCGAGCTCCCCACCCTCAATGACGTATTCCTTGAGATAACCGGAAAGGCTCTCAGAGACAAGGAGGACTGAAATGTTTCTTCATCAACTTAAATACGACCTTCTGTCCATGCTCAGGACCAAGGCCGTGATCATCTGGCTGATCATATTCCCCATAGTCCTTGGGATATTCTTCAAGATCGCATTCGGCAGCGCCTACGAGAAGGAGATAGCGTTCTCGGCGATACCTGCCGCAGTTGTGATGGAGGAAGAGGACCCCTACTTCGAGGCCGCTGCTAAGGCAGTCACCGAGGGGGACGATCCCTTCATGGAGCTGACCTACGTCAGTGAAGATGAGGCTCTCTCTCAGCTCCGTGAGGGCGAGGTGAAGGGCATCATCTACGCCGAAGGAGAGCTTAGGCTGTCAGTTTCCGGCTCAGGGACCTCCGAGACCCTGCTGAAGGCCTTCACCGACCGCTACAACGCCCAGCGCACCGTGATCATTGAGGCCGCCGAGAAGGATCCCTCCAGCCTGCCGAAGGTAATGGAGGCACTCAGCCAGGAGGTAGCTCCGGCTGAGAAGGTCTCAGTCACCGACGGCAACACCGATCTGTACAACCAGTTCTTCTTCAACCTTCTGGCAATGGTGGCTCTGTACGGCTCGCTCTTAGGACTGAACATCACCCTTTACAATCAGGCCGACCTTTCGCCCTTAGCTGCAAGGAAGAGCTGCTCGGCGGCCCACAAGAGCACCGGACTGCTGGCAAGTCTCACCGGCTCTATGCTGGCGGAGACAGCCTGCATGATGATCAGTGTCACCTTCCTGCGCTTCGTTTTGAAGGTGGACCTTGGACCTCATCTGGGACTGGTGTACCTGACGGCTGTCATCGGCGGGATCCTAGGAGTTGCGATAGGCTTCTTCGTGGGAGCCTCCAACAGCTTCTCCTTCCCTGCGAAGATAGGCATTTCCATGGTGGTCTCCATGCTGCTGTGCTTCCTCAGCGGACTGATGGTGGGGAACATGAAGCCCCTTATCCAGCAGCACTGCCCGATCGTCAATGCACTCAACCCTGCCGCCCTGATCTCAGACAGCATCTACTGCCTGAACATCTGCTCGGACTACCGGCGCTTTACCATAAAGATCGTCACCATGCTGATCATGACCGCTGTGCTCATGATACTGGGACTGTTCTGCACAAGGAGGAAGAAGTATGCAAGTCTTTAAGGCATTCATGAAGGTCCTCAGGACCAGGCTCTCCTCTGTCCTGCCCTACATCATCGTGTTCCTGATCATTTCGGTCATGATGAGCACTATGGGCGGAGCTGATGAGAAGTTCACTGCAACGGAAATGACCGTTTGTATCTTCGACGAGGACGACACTCCCGAGAGCCGTGCTCTGGCTGAGCTCATCGCAAAGGACAACGAGCTGGTGGAGCTGGAGAACGATGATGACGTGATCCTTGACTCACTGTACTACACCTCCGTGGATATGGTGCTGACTATCAGCAAGGGCTATTCCGAGAGGCTGGCTGCCGGCGAGACCGAGGGCCTTTTGACCACAAAGCATATCCATGACAGCTTTGCTGTCGCCTATATGGACCAGCTCCTCTCCGAGTACGTCGTGACCGTTGACAGCTATATGGCGGCCGGTCAGGACCTGAGCGAGGCGATAGCCAGCACGGAAAGAACTCTCTCTCAGGAGACCGAGGTCACTGTGGTCTCCGAGGAGACCATGAGCAACAGCGAGTATTTCTCCAACTACTTCCGCTATCTGCCCTACATCATCATCTCGGTGATGCTCAACGGCCTGTGCCCTGTGCTCATGGTCATGGCTCGGAAGGACCTGCGCTATCGGACCAACTGCTCCAGCATAAGGCTCAGCTCAGTTTCCGGACAGACCTTCCTTGCCAGCGCTGCCTTCGTGGGAGCAGTTTGGCTGATCTTCATGGTGGCCGGAGTGATCCTCAACGGCGGCCTGTTCAGCGGAAGGGCGTGGCTTGCAGTCCTCAACAGCCTGATCTTCTCACTGGTGGCAGCCTTCACAGCGATCTTAGTATCCAGCTTCGACGTTTCTGACAACGTGGTCAGCCTGATCACTCAGATCATCGGCCTTGGCATGAGCTTCCTGTGCGGTATCTTCGTTCCCATGGAGATGCTCAGCAGCGGAGTCCTGACGGCGGCAAGGTTCCTGCCGG
This sequence comes from Ruminococcus sp., assembly GCA_017460665.1. Classification (GTDB taxonomy): domain Bacteria; phylum Bacillota; class Clostridia; order Oscillospirales; family Ruminococcaceae; genus Ruminococcus. The sequence goes on from JAFUAO010000045.1 coordinate 5,806, forward strand.
CCTACTGGTACGTTCGTGCGAACAACATGATCTCAGGAGTGGAGGCCTTCAGCGGAAGGGACGTAATGCTCTTCATGGGCATAGAGCTGGCCTTCGCACTGGCACTGGCTGTCATAACTCTCCTAATTCGGCGCATGAAATATAACAGAGCGGAAAGTGTAACTGCATAAAATATAGAAGATCCCCCGAATTGTACAAGATCCGGGGGATCTTTTTTATACACCTTGTAAAAACTTGTTAATTTTTCGTTCACAAACTATTGACAAATGCTGGGGAGAGTATTATAATGTGTGTATAGTAGTAAAAATTGGGAAAGTGTTTTTTCTTTCGCCGGCAGAGAAAGAGCCGGTCTTATATAAAAAGGGTGAAAGATCATAGAACAGGGGGAATTTCTATGTATAAAAAGAAGGGCTTCACACTTATCGAGCTGATCGTCGTTATCGCCATAATCGGCGTACTTGCGGCTATCCTTGTGCCTGCGATGCTGGGATATATAAAGAAGGCCAAGAAAAAGTCCGACCTTTCAACTGCCACTGAGATCGGAAAGGCCACGGCGATCGTCCTTGCTGACGATGAGGAGGCCTGCGACTCGTTCTATAAGCACAATACCACAAAGTTCACTGTGTCCGTTGACAGGGGCACATCTGAGAGCTACGACCTGATCGTGGTTTGCAAGATCCCGGCTACGGGGCAGAAATGGCTCAAGGGAAACAGCGAGAGCGAGACCTTTGTGGACGCACTCAATGCCAGCGAGTATTTCGACGGTGACTCTGCATCGCTGTGTCCTCTGAAATACAGGGACGGTGCAAAGGTGACTGACGGGTGGCTGATCGGCTATCATTTAGACGACCCAGATCAGGTAGAGGTATGGTCCATGAATTCCGGCGGGACATATGGCTGTCAGCCCTCATACAGGGTGTGGCCCTCTGCCGATAGGCATTATTCATAAGAGGAAGGCTCTCCGCAATGCGGGGAGCTTTTTTTGTGCAGTAAAGCTCCGCACTAATAACTAAGCACTAATTACTAGACACTAATAACTAAGCACTAATTACTAGGCACTAATAACTAAGCGCTAATTACTAGGCACTAATAACTAAGCGCTAATTACTAGGCACTAATAACTAAGCACTAATAACTGCTAACTAACGACTTAAGTGTTTGATCTTTTTATTAAATTGGGCCCGTATTGACAAACGCCAACGGGAGTGATATAATTTATCTTATGTAAGCGCAGCCGGAGATCTGCTTTAAAGCAGAAAAACAAAATTTCATTTCCCGGCTGTAATCTGTAGAAAGGAGTAGGCTTGCTATGAGTAATTTGAAAGATCCCGAGTTTAAGATAAGAGAGGTCGCCGAGCGAATTAGGCTCACCCGTGAGTCAGTAGGCCTCACTCCCGAGGAAATGGCCGAGAAATGCGGTGTTTCCGTGTATGAGTACCTGGCATACGAGGGCGGAGCTAAGGACTTCAGCTTCAGCTTTATCTATAAATTCGCAAACGAGACCGGCGTTGAGATCACCGACCTGATGGAGGGCGAGTCTCCCCGTATCAACAGCTTCGACATCACAAGAAAGGGCGAGGGCCTTCCTATCGCAAGAAGAAAGGGCCTGAGCTATATGCGCCTTGCTCCTAAGTTCAGGAACAAGATCGGCGAGCCCTTCCTGGTAACGATCCCCTACGTTGACGAGAAGTTCCGTGTGCCTCACCCCCATACCCATGAGGGCCAGGAGCTGGATATCGTGATCAGCGGCCAGCTAAAGGTAAGGGTCGGCGACAACATCGAGGTCCTTGGCGAGGGCGACTCTATCTACTACGACAGCTCCGAGCCCCACGACGAGTGGGCAGTAGGCGGCCAGGAATGTAAGTTCTATGCCGTCGTGTTCGGCCAGAACCAGCAGCCTACCCACGCTATCTCTCACCTTGAGCCCGTTATCCTCCCCGGCGTCACCAACTTCGACCTTGCCAATATCAAGGACCCCATCGCCGATAAGTTCATCGACCTTGAGACCGATGAGCAGGGAGCTCTCACTAAGATCACCTTCAAGAACGAGGAGACCTTCAACTTCGGCTTCGATATAGTGGACGGCCTTGCTGCTAAATGTCCCGACAAGACTGCACTGATCTATGTCTCCAACGAAATGGAGGAGCGCCGCTTCACCTTCGCTGACATCAAGAAATACTCCAACATGACCGCCAACTATTTCCGCTCACAGGGGATAAAGAAGGGCGACAAGGTCATGCTGGTGCTGAAGAGACACTATCAGTTCTGGTTCTCCATAATCGCTCTGCACAAGCTGGGCGCTATCGTTATCCCGGCTACCGATCAGCTCCTCCAGCACGACCTGAGCTACCGCTTCAAGGCCGCAGACGTGAAGGCTATCGTCTGCACCGGCGACGGAGATGTTGCTCATCAGGCCGACCTGGCTATCGAGGAGACCGGCATGGACATCATCAGGATGATGGCTCACGGCGAGCGTGAGGGCTGGAACGACTTCGATAAGGGCATAAGCTGCTGCTCGGACGTTTTCGAGCGTCCCACCGATCCGGCAGAGCTCTCCTGCGGCAGCGAGCCTAACCTGATGTTCTTCACTTCCGGAACTACAGGCTATCCCAAGATCGCTACCCACAGCCACAAGTACGCTCTGGGACACTTCATCACTGCACGCTATTGGCATAACGTGGATCCCAACGGCATCCACTTTACGATCTCAGACACCGGCTGGGGCAAGGCTCTCTGGGGCAAGCTCTACGGACAGTGGCTCAGCGAGACCTGCGTCTTCGTTTATGACTTCGACCGCTTCGACGCCAACAAGATCCTGCCCATGTTCGCAAAGTACAACATCACTACCTTCTGCGCTCCGCCGACCATGTACAGGTTCTTTATCAAGGAGGACCTGAGCAAGTTCGACCTGAGCTCTATAAAGTACGCAACTGTCGCAGGCGAGGCCCTCAACCCTGAGGTGTACAATCAGTTCCTCAACGCTACGGGAGTAAAGCTCATGGAGGGCTTCGGCCAGACCGAGACTACTCTCTCTATCGGAAACTTCGTCGGCATGACAGCTCGCCCCGGTTCAATGGGCAAGCCCAGCGTCATGTACGATGTGGATATAGTGGATCCTGACGGGAACCCCTGCAAGACCGGCGACACCGGCGAGATCGTTATCCGTACGGACAAGGATACTCCTGCCGGCCTCTTCCTTGGCTATTATCGGGACGAGGAGAAGACCAAGGAGGTCTGGCACGACGGTATGTACCACACAGGCGATACCGCTTGGAAGGACGAGGACGGCTACTTCTGGTACGTCGGAAGAGTCGATGACGTTATCAAGTCCTCGGGCTACCGTATCGGGCCCTTCGAGATCGAGAGCGTCATCATGGAGCTCCCCTATGTTCTGGAGTGCGGCGTAAGTGCTGCTCCCGATCCGGTAAGAGGACAGGTGGTCAAGGCTTCGATCGTTCTTGTAAAGGGAACAGAGGGCACTGACGAGCTGAAGAAGGAGATCCAGGATTACGTCAAGAAGCACACAGCACCCTACAAGTATCCCCGTATAGTAGAGTTCAGAGATGAGCTCCCCAAGACTATCAGCGGAAAGATCAGAAGAGTCGAGCTGAAAGGCTGATAAAAAAGCACTCCTTATGGAGTGCTTTTTCAATTCATAATTCGGAATTCGGAATTCGGGATCAGGGCGGCTGCGCCGCCCTTTTTAGTTCCAAGTTATCAGTGCTTAGTGCTTAGCTTTAGTTGAGAGTTGAAAGTGGAAAGTTGAGAGTTGCAATGCCCATTTATTGCGATTTTGTTGGATCGACCGCAATTTTTATGTTGACATCGGTCATGATATGTGTTACTATTTTTATAAGGGAAATGGGAAATATCGCCAATCGGCAGCTTAGGCACTGCGGCGGCGGGATAATTGGAGGTGTTTTCAAAATGAGAAAGATGATCTCGGCGGCAGCCTCTGCTGTGCTGGCTGTGACCTCTGCCTTCTATGCAGGCACACCGGTCAGCTCGGCAAATGACGGCGATCAGGTCAAGGTGATGTGTATAGGCGATTCTATCACCGACGGCTACGGCGTCAGCGGCTCCTACAGAAAATTCATCTACAACGGGCTCACAGGTCTTGGCTATGACATCGACATGGTGGGCTCGAAGACGGGCTGGTCTACCAGCTACACAGACGAGGAGACAGGTGATACCTTCTCCTATGACGACGACAACACAGGCTACAGCGGCTACACTATCCAGAGCTTCGGCGGCAGGACGGGTATCATTGAGACCCTGAAGGAGACCGGCTGCCTTGCCACGCAGGAGCCGGATATAGTAACGCTCCAGATCGGCACCAATGACGTGATCGACAACTATGAGCTCGACAGCGCCGGTGAGCGTCTGAAAGGCCTTGCTTCTTATATCTTGGAGGAGCTCCCGGAGGGATCGGCCCTGTTCATCACTACGATCCCAGACTTAGATCCCAACCGCAGCGATGTCTACGACTGGTTCGGGAACTACCGCCACTCTGCCGACTGGCAGACCCAATACGACGACGAGACTGCTGAGGCGAACGTCCACGCTGCCGTCAAGCAGTATAACTTAGATGTGAAGAGCGTCGTGGAGGAGCTGGCTGCTTCCCATGACAATATCTACTACGCAGATGTAAACTCCGCTATAACTGACGTGAAAACTCAGCTCATGGACGGCGTCCACCCCAACAACATCGGCTATAAGGCCATGGGCGCTTACTGGACTGAGATGCTGAGCGGATACCTTGCAGGAAAAGGCCCGGGAGAGATTCCGACACAGGCCCCTGTTACAACTGTTCCTGCGACTACTACTACTGCTGCTCCGGCGACAACTACTGCCGCTGCCGATACAACTGTTCAGACTGCGACAACAACTGTCACGGTGCAGACCACTACCGCTGACCCGTTCCCCCACAGGAACACCGAGATGGCCGACCTTGTGAAGCTGGCAAGGTTCCTGCTGTCGGCGCCGGGGTCAGACCTGAGCGAGGAGGACTGCCTCTTCTACGACAGGGACGGGGACGGAAGGCTCAGCGTGTTCGACCTGATCCTCCTGCGGCAGGCCGCTGCACAGGTCAATGGCTTCCTTACCGTGGGAGCCGGAGACCCTTGACCACTTAGGTACGACATCACGGCGGCAGAGCTATTTCTGCCGCCTGTTTCCGCACTTCACACAGCTTTCACCAAGTTCACAGCAGCATTTCAAAAAAACTTTTTTTGATTAAGACTATTTTAAGATTGCCCCCGTATAATATACTCAAATGATACGAAAGGAGTGTGGACCGGAGCGGTCAGGCACCGTCACCGGAAATATATGGCTATAAGCACTTTTGCAAGAAAAGAGATCAAGTTCCTTCTCAGTATGGAGCAGTACAGACGTCTTATGGAGATCATCCCGCAGTATATGGATCCGGATAAATACTGCGTCGGCGGCAAAGAGTACGGTATCTACAATATCTACTACGATACGCCCGATGACTACCTTATCAGGGAATCCCTCTCAAAGCCCTATTACAAGGAAAAGATCAGGCTCCGCAGCTACTATTCACCGGCTTCGCCCGACGATCTGGTCTTCCTTGAGATCAAGAAAAAGATCGGCGGTATCGTTACTAAGAGAAGAGTTTCAATGACTCTGGCAGAGTCGGAGGAATACTTCGCAACACGGAAAAAGCCTGAGACCAGCAAGTACATAACCGAGCAGGTGTTCCGTGAGCTGGACGTGTTCCTTGATACCTACCCGGTAGCTCCCAAGCAGTACATCAGCTATCAGCGTGAGGCCTTCTTCGGCAAGGACAATAAGGACTTCCGCCTTACCTTCGACCGCAAGATCACTGAGCGCCGCCATGACCTGACCCTTGCTCAGGAGAGCTACGGACGCTTCATCATCGGTGCAGACCAGCGCCTGATGGAGGTCAAGGTGGGGCAGTCCATGCCCGCATGGCTGGTGGAGGCTCTCTCAGAGCTCCAGATCTATAAGACCAGCTTCTCTAAGTACGGAAGAGCCTATATGAACTATGTCAGGGATCAGGTGCGCAATGACAGCAGCATCTACGTTTCCGGCATTTCATTGGCCAGCAGCCAGATATTGATGAATAGGAGTGTTTGATCTATGTTCCCTAACGGTTTTTTCGGCAATGTACTGTCCAAGTATTCGGACAGCTCTGCGGATATCTTCACAAATGACACCACCTCGGCAGTTGCGATCACAGTAGGGGAGTTCTGCCTCTGCGTGGGAGCTGCCCTGCTCATAGGCTTCCTCATAAGCCTCATCTACATCGCTACCCATCGCAAGGAGGGCTACTCACAGAGCTATGTCATGACCATGATAATGCTCCCCACGATCGTTTCGCTGATCCTGCTGCTGGTGAACTCCACCGCCGGAGCACTTACCCTGGCCGGCGCATTCACCCTTGTCAGGTTCAGGAGCGTGGCCGGCGACCCCAAGGATATAGCCTACATATTCTTCGCAATGGCAGCAGGTGTTGCCTGCGGTATAGGCTTCGTGGGCTTCGGCATACTCTTCTTCGTGATCTTAGGCATCATCATGTTCGTGCTCTCTGAGATCAACTTCGGCGCAAGCAAGTCAAGACACATGACCCTGAAGATCACTATCCCCGAAAACCTGGACTATCAGGGCGTTTTCGACCCCGTACTGAGCAAGTACACTAATTTCCACAAGCTCAGAAGGGTCAAGACCACTAACTTCGGAACTCTCTTTGAGCTGATCTATTCAGTGGACATCAGCGAGGACATCGACCAGAAGAAGTTCATCGACGAGCTCCGTGCCCTCAACGGCAACATGACTATCAATCTCGTATTTTTCAAGTACGACGACAAGATCTACGAAAGCTGATGCTTTCGATGAGGACCGTCAGGCTCTTGGCAGCCTGACGTTCTCTGTATAGTGAAGGAGGAATTGGAATGGAAGGAAAAAAGATCTTTGCGGCTCTGGCAGCTATGGCGGTCCTCTGCTCGGCGTCCGGCTGCGGACAGACTGACGAGATAAGCACAGGCGACGATGCCCCGGCTGTATCCGAGGACCTGAGCGCTGTGTCTGATACAGAGGAGGAGAGCTCTGAGGCCGACGAGAGCAGCAGCGCTGACAAGAAGTCCTCCGACACAAAGGAAAAGACCACTAAGGCCGGTGACGAGAAGAAGTCCGGTGAGACTGCCACGACGACGGCCTCCTCCGACTCGAAGAAGAGCGGAGCCAAGGTCTCCTCCGGCAGCAGCTCCTCCGGGAATAGTTCCTCGGGAAACGGCTCTTCTGGGAACAGCTCCTCCGGGAACAGCTCCTCCGGGAACAGTTCTTCGGGGAATAGCTCTTCCGGTAATAGCTCCTCCGGCAATACCAGCGGTGGCTCCTCATCAGGCAGCACCAGCGGTGGGAGCTCCACATCCGGCGGCACCGCTCCGGCAGAGCCTGGTCTGGCCTCCGAGGAGGATACCTACACCGCTGAGATCACTCTGGGCGGAAGCCCTTCTGTCTCCGGCGACAACGTGACTGTTGACGGAAGCACCGTGACCGTTACGGCCGGCGGTGACTACCGCTTCACAGGGAGCCTCTCCGACGGCCAGATCTGCATTAGGACCGCCGCCGAGGAGAAGGTCAAGATCGTTCTGGACGGCGTGGACGTGGCCTGCTCGTGGGGACCGGCGGTCTTCATCGACGAGGCTAAGAAGTGTACCGTTGAGCTGGCAGAGGGCTCGGTGAACGTGCTAAGCGACGGCGCCAAGGACAAGATCAATGACGGCGTGATCTTCTCCAACGACACCCTCCGCATAAAGGGGAACGGGATCCTTGAGATAGACTCCAACAACGCCCACGGCATCGCCAGCGACGACGACGTGATCATCGAGGGCGGCACCTACTGGATAACCTCGATCAAGTCTGGGATCTTCGCCCACGACGACATCACCATAAACGGCGGCGATCTGACGATCTTCGGCGGAACTAACGGCATCAAGTCCAAGGGCACGATCAATGTCAACGGCGGAACTGCGGTGATCTCCGGCGGCACGAAGGAGGAGAAGAGCTCGGTCTATGCGGCCGGAGCCTTCAACTACACGGGCGGCTATCTCTATGCAGCCGGAAATACCGTGACTGCGCCTACTACCTCCGCAAACCCGTACATCGTGGCTAAGCACTCCGGCTCGGCAGGGGACAGCTTCTCGCTGATCCTTGACGGGGTGGAGCAGGCTGTACTGACGCCTCACAACAATTACCGCTGCGTGCTCATGCTCTCGCCTGAGATCTGGGACGGCAGCAGCTTCTATGCGAACATCAACGGCTCGGACACGGTGGAGAACACTGTTTCGGGCACTCAGAACGTGTTCGAGCTCGACTGAGACCTGCGGCTCTCCGGACTTCGGAGGGCCGTTTTCATGGGCAGGAGCATGAAGTGAAAATTTTTTGTTACAAAATTTGTCGTTTGAGAAAACATAAAACATATTCATATAAAATTAACATAAAAAATATCGAAAAATAAGTAAAAAGTACGCAAAATTATAGTTTAGTTGAGTTTTGTATATTGCAAAAGCCTTGTATTTGCGCTATAATACAAACAGCAATTGAACATTTGGTGTTCAGTATCAAGTACCCTCCCCTCTCATGTGCTTGATACTGGGCATTAGATCAGTTGCCCGCCATAGAAATAGAATTAGTATTTATTTAAACTGATCCCTTTCATTTGTAATTTTTTCATGTTTTCTATTCTCAATAACTTATTTTAACTTATTATCTATGGCTCGATCCTCAGTGCTAAACGGAGTCATCCGTATGGATCGAAACTTCGCTTCCCGAAAGGGAAGCATTTTTTTGCCCTCAAAAACTCGCAAAGAAATTTATATAATTCGCTTGACAAGTTATGAAAAATGTGATATAGTATATTTAACGGAGGTGAACAAAATGAAAAAAAGCGTTTACAGCCTCGTCCTTATGGACGACGTTGTCAGAGCTGTCGATGCTCAGGCCGGGAGACTTGGCACCAGCCGCTCCAACCTGATCAATCAGATCCTCGCCGAGCACCTGTCCTGCGTTACGCCGGAAATGCGTATGAAGGCTATTTTCGGGCAGGTACAGCGCCTCATCGACACCACCTTCCAGGTCCAGCAGCAGTCGCCGTCGGCCATGACCTTCCGGGGCTCGCTGCAATATAAGTACCACCCCACGATCAGCTACAGAGTCGAGCTGGATCGGGCGCCGGAGCGCTTTTTGGGGAAGCTCAGCGTGTCGATCAGGACCCAGAATCAGAAGCTGATCCGGGAGTGTACCGAGTTTTTCCGGTACCGCTGCGAGATGGAGGCAAGGTATCTGGCAAGGCTGGGCTACACCGACTATACCGCCGGGATCGGCCCGGGGACCTTCACCAGAGCGCTGTTCAACTCAGGGGAGCTGGACGAGGAGGGCGCTGCGGAGGCTATCTACAGCTATATCTCTGACCTTGACCGGTCACTGATGCTGTGGCTGGCGGACGTGGGAGCCTTCGTGCAGTCTCAGGCTGAGCTGGAGGCCGACTACCGTGAGATGCTTGGAAAGTATGTCGTTTAGCTGTGAGTTACGAGTGATCAGTTATTAGTGCGTAGTTATGATGCTTAGTATACCTATTTATAAAGGAGGCCAACTATGAACACAGGAAAATATACCCAGAGATCCCTTGACGCTTTGAGAAAGGCTCAGAGCATCACTGTAATGCAGTCAAATCAGATCATCGAGCCCGTCCATGTCCTTGCCGGGCTCCTAAAGCAGGAGGACGGACTGATCCCTCAGCTCCTGCAAAAAATGAACATCGACAGCCACATCTTCGAGACCGAGACCGACAAGAAGATCTCGGCCCTGCCAAAGGTCACCGGCGGCGGACGCAGCAGTGACTTCGTGATCTCGGCGGAGTGCGATCGTATGTTCAATTCCGCTGAGGCGATCGCTGCCAATATGAAGGACGAGTTCGTGTCGGTGGAGCACATAATGCTGGCCCTTATCGACTGTAACAACAGGGACGTTGCTCCCCTTATGCAGACCTTCGGCATCACCAAGGACGCCTTCCTGACTGCCCTTATGAGCGTGCGGGGGAACTCCAGAGTGACCAACGACAACCCCGAGGATACCTACGATGTGCTGGCCAAGTACGGTCAGGAGCTGGTGGACCTTGCCCGCCGTGGCAAGCTGGACCCCGTGATCGGCCGTGACAGCGAGATCCGCAACGTAATCAGGATCCTCTCCCGAAAGACCAAGAACAACCCTGTGCTGATCGGCGAGCCCGGCGTCGGCAAGACCGCTATCGCCGAGGGACTTGCCCTGCGTATCGTGGCAGGCGACGTGCCCGACAGCCTAAAGGACAGGAAGGTCTTTTCGCTGGATCTGGGAGCTCTATTGGCCGGCGCCAAGTACAGGGGCGAGTTCGAGGAGAGGCTCAAGGCCGTCCTCAATGAGATCAAGAACAGCAACGGACAGATCCTGCTGTTCATCGACGAGCTCCACACGATCGTCGGAGCAGGCAAGGCTGACGGCGCAATGGACGCCGGGAACCTGCTAAAGCCCATGCTGGCAAGAGGAGAGCTCCACTGTATCGGTGCGACCACCCTCAATGAGTACCGCCAGTACATCGAGAAGGATCAGGCTCTGGAGAGGCGTTTCCAGCCGGTAATGGTGGACGAGCCCAGCGTTGAGGACACGATCTCTATCCTTCGTGGACTGAAGCAGAGGTATGAGGTCTTCCACGGAGTCAAGATCAGCGATAACGCTCTGATCTCGGCAGCCGTTCTGTCTAACCGCTACATCACCGACCGCTTCCTCCCGGACAAGGCCATTGACCTGATCGACGAGGCCTGCGCTACGATCCGCACGGAGATGGACTCTATGCCCACGGAAATGGACGAGATCTCACGAAAGATCATCCAGCTCGAGATCGAGGAGGCTGCTCTCAGCAAGGAGAGCGACAGTATCTCCAAGGAGCACCTTGAGGAGATCCGCAGGGAGCTGACTGAGCTCCGGGATAAGTTCCAGGCAATGAAGGCCAAGTGGGAGAACGAGAAGGCTCGTGTGGGCGAGCAGCAGAGGATCCGTGAGGAGATAGAGCGGATCCAGAAGGAGATCGAGAAGGCCGAGCGTGAGTACGACCTGTACACCGCTGCAAGGCTGAAATACGGAGAGCTCCCTAAGCTGATGAAAAAGGTCGTCAAGGACGGTACGGACATCTACGGCGACGATGAGTACGAGCTGCTGAGGGACAAGGTCACTGAGGAGGAGATCGCCAAGATCGTCTGCCGCTGGACCGGGATCCCTGTCTCGAAGCTCATGGAGGGCGAAAAGGAGAAGATCCTCGGCCTTGAGGGACTGCTCCACAAGAGGGTCATCGGCCAGGACGAGGCCGTCACCAAGGTCAGCGAGGCCATAATCAGGTCAAGAGCCGGTATCCAGGACCCCGACCGCCCGATCGGTTCCTTCCTGTTTTTGGGACCTACAGGCGTGGGCAAGACCGAGCTGGCTAAGGCCCTGTCAGAGATACTCTTCGACGACGAGAAGAACATGATCCGTATCGACATGAGCGAGTACATGGAGAAGTTCAGCGTCAGCAGGCTCATCGGAGCGCCTCCCGGATACGTTGGCTACGACGAGGGCGGTCAGCTCACAGAGGCCGTTCGCAGGAAGCCCTATTCCGTGATCCTCTTCGACGAGATCGAGAAGGCTCACCCGGACGTTTTCAATATCCTGCTGCAGGTCCTGGACGACGGGCGGATCACTGACTCACAGGGCCGCACGGTAGACTTCAAGAACACCGTGATCATACTCACCTCAAATCTGGGCTCGCCCTATATCCTTGATGGCATAGGCGAGAACGGCGAGATCACTGATGAGGCAAGGGCTCAGGTGGACGCTCTGCTCAAGCAGCAGTTCAGGCCGGAGTTCCTCAACAGGCTGGACGAGATCGTGTTCTACAAGCCCCTTGCCCGGACGGAGATCAGCAGTATCGTTGACCTTATGCTGGCGGACCTCCAGAAGCGTCTTGACGACAAGCATATCCGTGTGAACGTGACCGATGAGGCGAAGAACTACATCATCGACTGCGGCTACGATCCCAGCTTCGGAGCAAGGCCGCTGAGGAGATTTATCCAGCGGAGGGTGGAGACTCTCATCGCAAAGAAGATCATCGGCAGCGATCTTGCTGCCGGGGCTCAGATCGAGATCGACCTGATCGACGGAGAGCTGGTCTGCAATACATACTGAGAAAAAGGGACTGCGTGAGCAGTCCCTTTTTCAATTCGGAATTCGGAATTCGGAATTGCGGTGTCCGCCTGACGGCGGACGTATTTGTAGGGGCGCACAGTGTGCGCCCGTGGATCCCAGAAAATGTAGGGGAGGCCGCCCTCGGCCTCCCGGCCATGTGATATAAACCGCCGGTCGAACGTACCTAAAACCACCGCCCCAGAAATACCCTGCCAGCAGGCCCGAAGGGTCCTGCGAAGGATAGTCAAAAGCCGGCGGGGTGGGGTATGAGGGAAAAGAGAGTGCAGAGAGAAAAACCGAAGAGAGGGGAGGGCCGCCGGCTTTTGTACCAGTTTTTTGTTAAAGCCCTCCCCTCCGGAGGTGTTCCTCTTTGCCCACCAATGCCGCCCGGCGTGAGCCGGGCGGTGGGCGTTTCTGCACATGAAAACGGTCGAAGGAGGCCGGGCGAACGATGTTCGCCCCTACAATTTGTTCCGGAGATCGGCCGGGAGGCCGAGGGCGGCCTCCCCTACGCAATGTATACGGCGCAGGGACGGCCAATGGCCGTCCCTACATTTTTTCGTGAGGCACGGGCGCACAGTGTGCGCCCCTACAATTATACCATGGCACCTTCCATATGAGGAGGGGCGATGTGGGCATCGCCCACTACACAGCTTATATGGCACGCTAATAACTATGCACCGATCACTCGGAACTAAAAGGGCGGTGATCCGCCCAAAAACGGGCAGGGACCGGCTTTTCTGCGAAACAGCGCCAGAAGACGAAAAAATCGCCTGTTGCGCTCTATTAACGGAAAATAGCCAAAAAACATGGTCGATCTCGATAAAAAACGATCCTGTAAACCGCTATAAATCGGGCGATATGTCATTTTTTCACAAACTTCTTGACAAACGCTGATAAAGGGTATATAATTCAAGTATAAATTTTATAAATGGAGGATTTCAAAATGACAAAGACTGAACTCATCAGTGTTGTTGCTGAGAAGACTGACTTAAAGAAGAAGGACGCAGATGCTGCTGTCAACGCAGTAGTTTCCGCTATCACAGAGGCTCTTGCGAAGGGCGAGAAGGTTTCTATCGTAGGCTTTGGTACTTTTGAGGTTCGTGATAGAAAAGAGAAGCAGGTCATCAACCCCCAGACTAAGAAGAAGATGATCGCTCCTGCTTCCAAGGCACCTGCATTCAAGGCTGGTCAGGCTCTCAAGACCGCTGTAAACAAGTAATTTAACGGAGGTATTTATCATGGCTGCTACTAAGAAGACTGCAAAGGCTGCAGAGGCTGAGGTAAAGGCTGTAGCTGCTCCTGCTGAGGAGAAGAAGACTGCCGCTAAGAAGCCCGCTGCAAAGAAGGCTGCTGCTCCCAAGGCTGCTGCCGAAAAGAAGGCTCCTGCAAAGAAGACCGCAGCTGCTGAGAAGAAGGCTCCTGCAAGGAAGACAGCTGCTAAGAAGGCTGCTGCTACAGTTTACGTTCAGTACCTTGGTGCTGAGCTCACAACTGAGGCTATCGTAGCTAAGGCTATCGCTGATTCAGGCATCGCTTCTGCCAAGAAGGTAGACGTTTATGTAAAGCCTGAGGAGAACAAGGTATACTACGTTATCGACGGCAAAGAGGGAAGCTTCTTCCTGGTTTGATCAAGATAATGAACGGGTCCGCAGACATGGTCTGCGGACCTTTTTTCATGCCCTGTACACAAAATCGCAATATTTGGTAAAGATCTGTTAACTATCTGTATTTTTTGAAGTTTAATATATAAACACAAAAAACAAAAACGTGTCAAGAAACCGGATATTCATGTTGCAGGTTGTTAGAAATGCACAAAAAAATGAATGAAACTTTTAACCCTGATATAAGTTCTGATGTTGATTTTTGTGAACAGATGTGCTATAATAAACGTACAAAATATGGTCCGATATTGCGATTGTGGACAAACAAGGCGCTAAGGGCTGTGTTTTGAGAAAGATACAATAATGCTAAATTATTGGGAAAGGGTGAAACTTATGGGAAAATCATTGGGGAAACGCCTCATAGCAGGCGTGACCTCGGCGCTGCTGACCGTGGCGTATGCGCTTCCCTCAGGGCTGTCTCCGGGAAGTCTTAACAATGCAAAGGCAGCCACCAATCTGGGGGGACAAGCCGATATCGACGATGTGACACTGCTCGTCGGCGATAATCCTACGGATCCGAACGGCGACTCATACCCCGCATTCGATTCGGTGCAGCAGGCTACAGACAAGTTTGCAGAGGACTATGCTTTAGGTATAGCCTCTCAGTTCTCAGCTTTCATCAAGGAAGGCTTCATTCCGCATGAGAGCGATACCGAGGGCCGTATGGCCATAGGCAGCTTCTTCAAGGCGGCTACTCCTTGGGGCTCATATGAGATCTCAAAAGGCGACTTCGTTACTAATACCAACCTGGATAAGCTGATCAATAATCATGATTATGCACATATCATCTGGGGCGCTGACAGTAATGAAGCAGGGATCGCTCCTGAATTATCTGGAGTTAACTGGGATACCGGCTACGCAGGAGCTGACCCTAAAAAGGCTGCGGTCTCTTCTGAGGAGGCGGCTAATTATCTTAGGTCGAATTATTCTTCTGCACAGGATCATTTCTATCAGACCGATGAGCCGATAATCAGCTTTAGCGATGTGTTCGATATGCTCCAGCAGCGAAGCAATGTTATCGCTGAGAAGAAAAACGAGTTTACCGTTATCGGCCCTACTGATTATACTGATCTGGGTACTGTCGGCAACGGTGACCGCTATCCTACTGTCGTTACTCTTCAGTGGAACGGCGAACCCGGAACTAAGAAGGACGTCGTTTATCTTAACCTGGACGACCTTACCGAGAATGAGCGCAAGGCTTTCAAGGAAGCTACATTCGTTCGCTTCGAGAATATCCCTACACTGACTGACGGTACACGAGATGTCGTTAAAAATGACGGATCAGGTTACGACGATTGGCCTTATGCATACATCATCGTAAATGACAGCTCCAGCGGTTCTGTAGACCTTGGAAGCCGTGAGTTCGGTGCATGGGGCGAATTCAACCAGTATACCACTATCTGGGGCGGAAGCTCAGATCCTGGGAATATCGACCCTAGCTCCAGCCAGTATCTGGATCAGGCCGACGGACCGACCTTGATCGCAAATACCAAAGGACGAGAGGTGATCTTCGGATCACACGTCAAGGATAACAACGAGCCCGGCGTTACATCGCTGCTCTACAATTTCCCCAATGCTGAGGAGATCGTGCTCCAGGGTATGTTCCAGGGAACTATCCTCGCTCCAAACGCTCTTGTTACTGACGACAAGTTCAAGAACAACTCCGGCGGAGGAAATCCCCATATCTCAGGCGCTATCATCGCTAAGAACTTTGAGGGCAACATCGAGATAGGCTACAGACCCTTCACAGGTCCTATCGGACTGATCGGTCTGGATACAGGCTATGAGTTTACAGTCGATAAGCTGGACTCAGCCGATAAGCCCATTGACGGCGCTGCAATCTCGATCTACAAGTCTAGCACGGACGGCGAGTTCGACTTCAGCAACGCAAGCTCGACAAAGAACACCGCCGAGGGCAAGGCTTCCTTTGCTATCGGAGGAAATACTTCCAGCGCAGGCCCCATAAACTCCTACTACTGCGTCAAGGAGACTGCTGCTCCTGCCGGCTTCGATATTTCGGATACCAAGTTCTTCATCGACGTTACCGAAACTAATAAGGCCAAGGGAGACGGTACATTTATCCCCGAGCAGGCAGTCATCACTGTTTATAAGGGCACTGAGGGCGACACTAAGCCCAATGAAAAGAAAGTCTTCACGATCGACTACGATATCACGATCGAAAACGATGAGGTGACCTCCAAGAAGATCACTATCACAGGCCCCGGTCCTGCTGAGAGCGGCGAGTTCACGATAACTCCCTCAGGCTCAGGCTGGTCGGTAACACCTGCTGTTGGAGATAAGTTTATCTTCGACGAGAAGGAGGGCATCGTTTATCCCGTCCTCGCAATTGAGCCCAAGGGCAACGTGATCACCGACGAGGATCAGGTATGGTTCGAGAAGGTGGACGCTTCTACAGGCAGGAAGCTCTCAGGTGCTTCACTGTCTATCACAGGCACAGGATACTCACATACTTATACCTCCGGCGACGACTACGAGAAGCTGTATCTGGCCGTTAAGTCACACGACAGAGACGCTGACGCTATCAAGCCCGGAAATACTCTCGCAGAGGCCCCTCTTTATACCTTCAGCGAGACCGCTGCTCCTGCCGGCTATAAGAACGACGTGGAGGATATCCTCTTCAAGGTAGTCAAGACAGACTCCGGCTACGTTCTCTACACCGGTAAGACAGCAGATTCACTTACAGCTAACACCGGCCGTGTGATCACTATGGCTAATACCGAGGAGAGCAATATCGCCCTCCTGAAGTATGAGGCCGGCAATGAGGGAACTCCTCTTGCAGGAGCTACTCTACAGCTCGTCAAGCTCAAGCCCAGCGCTTTCAGCGACGACAAGCTCAACAGCTCTACGGCTAAGAAGCTCAGCGACCTCGATGCTGATGACTATGAGATAGTCCAGATAGGCGGCGCTGATACATTCTCCTCTGACAATATCGTTTATCCCGAGCTCGAGCCCGGCGTTTACGGCTTTATTGAGACTGCTGTTCCTTCAATGTCGTACTTCGGACAGTCCTACGCAACTCATAAGGAAGATGCAGTCGGTATCGTCAACGTATTCTCAGTAATGGGCGACGGTACTGCTCAGGCCGGAAGACATACTCCTGAGGAGTTTGAGATGGCTGAGCAGGAAAAGAGCTTTAGCTCATTCTCAGAAGCAGGATTCCGTCAGGAGCGTCAGGAGGACAATGTGCTCAAAGCGAATGGAGCAGATGCTTTTTCGTCAGTTGGTGATGCTCTTCTTACTAAGATAGAGATCGTCAGCGAAAAGGGCATGGATTTCAATTACTATGATAATTGTCCATTTGCTCATGCTTCATCAATTACTACATCTGATGTTGACGGCAAGAAGCTGACCGAGATCGTTTATGACGGCGGTATCACGGCTGCTCAGTTCGATCTGACCGAGCTCCATAATGACTGGTGGAACAACGACTTCTCGGATGTTACATCATTCAAGTATTATTTCCAGACAAAGATAGTCACCCAGCCTCAGATCGATCAGACGATCGCTGCTGCTGAGCTGTTCGCACTCAGGACCTCCACAAGACCTGCATCAGGTAAGACGGTCTACACCTTCCAGCTCGGTAATGAGGCCAATTCTCAGGACTCTCAGACCATTAGGTTCACCAAGACAGGTGAGGACGGTGCTCAGATCGAGAATACCGACGGCATGGAGTTCAAGCTGGAGAGACGCAATTCCTCCGGACAGTATGTAGACGTCAACGACGGTGAGACCTGGACAGCTAACGTCCGCTCACTGACATTTGGCGGTTACGGCAGTCTGCTCCAGGCAGGCAATACCTACAGGATCACTGAGGTGAAGGCTCCTGCCGGCTATGCCATAGCAGATCCGCTCTACATCAAGATCACTCAGACGGGCTCTGGCTGGCGTGTCCAGTATCAGGTCTATGCTGATAACAATGAGGATCCCACAACATTGATCAAGGGTACGCCTGATACCGGCGGATATGGACTTACATATACCTACGCAATAGGCATGGAGGACGAGCTGGTAAAGAACGACCTTACGTTCAGCAAGGCGGATAACTCATCTAAGATGAGCATAGTTCCCAGGACCTCCGATATGGAGACCTCACAGGATACTATCCAGCTCACAAAGAACAACTATAAGATAGTCGGCGCTGAGATGGAGCTCAGTCTTACGACTCCCGACGTTACCGGCGCTGACCTTTCAGAAGTTACTGCTTCACTGGGAACGACGGGCGACAAGGCCTCAGCGGACTACCTAACAGGCGGCAAGGCCGTTATCAGCGGCAATACTATCTCCTGGAAGACAGTTGAGGATCCGATCAAGTTCTCAGGCCTCCCCAACGGTGTCTACTCCCTCAAGGAGACCAAGGCTGTTGGAACATATCAGCCTATCACAGAGTGTACAGTAGTTATCAAGGACGGCGTGATCTCGGGCTCTCCCGTAGATTCCAGAGCAGCTAATCCGCTTGCGATAGACGGCTCAGATGTGATCGTTTCCGATTCCTTCTACACTGTTTCTATCCGTAAGACAAGATATACTGATGACGGAACACTGAAGGACACTCCTGTTCCCGGCGCTAAGCTGAGGCTCACCCGTGCAGACGACGGACAGTCATTCAGCTTCGATAACGTTATCGGCCACGATAACCAGGTGTTCACAGCAGACGGTGTCGGCTGGAACAACGGTATCAAGCCCGGATATAACATCGAAAACGATAAGGTGGAAAACATCACCAGTGATACCGCCGCTGCTTATGAGTGGTATTCGACTGGTTCCGCACTTATCTTCACAGGCCTCATCGAGGGCACATACTACGTCGATGAGATCGAGGCTCCTCCCGGATATGAGCCGGCAGAGCGCAAGACCTTCACTATCACAAGAAGTGAGGCCTCCGGCAATCTGTTCATGTCTGAGGGCAAGGACGCCAACTCAGATTACGATCAGGTAACTGTTATCAACGAGAAGGATATCATCTCTGTCAGCAAGACCGACATGGGCGGAAACCTCATCGAGGGCGCCAAGTTCAAGCTGAAGGGCGATAACTTAGACGGCGTTTATATCTCTCAGAGCTCAGATCAGCTCAAGGAGGGCGAGGTCGTTTCCGGCAATAGGGACAACAACGATGTTCGTCTGGATAACGACAAGTTCGTTACTCTCAATATTGGCGAGGATCAGGACTACACTATCCGTGGAAACACATTCAATAACGTACTGATCAACGGATCAGCTGTAAATGCTGAGCCCGTTCAGAATCTGTACGAGATCGAAGGCACTTCCTCCGACGGAAAGATCGACATAAGCGGTCTTTACGACGGTATCTACATCGTTACTCTGGCCGACGGAACAGAGTATTCTATCCGTGTGGACGCAACTAAGGTGGACGACGTTGCTTATGTAACTAAGATGTCTAAGCCTGAGAAGCCTGCGGACGAGGAGGATACGATCCTCTTTGAGGGCGGAAGCGTTGACTTCGTTGGACTCAAGGACGGTACCTATACTATGATAGAGACCGCTGCTCCCAACGGATTTGACGTAGTTTCCGAGTTCACGTTCACTGTAACTGACGGCAAGATCGACAAGTCCTCTATCAGCGCTGTAACTAACGGCGACGTTGAGGTGGGCAAGGACATCTACGAGGCCGTAGTCGATATCGAGAACAAGACAGTTTCAAGCATCACCAAGAACGGCGAGGCTGTAAACGGCGTCGAGGTAACTTTCGAGGAAGACACTGTCAAGATCAACGGCAACACAGCAACTCTCAAGGACGGCAAGTACGTCTATGAAGAGGACAATGAGTCAAGGCTGATCGTTAAGGACGACACCAAGACCATCGTTATCGACAAGACCGCTGTCACAAGAGACGAGAACGGCGACGTTGAGGACGAGATCGACCTCGACATCGAGAACAGAGCTAAGTTCAAGCTGACAGTCAAGGAGATCGACGATGAGTCTATCGAGACACTTGACACGCTGCTTTTTGCAAACAGAGACTATTATGAGGTCCAGCTCGACGAGAGCAATGAGGTCGCTTCGCAGAAGAAGAACGGCAAGGACGATACCAGCGCAGAGGTAGAGGTAAAGACTACAACTGACGGTACCGAGGTGCTGATCAACGGCGTGAAGGCGACTCTCAAGAACGGCAAGTACGTTTGCTACGGCTACGACTATAAGGAGCTCCAGGGCACGGACAACGTATTTGAGTTCACCGGCAACAATGCTAATTTCAAGGGCCTCGTTCCCGGCACATATGAGCTGGAGGAGACTGTAGCTCCCAACGGCGCAACAGTAGTTTCCAAGTTCACATTCACTATCGACGAGAATTATAAGATCACTGTAACGGATCAGGAGACCACAGGCTTTGCTGAGGTCCAGAAGGACGGTTCGCTCAAGATCATGGACGATGTTTCCAAGATCAAGATCACCAAGAACTTCGAGACCGCTGACAAGCCCGCAGATTCAGATCTTTCAGTCGAGCTCACACTGACGTTCACCGAGCCCGATACCACAAAGACTATCCAGTCCGGTATCGCAGGCAATACCCTGAGCAAGAAGGGCGACTCCACCAAGTGGACCGCTGTTGACGGCCAGGCTAAGGAGTTCGTAGGGCTCCTCGACGGTAAGTACACTCTCCATGAGGAGAAGGCACCCGACGGATTTGAGACTGCAGATGATATAACCTTCGTTATCAAGGACGGCAAGGCATATATCACTGTCGAGGAAGAGTCCACCGACGAGACCGGCGCTTCTACACCTGCTGTAACGGCTCAGGTAACTGCCGTTACCATGAGGAACGTCACAACCACAACGACTACCGAGACTACTACAACTACTACAACAACTGAAGCTACAACGACTACGACTACAACGAACGTTACGACCAGTGAAACTACTACTAATGTCACAACGACAGAAGCAACTACTACCACTACCGTAACGACTAAGACTATCGTTATCGATAAGGTCGCAGTCAACGGCGAGGATGAGATCAGCCTTGATGAAGAGAACAGAGCTAAGTTCAAGCTCACCGTTGTATCCTTCGCTGACGAGAGCCAGACCACACTTGAGTCTATAGAGTTCTCCAACAGCCAGGACGCTGACGGAAGCGATAAGTTCGTCACACTCACAGGCGACAACAACGTCTTCGAGTTTGAAGGAAATAACGCTAAGTTCCAGGGCCTCGTTCCCGGCACATATGAGCTGGAGGAGACTGTAGCTCCCAACGGCGCAACAGTAGTTTCCAAGTTCAAATTCACTATCGACGAGAATTACGAGATCACTGTAACGGACCAGGAGACCACAGGCTTTGCTGAGGTCCAGGAGGACGGTTCGCTCAAGATCATGGACGATGTTTCCAAGATCAAGATCACCAAGAACTTCGAGACCGCTGACAAGCCCGCAGACTCAGATCTTTCAGTCGAGCTCACACTGACGTTCACTGAGCCCGATACCACAAAGACTATCCAGTCCGGTATCGCAGGCAACACCCTGAGCAAGAAGGGCGACTCCACCAAGTGGACCGCTGTTGACGGCCAGGCTAAGGAGTTCGTGGGACTTCTCGACGGTAAGTACACTCTCCACGAGGAGAAGGCACCTGACGGATTTGAGACCGCAGACGACATCACTTTCATCGTAGTAGACGGTAAGGCTTATCTTGAGACGCCTTCTAAGTCTGCCGACGAGAGCGAGCCTGTTGTTACGGCTCCTGTGACCGCAGTAACGATGCGGAACGTCACAACTACGACTGAGGCAACGACAACAACTACCACAACAACTGAGGAAACGACAACATCGACCTCAACTACCGAAGCTACAACAACTTCGACTTCAATTACTGAGGCCACTACCACAACAACTACTGTAACGACTACAACAACGACCGTAACAACTACTACGACTACGGCCACTACCACAACAACTCCTGCCACAACTACAACAACGACCGTAACAACTACTACGACTACGGCCACAACTACAACTACTACGGCTACTACCACAACAACTACGGCCACAACTACCACCACAACAGTCACAACTACCACTACAACAGCCACAACTACAACTACCACAGCAACTACTACAACAACAACGGCCACTACCACAACAACGACTGTAACAACTACAACAACAACGACCGTAACGACTACAACAACTACAGCTACAACTACAACAACTACAGCCACAACTACAACAACGACTGTAACAACTACCACCACTACGGCCACAACTACAACGACTACGGCTACAACTACAACAACTACAGCCACAACAACTACAACGGCCACTACCACAACCACTACGGCAACTACTACAACAACTACAGCCACTACCACAACAACTACGGCCACTACTACAACAACGACCGTAACGACTACAACAACTACAGCCACCACTACCACCACTACAGCCACAACCACAACTACTACAGCAACAACTACCACCACAACAGCAACTACTACAACTACTACAACAACTACAGCCACTACCACAACAACTACTGTAACAACTACAACAACAACGGCCACTACCACAACAACGACTGTAACAACTACCACCACAACGACTGTAACAACTACCACCACAACGGCCACAACTACCACCACAACAGCCACCACTACCACCACTACAGCCACAACCACAACTACTACAGCAACAACTACCACCACAACAGCCACCACTACAACAACAACGGCCACAACTACCACCACTACGGCAACTACTACAACAACGACTGTAACAACTACAACAACTACAGCCACAACTACCACCACAACGGCCACTACTACAACAACTACGGCCACTACCACAACCACAACAGTTACAACGCAGAGTCCTGCTGAGGTGACGACGACCACTACTACAGTGCTCACCGGCCTCATCATCGACGATGCGACCACAACTACAACAGTCACAACGACTGAGACCACTACAACTACCACTACAACGGTAACGACAACAGCGACAACTACGGCAACTACAACGATCGTCACCACGGTCGCAGTTGACGTGAAGATCAGCAAGGCCGACGTTCTGGGCAACGAGCTCAGCGGCGCAGAGCTGAGCCTGAAGGGAACTGACTCCGAGGGCAGCGCTATCGTTATCAGTAAGGACAACATCACTCTCGGCACAGGCGCTGAGTTCAGCGATAAGAGCAGTGATACTGAGATCGTTTGGAAGTCCGGCACGACCGAGACTATCGTCAGCGGCCTGACAGACGGCAAGTACACCCTCCACGAGATCGCAGCTCCCAACGGCTACGAGGTGACAACAGACATCATCTTCACGATCGAGAACGGCGAGATCAAGGGCGTTCAGGTGCTCAACGGCGCAACCATCGACGGCAACGTCATCACAATGGTGGACGGCGCAATGCTCACCGACGTTCAGATCAGCAAGCAGAACATCTTCGGCAAGGAGCTCCCCGGCGCAGAGCTGACCCTGACGGGTAAGGATGCGAATGGCAGCGACATCACCATTGACAGAGACGAAGTTACCCTTGGTACTGACGCTCAGTTCAACGGCGGATCGAATACCGAGCTGAAGTGGATCTCCGGCAGCACGCCGACCTTCATCGGAAACCTGGCAAACGGCACATACACCCTCCACGAGGTAGCAGCTCCTACAGGCTATGCAGTCACGACAGACATCGTCTTCACTATCGAGAACGGCGTAGTTTCCGGCGTTCAGGTAGAGGGCGGCTCTTCGATCGACGGCGGCAAGATCATCATCATCGATGATATGGTGACCGACGTTGAGATCAGCAAGGGCGACGTTCTGGGCAACGAGATCGCTGGCGCAGAGCTCACTCTCACAGGTAAGGATTCTAAGGGCAACGCAGTCAAGTTCAGCACAACTGATGTTGAGCTGGGCACAGGCGCAGCACTTGGCGACAACACAGACCAGACCAAGCTGACATGGACCTCCGGTTCTACCGCAACTCTGGTCAAGAACCTGCCTAACGGCACATACACCCTCCACGAGGTAGCAGCTCCCGACGGATATGCAGTGACCACCGACATCATCTTCACAGTTGAGAACGGCACAGTCACCGGCACTCAGGTACAGGGCGGCAGCACAGTGGACGGCGGAAAGATCACAATGATCGACGAGATCCTGACTGACGTTACGATCAGCAAGTCCGACGTCCTCGGAAACGAGGTCCAGGGCGCAGAGCTGACACTGACAGGTAAGGACTCAGAGGGCAACGACGTCACATTCGACATCACAAATGTTGAACTGGGCGAGGATGCCGAGCTGGGCGATACCTCAGACAGCACTAAGCTGACATGGACATCAGGCAGCACATCGACTCTTGTCAAGGATCTGCCCAACGGCACATACACTCTCCACGAGGTAGCAGCTCCCAGCGGCTACGCAGTAACTACCGACATCATCTTCACGATCGAGAACGGAACAGTTACCGGCGTACAGGTAGAGGGCAGCAACAGCGTAGAGAACGGCAAGGTGACCATGGTAGACGACATGATCGTTGACGTGGCTATCAGCAAGGCAAACACAGTCGGCGAGGAGATCGCAGGCGCTCAGCTTACCCTGACAGGTAAGGACGCAAACGGCAACGACATCACATTCGACGTTTCGAGCGTTGAGCTGGGCGAGGGCGCAACTCTTGGCGACAACACCGATGATACTGCACTTTCATGGACCTCCGGCACAAGCGCAACTCTGGTGAAGGGCCTGCCCAACGGCACATATACCCTCCACGAGGTAGCAGCTCCCGACGGCTATGAGGTGACCACAGACATCACATTCACAGTAAACAACGGTCAGGTAACAGGCTCCGCAGTCAGCGGAAATACAGTTACGATGATCGACGCAATGACAGGCGAGGCTGTTATCAGCAAGGCCAACGTATTCGGCGACGAGGTCAAGGGCGCTACTCTGACCCTTACCGGAACTGATGCAGACGGCAATGCGATCACCTTCGACCTTAGCAAGGTAGAGCTCGGAAACGAGGCCACATTCGGCGATAACTCCGACAATACCAAGCTGACTTGGATCTCCGGCAGCACAGCTACTATCGTAAGAGACCTGCCCAACGGCACATACACTCTCCACGAGGTAGCAGCTCCCAGCGGCTACGAGGTAACGACTGACATCACGTTCACAGTTACCGACGGCAAGCTCTCTGGCGGCACTGAGGTGACCGGAAATACCGTCACAATGATCGACGACATGATCCAGACAGACGTAACGATCAGCAAGGCCGACGTATTCGGCGACGAGGTGAAGGGCGCTCAGCTCAAGCTCACCGGCGTTGACTCCAACGGCGATGCTATCGAGTTCCACGTTGACTTCGAGCTCGGAACAGATGCGAAGCTCCAGAGCGGCGCAGGCACAGAGCTCATCTGGACATCCGGAAGCACATCGACCCTGATCAAGGGCCTGACAGACGGAACATA
>JAFUAO010000046.1 GCA_017460665.1 Ruminococcus sp.
CTCCTTTTAATAGCTCTTATAGCTCTACTTTCTATTATATCATATTCAGAGCAATTTGTCAATAGAAAATCGCCGATTTAACGGCGATTTTGAGAATTTTTTGAGGTGGTTTTTGTATGGGCAAGTGGCAAAGTCGGGAGGCACGGACGGCCAATGGCCGTCCCTACAGAGTTTCCGGGTGGCACGGGCGAACGATGTTCGCCCCTACAAGATCTCACCGAAAATGACCGGCCAAACTACATTGCAATTTCCTCTTGCTTTATCAGAGAAAAGGTGGTATAATATACCTATACTAATCTATTTGGAGGTTTTTCAATGGGAATGTTCGATAAGCTCATCGCCAATCTCAAGGCGAGCAAAAAGACCATCGTTTTCACTGAGGGCTGCGATGCACGCATACTCTCCGCTGCCGACAGGCTCCTCAAGGAGGACCTTATGGGAGTGATCCTTTGCGGTGCCCCCGATGAGGTCAAGGCTGCTGCTGCACAGGGCGGCTTCGACATCAGCGCTGCTCAGATCATCGACCCCGAGACCTACCCTGAGTTCGACGCTCTGGTAGCTCAGATGGTGGAGCTCCGCAAGGGCAAGATGACCGAGGAGGAGTGCCGCAGCGCTCTGAAGAAGTCCAACTACTTCGGAACTATGCTGGTAAAGGCCGGAAAAGCTGACGCTCTTCTGGGCGGAGCTACTTACTCCACAGCCGACACTGTTCGTCCTGCTCTCCAGATCATCAAGACCAAGAAGGGCTCGAACCTCGTAAGCTCCTCCTTCATCCTTTTCCGTGAGAAGGACGGCGCTGAGGAGAAGATCGCTATGGGCGACTGCGCTATCAACCTTGGCTACACTGACAGGCTCGACAAGGAGGGCAACGTCGTTCTCTCCGCTGCTCGTCAGCTCGGTGAGGTAGCTGTTGAGACCGCAAGGACAGCCGCTTTCTTCGGCATCGACCCCAAGGTAGCTATCCTCAGCTTCTCCACATACGGCTCCGGCAAGGGCGGCACAGTACAGCTCAGCCACGACGCTGTTCTTGAGGCAAGGGACATCGACCCTGAGCTGGTAGTTGACGGCGAGTTCCAGTTCGACGCTGCTGTTTCCGCTGAGGTGGCCAAGACCAAATGCCCTGACTCAAAGGTAGCAGGACAGGCCAACACCTTTATCTTCCCCCTAATCGAGGCCGGAAACATCGGCTACAAGATCGCTCAGAGGCTTGGCGGATTTGAGGCATACGGACCGATCCTCCAGGGCCTTAACGCACCGATCAACGACCTGTCCCGTGGCTGCACGGCAGACGAGGTCTACAAGATGGCGATCATCACAGCAGGCATGGCCTGATCTGAAAAGCGCTCCGGAAGGGGCGCTTTTCTTAATTCGGAATTCGGAATTTTACCCCTCCGCCCCTTTCAGGGGAGGCTTTTGTAGGGGCGAACATCGTTCGCCCCACGATATTTTATGATGTGTAGGGGACGGCGTCCTCGACGTCCCGGCCGATCGATCAGATCTCCGGAAACAAATTGTAGGGGCGAACATCGTTCGCCCGGCCGTTTATGAAATGCCCGTTTCCTTCGACGCCACCTGTCTTGTTGCCGCTGAGCGGCAAGGCTCACCTAATGGACCGGTGGAAGGGGACGCTCTCTGCTAAAGCATATAGCATCGCCAGCCAGATCAAAGATCTGGGGCGTTGCTTAACTTGCAGAGCGTCCCCTCTTGAAAAACAGTCCGCCGGACTGTTTTTCAATTCACCCCTTGCAGATGCGCCTTCGTAAGGAGTATTTCGCCCTCTGCGGAGGGCGACCAGAGGCTCTGCCTCTGGACTCCGCAAGCCTTTGAAAAGGCTTGAGCGAAACTTTTAATTGCAATTTGTCATTCA
>JAFUAO010000047.1 GCA_017460665.1 Ruminococcus sp.
ACTTGCAGAGCGTCCCCTCTGAAAAAACAGTCCCCCGGACTGTTTTTTCATTCACCCCTTGCAGATGCGCCTTCGATCTTATTTCGCTTTTCTCTAAAAGCTGTGAAAAGCGACCAGAGGCTCTGCCTCTGGATTCCGGCAGGGAGCGAGCGGCTCCCTGCACCCCGCAATTATTTTTTCCGATACCCACAT
The DNA here is from genome assembly GCA_017460665.1 of Ruminococcus sp. GTDB lineage: Bacteria > Bacillota > Clostridia > Oscillospirales > Ruminococcaceae > Ruminococcus. The sequence continues at coordinate 193 of JAFUAO010000047.1, forward strand.
CTCACCACAACAAAAAAAAGCGCAAGCCCGGATATCCGGACTTACGCTTTCGCTACACGACAGTTCCCATTTTATCACTTTTCATTGACACTGTCAATGGTCAGCTTTGACAAATTTTTTCCCCAAAAAAGCCGCCTGAGCCTCCCTTTCTGCCAGCCAAATACAGGGCCCTCCCTCCGCAAGACCGCAAAAGACCGGCATTTTTCCGCCCCGGACAAGGCTACCCACCGGCCCTTGTGCAGATCGGCAATGCTCACAATAAAAGTTTTTTAATTTGTTGCAATTGCCACTATTATTTTCCGCCGGATCGTGTTATAATAATGTTATCAAATTTTATCGAAATGAGGTTTTTTTATGACTAACATAACTAAGGATATTTTCTACATAGGCGTGGACGACCATGAGCTGGATCTCTTCGAGGGCCAGTACATCGTCCCCAACGGCATGGCTTACAACTCTTACGTCATCATGGACGAGAAGATCGCTGTCTTCGATACCGTTGACAGAAATTTCACAGACCAGTGGCTGTCAAACCTGAAGGAAGCCCTCGGCGGACGCACTCCCGATTACCTGATCGTTCAGCACATGGAGCCCGACCACTCCGCCAACATACTGAACTTCCTGAAGGAATACCCCGACACCGTGATCGTGGGCAATGCCAAGACCTTCGCCATGATGGAGAACTTCTTCGAGGGGCTCGACCTGGGCGACAAGAAGCTCACCGTCAAGGACGGCGAGAAGCTCTCTCTGGGGAGCCATGAGCTGACCTTCGTTTTCGCTCCCATGGTACACTGGCCTGAGGTCATGATGACCTACGACAGCACCGACAAGGTCTTCTTCTCCGCCGACGCCTTCGGAAAATTCGGCGCTCTGGACACCGACGAGGACTGGGCCTGCGAAGCAAGAAGATACTACTTCGGGATCGTTGGCAAGTACGGCGCTCAGGTACAGGCTCTGCTGAAAAAGGCAGCCGCCCTTGAGATCCAGACGATCTGTCCCCTCCACGGACCCGTCCTCAAGGAGGATCTGGGATACTATCTGGGACTGTACGACACCTGGTCTTCCTACGGTGTGGAGAGCGAGGGCGTGTTCATCGCCTACACCTCCGTTTACGGCAACACCAAGCAGGCTGCGGAGCTCCTTGCTCAGAAGCTCACCGAGAAGGGCTGCCCCAAGGTGGCTATCGCAGATCTGGCAAGAGAGGACATGGCCGAGTCGGTGGAGGACGCCTTCCGCTACGGAAAGCTGGTGCTGGCGACTACTACCTACAACGCCGACATATTCCCCTTCATGAAGCACTTTATACTTGACCTGACCGAGAGGAACTACCAGAACAAGACAGTCGGCATCATCGAGAACGGGAGCTGGGCCCCTACTGCGGCAAAGGTGATCAAGGGTATGTTCGAGAAGTCGAAGAACATTAGCTGGACCGATACCACGGTCTCCATAAAGTCCGCTGTGAAGGCTGAGAACATCGCTCAGATCGAGACGCTGGCGGAGGAGCTGATGAAATAATGAAGATCACTCTCAACCCCGACGAGAAGGTGGTGGCACGGGTCAAGGAGGGACTAAAGGCCAAGGACGGCTACTGTCCCTGCCGTATCCCACGCACGCCTGAGTATAAATGTATGTGCAAGGAGTTCCGGGACCAGATCGCCGATCCGGATTTCGAGGGCTTCTGTCACTGTATGCTGTACTACAAATCCAAGGAGGGATAACTGAAATGGCAAGGGTATCCAGAACAAGAGATATCTGACGGCATGAGACTTGATATAGTTTCATGCTCCTAAGAAAAGAAAACTATGATCAAGGAGAACGTTATGATATTTCAGGACAATGTTATCAGGATCTGCCGGGTGGAGAAGGACACTGAGCTGGCGAAGGAGCTGCTGCACTTTGCAGAGAGCTGCTCGTGGACCGGCGTCCGAGAGCACATCGCAGAAATGCTCCGGTCATGGAGCTTCACCGACTGGGAGACAATGTTCGCAGCGGTGCAAAACGGCAGGATCGTGGGCATGGCCTCGCTGCTAAAGACCGACTACTATCCCCTGCCGGAGCTCGGCCCATGGGTGTCGTGTGTTTTTGTTTCCGAGGAGGCAAGGGGCCGGCACATTAGCGGACAGCTCATAAGCTATGCGAACAGATACGCAAAGGATCTGGGCTTCAAGGCTACCTATATACCAACGGAGATCACCGGGCTCTATGAGCGCTTCGGCTATCGGTATATAGGCCAGATCACCAACTACGCAGGCGGCTCTGACCGCCTATACACCAAGGAACTATAATAAGGAGGAATCATGGCTGAGATAGTTATCACTAAGGAGAATTTTGATCAGGAGGTCCGCAATTACAAGGGCGAGCCCATGCTGATCGACCTGTGGGCAGGCTGGTGCGGCCCCTGCATGATGCTCTCACCGATCGTTGAGGAGATCGCAGAGGAGTACGACGGCCGGCTGAGAGTCGGCAAGATCAATGTGGACGAGCAGCCTGAGCTGGCGATGGCCTTCCGTGCAGAGAGCATACCCATGCTGGTGCTTGTGAAGGACGGCGTGATCCAGCGCTACACAGTAGGCTACCACGACAAAGAGGCTCTCATCGAGTTCATCGGACTGTAAGAAAAAGGACTGCGCTATGCAGTCCTTTTTGTTTCGGGCGGTGATCGTATCACCTGCCGGATCTGTGGCATACTATGACTGAGACCTGCAAATAAAAGTCAAGAAGTAAAATGAAAGTTTCACACAACTTTCACAGAAGAAAAAACAGGCACGACAATAAGACCGCCGAAGCAGTCTGAAAAAATGAAATGCAGTTTGAACCGACCGGCAACCTTGAC
>JAFUAO010000048.1 GCA_017460665.1 Ruminococcus sp.
CTCACTTACGGGCGTGGTGTCCCTTGGTGATGTACGTTAGTCCAATCACTGCTTCCATTATAGCTTAAGTAACAAGTGCGTGTAAACCATGACTGGCTTGCCATGGATTTATACGACCAATTATTATTATAGTAGGTGATATCATGAGTACCAAAGAGATCATACATGAGCTCCGCACAAAACACGGGATGTTCCAGGAGGAGCTCGCCGAAAAAGCCTTTGTCACAAGACAGGCGGTCAGCCGCTGGGAGACCGGTGAGACCGTCCCGAACACTGAGACCCTAAAGCTGCTCTCGGAGCTGTTCGACGTGTCCATAAATACTCTGCTGGGCTCGCCGAGGAAGCAGATCTGTCAGTGCTGCGGTATGCCCCTTGACGACAGCATCATCAGCCACGAAGCAGACGGTTCTCTCAATGAGGACTACTGCAAGTGGTGCTATGCCGACGGCGTGTATATGTACAGCGATATGGAGGACCTGATCGAGATCTGCGTGAAAAACATGGTAAGCGATGAGTTCCCTGAGAGCCAGGTCAGAGAGTATCTTAACTCCTCCCTGCCCCAGCTCGACTACTGGAAGCGCCGTCAGGAGGTTTCAGACGGCGGCCGGTCCGAGGCGGTCAAGCAGACTCTCATAGCTGAGATCAACGCATTGCAGATCCAGGGTATGCCAAAGGTGGAAAAGCTGAACGCACTGGTGGGGAGCTATGTGGACCTGCCCTACAGACTGCCAAACGGGAGCACGGTCAAGTTCCTTGACGAGAACGCCACCTACCTTGGCTGTCAGATCGAGAGCGGATCCGGAGGCGATAGGTGCTTCGGCGTCCTGGCAGACAGGGAGTTCATACTGGTCAGCACCTACGGCAAAAACGGTGAGGACCCTGAGCTGATACTCTACAAAAAGAGGCAATAAAAAGCTCCATAGTGCAAAGAAAGACGGATACAAAAAAGCTCCTCGAATGAGGAGCTTTTCGTCATTTCACCATGTTAGCTCAGAGTGACTGTGTATGTAGAATTCCTCCTGACTGGGCTGCCAGGTCTTTTCCCTTGGCGGGAAACCGGCGTCGAAGGCCTCGACCGCCTCTTCGTCTTCGCAGGGTGCGTCGGAGTCGTTCTGGAAATACCTCCAGTGTCTGCCGTCAAGAGCTCCGGGGACCAGCTCCTTCACCAGCAGGGCTGCCGGAAAGGATCCGAAGTCCCTGAAGGTGATGTTGTATCTCTTGCAGCTCTTATAGCCTCTTGCAACGTAGTTATCCGGGTCGCCGAAATTGATAACGATGTCGTAGCCCATTTCCTTTGCCAGAGCGAAGGTGTGCTCCAGCAGCCGCTTGCCGATGCCCTAGCGCTGATAGCCGGGACGGACGCACAGCGGCCCCATCGTGAGGACGGTCCTGACCTCTCCCTCATCGCCGATCAGCTCAGAGCGGGAGTACATGACGCTGCCAAGGATCTGGCCGCCGGACTCGTAAACGAAGTCCAGCTCCGGGATAAAGGCAGGGTGCTTTCTCAGCACATGGACAAAGTAGTGCTCAGAGCAGCCCGGAACGCTCAGGTCCCAGAACGCATCTCTGATCATCTCTTCTACAGTGCGGTAGTCATCTTCGTTTTCATTGCGAATGATAAAGTCATTATTATTCATTGTTTATCCTCCTGAAATAGCTGACAAGGCACGGGAGGTCTGTGTGAGACAGTATTCGCAGACTTCCCGTTTACGCTGCTATCTCAGGTCTGTTATTATTTTTCAAACAACGCTCTCCTTAAAATTTAGATATGAGCCAAAGGCTCCGGTCTTATTATAGCTCAGGGCGAGCTTTTTGTCAAGGGCAGATCCCGACTTTTACGCAAGGTACTTTATGGCCTCAGTTGCGGCAACTGCACCGTCTGCGGTGGCAGTTACCAGCTGGCGGACGTCCTCCCGACTTTGCCACTTGCCCATACAAAAACCACCTCAAAAAATTCTCAAAATCGCCGTTAAATCGGCGATTTTCTATTGACAAATTGCTCTGAATATGATATAATAGAAAGTAGAGCTATAAGAGCTATTAAAAGGAG
>JAFUAO010000049.1 GCA_017460665.1 Ruminococcus sp.
AGGTGACCGCAATGGCTGACATATTCTTCGCCGGTGCTGTGACTGCACTGATCGGCTTCTGGCTGGGCTTCTTCACGGCGGCGTTCTTCGCCGGAGTAAAGGAGCACCACGATGAGTGACTGGGACCAGGTGCAGCGTGAGCTGAACTTCCCGGAGGGCAGCGTCTTCGTGATCCGCAACGACCAGACCGGCGCCTACATACACAAGACGCTGTTCAAGATCCGGGCGTTCCGCAGCTACTACGAGGCTCTGGTGTGGATCCGCAAGAACGGGCTCAGCGAGGACATATACAGGGTGGAGGTGATCCGGACACAAAAAGAGACCGCCCCATGAAAGGGGCGATACTCTTACCGGATATTCAGTTTGTCTTGAAGAGCTGACTGTAAGACCTGAGAGAAGTTTATATGGGCTTTCTCAGCGGCGGTATTGAGCCAGGCAGGGATAGTGCAGTTCTTCCGCACAGCCTTGCTGCCGTACTTTTCGGCATAGGCGTCGATGTCGAGCATTATAACACTGACAGAGCCGCCGGGATACTCCTCGGCCTTGATGTTTTCAGCAGGGGAAGGTGCTGGAGCACTTTTTCCGTCCTCAAGCTCATCGAGGACCCAGCCTGACGCTGCGTCTATAGCCTGTTCAAGAGCACTGATGAGAGTTTCCCCTTCGGTCACACAGCCCGGCAGATCTGGAACGACCACAGTAAAACCGCTCACATCGCCGGGATAGATACATACCGGATAAACGTATTTCATATAAATGCCTCCTATTTAGCGCAGGTGTGGGGCTTATTTCAGCCCCGCCTGCTTGAGTATCGAGTTTGCTGTTTTCGGGTCGAGGTCTTTTCCGGCGTGTACTGGAACTGTGACCTTCCCCGGCTTGCTGGGGTGTATCAACTGGAGATGCGCCCCTCGCTGTGATCTTTCTTTCCAGCCGTCAGCTTTTAGGATCTTAATGATCTCTTTAGCTGTCATTACCTCACCTCCTGTATATATTATAGCACGCATTATGCGTATTGTCAATAGGATCTGAAAATAATATGCGTATTATGCGTGTAGAAAAAATAGCCTTGTAATTGTACAATATGACGAAAGGAGAAAACTATGACCGAAAAAGAGCTTGAGCTCCGGCACTGGTTGAACAGGGCGTTCTACGCCGAGAAAAAGATCAGGGCGCTGGAGGCTCTCGCAGAGCAATGCAGAGAGCGTGCTCAGGGGCTCTCACGGAGTTCTGAGGGTAATGATACACCCGGGAGCGGCAGCCCAAAAAACGGCACTGAGAACGCTCTCATGAAGCTGGCAGAAATGGAGGAGCACATCAGGCAGCAAATGGCCGAGGCCGTGTGTATCTCCGAAGAGATACAGAAAGCGATCGCCACGCTCCACGATGAGGACCTGGAGACCGTGCTGATACACCGCTATCTGCTGTTCGAGACTATCGAGAAGGTCGCCGAAAGTATAGGCTATGATCCGAGGACGGTCAAGAGGAAGATCCGGAAGGCAGTTGAAAAGTTGTCCCCAAATAACCTCTAATTTCTCGTATATCTTGCCCTTGCAATTTAGCTCGGATCATGTTATAATGGAGAGTAGACTACGTTCAAGGAGGTGCTTTTCGTGGAGCACAAAGTCGTTTCGGGCATTTGGGGCACTATGTTCGGTGTGCCTTATGTGGTGGCGGACAACTTCCTAAAGCTGGCCACAGGCGCTCAGATCAAGGTGCTGCTGTATATACTGCGCTCCTCCGGGAGGATGCTCTCCCCAGAGGAGATCGCCTCCGGCACAGGTGTCTCTCCGGCAGAGGCCGAGGATGCGGTCCTCTTCTGGGAACAGGCCAACGTCCTTGCTCCCCTTTCCAGCGAGGCCGCCCCTCCCCTTTCTCCGATCATGAGAGAGCCCCCTGCTGCTCCCACGGCACCGGAGCCTAACGAGAGACAGATGCCCTTGCAGGCCCAGTCCAGCCGCAGGCAGAACCTCTCCCCCTCACAGATTGCAGAGCTCATCGAGAGCTCTCAGGATATTTCGGAGCTCTTCTCTGCTGCCGAGGCGATCCTCGGAATGGTGGCCCCGGCCATGCAGAACTCACTGATCTGGATGCACAGCTACCTCGGACTGAAAAAAGAGGTCATACTGACACTGGTCTGCTACTGCAACGACATCGACAAGAGGAACCCCAGCTATATGGAGAAGATCGCTGCCGAGTGGTCCGAGAGCGACATAAACACCCTTGAGGCCGCTACGGAAGAGGTGGAGCGCCTTCAGCAGAGCCGCCAGTTCGAGGGCAGGATCATGCAGCTCTTCGAAATGAAGCGCCGTCCCACCGAGAAGCAGCGCAGCTTCATCAGCCAGTGGCAGAGCCTGGGGCTGGATCTGGATATGCTCCACTACGCATACGAGAAGTGCGTCGAGAACACCGAGAAGCTCAGCTTCAGCTACATAAACAAGGTGGCCCTTTCCTGGAAGGACAGCGGATTTACCTCTGTCCGGGAGGTGAAGGAGGCCGAGAAGGAGCACCGCAGAAGGAGCTCCTCCGGCTCGTCACAGGGGGGCGACGACCTGAAAAAATACGAGGAGTTCATCAACAAATTCTAAGGAGGGATCACTTTGGACCAGTCCGTTTATGAGGAGGCTCTTGCCCTCCTGTCAAAGCGCCGCCAGAGCGCTGTTGCCGAGAACGACAGAAGGATCCGTGAGATAAACGAGAAGCTCCCCCAGATTCGGGAGATCAACGACACCCTCTTCCGCACGGGAAGAGAGCTGATCGGCCTTATCGCCGGCGCCAAGGGAAGGGACATCTCCGCAGAGATCGACAGGATCCGCCGCTGCAATCTTGACGCTCAGGCCATGAGCAGGAAGCTCCTGAAGGAGGCCGGCTATCCGGAGGACTATCTGGATATGCACTACTCCTGTCCGGAGTGCTCTGACACAGGGTCCGTGGGAGGAACGGTCTGTCAGTGCCTCAAGAAGCTCTGCGGGAAGATCTCCGCAGAAAGGCTCAACAAAAAGACCTGCCTCACCCTTTGCAGCTTCGACGCCTTCGACCTTTCCTACTACAGCGGTGACGCCTACGGCCAGATGGCACACATCTTCGAGCACTGCAAAAAGTACGCAGAGGAGTTCTCGGAGGAGTCCGGCAGCATACTCATGACCGGCAGGACAGGCCTCGGCAAGACCCACCTTTCCCTGTCGATCGCCAACAAGGTGCTGGAGAAGGGCTACAGCGTGATCTACGACAGCGCCGTGGACCTCCTTGCAGGGATCGAGCAGCAGCATTTCAGCAGAGAGCGCTCCTCGGTGCTGCTGGATACGGTGCTGGAGTGCGACCTGCTGATACTGGACGACCTGGGGACGGAGTACGAGTCACAGTTCTACAACTCCACGATTTACAGCATCGTCAACACAAGGCTCTCCCGGCGCAGGCCCACGATCATCAGCACCAACATGGGCCTTGACGCCATACGCCGCAGATACGACGAGCGAATGGTCTCACGGCTGATGACCATGTTCACGGTGATGAATTTCCTCGGCGAGGACGTAAGGCTCCAGAAAAAGCGGAGAGAGTCCCTCGGAACGATATGAAGAAACGCCCTCGGAGAGCTCCGGGGGCGCTTTGTTTAGCCGTTTTCAAAGGCGATGATGTTGTCCATGACGGGGGTCATGTCAAGGAAGTTGAACAGTGCTCCGAATACCTCGCCGTAGGTCCAGCTGTTGAGGTGGATCCCGTCGCCGCCTGAGGCATCGCTGCGGAGGGTCAGATCGTAGGGGTCTGCACAAACGGAGTAGGCGTCAAAGTACCAAACGTACTGGGAGCCCATTGCCGCTACGGTCTGCTCAAGGGCGTAGTTGAAGTCCCGGATCGTCTCGCAGGAGGTGTAGGTGCTTCCGGCAGATACCGGAGTTATCCCGGCGACCACTATGCTCACCCCGGGGATCCTTGCCTGAAGATCCTCGATCACGGCCTGATACCTTGCGGCGAAGTCCCAAGGATCGAGGCCCGGCACATCGTTCATGCCAAGAGACATATATATCAGCGAGGGCGAGATGTAGGCTGCTGCGTCCACCATGCTCATCTCTCCGCCGCCCTTGTCGAAGGTGAAGGCGCCAAGGTTCCACATGGAAACGGACTCCTTGGCCAGATTGTGCTCATAGGGCACATAGCCGTAGGCGTTGAAGCCGTAAGCAATCGAGTCGCCGAAGACCACGATGCGGTTCTGATAGAAGTCGGCGTTGGGAGACTCCCCTGCCGGAACATAGACATAAACGGGCCTTGTCTCTGTGTCCTCCTGAACCTCCTCTTCCTCCGGCTCAGTGGTAGTGGTCACTGTAGTGGTGGTGGTAGTTGTGGTGGTAGTCGTGGTGGTGGTGGAGGTGGTCGTTGTCGTTGTAGTGGTGCTGGTCGTCGTAGTGGTGGTTGTGGAGGTAGTGCCGGTGGTGGTCACTGTAGTAGTCTCCGCCGGAGAGCTTGCCAGCACGGACCTTCCCGTGACATGGGATCCGCCCAAAAATGCGGCGGTAAATATGACTGCTGCAACTGCCAGCAGAGCCACAGGCACGGAGAACCTTGGGTCCCCAAAGAGCGCCTTGATCTTTTCCTTCATCATTTCACTTCCCATTCGTTACTCAGATCATTATACCACATTTTCGGCCTGTTGTAAAGTATTTCGGCCCTATTCCTTGACATTCTACAAAACAAATACTATAATAGAGAAGGCGTTTTATATAAAATATGGGAAAGGGAGAAATTTTTCATGGAAAACGTTAAAATAACTGACTTATACGACCTGAGCCATACCGTCGCTGCCGACTATCTCAGGCAGTTCACCTACCCCTGGGAGGCTCTGAAAGGGATCGGAGACTTCATCAAGGCTCTGGGAAAGACCCTCAGCCCCGATGAGTACGACAGCCCCTCAGAGAACGTGTGGGTCCACAAGACCGCCAAGGTCTTCCCCTCGGCCTATCTGGGAGAGAACTGCATCATCGGCCCCGACACTGAGGTAAGGCACTGTGCCTTTATCCGTGGTAACGCTCTGGTGGGCGCAGGCTGCGTCGTGGGCAATTCCGTGGAGCTGAAGAACGTGATCATCTTCGATAACGTCCAGACCCCTCACTACAACTATGTGGGGGACTCGATCCTAGGCTATAGGTCCCACATGGGAGCCGGCTCGATCACCTCCAACGTGAAGTCCGACAAGACCAACGTGGTGATCAAGCAGGGCGATGAGCTGCTGGAGACCGGCATAAAGAAGATCGGCGCTATGCTGGGGGACTTCGTTGAGGTGGGCTGCAACAGCGTCCTCAACCCGGGAACTGTGATCGGTCCCCATTCAAACATCTACCCCACTAGCTGCGTCAGAGGCGTTGTCCCCCCTGAGAGCATCTGGAAGACCGGCGGCGTGATCGTCCGCAAAGAGCACTAAAACCCTTCCCTTTGCCGGAGATTTTTGGCAAGGGCTACAAAATAGGCCTCTCCGGGCTTTACAAACGGGGAAGTCTATGGTATCATGTAACATATATCTGAAAGTGAGGAAACATCATGAAAAAGACATTTTTGACAAGACTTCTCTCAGCAGCAGCCGCTGCTTCTATGCTGGTGATGGGCTGTGCCTGCGGCAGCAGCACATCCTCCTCTGAGACTTCTACCGGTGAGGATACCTCCCTCCAGAAGGTCCTTGATGCAAAGCAGCTCATCCTCGGCCTTGACGCCAGCTTCCCTCCTATGGGCTTCACTGACGACAACAACGAGATCGTGGGCTTCGACATCGACGTTGCTCAGGAGGTCTGCAACAGAATGGGCGTCGAGCTGGTGAAGCGGCCTATCAACTGGGACACCAAGGAGCAGGACCTGAACGTTGGCACTATCGACTGTATCTGGAACGGTATGTCGGTCAACGCTTCCCGTCAGGAGGCCATGAACCTGTCCGACCCCTATATGCAGAACGAGATGATCTTCGTTGTCCCTGCTAACAGCTCCGTAAAGTCCATGGACGACCTCTCCGGCAAGACCGTTGGCGTGCAGTCCGGCTCCACCGCTCAGGAGATCCTAGAGGGCTGGGACAAGTACAGCGAGATCACTGCTTCTCCCCTTGAGGACAACGTTGAGGCCCTCCGCCAGATGGAGCTGGGCTTCTCAGACGCAGTCTTCCTTGACTCTGTCGTTGCCAACTACTTCATCACCTCCAACGATAAGGATTACGTCGTTTTAGAGGGCAACCTTGAGGCCGAGGAGTACGCTATCGGCTTTAGGAAGAACGATCAGGCTCTCAGAGACAAGGTCCAGCAGACCCTCAGCGAGATGAAGTCCGACGGCACTCTGGGCGAGATCTCCACAAAATGGTTCGGCAGTGACGTGACCACTGTCAAGTAAAATACGGCCCGTAGAGATACGGGCCTTTGAACTGTAGAAAGGATACACAGAATGGATATCATATCAATGCTGAAAGCCTTTGTCCTGGGCGTAGTTGAGGGCATCACGGAATGGCTCCCGGTCAGCAGCACCGGCCACCTGATCTTAGTTGACGAGTTCCTGAAGCTGGACGCCTCCGAGGATTTCAAGGAGATGTTCGACGTAGTGATCCAGCTGGGCGCTATACTGGCGGTCGTGGTGATCTTCTGGAAGAAGCTGTGGCCCTTCGGGAAGAAGAACAACGCCTCTCCCCTGTCCAAAGAGGGCTTCGGCGCTTGGGTCAAGACCGACATCTTCCAGATGTGGTTCAAGGTACTTGTTGCCTGTATCCCTGCGGCGGTGATCGGACTGATCCTTGACGACTGGATCGACGAGCACCTGTACAACCCTTGGGTAGTTGCGATCGCCCTGATCACCTTCGGTATCGCCTTCATCGTGGTGGAGAACTGGAACAAGGGCCGCTCCCCCAAGGTAACTGAGATCTCTCAGCTCACCTACAAGGCAGCCTTCATCATCGGACTCTTCCAGCTCATCGCTGCTCTCTTCCCCGGCACCTCACGCTCGGGAGCTACGATCGTGGGAGCTCTCCTCATCGGCATCTCAAGGACGGTCGCCGCTGAGTTCACCTTCTACCTTGCGATCCCCGTTATGTTCGGAGCAAGCCTCTTGAAGCTGGTCAAGTACGACGGCGGCTTCACCAGCCACGAGATCTCGATCTTAGCCGTGGGAATGATCGTTGCCTTCGTTGTGTCAGTGTTCGTGATCAAGTTCCTCATGGACTACATCAAGAAGCACGATTTCAAGGTCTTCGGCTGGTACAGGATAGTGCTGGGCCTTCTGGTGATCCTGTACTTCTCGCTGGTGAAATAAACTGCCAGCCCTCAGGGATCTCTCCCAAACAAAAAAATGCGGACGGATAAACACCGTCCGCTTTATTTATGCCTCCTCGGAGAAAGCAGCTCCTGCCGCTTTTCTCCGGGACATATGCTTTACTGTGAGTTTATCAGCCTCAGGAGCTGCTCTCTGTACTTGTAGAACTCTGCCGAGAACTTGACGTCTGTAGAGCAGTCCTGGATCACCTGACGTGAGAAGCTGACAGGTATGTCCTCGATCACCCTTCCCGGGTGACGGCTGAGAACGATGATCCTGGAGCCCAGAAGAAGGGCCTCCTCCACATCGTGAGTGATGAAGAAGATCGTCTTGCCGGTCTCCCACCAGATCTTCCTTGTCAGGTCCTGGACGCTCTCACGGGTAAGGGCGTCAAGGGCTCCGAAGGGTTCGTCCATGAGGAGGATCTCCGGGTCGTTGATCAGGGACCTTGCGATCGAGACACGCTGCTTCATGCCGCCTGAGAGCTCATAGATCTTCTTGTCGGCGAACTCTGAAAGGCCTACCTTTTTGAGGTATTCCTCCACCAGGGGCTCGTACTCCTCCTTTGGCACGCCTCTCATTTTCGGACCGAAGGCGATATTGCTCCGGACAGTGTACCACTCAAAGAGGGGCGGGTGCTGGAAGACTACTCCTCTGTGCCAGTCGGTGCCCTTGATCTCGTTGCCGTCCAGCTTTATGCTGCCCTCGGTGGGCGAGATGAAGCCTGCGATGATCTTCAGCAGGGTGCTCTTTCCGCAGCCGGAGGGACCCAGCACGCAGACGAACTCTCCCGGGAAGATGTTGAAATTTATGTTCTCCAGAGCCTTGATCGGGCCTGTGTTGCCGCTGTAGCTCAGGTCAACATGATCTATAGAGATAAGCTCCTCTCTCGGGCCTTCCTCCTCGGTGTGAGGCTCAGGGCCCTCATAGTTGACATTTTCTACTGCAATGAGCTCGTCTGAGGGCTCATACAGCTTATCCTTCCATGTATCAGACATATTACCCCTCCCTTAATTTGCGGAAGCAGCAGCCTTTACATACTCAGATGTCACTCTCTTCTCGAATTCTGAAATATCGGGAGCAGATGTGATGCTCTTCTGCTCAACAAGGAAGTCTGCTGTGTCCTTTAGTGTTGCGGCGAAGGACTTGTCGAGATAGCCGATCTCGCTGTCAGCGTCAAGGTAGGTGAACTGTGTGATCTGCTCGGCGGCGTCCTCCTTGGAGATCTCCAGCTTTGCAGCGATCTCATCGGCGGCCTTGTCGCTGTCGTTGTTGATGATGTCGTTGGCCTTTAGCTGGAGCTCCACGAACTTCGTGATCACCTCAGGGTTATTCTCGGCAAACTCACGCCTTACCACGTTGGTATCGGCCGTAACGACGCCCTTGTCAGCAAGCTGCTTAGAGTCAGTGATCGAGGTGCCGTTCTTCAGGAGCTCAGCAAGGACGGGGTACCAAACATAGGCTGCGTCGATGTCTCCAGTCTGCCAAGCGGCATTGATCTTGTCGGTCTGCATATCTATGATCTCCACCTTAGACTCGTCGATGCCCTCCAGCTTCAGTGCGTTCAGAAGGCTGTAGTGTGCGGTGGAGGCGAAGGGCGTAGCCACCTTCTTGCCCTCAAGATCCTGAAGGCTTGAGATGCCTGTGCCGTCCCTTGCGACGAGGGTCTCTGCTGCACCGATGATGTCACCGATCCAGAACACCTGTATGTCCAGTCCGTTGGAGATTGCCAGCGATGCAGGAGATGATCCCTCCTGACCGATGTCGATGCTCCCCGATGCGATAGCGGAGTTGATGTCCTTTCCTGAGTCGAACTTGATGATCTTTACCGGGATCCCCAGCTCGTTCTCGTACCAGTTCTCATACTGTGCGATAAGGTCGCCATTCACAAGGTCAAGGGTGCCGATGACTACCTGTGACGCCTTGCCGCTGCCGTCTTTATCGGTATTTCCGCAGGCAGCGGAGCCTGCTGCCAAGACCGCTGCTGCGGTGATACCTGCTAATGCTCTAAAAATTTTCATATCCATTCCTCCTGAAATGTTCGTAATAGTTTTAGTTTTTTTGTTTGCTCAGGCCCGGCCCTTCCAGTGGACGATCTTCTTTTCGATCAGCTGGATCAGCTTGTCGAGGAGTATGCCGGTGATGCCCATGATGATGACTCCCATGAAAACTACGTCGCTTCGGAGATAGTTGGAGGCGTCCAGCACCATCCAGCCTATACCTGCTGTGGCAGCCACCATTTCTGCGGCTACGAGAGTGGTGTACTCTACTCCCAGGGCAGTTCGCAGGCCGGTGAAAACGTCGGTGAGCGCTGCGGGGAATATCACATAGAAGAATATCTGCCGCTTAGTCGCTCCCAGCGTCTGAGCGCCGTATATGTAGTCCTCCTTGATACGGACGACTCCGGCCACACAGGAGATGTACACCGGTGCGAAGCCTGCCAGGTACAGCAGCGCCAGCTTTGAGCCCTCATCTATGCCCATCCACAGTACAAGTATGGTGTAGTAAGCCAGAGGAGGCAGGGGCCTGTAGAACTCGATGATCGGCTCAAGGATAGCTCTGATCTTTGAGTTGTAGCCGCTGAGCAGTCCGAGAGGTACTGCCGTCACTACTACCAAAAGATATGCGATCACGAGGCGCTTTAGGCTCGTGCCGATGTGCTGGAGCAGGGTGCTGCCCTTATAGCCGTCTCTGAATGTGTCGATGAACGCCTGCCATACGCTTTTGGGTGAAGGGATGAAGAGCTCCTTGACACCGCCGACAGTTGTTAGGAGTATCCATGCGATGAAGATGGCCGCTACGGTCCCGATCGTGAGAAAGCGTTCGATCTTAGGTCTTTTCATGATCTTTATCCTTTCCTTTAGATTTAGAAGCATTTTCTATATATAATATTATACGCTTATTTCATATTAAATCAATAGGCATGATAGGGAATATTTTTTATTTCTTTTCTATGTGAAAAAGTTCCGATCTTCTTCACACATAGGGACAGGGAGCTGCAAAAAAAGACCGCCTGGGTCCTGCCCAGGCGGCTATTTTTCGCTATTATCCAAGGAACTCCTCGTCTACGATCGTAAGGACCTCGTCCAGGATCTCGAAGGCCTCACGGAGCTCCTCCTCGGTGATGATCAGCGGAGGCGTGATGTTGATGTTGTTCTCACGTCCGAAGGCTGCAAAGCCACGGTCCTTCAGCAGCTTCTGGATCCGTGCCATGGTCTTGTTCTCGTCGTAGCCGTAAGGCACCAGGGGGATCTTCTTCTCCCTGTCCTTCATCAGCTCAACAGCTCCGAAAAGCCCGATATACCGCACATCTCCCACGGAGCGGTGCTTCGCCTTGATCTCCTCCAAAAGCTGGCCGAACACCACGCCCACTTCATTGACGTGGTCTAAGATCTTGTGCTCCTGATAGTAGTCAACAGCGGCGATACCGGCTGCACAGGCGAGGCTGTGTCCGCTGTAGGTCAGGCCGTAGAGGAAGGTGTTGTCGTTGAAATATTCGGCGATCTCCTTGCTCATGATGATGCCGCCAAGCTGTACATAGCCGCAGGTCACTCCCTTTGCGAAGGAGATGATGTCAGGTTTAATGCCCCAGTTCTCGAAGGCGAACATCTTTCCGGTGCGCCCGAAGCCGGCCATGACCTCGTCGCAGATCAGCAGTATGCCGTACTTGTCGCAGAGCCTGCGAAGTCCCTGTAGATAGCCATCGGGAGGGATGATCACGCCGTTGGCGCCGGTTATGGGCTCCACCTCTATAGCGGCGATCATGTTGGCGCCCTCGTACTGGATCTGGTCCTCCAAAAGGCCGAGATAATAGTCGGCGGCCTCCTGCTCGCTGCCAAACTCGATGCTTGAGCGGTATGTGTAGGGGTCGAAGAATTTCAAAAAGCCCGTTGCCGCAGGAGCCTCCAGCGCAAATCGCCTTGGGTCGCCGGAGAGGTTTCCCGAGCCAAGGGTGGAGCCGTGATAGCTCCTGTACCGTGAGAGGATCTTGCTCTTGCCAGTGTAGGTCCTGGCCGCATAGATCGCAGCCTCGTTTGCGTCAGAGCCTCCGCAGGTGAAGAATACCTTCCCCATATTGTCGGGGGCGAGGTCGATCAGCTTCTTAGCCAGCTCCGCACGGGGACCTGAGGCGTATGCCGGGGCGATGTAGGGCAGGATCTCCACCTGCTTCTGGACCGCTGCGATGATGTCCTTGTTGCCGTAGCCAAGGTTCACGTTGGCCAGCTGGGAGGACATATCGAAGTAGCGCTTGCCGTTGTAGTCCCAGAAATAGATGCCCTCGGCCCTCTCCACGGGGATCGGGGCGATGTTCCCTGTGAGCCAGGGGTGCTGGTTGAAGCTCCTGTCGTATTCAAGGACCTGCTCTCTGGTAATGTCTGACATGATAAAACACTCACTTTCTTAATTGATCATATATGGAATACAGGATCCGGTCGGTGATCTGGACCGGGTTGTTTTGCAGATTGGGGTGATGGCTCTTCTGGACCAGCTCATTTATCTGCTGATCGGAGGATATTAGGTCTGCGATCGAGATCCGAAGGCACAGCAGCTTTTTCAGGGCCAGGATCTGGTCCGCCAGCTCCTCCACCGAGCCAAAGCCCAGTCTTTCGGCAAGAACAGCGGTCCGTGGATCCTCCCGGTTCACCCTTGCGAAGAGGTCCAGGGTCAGGCCGCAGGCTTCTCCGTGAGGGATCCCGTAAATGCTGGTCAGGGGGAAGGAACAGGCATGGGATGCCGTTGTCTTGGGGAGAGAAAAGGCCAGCCCTGCGAACATGGAGGCCTCCGCCATTTTCTCCCTTGCCTGAAGATCCTCCGGCTGACTGTAGGCTTTAGGTAGCCACTTAAAGACCGTTTTGGCGGCGTGGACCGCCAGCTCGTCACAGATCGGCTGATGTCCCCTGCTCCAGTAGCCCTCTATGCTGTGGCACAGCACGTCGATCCCGGTGCAGGCCGTGATGTGGGGCGGCATGGAGACCGTCAGCTCCGGGTCGATGAGGGCCAGCTTCGGAAAGAAGCCGTCGGAGACTATGGGGCATTTTTTCCCGGTCTCACGTTCCGTCAGCACCGAGACACAGGTCACCTCACTGCCTGTGCCGGCCGTCGTGGGGACAGCGATCAGAGGGAGCCTATCCTCTAAAGGGACCGGCTTTCCGGTGCCGTGGTATTCACGGATATCCTCCACCCTCACGGAAGCGGCCTTGGCAAGGTCCATGACGCTGCCTCCGCCGACAGCGATGATGATGTCGAAGCCATCTTCCCGGATCAGCCGGGAACATTCATTGACCTCGGACACATCGGGGTTCTCGGAGACCTGCGTGTAGGTAC
Organism: Ruminococcus sp.; assembly: GCA_017460665.1. Lineage (GTDB taxonomy): Bacteria > Bacillota > Clostridia > Oscillospirales > Ruminococcaceae > Ruminococcus. The sequence continues at coordinate 12,589 of JAFUAO010000049.1, forward strand.
CTCCGCTCAGCCTTTCGGCCAGCTCCTTTACCGGGCCTTTCTCAAGGAAAAAGGGCGCTGTCACGATCAGAGGAGACCTTGCTCCTCCGAGAAGCTCCGGCAGAAGGGAGAGCTTGCCGTTCCCGAAGATGATCTCAACAGGCTGCTTGTAATAAAAATCCATATCCTCACCTAAATGTTAAAATCGTAATCGTCAGGGATCCTGTAGCCTGACGGGGTGATCTTGAAGACCTTCTTGAACTGACGGGAAAAATAGGCAATGTCCTTGTAGTCCATGCGCCCGGCGATCTCGCTGATCTTCATGTTCGTGTTCCTCAGGAGCCACGCCGCCCTCATCAGCTTCACCCTTGTCACATAGTCCACGAAGTGTGAGCCGGTCTGGGCCGTGAACACCGTGCTCAGGTAGGACCTGTTGATGTGGAGCTCCTCTGAGAGGTTCTTTTGTCTAAGGTCACTCTCCGGAGCGTAGATGATGTACTGGATCACCTTGTCAAGAGCGCTGCTGTGGGGCGGATCGAGCTGCACACGGCTCTCGAAAAGCATCAGGAACATACGCTTCTGCTCGCAGAGATCCGGCTGTTTTTCGGACAGGAAGTCCTCCTCGTTCAGGTACAGGTCCAGCCAGTCCAGGGACTCGAACACGTTCCTCACGGTGCGGTCGATCACCGAGGACAGCGCAGAAAAACCGCTTAGCTGCTCCATGAGCTCATAAAGCTCATCCTCACGCTTGATGAACATTGCGGTGAGCCTTGTGACGTGCTCCTCCACAGACCTCAGATCTGCATCGCTGCTGCCGCTGATCCTTTTGAATACCGACAGCAGGCAGCCGCTCTCGAAGGAGGCCGTTATGTAGTCCACGATCCCAAGGAGGATCCCCAGCCTTGCGGTCTCGAAGTCCCCTTCTCCGCCGCAGAAAACGATCCTGCCGCCGCTGCGGTCCCGGATCCGCTGAAGGCTCTTCATGCTGGCCTCTGAGACCAGCTCCGTACCGATGATGAACAGGTCCAGCCCCAGCCCGGAGGACTGCTCAGTGTCAAGGAAGCTGTCTATACTGTCATACACCTTGGCGACCCGGAAGCCTGTAGGCTCTCCCCAGACCGGAAGGGCCATAAGACGGGAGACCAGCTCCCTGTCGCTCATTATCAGACCGACCCTATACACATTCCCTCACCTCACCTACTGCCGGAACGTCAGTTCAACTCCGCTTAAATAATACTATGCATATGTGTATAGTATGTATTATAACACAGAGCGTTCCTTTTTTCAACGAGATATATAGGAAAATTTTTTATAATTTTTCCCACATGATCTGTTGAAATTTTTGTTTATCTCTCTCCGAACGGCCGCAGACCTGCGTTTGCACATAAAAAACACATAAATACCAGCTATAATATTATCGAGGCAGAGCCTATAGCAGAAAAGAGATCATACAGCGTGAAGATCAAAGGGATGTACTGCGTCCAGTGCGAGGAAAGGATCCGGAGTGCCCTTGAAGGGGCCCCGGGATCAGCGATATGCAGGTGCAGCCCCTGGGCCATAAGCGCCGCAGAGCGCTCCGACACAGAGGATACCGTGACTATCCCCTACGGCCTGCTGGTGAGCTCAAAAAACATTTTCGCAAACTGGAAATGATACTTTACTTTTCCTATAGATATGATATAATTATACTGAGACCTGCAAATAAAAGTCAAGAAGTAAAATGAAAGTTTCACACAACTTTCACAGAAGAAAAAACAGGCACGACAATAAGACCGCCGAAGCAGTCTGAAAAAATGAAATGCAGTTTGAACCGACCGGCAACCTTGAC
>JAFUAO010000050.1 GCA_017460665.1 Ruminococcus sp.
AGGGGCGGCAATGACGCCCCCTTTAATTCATAATGCATAATTCATAATTGTTGTGTCCGCCTGACGGCGGACGGATCTGTAGAGGCGCACATCGTGCGCCCGTGGGTCCCCGAACGTTTGTAGGGACGGCCATTGGCCGTCCGTGCGCCATATTTGTTGTGTAGGGGACGGCGTCCTCGACGTCCCGGCCGATCAGATCTCCGCAAACAAATTGTAGGGGCGAATTCCGTTCGCCCGGCCGTTTTGCAATGCCCGGCCTCGTTCGACGAAACCTGCCTCGTTGCCGCTGAGCGGCAAGGCCTACATTATGGACCGGTGGAAGGGGACGCCCTCTATCGCAGGGCCTCCCCTCTGAAAAAACAGTCCCCCGGACTGTTTTTTCATTCACCCCTTGCGGAGCTCTTCAAGGCAATGCAGGGCTCTGCCCTGCACCCGCCACGGGCTATGCCCTTGGATCCCGGCAGGGTGCGAGCGGCTCCCTGCACCCCGCAATTATTTGATTTCTTTAGCGGACGTGTTTATTCTCACCCACCGAAAAAGCTCTCCTCGATCATCTCCATGATCTCGCCTCCGGCCGAAAGAAAGCCCCTTAGCTGGCCAAGAAGAGCGTCCGCCCGGGCAAGGCACTCCCCTGCGCTCTGCCGGAAATAGCCCTCGCCGCTGATGTAGTCCGTAAGATACCGCACCGCCAGCTCTCCCACGGCCCAGAGGATCCCGTAGTACAGCGAGCCGACCTCCTCCCCTGTGAGAAGGCCCCTCGTTCCCCCTGCAAAGCCCCTCGTAAGGTCCCGGAGGACCGCCATATCCGGGGCGCTCTCCCTCATGGCCGACCGAGCCATATCGCCGTAGTCGATAGCCGCATAGCCCGTCATCACCGTGTCAAGATCGATCACCGTGGGGCAGTCTCCTGCCACGAGGTTTGCCGATTTAGCGTCGCCGTGGATCACTCTCTTCGGGAGCTTCCCGGTGAAGACCTGAGAGAGGGTCTCCCCCAAGCGCCCTAGCTGAGCAGTCACGGCGCTGTCGGGCTTCCGTGAGGCCGAGGCCGAGGAGACCGCTGTAAATCGGGAAAAATACCCCTCGAAGCTGTGATAGCCCGGCAGAGCCTCCTTCAGCTTCAGCCGGCGGCTGCTGAGGATCCTGATGAACTCCCCGAAGGCGCAGCCTGTCCGGTAGGGGCTCAGCTCCCCGGAGCCTCCGGCATAGGGGTACATCCTCCAGACAAGGCCGTCTAATTCGGCGAAATTCCGCTCTCCGCAGGGCAAATAGCCCGGCACGCATATCCCACAGTCAGGGGTCTCGCCGAAGGCCCTCGTCACCTGAGCGATGTTGTGCATGACGTTCTCCGGACTGGGAAAGATCGGGCTCAGGGATTGCAGCACCGCCTCCCCCTCCTCGCACCGGAGGAGGAATGTCCGGTTGATGTGGCCCTTCGTCAGCTCCCGGATCTGGCCCAGAGGCCTTGCCCCAAACAGCTCGGCGATACTGCGAAGCTGGTCCTGTTCCATAGCTCTCACAACCTTTTTATCATGGTATCATAGCAGAGAAAGTCGCCGTTTTGGGCTGTTTTTCGGCTAAAGTCGATCGTCATATAGTTCCGGCGGAGGTACAGGCCCTTTGCCGAAAGAGAGGCGTCCAGCCTTGCGGTGCCGAAGCTCTTTCCGATCTCGCTCTCTGCAAAGCGCAGGAGCTCTCCGCCGAAGCCTCTGCCCTGGAACTGAGGCAAAACGAACATACGGCAGACCTCGTCACGGCGAACGGTGACTGTTCCGACAACGCTGCCCTCCGGCTCTGACACAAAGACGATCCCCTCCGAAATATCGGCAGCTATGGCCTCATCGCTGTGGTAGCTGAGGAAGAGCTCCACGGCTCCGGCCGGGTAGTATCTGGGGTAGACTGCCCTTATGGTCTCCCGGACCACCTTGCAGACTGCGGAAAGGTCCTCGGGGAGGGCCCTTCTGATCTTAGGCTCCATTATATTCCCTCCTATGGATAAGGTGTATCCCGATGCGGCCGATCCCAAGTATCGCCCCGGCCCTCTCGAAGGCCAGCGGCACCTCGTTCTCCTTAGCGGCGTATCTCTTGCAGTCCTTTGGCCTATCCTTAGTCCAGATCAGTCCTATGTAGGAAAAGCCCGGCTTCACTGATCTCCGCCTTTTCTGAACTCATACGGCACGTCGTAGCCCAGCTCAGCAAGGGCCTGAGCGTAGTCCGGATCTGCCAGGCGCTGACGGGACTCCTCACGGTACCTGTCCAGCTTTTTGCTCCGGGCGCCGGACTTGACCTGGATCGTGTCCACAAGGCCGGCGATGAACACGACTGCACCTAAAATGATGCACATCACCATTTTCAGGGAGTAATAGTCCCTGACCTTCACTGTGTAGAGGGTGAAGCCGCCGCAGACCGCTATGGCCGCAATGCCCAGGAGCATAGCCTTGACACCGGTGCCGGCGGTCAGGTCCTCGGCACGGGCGCCCTCGGCCTCGATCTCGGTAAACCTGCGGTCAAGGTAGGTCTGGCCGCAGGCCGTGCATTTGATCAGTGGCGAGCCGTACTTGCGGATCCTCGGGTCGTAGCCGCTTATGCGCCGTCCGCAGTAAGGACAGCTCCCACTGGTCTCCAATATCTTTCCCATATCATTCTCCTTTTCCGGCGGTATACCGCCTTTCGTATAATTTCTTCGGCTATATAGCAGAGCGGATCTCTCCGCCCTTGCTTTAGTTCTTTAAGCTGTGCATGGGTGCCGGGATACGTCCGCCTCTGCTGATGAACTTCGCAGCAGAGCTCTCCTTCACCGGCATAACGGGACCGCTCCCCAGCAGTCCGCCGAATTCAAGGGTCTCCCCTTCCTTCTTGCCGATAGCCGGGATCAGGCGCACCGCCGTGGTCTTGGTGTTGACCATGCCGATAGCCGCCTCGTCTGCGATAATGGCAGAGATCGTCTCAGGCGAGATCTCTCCCGGGACAACGATCATGTCAAGTCCCACGGAGCATACCGCAGTCATGGCCTCCAGCTTCTCGATCGTGAGTACACCGGCAGTTGCGGCGTCGATCATTCCTGCGTCCTCGGAAACGGGGATGAAGGCTCCGGAAAGTCCTCCTACGGTGGACGATGCCATTACGCCGCCCTTCTTGACTGCGTCGTTGAGCATCGCAAGGCAGGCCGTCGTTCCGTGTGTCCCGCACATCTCAAGTCCCATTTCCTCCAAAATATGGGCAACACTGTCGCCGATAGCCGGAGTCGGTGCCAGAGACAGGTCAACTATGCCAAAGGGCACGCCCAGCAGCTCAGAGGCTCTTGCGCCTACCAGCTGGCCCATACGGGTGATCTTGAAAGCGGTCTTTTTGATGATGTCTGCCAGCTCATTGATAGAGGCGTCGGGGTACTTGCTCAGGGCAGAGCGGACCACTCCCGGGCCGGAAACTCCAACATGGATCTCGCAGTCGGGCTCGCCGACGCCGTGGAAGGCACCTGCCATGAAGGGATTGTCCTCCACGGCATTGCAGAAGACTACCAGCTTCGCAGCGCCGATACAGTCACGGTCGGCGGTGCGCTGGGCGGTCTCCTTCACGATCTGTCCCATAAGAGCAACGGCGTCCATATTTATGCCTGACTTGGTGGAGCCGATATTTACAGAGGAGCAGATGTTGTCAGTAACTGCCAGAGCCTCCGGGATAGAGCGGATCAGAGCCTCGTCGCCGGCGGAGAAGCCCTTATGCACCAGCGCAGAATAGCCGCCGATGAAGTTGACTCCGCAGGTGTCAGCCGCTCTCTGGAGGGCCTTTGCGAACTTCACCACGTCGCCTCCCGGGCAGGCCGCAGCCAGCATAGCGATGGGAGTGACTGAGATACGCTTATTGACGATCGGGATACCGTACTCCTTCTCGATCTGCTGGCCCACAGCCACCAGTCTCCCGGCCCTGCTGACGATCTTCTCATAGACCTTCTCGCAGGCACGGTCGATGTCCGTATCGATGCAGTCCAGAAGGGAGATGCCCATGGTTATGGTGCGTATGTCAAGGCACTCGTCCTGGATCATTCGTATCGTTTCAAGTATATTGTAAACATTAAGCATTACAGAGCTTCCTTTCAGGTTTATTCTCAGACAGAGTGCATGGAGTTGAAAATATCCTCGTGCATGGTATGGATCGACAGGCCCAGCTCGCTGCCCAGGGCGCTCATGCGGTCTACCAGCTCAGCGAAGTCCTTGTCCATGCCTGTGATGTCCACCAGCATGATCATGGCGAACATATCCTGAAGGACGCTCTGGGTGACCTCGATGACGTTTGCGCCCATTTCAGCGCAGATACCGCTGACCTTGTGAAGAATGCCCACATTGTCCTTGCCTATTACAGTTACAACTGCTCTCATAATAAAAACCTCCGTTATTGATCTGCGGAAAACCGCTTAGTCTTATCCATTATAGCATATAAGCGAAGCGTTATGCTATAATTGCCCGATATGCAGGGAGCAGATCTTTGATCTGCGTATCTGCAAGGGCATTTTAATAAATGTAATGAATGCTTTGCATTCATTATAACACATAATTTAATGGATTGCAAGACGTGGGGACGCTCTTTAATGCGGAATTCGGAATGCGGAATTCGGAATTAGACCCCTCCGCCCCTTCGGAGCACCTCCCCTTTCAGGGGAGGCTTTTTGTAGGGGCGGCCACCCACCGTCCGTGGGCCTAGAAAACCGTAGGGGACGGCGTCCTCGACGCCCCGGCCATGTACGATAAACCACCGGGCGAACGTGCCTAAAACCACCGCCCCGGAAATACCCTGCCAGCAGGCCCGAAGGGTCCTGCGAAGGATAGTCAAAAGCCGGCGGGGTGGGGCGTGAGGGAAAAGAGCCAGTGCCGCCCGGCAATGGCCGGGCGGTGGGCGTTTCTGCACATGAAAACGGTCGAAGGAGGCCGGGCATTTCAAAAACGGCACGGACGGCCAGTGGCCGTCCCTACGGTTATGGGTACCCACGGGCGAACGATGTTCGCCCCTACAATTTGTTTCCGGAGATCGTCCGGGAGGCCGAGGGCGGCCTCCCCTACAAATTTTCGAGAAGGCACGAACGGACAACTTCTCCTTGCATTTTTGCGGCGATCGTGGTATGATATTAAGTATAGCAAAGGTCAGTCCGCTGACCGAAAGGATAGGAGCAAAATTATGGATAATTTCGCAGAACAGCTCGTCAGAAAGCAGCAGACCTCCGCTGATAGGGCAAAGCTGATCGGGATCACCGTGGGAGGTATCCTCCTCACCCTGCTGCTGGCTGTGGGTGCAGTCCTCATGCTGGGCAGCCCGATCGTGTCCTTCGTGGGGCTCATCGCCGCCGCAGCAGCCGGCTACGGCACCTACTTCCTCGCCCAGTCTATGCAGGTGGAATATGAGTACACCTTCACCAACGGCGAGCTGGACATCGACAAGATAATCGCCAAAAGCCGCCGCAAGGAGCTGCTCACGGTGGACGTGGGCAAGTTCACGGCCTTCGGGAAGTACACCGACGGCCTTGAAGAGACCGAGGACATGACCGTGGTATTCGCTACGGACAACATCGCCTCCGGGGAGTACTACGCCGACTTCCCCCACGAGAACTACGGCAGCACTAGGCTCGTTTTCTCACCCGACGAGAAAATGCTCAGCAACATCAAAAGAGCCCTTCCCCGTTCCCTGAGAGCTCAGGCCGAGAAGGAGCTTTAAGCTGAAAAACAGCTATAAAGGAGGTATTACAATGCAGGTGGTAACGCCAAAACAGATGAACAGGATCGAGGACCGCTCCGAGAAGCTGGGAGTGACCAAAAAGCAGCTCATGGAGAACGCCGGAAGGATCATTGCGGACCGGATCGTCAGCTATACCGCCAATGAGTCCAAGGCAGTCCCGGAGGAGACCTCAGTCGTCTTCCTTGCGGGGTCGGGCAACAACGGCGGAGACTGCTTTGCGGCAGCGTCGATCCTGGTCTACAAGGGCTTCAAGGTCACTGTAGTCAGCCTGGTGAAGCCTCCCTCCACCGACCTTGCTAAGGAGATGGCAGAGAAGCTCCCGGACAGAGCCGTCCTTGTCAAGGGCTATCGCAGCGAGAACGTTGAGACTGCACTGGAGGCGGCGGAGCTGGACTACATGACGATCCACGACAAGGACATCAAGGACCTTCAGAAGAAAAAGGAGCTCACCCCCGTCGAGAGCATCATGCTCAGCGAGAAAAAGCGCATGGCTGAGGTCCGCAGGGCCGTCAGCGATGCGGATATACTGGTGGACGGAGTTTTCGGGACGGGCTTCCGTGGACAGCTGGACAAGGACATAATGAGCATTTTCGCCATAAGCACAGGCGCCTACAAGATCGCTGTGGACGTTCCCAGCGGCGGAAACTCCGCAGTCGGCACTGCCTCCGCCGGCACCTTCAAGGCCGACGAGACGATCACCTTCGGCTTCATGAAGGTGGGACTTGCCCAGTATCCCCTGCACAAATACTGCGGCGATGTGACCGTTGCCGACATCGGGATACCTCCCAAGGCGCTGGATATACTGGACGGCGAGAGGAAGTACCTCCGCACCGACCGGACCCAGCTCGCAGGCTACCCAAGGAACAGGGAGCGTGACTCCCACAAGGGGGACTTCGGCACGGTGCTGGTGATCGCAGGGAGCTCCTCCATGCGTGGCGCAGCGGCCCTTGCCGTTATGGGAGCTCTCCGCAGCGGAGCCGGCATGGTGAGGCTTGCCTCCGTGGAAAAGTGCATAGACACGGTGTCCGTGCTGGCTCCGGAGGCCACTTATATACAGCTTGACGAGGACGACTACGGCTTCATGCTCTTCGATGATAAGAACAAGGCCTTCACCGACGCCGTTGCAAAGGCCTCGGCGATCGTTATCGGCTGCGGCATGGGCGTCACCAACGACACCTCTGCGATACTCAGGTATGTTGTGGAGAAGGCGAAGTGTCCCGTGGTCATCGACGCCGACGGAATAAACTGCATCGCCTCCGACATAGATATATTAGTGAACAAGAAGGCCAAGGTCATCATAACTCCCCATGTGGGTGAGATGGCAAGGCTTCTTAGCTGTGAGAACTCTATGATCACCGACAACCGGCTTTTGGCTGCGGAGAAATACGCCGAGAAATTCGGCACCACCGTGGTCCTGAAGGGCGCCGGCACGATCATCGCTGACAGCAAGTACACCGCCGTCAACCACACCGGCAACCCCGGCATGAGCAGGGGCGGTACCGGCGACATCCTTGCCGGCATCATCGGAGCCGCTGCCGCTCAGGGCTTTAGCTGCTTCGACGCAAGCTGTGCAGGTGTGTATATCCACGGCCTTGCAGGTGACGCTGCTGCGGATAAGCTGGGACAGGACGCAATGCTCCCGAGAGACATCGTGGACTGCCTCCCGGATTCCTTCATGATCCTCAGGAGGAAGCAGAGGGATCTTGCAGAGCAGGCACTTTGACCTGCGGAAAATAAAACAGCTTTCAAAGCGGATGTGAAAACTCTCAAAGCCTCCGCCGCTCTCGTTCGAGGGCCGGCGGCCATTATTCAAAGGAGCTGGTACTATGAAGAGATCATTCACATCCGCTGCCGCTTTAATGGCGAGCCTTTGCCTTGCGGCCTGCTCAGTTACGGGGAGGAGCTCTTCCTCCCGGGAAAACGGCCTTGACTGCCCCTTCCAGTCCTCTGTCAGCTTGACCGTGGACCGCCTGACTGCCGAGGGCAGGATCACACGCTTCGGTGAGGGCGTATGGCGGGCGGAGTTCGACTCGCCCAATACCCTCAGCGGCGTTACGCTGGACTTTGCAGAGGGCGATGTCACCGCAAGCTACAAGGGGCTGAGCTTTTCCGTCCCTCAGTCCGCCCTGCCGGTGAAGGCCATGATGCTGGAGCTGATCGAGGCCGTGGACAGCTGCGCCAAGCTGGAGGAGCTCTCCGGGAAGGAGGAGGACGGCGCTCTGTTGATCGGCGGCAGCCTTGAGGCCGGTGAGTACACCCTATCGGTGGACGGTCAGGGCAGTATCTCGGCCTTTGAGATGCCCGGCAGCAAGCTGAAGATCGTTTTCACCGATGTTACGGCGATAGAGGGAGCTCTGCCCACCACAGAGCCTGTCACAGAAGAGGCTCCCCCGGAGACCACCGAGGGGTCCACAGAGAGCTGAGCCGGGAATTTGCGGAAAAACGGCCAGACTGTTGCATTTTTCTCCCTTCCGTGATATAATTATGGCGAATACTCGTTTTGGAGGCCGCCATGAAAAAACGCTATCTGATACCGCTGATCCTGATACTGCTCTCGGCAGGACTGACCGTCCTTGCCCGGTGTGTGAAGCCCTTCGCCGACTTCTACGCCGCTAAGATCTTCCCCAAGATCTCGGCTCCGCTGGCCTTTCTCAGCGGACTTGTGCCGATCTCAGTGGGCGAAGTCCTGATCATTATCGCTCTTCTGCTGATCGCAGTGGGGATCCCGGTGATGATACTGCTGCTGATCTTCCGGAAGAGCTCACGGCGGAGGACTGCCGCTGTTTCCCTGACTATCGCACTTTGGAGCCTTGCCTATGTCAGCGTCACCGAGTCGCTGAACTGCTTCATGCTCTACGGCTGCACAAGGTTCTCACAGCTCTACTTCACCGAGTCGGACCACGACAGCTCTCAGCTCTTGGAGCTCTACGGGATCCTCATCGAGAAGACCAACGATCTGGCCGGAAGGGTCCCTCGGGACAGCGACGACCGCTTCACCCTGACGATCGACCCGGAGGAGGCCGCACGCTCCGCAATGACCGCCGCCGCAGAGGACTACCCTCAGCTCTCCGGCTATTATCCGAGGCCGAAGCCGATACAGTTCTCCTATTTCATGAGCCAGTCCAACCTGCTGGGTATGTACTTCCCCTTCACCATGGAGGCCAATTACAACGACGACATGGTCAGGACCAACCTGCCGGACACTCTCTGCCACGAGCTGGCCCACCTAAAGGGCTTTATCCAGGAGGACGAGGCCAATTTCATCGCCTTTGTTGCAACTAAGGACAGCCCCGACCCTCAGGTCCAGTACAGCGGCTATCTCCGGGCGCTGGAGTACGTCCGTAACCAGGTGGTGAAAAGCAATATCCCCGGCGCCGAGGAGCTTACCGCCCAGATCTCAGAGCAGGTCCGCCGGGACTGGTTCAGGTTCATGCCCGATACATACTGGGAGGACAACAAGAAGAAGGAGATCATCCCCACCGAGACCGTGACTGCGGCCTCCAACGCCGCCACCGACGCCAGCCTCAAGCTCAACGGCGTGGAGGAGGGCATCGAGCGCTACACAGGAGTCGTGGCGCTGCTGCTGGATCTCTACTTCCCCGGAGAGTAGGCTATTTTTCTTAGTCCGACGACACCTGCCTTGTTGCCGCTGAGCGGCAAGGCCTACATTATGGACCGGTGGGAGGGGACGCCTTCTCTTACAAGGCGTCCCCTCTTGAAAAACAGTCCCCCGGACTGTTTTTCAATTCACCCCTTGCGAGGCGCCTTCGTAAGGAGAGTTTCGCCCTCTGCGGAGGGCGACCAGAGGCTCTGCCTCTGGACTCCGCAAGCCTTTGAAAAGGCTTGACCGAAACTTTTAATTGCAATTTGTCATTCATACTTTTTCAAATACGTCCGCCGCCAGGCGGACACCGCAACTCTCAACTCTCCACTTTCAACTCTCAACTCAGCAAAAAGGGACTGCTCAGCAGTCCCTTTTTTGCTCTTCATAGAAGGCCTTCCCCACAGTCTCGCATACTGCGGAGAAATACCCCATTTTTTTCAGCTCCTCACAGCAGGCCTCGGCCTCGTCACGGCTCCTAAAGAGCCCGAATACCGCCGATCCGCTGCCGGTCATTATCGCCCGCACAGCCCCCTTGTCCAGCATGACGGACTTGAGGCTGTCCACCTCTTCAAGACAGACCGCCTGCTCGAAAAGGTTCCCGAAATACTGCGGTGCGCTGTCCGGATCGGTCTCCAGCGCCTGCCGGAGCTTTTCCACCTCCGGGTGGACAGGAGAAACAAGCACGTCGATGTTGCGGTAGGCCTCGCCGGTGGAGACTCCCTCCCGGCCCTTGCCGATAACAAGGATCCTGCCGGAATACTCCGGAAGAGGCCGGATCTCCTCGCCGATACCGCCAACGTAGGCAGTTCCCCCCGTGAGGCAGAATGGCACGTCCGCCCCCAGTTTTTTGCCGATCCTGCACAGCTCCTCATGGCTGACGGGAGCTCCGCACAGCTCGTTGAGGCAGTACAGCACGCCGGCTGCGTCGGCACTTCCACCGCCCATACCGGCCTGTGAGGGTATCCCCTTGGTCACTGAGAGCCTGCAGCCCTTCCCGATACCGGTCTCGGAGAAGTACAGCTCCGCCGCCTTGTAGGCGATGTTCCGCCGATCGCAGGGTATGGGATCCGCAGCAGCGAACTCCTCCGGGACAGTACATTCCAGAGCGATGCCGCCCTCAGTCAGCTCCGCCTCGATCAGGTCGAAGAGCCCCACTGACTGAAAAACGCTCTCGATCAGGTGATAGCCGTCCTGGAGCCTCCCCGTAACGTCAAGGCCCAGATTTATCTTAGCTGCCGCTCTTATCTTCATCCCTGTCCTCCTCCAGCTTTTTCAGGAAGAGCCCGATCCGCCTCATAGCCTCCATAAGGTGCTTGAGGGAATAGGCGTAGGATATGCGTATGTAGCCCTCGCCGGACTCTCCGAAGGCGCTGCCGGGAACGGCCGCCACCTTGTTTTCGTAAAGGAGCCTCTCGCAGAATTCTTCGCTTGAAAGGCCTGTGCTCTTGATGCACGGGAAGACGTAGAATGCGCCCTCCGGGTCAAAGCAGGTAAGGCCTAAGCGGTTGAACTCGCTGACAAGGTATCTTCTGCGGACGTTGTACTCGTCCACCATTTTTGCCACCTCAGCGTCGCAGGAGGTAAGGGCCTCAACAGCGGCGTTCTGGCTGATATAGGGGCTGCACATGATCCCGTACTGGTGGATCTTGGCGATCTGGCTTATTATAGGCGAGGGCGCCGCAACGTAGCCCAGTCTCCAGCCGGTCATGGCGTAGGCCTTGGAGAAGCCGTTGACGTAGATCGTGCGCTCCCTCATGCCCTCCAGCTCGATGATCGAGAAGTGCTTCCGGCCGTAGGTAAGCTCAGAATAGATCTCGTCCGAGAGCACGATGATGTTGGTGTCCCGGAGGAGCTGAGCGATCGGCTCTAGATCCTCACGGGTCATGATAGCCCCCGTGGGGTTGTTTGGAAAGGGCAGGATCAGCAGCTTGGTGCGGTCGGTGATCTTGTCCTTTAGGTCCTCAGCAGTGAGCTTGAAATCGTTCTCCACCCTCGTAGGCACCGGCACGGCCACGCCGCCTGTAAGCTCCACCAGAGGGGCATAGCACACGAAGCTGGGCTCCACCACCAGCACCTCGTCGCCGGGGTCGATGATCCCACGGATCGCAAGGTCGATGGCCTCTGAGCCGCCCACCGTTACGATGAGCTCGTTCTCTGAGTCGTACCTTACGCCGTGCTTTTTCTCGATCCTGTCGCTGACAGCGGCTCTCAGGGGAGCAAGTCCCTTGTTTGGTCCGTAGATGATGTGCTTTCTCTCCAGCACCTTGATAGCGGCCTTCCTGATCACCCACGGGGTCGAGAAGTCAGGCTCTCCCACGCCCAGAGAGATCACTCCCTCCATAGTGCCGGCGATGTCGAAGAACTTCCTGATACCGGAGGGGCGAATGCTTTTTACCCTGCTGGAAAGGGCTTTCTCGTAGTCTATCACGCTTACCACAGGCCCCTTTCGTCAGGCTCTTCACCGTCGATGAAAATGCCCTTCTCCTTGTATTTTTTCAGAATGAAGTGAGTGGAGGTAGAGAGCACTCCGTCGATAGTTGAAAGGCGCTCTGACACGAAAAACGCAACGTCCTTGAGGTTGTTGCCCTTGACCTCCACTGCCAGATCGTATGAGCCCGAGGACATGAGGCTGACGCTCTCCACCTCGTCATACATCACGATGATCTTGGCTATATCGTCGAAGCCGCAGTCCCTCTGAGGAGTGACCTTCAGCTCGATAGTGGCATAAACGGCGGAGTTATCGTACTTTTCGTCGTCAAGGATAACGCTGTAGCCACGGATCACGCCGTCCTCCTCAAGAGCACGGATCTGAGAAGCGGCCTCCTCAGGAGAGATACCCAGCATCTCTCCCAGCTCGGTGTTTGAGATACGGGCGTTCTGCTGCAAAATGCGGATGATCTCGTTTTTCATTATATCAAGTCCTTTCCTTAGATCGATCGATATCTATAAAATAGGGCCGGCGCTTTTTGAAATAGGTGAGCCTGCTAAAGCCGGCCTCCCTTGCCATTTTCACGCCCTCGGCCACGTTTGCGCCGATGTCGGCGACTGTATGGGAGTCTGAACCCACTGACAGGAGCTCTCCGCCCAGGTCCCGGAAGAGCCGGACGTACTTTATGTCCGGGAAGGTGTCCCCGAAGCCCTGCCTCAGACCGGAGGTGTTGATCTCCAGGCCCTTGTCCTTGGCGATCAGCTCCCGGAAGCTCTCGGCGATGATCTCGTCATAGCGTGAGATGTCCACGTCGATCCCGTAGCCGCCCTTTATGTAGCGCAGGAAGTAGGTCAGGTGTGCCAGGATGTCGAATTTCCCCCACTGGCACAGCTTTAGGATCTCCAGGAAATAGCGCTCGCACAGCCCGTTGATCTCGTCAAGGCTCATCTCGTTATAGTCGATGAAGCAGAAGTCCTCGGTCTTGGGGAGCTGGTGCATAGAGCCCAGCACGAAGTCCAGCCTCTCATCGGTGACCACCCTCTCCGCCACATCGAAGTCATGGGTCGCCTGTCCAAGCTCCACGCCGCAGATCAGCTCCAGCTTGCCCTCCCAGCGCTTTTTCAGCTCAGTGACTGCGGAAACGGAGCTCTCGAAGTCCTTGCCGAAGTCGAAATAGGGGTAGACGGTCTCGCCGGGGTAGTGGTCCTTGGAGTACCAGCGGTTGCACTCGCAGTGGTCGGTGATGGCGTAAGCGGCCAGTCCAAGCTCTGCCGCCCGAGCGATACAGGCGTTTATGTCCGCCTCGGAGTCCACCGAGAACTGGGTATGGGTATGGCAGTCGATAAGGACCATAGCATCGCCTCCTATATGATCATTAAAGCTAATTATACCACATCTGTAGGATAATTGCAATATTTTTCTTTAGGAGTTCCGAGTCGTTAGTTATTAGTGCTTAGTTTGAGTTGAGAGTAGGCCCCGGAAATTGGACAATGCGTATTGAAACGGCCTGTAGGGGGCGATGCCCACATCGCCCCACAACGTTGCTGCGACGTGTAGGGGCGAACATCGTTCGCCCGTGGTCTCCATAACCGTAGGGACGGCCATTGGCCGTCCGTGCCGTTTTTGAAATGTCCGGCCTCCTTCGATCGTTTTCATGTGCGTAAGGCCCACCGCCCGGCTATGGCCGGGCGGCACAGGTGGGCAAAGAGGAACACCTCCGGAGGGGAGGGCTTTAACAAAAAATCTGGTACAAAAGCCGGCGGCCCTCCCCTCTCTTCGGTTTTCCTCTCTGCACTCTCTTTTCCCTCATACC
>JAFUAO010000051.1 GCA_017460665.1 Ruminococcus sp.
GGATAGTCAAAAGCCGGCGGGGTGGGGTGTGAGGGAAAAGAGAGTGCAGAGAGGAAAACCGAAGAGAGGGGAGGGCCGACGGCTTTTGTACCAGTTTTTTGTTAAAGCCCTCCCCTCCGGAGGTGTTCCTCTTTGCCCACCTGTGCCGCCCGGCTTACGCCGGGCGGTGAGGCCTTACGCACATGAAAACGGTCGAAGGAGGCCGGGCGAACGATGTTCGCCCCTACAAATAGCCTCCCCTGAAAGGGGAGGTGCCCCGAAGGGGCGGAGGGGTATAATTCCGAATTCCTAATTACGAATTCCGAATTGGACGGACGGCCAGTGGCCGTCCCTACGGTTCCCAGAGATCCGGTCGATCGGCCGGGAGACAGCCTCTCCCAAACAGTGAAAAAATCCCTTGACATCGGGGAGAAAATGGTTTATAATAATATATGTATTATCTGTTGATGAACTGCGTTTTCAACACTTTTTCCACCACTCGGAAGATCGGAGAAAATTATGGACTACCTCGAAAACAGAGAGCTGTCGTGGCTTAAATTCAACAAGCGTGTCCTCGAAGAGGCCTCTGACCCCAGTACGCCCCTCCTTGAGAGGATCTCGTTCTCGGCGATTTATCAGAGCAACCTCGATGAGTTCTTTATGGTCAGGGTCGGCAATATCACCGACGCCTGCAAGACCGATAAAAAGAAAAAGGACAGCCGTTCAAATATGACTCCGGCTCAGCAGCTCGATGCCATATTCACCGCTGTCAGGAGGCTCCAGCCCTCCGTGGAGGAGGCCTATCGGAAAAATATGGAGGAGCTCTCGGCCTGCGGCTTCGAGCACGTCACCTTTGAGTCCGCCTCCGCCGACGAGCTGGCCTTCTTGGAGCTGTATTTCAAGCGTGAGATCAAGCCCTTTATTTCCGGACTTGTGATAAACGACGCCCTGCCCTTCCCCTTCCTCAAAAATAAGGAGATCTATGCCGCAGTCCAGCTCGGCGCAAAAAAGGGCGTGGCTATCGGCATAATTCCCATAAAACAGGAGCACAGCCAGCGCCTTATCCCCCTCAGTCAGGACGGCAAGCGCTTCATTTTGGAGGAGGAGGTCGTCCTCCGCTTCGCCCACCTGATGTTCAAGGGCTATAAGGTCATCGACCGTGCCCTCATCAGAGTCACAAGGAGCGCCGGGATCATGGCCTTCGGAAGAGGCCCTGAGTTCCGCACAAGAATGGAGGAGCTGGTCCTCAAGCGCACAAAGCTGGCCCCCGTTAGGCTGGAGGTCTCTGACGAGTTCAGCCGGGAGGCTCTGGACTACATATGCAAAAAGCTGAAGATCCGCAATACTAGGGTCTTTACCTCACATATACCTCTGGACGTTTCGTACCTCTTTGAGCTTCAGGAGCTGGATAAGAGCCCGGAGCTCCACTATGAGCCTCGCTCGCCCAGAAAGAGCGCCTCGCTCAGCGATACAAGGCCTGTTTTCGCACAGGTCAAGGCAAAGGACGTGCTCCTGAGCTTCCCCTTTGAGTCCATGACAGCTACGTTCATAAGGCTCCTTCAGGAGTCCGCTGTGGACCCGAAGGTCACCTCCATAAAGATAACTCTCTACCGCCTTGCCCGGAACAGCAAGGTCATCGACGCTCTCTGCACTGCCGCCGAAAACGGCAAGGAGGTGCTGGTCATGATCGAGCTCAGGGCCCGCTTCGATGAGGCAAACAACATCGAGTGGTCCAAGGTGCTACAGGAGGCCGGCGTCAACGTGATCTACGGCCCCCGTGAGTTCAAGGCCCACTCAAAGCTGCTGCTCATCACAAGGAGAGCTCAGGGCGGCGGATCGGACTATGTCACTCAGATCGGCACGGGCAACTATAACGAAAAGACCTCTGCCCTGTACACCGACCTTATGCTCCTGACGGCTGACCGAGCTATCGCAGAGGACGCAAAGGCCGTGTTCAGCGGGCTCCTCAGCGGCAGCTTCGTGGAGGAGACTAATAAGCTCCTTGTATCTCCGCTGGCACTTAGGCCTCAGGTACTGGCTATGATGGACGAGCAGATCGCCCTCGCCAGGAACGGTGAGGAGGGCTATATCGCCGCTAAGATCAACTCCCTCTGCGACAAGGTGATCATGGATAAGCTGGTGGAGGCTTCTCAGGCCGGCGTCAAGATCGAGCTGGTGGTCAGAGGTATATGCTGCCTTATCCCGGGAGTCCCCGGCTTTACCGAGAATATCACCGTCCGCAGTATAGTTGGACGCTTCCTTGAGCACAGCAGGATCTTCATCTTCGGCAAGGAAGGCCGTGGCCAGAAGATCTATATCGGCTCCGCTGATTATATGAGCAGGAACACCGTCCGCCGTGTGGAGGTGGCAGCTCCCATTGAGGACGAGCGCCTGAAAAAGCGCATAAGAGCTATGTTCCGCACGCTCATGGCCGATAATGTGAAGGCCAGAGAGCTGCTCAGCGACGGCACCTATGTCCACGTCCAGCCAAAGGAAGGCCAGGAGCTCCTCAACGCTCAGGAGCACTTCTACGACGAGGCCTACAAGCGCCTTGAGGACAAGGCAAGGCGTCAGGAGCGCATGAAGGAGAACCGTGCCAAGGGCTCGGCCAAGAAGAGCGCTGCAAAGAAGAAGTCAACTGCCAAAAAGCCCGCAGCAAGGGGCAGGAAGAAGGCCTCGGGCAGGTAAGCGGCTCACTATATAAAGAAAGATCAACTGTCCGGCAGGGGTGCCGGGTCAGCAGCTGAGGTTTTGATGATGATAGGTTACTATAACTATACGGTCATTTTGACATATTTGAGCCTCGTTTCGTCCGTGATCGGCATTTTCCTTGCCGCCGGACTTGCAGGAGGCGAGCCAAGGCCGACCTTGGCGATAATCTGCCTAATGGTCTCGGGGCTCTGCGATATGTTCGACGGAAAGATCGCACGGACCAAAAAGGACAGGACCGAGAACGAGAAGAAGTTCGGCATACAGATCGACTCGCTCTGTGACGCTATCTGCTTCGGGGTACTGCCGGCGGTGATCGGCTATTCCGTGGGGATGGATAGCTGGGCCGATGTGCCGATACTGGTGATCTTCCCACTTTGTGCAGTCATCAGGCTTGCGTATTTCAATGTTGCAGAGGAGGACCGTCAGAAGAAGACCGAGGAGGTCCGGAAGGTCTACGAGGGGCTGCCTGTGACCAGCGTTGCGCTGATCCTGCCGCTGCTTTACAGCTTCCATAAGGACATCGGGGAGTGCTTTCCGGCGGTCTATGGGGGAGTCATGCTGGTGATCGCCATAGCGTTCATCACGAGGTTCAAGGTGAAGAAGCCGGGCATGAAGGCGATGCTTTCCTTTATCGGGATCGGCGTGCTGGAGTTCATATGGCTGCTTTATAAGACTAAGACGAAGTGAAAAAAGGGACTGCGTGAGCAGTCCCTTTTTTGAGTTGCAAGTTATTAGTGCTTGGTTATTAGTTGCGGTGTCCGCCGTTGGCGGACGTATTAAAAATAATTGCGGGGTGCAGGGAGCCGCTCGCTCCCTGCCGGGATCCAAGGGCAGAGCTCTTGGCGGGTGCAGGGCAGAGCCCTGCATGGCCTTGAAGAGCTCCGCAAGGGGTGAATGAAAAAAC
>JAFUAO010000052.1 GCA_017460665.1 Ruminococcus sp.
CACTCTCTTTTCCCTCACACCCCACCCCGCCGGCTTTTGACTATCCTTCGCAGGACCCTTCGGGCCTGCTGGCCTAGAAATATAGGGCGGTAGGGGCGAACATCGTTCGCCCGGTGGTTTTTCGTACACGGCACGGGCGGACACATGGGTCCGCCCCTACGGTTTTCTGGTCCCACGGGCGCACATCGTGCGCCCCTACAAAAGCCTCCCCTGAAAGGGGAGGTGCCCCGAAGGGGCGGAGGGGTATAATTATGAATTATGCATTATGAATTATGAATTGAAAAAGGGACTGCTCACGCAGTCCCTTTTTACGCATCAAGTACGATGTCCTCAAATTTTCCACGGATCGCCGCTATGAGCTCTCCCGGGCTCAGCCGGATCTGGGTCCCGATCCGTCCGCCGCTTATGTAAAACCTCTCCAGCCCCTCACCGGACTTGTCCACAACGGTCATGAACTGCTTCTTCATGCCGATCGGCGTGCAGCCGCCCCGGACGTACCCCGTGACCTTGGTGATGTCCTTGACGTGGAGCAGCTCCACCGACTTCTCGCCCACGCTCCTTGCCGCTTTTTTCAGGTCCAGCTCCATGGCAACGGGCAGCAAAAAGCAGTAATAGCTGCCGGACTTCCCCTGTGCCACAAGGGTCTTGAAGGTCTCCTCCAGCGGCTGTCCCAGCGCCTGAGCGACGTGGATCCCGTCGATGAACTCCTCGCACTGATAGGTCTGTATCTCGTAGGCTATGCCGCATTTCTCCAGAAACCGCACAGCGTTGGTCTTTAGCTCCTTGCCCATAGTTCCTCCTGTGATCAGTCCCCGAAAAGCTCAGGGTATATGATCTGGTCAAAGCGTCCTCTTATCCTGATGATCCTGCAAACGAGGGCGATGACGGCTCCTCCGCAGGCTATCCCCATGATCTCGCTGAGCAGGGGAGCCCCGGCAAAGGACAGCGCCCACGCCGTGCCGTTCATGAAGTAGTGCAGCCCGATCGCCGCCATGAGCCACCTTAGCTGGCCTGTCTCACGGACCTTGACGAAGATCAGCAGGCTCAGTGCGATATGTACACCGAAGGTGGATATGCTGTGGACCGAGCTGATCAGGCTCAGGTACAGCGGATGATCCGCCAGCTCAGCCAGCCTTTCCGTGATCTGTGCAGCCTTTTCGGGAGACTTTCCGGCGGTGAAGCTGTCTGAGCCTCTGCTGCTGAGCCGGCTGCCATAGCCCATTACCCGGAACGCCGCTGCTCCCCGGATCAGGCACTCCAGACCTCCGTGGCCTATGCCATAGCACACCGCAGAATTCATGGCCTTGATGTTGGTCACGGGGTACCTCATGGCCAGACAGCGGCCTAACTCCTCGAAAATGCAGACCAGCTCTGCGCTTATGGCCGCCTTGACGGCGTGGTCCTGACATGCGCCGAAAATATAGGCGAAAAAGTCGCTGAGCCGGGTGGTCAGAAAGTACACCACGGCTCCCACGATCGCCGGCCAGAGCCTTGCAGTGCCGGCCCTTTTCAGCAGGAGAAAGGCCGTGATCGGCAGCAGCGCATAGACTGCTCCGCTGATGAAGTACCCCAGCATAGTGCCGGCGGAAAAGCTGATCTGTGCTCCCTCCACGGCGGGAGCTCCTCCCAATAGAAATACCATAATATCCCCGGCCCCTGCCGAAGATATTATGGCTGATCGGTGGTATCGGGCCTGCTCTGGGCGGCCCTGTTTTTCTTGCTGTAGATACAGCCGCAGTAGTCCTGCCGATAGAGGCTGTACTGCTTGGAGAGCTGTATCGAATGTTTGTAGCCGTCGTGCTTTTTAAGGTCTGAGAAAAGGTAGGGGACCCCGTATTTTTCGCTGAGCTCCCGGCCCTTTTCGTTTATGAAGGTACAGTCCTTGTGGGGGCTTATGGTAAGGGTAGTGGAGAAGAGCTCTGCTCCGGTCTCCCTGGCCTTTTTTGCGGCCATTTCCAGCCGGAAGCCGATACATCTCCTGCACCTCTCGCCACGCTCAGGCTGATCCTCCAGACCCTTTGCCAGCTCATAAAAGGGAGCCGGATCGTAGGGCTCCTCTAAGATCCTGACGCTGAGCCCCATTTCCTTTACCAGTCTTTTCAGCTCTGCCCGGCGGTAGTCGTACTCCTCCTCCGGGGCGATATTGGGGTTGCAGAAATAAAGCGTTATCCTGAAATACCTGTCCAGCAGCCACAGGGTATGGCTGCTGCACGGAGCACAGCAGGCGTGGAGCAGCAGCGCCGGACGCTCTCCGGTGCTCTCCAGCTCCCTGAGCTTCTCGTCCAGGAGCCTGCCGTAGCTTATCTTTTCCACTTACTTGTCCTCCAGCTTTTTCAGTGCGTCACGCTCGTCCCTGCGGACCTTGATCTGGCCGTCCTTCAGCAGCTTTACCTCGCTCCTGTCCACGGTGACGGGCACCTCGGACTTCTCGGTCTTGATCCTGAGCTTGCCTGTGATCAGGTTCACGTCCTCGACCCGGCCCTTATCGCCGTCGGGAGTGACTACCAGAGCTCCCATTTTGGGAGTGATCTTCAGCAGCTCCTCATAGGCGTTCTGCTCGTTTTTCAGACAGCACATCAGCCTTCCGCAGGTGCCTGAGATCTTGGTGGGATTGAGCGAGAGCCCCTGCTCCTTGGCCATTTTTATCGAAACGGGCTGGAAGTCTCCCAAATGGCTCTTACAGCAGAACTCTCTGCCGCAGATCCCAAGTCCGCCTAAGATCTTGGCCTCGTCCCGGACGCCGATCTGACGCAGCTCGATCCTTGTTCTGAATACGGCTGCCAGGTCCTTTACCAGCTCACGGAAGTCCACACGGTTCTCCGCAGTAAAGTAGAACAGCAGCTTGTTGTTGTCGAAGGTACACTCCACGTCCACCAGCTTCATGTTCAGCTTTCGCATGGCGATCTTCTCCTCGCACACCCGGAAGGCGTCCTTCTCACGCTGCTTATTGCGCTCAAGGGTCCTCATATCGTTGGCGTCAGCGAGCCTGATGATCGGCTTCAGAGGGGAGGATATGCTGCTGTCGTCGATCTCTCTGTTAGCGATGACCACCTCACCGCACTCCACTCCCCGGACGGTCTCGACGATAGCCATATCGCCGATATTGGCCCGGATCTTCTCCGGCGAGAAGTAGTATACCTTTCCGCCCTTTTTGAAGCGGATACCAACTATTTCCTTCATAAAATACTCCTATCTGTATATCAGCAGACGATCTCCATCATTTCCGCACAGAGCCCGGCCAGCACCAGCGGCACGCTGACGTTATGCTGGACTGCGTCCCAGGCCTTTTCCAGCTTATAGTGGATCCTTGCGGCCTGATATGCTGAGATCATCTGCGAGAGCCTTGCTGCGCTGTCGGGGCAGCAGCTAATGGTCCTTGCGCTGCTGTCCTTAGCAAGGACAGCGGCATCTCTGAACAGCTTGTCTGTCATGGAGAGCACGTTCCTGACGCTTTCCCTGTCGGAGCCTACCGAATAGAAAGCGCAGTTGAGCCCGTACTCGTCCTTTCTTATTATACTCTCAGACAGTGCTTTTGTCAAATCCACCAGTCTGCGGAGCCTTTCGTCCATGATATACTGTGAGCACATACCCACATTGCCGTGGAAGCAGCTCACGGCCTGCTCGATCTCCTCCTCGCCGTAGCCCTCCTCACGCAGGGCCAGCCGGGACTCCTCCTCGGTACACAGCGACAGCCCGAAGCAGACGCATCGTGATATGATCGTAGGGAGGAACTCGTATTTCGACTCGGCCGTGAAGAGGAACAGGGCGTACTCCGGGGGCTCCTCGATCAGCTTGAGGAGGGTGTTCTGTGTACGCACGTCCATGTTCCGGCAGTTGCGGAAGATGTAGACCTTCCGGCCGGAGCGGTTGTTGGGCTTTACGAATGCGTCTGAGCAGACGGCTCTTGCGGTCTCCACGGAATAGCCTCCCAGCTTGCCGCTGGTGGGGACCAGGGTGACGTCCGGGTGGCTCAGGGACATGACGGTCCTGCAAGCGGTACAGCATCCGCAGGGCGCTCCCTCCACGGGGGACTGACACATGAGCTGAGCCGTATAGTATGTGGCGGCGGAGAAGCGTCCGCTGCCTGTTTCGCCGTAAAAAATGACGGACTGTGCCGTTCTGCCGCTCTGGACCATGGCGTTCAGGGTGCCGAGCAGCTCATCGTTTCCATATATCTTTTTCATAAAAGCCTCGTTTCGGGGCGCCGCCCCTACTATGCACTGATAGCTATGCACTAATAACTACTTACTACTAACTACTATCTATTTTACCACGATCACGGAAGAAATGCCATACCTTTTGAAAATATTTATGGCGCCGGCGGAGATCACCTCGCCGCTGGCTGCGATCGGTATGGCCGGGGGACAGGGCACCTTCACCGAGGCGCAGATCCGCCCCAGGGCTCCCTCCACCGGGATCTCCTCACAGGGCGAGAGGGCCGCCTCCCTGATCGTCATGGCTCTTTCTGGGAGCTCCATGGCAAAGGGCTCCGGGGCCTCCTCCCGGCGCTCAGCCCGATCTGCCGCCGTTTTCAGGGTCTCCGCCAGCCGGGGGAAGTCCTCCTCCGGGCTCATGGGAGACATGAGCAGGATCAGCAGCTCCCGGTCGGAATACTCACATTCTGCGCCGTTTTTCCGCAGCTCCTCCGCAAGCCCGTCCCCGGAAAAGCCGCTTTCTGCCGCCCTTACGGTGATGTGGAAGGGCTCGCTCTCTGCGAACATGAGCCGCCCGGAAAGGCTCTCCTTCAGCCGGCCGATGAGGGGCAGCCGGCGCTGTATATCGCCCCGGATCTCCTCCTCGATGTACCTGCCGCAGAGCTCCAGCGACGCCATGATCGGGTAGGAGGGGCTGGTGGAGCCGAAGAGCGACATTCCCTGCCTCAGCAGCCCGGAAAGCTCCGGCCTTGCGGTGTGGAGGAAGGCTCCTCCGGTCAGCGCCGGCAGCATCTTATGGGCGGAATCGCAGCACATATCGGCTCCCAGATCGATCGGGTGGCGGCTCTCCGGGAGGAAGTGCAGGTGGGCGCCGTGGGCGTTGTCCACGATCAGGAGGGCGCCATAGCGGTGGCAGAGCTCCGCCAAGGCTCCTATATCGGCGCATTTCCCGGTGTAATCCGGCGATGTGACGTAAAGGCAGGCAGGGGAGGCCTCCCTACGGAGCAGCTCCTCCACCCTTTTGGCAGGGATCCTGCCCGTCAGCAGGCTCCCGGAATACTCCGGCATGATCCACTCCGGCTGTATATCCAGCAGAGCGCAGGCGTTGAGGAAGGCCCGGTGGACGTTCCTGACGGCGATCACACGGCGGCCTGTGAGCTTCATCGCCCACAGCATACCCTGTATGCAGAGGGTGGAGCCCCCGGCGGAGAACAGCGTGTCCGCCGCTCCATAGAGCCCGGCTATGGCCTGTTCGCTGCGCCTGATGATGCCCTCCGCCTCAAAGAGGCTGTCTGCGCCCTTTATCTCAGTGATGTCGAAGGGGAAGATCTGCCCGATGGCTCCTCCCCGGGAAGCTCCCTTATGCCCCGGCATATGGCAGCGCATGATGCTGCTCTTTGCGTATTTTTCCAAAAAAGAGTTGATCGGTGTTTCCATATGTCTCTCCTATATCAGGTAGTATTTCAGTATCTTGTACATCCTCAGCCTCGCCCGAGCCATTGCCCCGGAGACAGCCTGAGGCGTGATCCCAAGCATTTTTCCGATCTGGACGGTGTCGATGTTCTTAAAATAGTATAGCATAATTATTTCCTTTTGTCTCGGAGTCAGCTCATTTTTAATAACATTTAACAATACTCGCCGGAGCCTGCGCCTGCTGTCCTCCTCGTCGTCCTCACAGAGGATCGCACGGATATTTTTGTCGGCCTGACCTGTAAAGGTATCGGAATAGCTTTCACGTCTTGGCACGCTGCTCGATCCTCCTCATATAGCCGGTGAGGTAGTCGATGACCTCCCTCATCTGGCTGTGCTCGGCGTAAAGCAGGCGGATCCGCTGCTCAAGTCTCAGATCGTCGATAAGGTCAGTCCGGCCCTGCTTTTTCAGTTCATTTTTCTCCTTAGTTAGCTGAGCGATGCGCAGCTTGACCTTGACGCAGCTCTCAGCATAGCCGTTTATCATGTTTTTCAACGATAGTCCCCCTTTGCGAAAAGAGTATCCCGAACGAATGTTTCATTCCTTGTATTTTCAATTATAGAACATTTGTTCTCTTTTGTCAATACCCCTGAAGATTTATTTTTCTTTTAACTGGAACTTCGCCCCTCTTCAATTCATAATTGTGGTGTCCGACTTCGTCGGACGAGATCTGATGTAGGGGCGCACATTGTGCGCCCGTGCCTCCCGGAAACTCTGTAGGGACGGCCATTGGCCGTCCGTGGGCCTAGAAAACTGTAGGGGACGGCGTCCTCGACGTCCCGGCCGATCGATCAGATCTCAGGGAACAAATTGTAGGGGCGAATTCCGTTCGCCCGGCCGCTTTTTCGGATCATCCGTTTCGTTGAACGTTTTCATGTGCAGAAACGCCCACCGCCCGGCTCACGCCGGGCGGTGGGGCCTTACGCACAGAAAAACGTTCGACGTCACCTGCCTCGTTGCCGCTGAGCGGCAAGGCCCACCTAATGGACCGGTGGGAGGGGACGCCCTCTATCGCAGGGCGTCCCCTCTGAAAAAACAGTCCCCCGGCCTGTTTTTTCATTCACCCCGTGCGGAGCTCTTTAACGCAATGCAGGGCTCTGCCCTGCACCCGCCAAGGGCTCTGCCCTTGGATCCCGGCAGGGAGCGAGCGGCTCCCTGCACCCCGCAATTATTTGAATTTGTCGCTGAAGGCGGACACCATAATTCCGAATTCCTAATTACGAATTCCGCATTGAAGAGTGCCTCCCTGTTGATTTTTTCGGATAACTATGGTATACTTGATTTGTTATGAGAAAAAACTATACCCGGAG
>JAFUAO010000053.1 GCA_017460665.1 Ruminococcus sp.
CTCAAGCCTTTTCAAAGGCTTGCGGAGTCCAGAGGCAGAGCCTCTGGTCGCCCTCCGCAGAGGGCGAAATCTCCTTACGAAGGCGCATCTGCAAGGGGTGAATTGAAAAACAGTCCGGCGGACTGTTTTTCAAGAGGGGACGCTCTGCAAGAGAGAGCGTCCCCTCCCACCGGTCCATTAGGCAGGCCTTGCCGCTCAGCGGCAACGAGGGAGGTATCGTCGAACGAAAGGGGTATTTCAAAAATGGCCGGGCGAACGATGTTCGCCCCTACACATCGTGAGATCGTTGTGGGGCGATGTAGGCATCGCCCCCTACAAATGTTCGGTAAGGCACGGGCGAACGGAATTCGCCCCTACAATTTGTTTCCGGAGATCGGCCGGGAGGCCGAGGGCGGCCTCCCCTACAGAGTTTTCGTGAACCACGGACGGCCAATGGCCGTCCCTACTATGCACTAAGAACTGAAAACTGATAACTAAAAACGGATAGATCCGTTTTTTTCGGTCATAATATCCCCGAGGTGAATTTATGTACCCTACGGACTATGACGATATTTCTCTCCCGGACCAGCTCTCGCTGGCCGTTTCCCGGCTCCGGGAGATCACCGGGAACTCCTCCGACCTGCTGATCAACACTCTCACAGTCGGCGGCGTGGACTGCGCCCTGATCTGCTGCGAGGGCATGGTCTCCTCCTCGTATATCGCCGAGGAGATCGCAGAGCCCCTCTCCCAGATCCAGGATATGACCGGCGCAAAGGCCCTTCTTGGCTATATCCGGAAATACCTCCTCCTCTCCACCGACAGCCCCTCCGCCGATACCTTCGGCCAGCTCCTGCACTTGGTCTACTCCGGCTTCGCTGTGCTCCTTGCTGACGGCAGCTCTCAGGCCATCGGCTTCGGAGCTCAGGGCTATGCCTCCCGGGGTGTCCAGGAGCCTGCCAACGAGGGCAACATCATGGGCGCTCACGAGGGCTTCTCCGAGGTGATACGCACCAATATGTCTCAGGTAAGGCGGAGGCTGAAAACTCCCCAGCTCTGCATGGAGCTGACCCAGAAGGGCAGCAAGAGTCGGACCGACCTTTGCCTTTGCTACATGAAGGACAGGGTCCCGCCGGAGCTCCTTGACCGGATCCGGAAGTCCCTTGACGGCATTGAGCTGGAGGCTCTCCTGACCACCGGCCATATCCGGCCCTTTCTGGAGCAGAGGAGCTTCCACCTGTTCAGCACCGCCGGCACCACCGAGCGCCCGGACGTGCTCTGCTCGAAGCTGATCGAGGGGAGAGTGGCCATTTTCTGCGACGGACTGCCCTTTGCGGTAGTGGTGCCGAGGCTGTTCTGCGAGAGCTTCCAGACCCTTGACGACTACGCCTTCAAGCCCCTGTACGCCGGCTTTATCCGCTGGCTGAAGTACCTTGCCTTTCTTGCGGCAGTGCTGCTGCCGGGAGTTTACGCAGCGGTGGTCATGTATCACCCGGAGCTCCTCAACAGCACGCTGCTCATGCTCCTTGTGAAGGCGGAAAAGGAGGCGCCCCTGTCGATCGTGACCGAGTCGCTGCTGGTGCTGCTGATGTACGAGGGGATCCGTGAGGCCGGAGTGCGTCTGCCGAAGCCTGCCGGGGGAGCCATAAGCGTGATCAGCGGCCTGATGATCGGGGACGCTGCGGTGAAGTCCGGGCTGGTGAGCACGCCGCTGCTGACCATGACAGCTCTGTCTGTCCTGGGAGGCATGGCGGTGCCGGAGCTGGACCCTCAGATCACGCTGCTCAGGTTCGGGTCGCTGGCAGCAGGGGGCTTTCTGGGGCTGTTCGGGGTGAGCCTGCTGTGCTGCGTGGTAACTGCGGACATCTGCTCTGCGGAGAGCTACGGCTTCCCCTATTTTGCGCCGTTTTCGCCCTTCAAGAGAGCCGGCATGAGCGACACTCTCTACCGCACCGGCATCAGGAAGATGCAGAGCCGTGGCTTCACGGTGGAGGACTACCATGAATAGGCTCTCGGCCCGGCAGCTGGCAGCGGCTGCGCTGGTGACGGACGCCTTCACCCTCTTCTGTCTCAGGGGAGGGCTCTCGGCGGTATCGGCGGCAGGCTTTTTGGCAGGAGCCTTGTTGCAGCTCCTTGCAGTTGCCCCGGCGATCGGCTGTATATCGGCCGGGAGAGGCCTTTTCTCCTCCGGAGCGATAGTCCGGGGAGCGGCGGTGCTCCTGCTGATCGGCTGGGGCGGAGCTCTCTTCGCAATGCTCTGGCGGACCTCCGGAGTTGTCTATATCCCCTGGGAGGACAAGGGCCCTCTCGGGGAGCTCCTGGTGGGCACAGCGCTGGCGGCAGCGGCCCTTTACGTCACCTCCGGCGGTCTGCGGACCCTTGGCCGGTGTGCGGCGGTCGCAGCGATAGCCGGGGGGCTCTGCCTTTTTGGGATAGCTCTCAGCGCCCTGCTGACCTCGGATCTGGAGAATTTGTCCGTGAGGCGCACTGCCGACAGCTTCCCACGGGAGCTCCTGCGAGGGATCTCTCTCAGCGCCGGAGCGACTGTCTTTGCGGCCATGGCTGAGCTGACACAGGAGAGCACGAAGCGCTGCACGGCCCTGTATTTCGCCGGGAAAGCCCTACTTGGAACGACGGTGATCCTGACCAGCGTGCTGGTGGCCGGGGGAGTCATGGAGCTGGCACAGTTCCCGGCAGTCATGGCGGCCCAGCTCTCCCAGCCCTTCTCCTCACAGCGGATCGACGCACTTTTCATGATCGTGTTTTCTGCCTGCGGAGTTTTCGCTGCGGCGGCGCTGGCGGCACCTGCTGCGGAGCTGACAGGGCGGCTCTTCCCGAAGATCAGGCGTTTCCGGAGCGTTCTCGTCCTTGGGCTCATGCTGGGGACCGGACTGCTTTTTAGCTGGCAGGAGACCGCCGGAGAGCTTTTCGCCCTTGGGGCGCCGGCGGTGCTGTTCCTGACAGGAGCCGGGGCCTGGCTGAAAGGGAGGGCACAGCGATGAAGCGAATGATCGTAGTTTTGACGGTTGCGGCGGCCCTTCTTACGGGCTGTTCCCCGGAGCGTATCCAAGACAGGGCCTATCTCCGGGCGGCGGCGGTGGACCCCGGACAGGTGACATTCGAGTTCTTCGAGGGCGATCCCCTGACCGTCCCGGCGGAGACTCTTGACGGAGCGCTCCGGTCGGCGGAGTTCATCCTTGGCCGCCGGATCTTCACCGGCTACACCGAGCTGATCGTCCTAGGGGAGCTCCCGGCAGAGGAGATCCTCGGCGAGATGCTCACCGGCTGGCGTGTGTCTCCGGAGTGCATGGTCGTTGGCAGCACAGGATCCGCCGGAGAGGTGCTGACCGAGGCCACTGGCCGGCTCCTTGAGGGCTCGGCAAAGCTGGCTGCGGAAAGGGGCGAGGCTCCCGAAAGCCGCATGATATCGGTGCTAAGCCAGCTCCTGAGCGAAAATGATACCGCAGAGCTCCCCCTCGTCGGGACCAACGGCGTCTGCGGAAAAATAAAAATTTGCGGAGACTGACTCTCCGCTACATAGAGGTGAAAATATGAGCAGCAAGACCACAAATTGCGAGACCTGTACCTATTACGTTTACGACGACGACTACGACTGCTATGTCTGTATGATCGACCTCGACGAGGACGAGATGGCACGCTTCATGGCCGGTACCAACTACGCCTGCCCCTACTACCGCCTCGACGACGAATACGGCATCGTCCGCCACCAGAACTGACCCTGTTTTCCCTGGGGGACACCCTTTCTGAGGAAAGGGCTTTCCCCCAGACCCCCTTCCCAAAGACTTTTAGCTGCAAAAAACAATGCCATATCCCATTCCAGCACTTTTCAGGGCGGTGGATGTCAGAGGGATATGGCATTGTTTTTTGAAATAAGGCTTGGGGAGAGTTCTGAGAAAGGCTTCCTTAGAGAGGTCCCTCTCAGAGAAACAGGCAGCTATGCCTCTCAGAAAAAAAGGCAGACACCTTTCGGTATCTGCCTTTGTGTTATCATGGAGACTTAGTCAGCCAGTCTAGCCTCGATCATGTCGAGCTCATCGTACAGAGCCTGGGGAATGTTGCCGCCCTTGCCCTTGATGTCCTCGTCATAGTATCTTCTCATCTCAGCGATCTCCTTCTTCCACTCGTCCTTGTTTACTGTAAGGAGAGCCTGGAGCGCAGAGGGCGATACCTCGTCCTCGATGCCGGCAAGGTTGATGTCCTCAGCCTTGGGGAGGTATCCGATAGGAGTCTCAACAGCGTCAACTTCGCCGTCTACTCTCTTGATGATCCAGTCGATGACTCTCATGTTGTCGCCGAAGCCGGGCCACAGGAAGTTGCCCTCGTCGTCGGTCCTGAACCAGTTCACGTTGAAGATCTTAGGAGCCTTGCTGCCCAGTCTTGCGCCCATTTCGAGCCAGTGAGCCCAGTAGTCGCCTACGTTGTAGCCGATGAAGGGCTTCATAGCCATAGGATCGTGACGGAGAACGCCTACTGCGCCTGTAGCAGCAGCAGTTGTCTCAGAGGAAACAGCAGATCCGATGTAAGTACCGTGTGTCCAGTCGAATGACTGATATACCAGAGGAGCAGTAGTAGCTCTTCTTCCGCCGAAGATGATAGCGGAAACAGGAACGCCCTCGGGGTTGTTGAACTCAGGAGAGATGCAGGGGCAGTTCTGAGCAGGAGCTGTGAAGCGTGAGTTGGGGTGAGCCAGCTTGTTGCCCTCAGCAGTATAAGCCTCGCCGTCTACCTTCTCGCCCTTCCACTCTGTAGCGTCCTTGGGCGGGTTCTTTGTGAGCTTCTCCCACCAAGGAGTATTGTCTGAGTTGTCGAGAGCGACGTTTGTGAAGATAGCGCCGTTCTTTGTGCAGGCCAGAGCGTTGTAGTTGGACTTCTCATTAGTTCCGGGAGCAACGCCGAAGAAGCCGTTCTCGGGGTTGATAGCGTAAAGTCTTCCGTCCTTGCCGGGCTTCATCCAAGCGATGTCGTCGCCGACAGTGAATACCTCATAGCCGTCCTTCTTGTAGCCCTCGGGGGGGATAAGCATAGCAAGGTTGGTCTTACCGCAGGCAGAGGGGAAGGCAGCGGTGATGTACTTGATCTCACCGTTGGGCTTCTTGACGCCCAGGATCAGCATATGCTCAGCCATCCAAGCCTCGTTCTTGCCCTGGAAGGAAGCGATACGCAGAGCGAAGCACTTCTTGCCCAGGAGAACGTTTCCGCCGTAAGCAGAGTTGATAGACCAGATAGTGTTCTCCTCAGGGAACTGAACGATGTATCTCTTCTCGGGATCAACGTCAGCCTTTGAGTGGAGGCCTCTTACGAAATCGTCAGAGGTATCGCCAAGGTTCTCGAAGGCCTGCTTGCCCATTCTTGTCATGATGTTCATGTTGAGGACAACGTAGATAGAGTCAGTCACCTCAACGCCCACCTTAGCCAGAGGAGAGCCGATAGGTCCCATAGAATAGGGGATAACGTACATAGTTCTGCCCTTCATGACGCCGTCGTACATAGGTGTCAGGAGAGCCTTCATCTCATCGGGGGCCATCCAGTTGTTAGTAGGGCCTGCGCCGGACTTCTCCTTAGAGCAGATGAAAGTCCTGTCCTCCACACGGGCAACATCGTTAGCTCTTGTTCTGTGGTAGAGACAGTTGGGGTACTTCTCAGGGTTGAGCTTGTACATTTTGTCCCAGCTATCGTCCGGGAGAGAAGTTACCTCCTCGATGAGTGCGTCGATCTGCTCCTTAGAGCCGTCGATCCACACAACGTTGTCGGGCTTACAGAGAGCGATCATCTCATCGACCCACTTCAGAACGTTCTGATTATTTGTCAGTGACATTGTATAATACCTCCTAAAACAGTATCAAATTAGGTCAGCCGGAGGTCCGGCTGAGAGGGGAACAGGCCTGTATCCTGAAAGATCAAACTGTCCCTCATATACTATTATAAACAATTTTTGTCAATGTGTCAATAGCGGCCATGATATTTTTTTGACATATTGCTATAGCTCAAAATGAATATCGGTCAGTTTTTTGAGCGCCCTGGGGGTGCAAACTGCACAAGCGGCCGAAGAAAAGGTTGTTGAAAAAGTAGAAATTTGCGTTATCTACATTTTTTTAGCTCTTTCGCCCTTGAATTATGTGCAAAATGTGGTATAATACTTTTTAGATAGTCTGCTAAAACTGCCGCCAGTTGTGTTTTTTGCAGCAGGAGGACCGCTGCGGCATACCATTATATATGAAAATGAAAGCGAGGGGTACGCTATGAAGAGACCGATCATCACCATCGAACGACAGTACGGCAGCGGAGGGAGCGTCATCGGACGCCTTACCGCCGAGAAATTGGGGATAAACTGCTATAACCGCCAGATCCTTGAGATGACTGCCGAGAAGTGCGGCCTGTCGCCTGATTACCTTGAATCAGCCGAGGAGAGCGTCCCCACCAGCTTTTTGTACTCCCTCCTGCTCTCTGCCAACCCGGCAAGGACCATGGAGGATAACCTGCCACTTTCCGATAAGGTCTTCCTTATGGAGAGCAGGATCATCACCGAGCTGGCCGAAAAGGAGCAGATCTTCGTTTTGGTCGGGCGCTGCGGAAGCTATATCCTTGAGGAGAAGGGCTGCTTCAGCGTGTATATCTACGCCGACCCTGCTGCTAGGGTCCAGCGTGCGGTGGAGGAGTACGGGATCCCGGAGAACAAGGCTGAGTCCTTTATGAAAAAGGCCGACAAGCGCCGTGAGACCTTCTACAACGTGAATACCGGCAGGAGCTGGCAGGACAAGGACAGCTATTCCCTTTGTCTCAACAGCGCTGATCTGGGCGACGAGCTCTGCGCCGAGCTCATCGTGAAGGCCTATCAGGACTACAACAAGCGCTTCAGCGAATGACACAGGTACACTGAGTACCTGACGGGTCTCCGGAGGCCGGAGCTCTGTCAGATACTCACTGAAAAATATATCTCTCTTCTTGAAAGGCTCCCCGCAATGCGGGGAGTTTTTCATTGGTATGATCCGGAAGAAAGCGCAGATAATAGTCTGGGAGGTGGATCTGATGAGCGTGATCCTAATAAGGGCCCTGCTGCTGTATGTGCTGGTGATCTTTTCGGTGCGGCTCATGGGCAAGCGCCAGTTGGGGGAGCTCCAGCCCTCTGAGCTGGTCATAACGATACTGGTGTCGAATATCGCAACTCTTCCGCTGGAGGATACAGACATACCGCTGGTGATCGGAGCAGTCCCCATACTGGCGCTGGTGTGCTTCGAGGTGCTGGTGTCGTGGCTGGACCTGCGTTCGACCTCCTTTAGGAAGGTCCTCTCAGGCAGCCCCAAGATCATAATATCCGGGGGAGCTATCGACTACGACGTTCTCCGGGAGCTGCGCTTCTCGGTGGACGACCTGATGATGGCGCTGAGGAGCAAGGACGTTTTCAGCCCGGAGGAGGTGCAGTTCGCCATAGTCGAGACCACAGGCAGTGTTTCCGTCATGAAGAAGCCGGCGGAGGACACGCCTGCCCGGAAGGACATCGGGCTCTCGCCGGAGGATTCCGATCCGCCCCAGGTGGTGATCACCGACGGAGAGCTCCAACGGACGGCCATGGAGAACTTAGGACTGGACGATGAGGAGCTGGACTCTCTGCTGAAACGGGCAGGAGTCTCCCGGGAGGAGGTCTTCATAATGACCGCCGATCCCTACGGAGGGTGCTATATCTCCCGAAAAACAGGGGGAGCGCCGGTGCTCCTGAAGGGAGGAGAGAGCCGATGACGAGGATCAAGCTGAGCGTGGGGATACTTGTGGGGCTGGTGGCCCTGAGCATATTCAGCGGAACGTGGATCAGCAGGCGCTGCCGGCAGTTCCAGCTAATGACGATCAGCGTGGAGGAGGCGTGGCTGGCCGGCGATGTGGAGGAGGCCTACAGGCTGGCCTGCCGGTTGGAGGCGGACTGGGAGAGCTTTCGGCGTCCGGCAGGGGTGCTGCTGAGGAGCCGGGAGCTCTCTGAGATCGACCGGATAGCGTCACGGGTGCGGTACAGGACGGCCTCTGGGGGAGAGCTCCAGCCGGAGCTTGCAGAGCTGCGGCATATGCTGGAGCAGCTCCGCAGCAGTGTGATCCCCCGGCCGGAGACTGTGCTGTGACGTAGGGACGGCCATCGGCCGTCCGTCCAATTCGGAATGCGTAATTCGGAATTATACCCCTCCGCCCCTTTCAGGGGAGGCTTTTGTAGGGGCGAATTCCGTTCGCCCGGCTGTGACCGAAAACCGTAGGGGCGGACCCATGTGTCCGCCCGGCTGTTTTTCGTGTCCCCCGTTTCGTCCGACGAAACATACCTTGTTGCCGCTGAGCGGCAAGGCCTACCTAATGGACCGGTGGAAGGGGACGCTCTCACTTGCAGAGCGTCCCCTCTGAAAAAACAGTCCCCCGGACTGTTTTTTCATTCACCCCTTGCAGATGCGCCTTCGTAAGGAGAATTTCGCCCTCTGCGGAGGGCGACCAGAGGCTCTGCCTCTGGACTCCGCAAGCCTTTGAAAAGGCTTGAGCGAAACTTTTAATTGCAATTTGTC
>JAFUAO010000054.1 GCA_017460665.1 Ruminococcus sp.
CCTCTGGACTCCGCAGAGGGCGAAATTCTCCTTACGAATGCGCATCTGCAAGGGGTGAATTGAAAAACAGTCCGGCGGACTGTTTTTCAAGAGGGGACGCTCTGCAAGAGAGAGCGTCCCCTCCCACCGGTCCATTAGGTTGGCCTTGCCGCTCAGCGGCAACGAGGCAGGTGTCGTCGAACGGGACGGGAGACCCGAAAAACGGCCGGGCGAACGATGTTCGCCCCTACAAAAAAGCCTCCCCTGGAAGGGGCGGAGGGGTATGATCATGCATTATGCATTACGCATTATGCATTAAAAAAGGCGGACCTTAGGTCCGCCCTTTTTTGCCGTTCTTACTTGTTGATCACTCTTACTCTGATAACGCCGTCAACAGCATTGATCTTGCCCTCAACGGAGGGTGATACCTCGCCGGTAACAGCCAGCATCGTGTAAGCGAAATCGCCCTTGCTGGCGTTTACCATGTTCTCGATGTTGATGCCCTCGTTGCCTACAGCAGTCGTGATAGAAGCGATAAGCGTAGGAACGTTCTTGTGGATAACACAGATACGGGTATGAGGAGTATCCATAGAAGCGTTAGGCAGGTTCACGCTGTTCTTGATATTGCCGTTCTCAATGTAGTCGATGAGCTCCTGAGCTGCCATAATAGCGCAGTTGTCCTCGCTCTCAGGAGTAGAAGCTCCCAGATGAGGGAGAACGATAACGTTCTCAGCGCCCAGAACTGTATCGTCGGCAAAGTCTGTAACGTACTTAGCTACCTTGCCGTCAGCGATAGCCTTGATAACGGCCTCGCTGTTGATGAGTTCTCCACGGGCCAGGTTGATCAGGCGAACGCCGTCCTTCATCATAGCGATCTGCTCGGCGTCGATAGTGTTCTTGGTCTGAGGAGTGTAAGGCATATGGATAGTGATATAATCGCTGTTCTTGTAGATCTCGTTGATGTCGGAAACCACCTCAACAGAGGGCTCAAGGTGGATAGCAGCGCCTACAGAGAGGAAGGGATCGAAGCCGATGACCTTCATTCCCAGAGCCTCAGCAGCGTTTGCGATCTTTCCGCCGATAGCGCCCAGACCGATGATACCGAGGGTCTTGCCGGCGATCTCAGGGCCTGCGAACTTGCTCTTTCCGGCCTCGACAGCCTTAGGAGCGTCGGGAGTGCCCTTCAGAGAAGCAGCCCAAGCAGCGGCCTCAGTGATCTTTCTTGAGGAAAGGAGCAGAGCGCAGATAGCCAGCTCCTTGACAGCGTTCGAGTTAGCGCCGGGGGTATTGAAAACGCAGATGCCCTCCTGAGCGCAGCGGTCAACGGGGATGTTGTTGACACCTGCGCCGGCCCTTGCGATAGCTACCAGCTTATCGCCGAAGACCATATCGTGCATCTTAGCGGAGCGCACCATGATAGCGTCGGGGTTGGCGTGCTCGTCTGTGATGTTGTACTTGCTCTTGTCGAAGATCTCAGTTCCCACGGGAGAAATCTTGTTGAGTGTCTGTATATTATACATCAGTAACTACCTCTTTCTGTTTTATTATCGCAAGCTCTCAGGAATTCTCTTCCTCGAACTTCTTCATGAACTCTACCAGCTTCTCAACGCCCTCGATAGGCATAGCGTTGTAGATAGAAGCTCTCATACCGCCGACAGTTCTGTGGCCCTTGAGGTTCTCGAAGCCGGCAGCCTTGGACTCGGCGATGAACTTCTTGTCCAGCTCGTCGTTGCCTGTGATGAAGGGAACGTTCATCAGTGAGCGGTCCTTCTTCTCAACAGTGCCCTTGAACATCTTGCTCTGGTCCAGGAAATCATACAGTATCTTAGCCTTCTTCTCGTTGTGGGCCTTCATAGCCTCAAGTCCGCCCATCTTCTTGATCCACTTGAACACCTTTCCGCAGATGTAGATGCCATAGCAGGGAGGTGTGTTGTAAAGTGAATCAGCGTCAGCCTGAGTCTTCCACTTCAGCATTGTGGGAGTGCCCGGAAGGACCTCGTCGCTGATGAGATCCTCACGGATAATAGCGATAACAACACCGGCAGGACCTACGTTCTTCTGAACGCCGCCGTAGATAACGCCGTATTTTGTAACGTCAACAGGCTCAGAAAGGAAGCAGGAGCTTACGTCAGCAACGAGATCCTTGCCCTTTGTGTTGGGGAGTTCCCAGAACTTTGTACCGTAGATAGTATTGTTCTCGCAGATATAAACGTAATCAGCGTCCTCAGGGATATCAAGGTCGGAGCAGTCAGGGATATATGAGAAAGTCTTGTCCGCAGAGGAAGCGACGGCAACAGCCTCGCCATAGATCTGAGCCTCCTGATAAGCCTTCTTAGCCCACTGACCTGTGATGATGTAAGCAGCCTTCTTATTCTTCATCAGGTTCATAGGAACGGCAGCAAACTGCTGTGAAGCACCGCCCTGAAGGAAGAGCACTTTGTAGTTGTCGGGGATGTTCATCAGGTCACGGAGATCCTTCTCTGCTTCCTTGATGATAGTATCGTATGCCTTGGAGCGGTGGGACATCTCCATAACGGACATACCTGTGCCCTTGTAATCAAGCATTTCGTCTGCTGCTTCCTGAAGTACCTCTTCAGGGAGAACAGCAGGGCCTGCGCTGAAGTTGTAAACTCTGCTCATGTTAAAAACCTCCATTGAACAATATATTTAGTTTAATTGGTATACGCCATACACTACAATTATACTCCTTTACAATAGATAAGTCAATATATAACCGGGAAATTTTTTCACTCTCCGGGAAATGTTGCCCCTGTGCAACAATGGGCAGGCTGCCGGATCCTAGGCGCTCTGCCAAGGAAAAAGCCGGCTCTGAGAGCCGGCCGCATCACTTCTTGTCGCCGATGCGCTTGTTGATATAGCGTGGGCGGATCTTTGAGTAGAGGATCTTCTGCTCGCTGTAGAGCCCACGGTAGCCTGAGAGCATATAGCTGACGGCGCAGGCCAGCACGAAGAAGGGCAGGCCCTTGCTCCCGAAGAGCTCCACGCTCAGTAGCAGCGACGCCACGGGGCAGTTGGTGACTCCGCAGAAAAGAGCCGTCATACCCACAGCAGCTCCCATGGAGCAGTCGAAGCCGAAAAGGGGAGCTATAGCGCTCCCGAAGGAGGACCCGATGAAGAACACCGGGAAGATCTCTCCGCCCTTATAGCCGCTGCAAAGGGTGATCACGGTGAACACCAGCTTCACGGCGAAGGCGCCGATATACGGCCGTTCGCTGAATGAAGAAACGATCATCTCGCCGCCGGTGCCGTTGTAGGTCTGATCCCCCACGATGAGGGTCAGCACCACCACGATCGCTCCGCCCAGAGCAGCACGCAGGGGGTGGTTTTTTATCTTGCGGAAGGCCTTGAGAGCTCCGCTCATAGCAGCGCAGAACACCACGCTCAGCATGGCGCACAGAGCTCCCAAAAGAGCAGTTTTCAGGTAGCTCACAGGTCCGGCCTCCGGCAGCACCGCAGAAACGCTGAGCCGGCCTATCCCCATGAGGGAGGAGATGTAGCTCGCCGTAAGTGCCGAAACTACGCAGGGAACGATCGCCGAGTAGTAGAAGATCCCCACGCTTATGACCTCCATGGAGAAGATCGCAGCGGTTACGGGGGTCCCGAAGACCGCAGCGAACATTGCCGCCATGCAGCACATGGTCATTATGCGGCGGTCGTCCTCGCTGAACCTTAGCCTTCGTCCGGCAAAGGAACCGATAGCGGCGCCGATCTGGAGGGAGGCTCCCTCTCTTCCGCTGGAGCCGCCGAAAAGGTGGGTCATGACCGAGGCGATGAAGATGCAGGCCGCCTGTCTTGGGCCCATGTTCCGGTTGTCCCTGACCGCCAAAAGCACCAAATTCGTGCCCTTGTCGTGGCTGTAGTGCATTGCGTCGTAGAAGAGCTGTATGGCCACTCCCGACAGCGGCAGGAGGAAGATGATCCACTGGTGCTGGCTGCGGAAGAACTCCGCCGAGCTGGAGCACAGGTGGAACAGCGTCCCCACAAGGCCGATCACTACGCCGGAGACGGACCCGATCGCCAGCCATTTTGCGAAGCTCTTGGACTCAGCGATCTCCTCACGCTTTATCTCCTCGGCAATGCTCCTTATAAGACCGCCCATGTCAGCTAAGGGTCACCGGCAGGCCGTTGATCTCGATAGTGGGGTCGTCGATGTCGATGAGGAGGCATCTTCTGCCGTCCACCACGCTGGTGCGGACCTTGTCGGCGGCAGAGGGCTTGATATTGACGGTTATCCCGGGAGCGGAAAGGACGGTCTTGCTCTCGGTCAGGTTCGAGGCTGTCAGGGGAGCATTGCCGCAGACCTTCTCAAAGACCGGCTTAACCATTTCGGTGCGCTCCTCGGGAACGCCGATGTCCACCAGTATGTCCCGGAGCTTGATGTCGTCGATGATAGCGTTCTCGGTGTCGTCCTTGTTGTCGTCAACGACCTCCTGGATCTTCTCGTTGACGGTCTTGATCACCATGTAGTCCAGATCGTCGCCCACGACGTCCTTGAGTATGCTCTGGAAGGAGGCCTTCTCGCTGTCGGCGCTCATGACGAAGCTGCACCCCAGCACGTTCTCCACCACGGAGATATTGGGCTTTGCGGCGGACTTGGCGTAGTACATGACGTGGTTTATGTCGGTGGAGCGGTTGGAGAATACCGGGTAGAGGAAGCCGTCTGAGGGGGCCTTGCTGATGATCAGCTCGTTGTTGAGCTTCTTGGTGATCTCGTTGCCCACTGAGTCGAAAACGAAGCCGTCGCTGGAGGTCTTCACGGGGCAGATCGCTGTGAGCAGGTAGCGGTAGAGCTCGTCCTCGCCCTCAGCGAACTCGTCGTTCTTGTCTTTCCTGCGGATCGTGTATACGCAGTAAGCGCAGATCACGGCAAAGGGGCCGGTGTAGGCGATATTATTGGCGATGTGGTTTAGAAAATCCTCGCAGATGAGCTCGTCCTTCAGCTCGCTTTTGAGCAGGGAGTAGAGGATATGCTGGGGCTTGCCCTCCTCGTAGGCCTCATTGGGGAACTCATACTCGGAGAAATTCTTGCCCACGTTGGTATTGAGGACCTTTTTGAGGGTCTCGTCGTAGACATCGTGCTCCTCCACGGGCATGGTCAGACAGGAGCTGACGTTCTGGCAGCGGACGTTTTTCTCGGCGTCCACGAAGGCGGTGAGCACACGCTCCATGATGAAAAAACCGCTTTTATCGGAGAAATTCTTTTTGATCTCTGCTGTTTCTTTTTTGTTCATAAAAATGCCTCTTTCTGAAATGATAGGTACCCTGACATTATACTACGTTTTTGCGGCGTTGTCAATTTGGGCTTGCAGATCGAGTTGAGAGTTGCGGAGTCCGCCGTTGGCGGACGGGATCTGAATGTAGGGACGGCCATTGGCCGTCCGGCTGTGACCGAAAAACCGTAGAGGCGGACCCATGTTAAGCTGCGTACCAGATCTTTGATCTGGATTTCGCAGCTATATGCATAGCTGTCCGCCCGGTGGGTTTCGGCAATGTACCGGCGAAATTTGTAGGGGCGCACATTGTGCGCCCGGCCATTTTTACACGACCACCGGGCGAACGATGTTCGCCCCTACCGCCCCAGAAATACTAGGCCAGCAGGCCCGAAGGGTCCTGCGAAGGATAGTCAAAAGCCGGCGGGGTGGGGTGTGAGGGAAAAGAGCCTGTGCCGCCCGGCTAAAGCCGGGCGGTGAGGTCTTACGCACATGAAAACGATCGAAGGAGGCCGGACATTTCAAAAACGGCACGGACGGCCAGTGGCCGTCCCTACGGTTATGGGGACCACGGGCGAACGATGTTCGCCCCTACAGAGTTCCCAGAAGGCCGGGCGAACAAGTTCCTCCAAATATGAACAAAATGTAAACATTTTCTACCGCCCTTGACTTTGCCGCTTTATGGTTATATACTATATTTAGCACTCTGATACCGAGAGTGCTAAACCACTAACGGAGATGTATTTTAATGGAAACAAAACAGTTCAAGGCAGAGTCCAAGCGGCTCCTGGAAATGATGATCCACTCGATCTATACACATAAGGAGATCTTCCTCAGAGAGCTGATCTCAAACGCCAGCGATGCGATAGACAAGCTCTATTTCCGGTCCCTCACCGATGACAGCGTGGGGCTGAACAAGGACGACTTCGCTATCTGGATCTACGCCGACAAGGACGCAAAGACCCTGAAAATAGCCGATAACGGTATCGGCATGACCGAGGAGGAGCTGGAAAATAATCTCGGCACTATCGCCAACAGCGGCTCCTTCAAATTCAAGAACGAGAACAAGCTGGAGGAGGACAGCCAGATCATCGGCCAGTTCGGTGTGGGCTTC
>JAFUAO010000055.1 GCA_017460665.1 Ruminococcus sp.
AAGCCGGCGGCCCACCCCTCTCTTCGGTTTTCCTCTCTGCACTCTCTTTTCCCTCACACCCCACCCCGCCGGCTTTTGACTATCCTTCGCAGGACCCTCCGGGCCTGCTGGCAAGGTATTTTCGGGGCGGTAGGGGCGAATTCCGTTCGCCCGGTGGTCATACAAAAATTGCCGGGCGCACAATGTGCGCCCCTACAAAAAGCCTCCCCTGAAAGGGGAGGTGCCCCGAAGGGGCGGAGGGGTATAATTCCGAATTACGAATTCCGCATTGCCTTCGTCCCCCTGACCGACAGCCCTTCATCGTAGGAATCAAGGAAATGGTGCCGCTCATCGCCTAAGTGATACGAGATCAGGGTCTGGAGGTTCACGTTCTCGGCGCTGCGGAAGATATTCATGTCCACCGCCGGATCGGTCCTGCGGAGCTCCCCCAGCAGAGCCTTCACCTTGGCCCGTTTCGAGCCCTCCTCACGGTTTGCGCTGACGCTGCACGCACACTGTATGAACGAAAGGGAGTTCTCCTTAGCCCACCGGATCACGTCCTGCTCACGGATCAGGTAAAGCGGCCGGATCAGCTCCATTCCGGGGTAATTCTCGCTGTGGAGCTTAGGCATCATGGTCTGCATCTGTGAGCCGTAGAGCATCCCCATGAGGATCGTTTCGATCACGTCGTCGAAGTGGTGGCCCAGAGCGATCTTGTTGCAGCCCAGCTCCCCGGCGGTCTTGTACAGCCAGCCCCTTCTCAGCTTAGCGCAGAGGAAGCAGGGGTGCTTGGCCTGAGCCTCCACCGAGGTGAAGATCTTGGTGTCGAAAAACTTGGCCGGGATCCCCAGCTTCTCAGTGTTCTCCTCTATTTTTCGCCTGTTTTCGGGAGCGTAGCCCGGGTCCATGACGATGTATTCGCAGGTGAAGGAGGGCTTACCGAAGCGCTGAAGCATTTGCAGGCACTTGGCCATGAGGACAGAGTCCTTTCCCCCTGAGATACAAACGCAGATCCGGTCACCGTCTTGTATGAGCTGATACTGGCTGATTCCCTTCACCAGCTTGGCCCAGATCGTCTTGCGGAACTCCCCCTGAATGGAGCTCTCGGCAGCTCTTGAAATATCCATGACGCACCTCTTTCCGAAAAAAGAGCGGCATTTTCGCCGCTCAGTATCAGTATTTGAACTGGCTGTTGCCGATGAATTCGCACACCAGCGAATCCGGCGTGATCAGGCCCTTGTCCAGGGACTCGGTGTTCTCCAGCACCTCCGTAACGTCGGCCAGCTCCGGCGTATCGGTCATTTCCTTTAGCTGAGACAGGAGGCTGTCCTTATAAGCGCACAGCTCATAGGCCATGAAGGTGTCGATGTCGAAGTCAGAGCGGTCCTTGTAGGGCATGATGTATTTGTTCTCGCCGGCCTCGACGCTGTGGAACATATTCATCGTTTCACGGAGAGAGCGCTTGCGGAAGCTGCTGTCCCTGATCATCCTTCTCAGGAGCCTTACCTTTGAGGGGTGGAGGACGATGTCGCCGCAGGTTATCCTTGTCCTGACGCTGACGTAGAGCTTGCAGAGGCGGCTGTCAGAAACGGTGATGACATTTGGGTTGAGGGCGTGGATACCCTCGAAGATCACCAGCTCGCCGGGCTTTCTGCGGAGCTTTATGCCTGAGTGCTCACGCTTTGAGTCGGCGAAGTTGTACTTAGGGATCTCGATCTCCTCGCCACGCTCGAAGGCTTCGATCTGGGAGTTGAGGAGGTCCTCGTCCACACGCAGGGGAGACTCAAGGTCCATTTTCCCCTGGACGGAGAGCTCCTTTTCCTCCTCGGTGAGTGGGCGGAAGTAGTTATCCATGGAGATCGTATGGGTCTCGCTGCCCTTTTCGTCAAGCAGCTTCTCGATCATGAAGGCGGTGGTAGTTTTGCCCGATCCTGAGGGGCCGGCGAGGAGGATAACAGGGCGTTCCTCCCGATTTTTGACGATATTATCGACTATCCGTTCGAGCTGGTAGCCGTACTCCTGGTTTACCTG
This sequence comes from Ruminococcus sp., assembly GCA_017460665.1. GTDB lineage: Bacteria > Bacillota > Clostridia > Oscillospirales > Ruminococcaceae > Ruminococcus. The sequence goes on from JAFUAO010000055.1 coordinate 2,011, forward strand.
CTGAACGAAGCCGGAGGGCTGGGCCTCGACCTGCTGATTGATCCGGGTTATCTCTATGTTCATGTTTGAGGTCTCCTTTTAGTGGTATAGATACATTATACCATGATCTTCGGTAGAAATCAACGGTATTTTGGGAATTTGAGGCGGTGATCCACGGGGATGTGCAGAAAATGCAGGAGCGAACGGAATTCGCCCCTACCTCCCCGAAAATACCCTGCCAGCAGGCCCGAAGGGTCCTGCGAAGGATAGTCAAAAGCCGGCGGGGTGGGGTGTGAGGGAAAAGAGAGTGCAGAGAGGAAAACCGAAGAGAGGGGAGGGCCGTCGGCTTTTGTACCAGTTTTTTTAGGTAAGACCACACAAAGGATGTGCCGGAGATGCGCCGTCAGATCTTTCGTCAGATCGTGCAGAGATCCCGCAGGCATACTATATGTATGGCAAGGGGTCTCTGTGCGAGATGACGGAAAATATACAAGCAGATCTGGTGCATAGCCGGAGGCGGTCTTTGTGTGGTCTTGCCTCTGCCCTCC
>JAFUAO010000056.1 GCA_017460665.1 Ruminococcus sp.
GATAGTCAAAAGCCGGCGGGGTGGGGAGTGAGGGAAAAGAGAGTGCAGAGAGGAAAACCGAAGAGAGGGGAGGGCCGACGGCTTTTGTACCAGTTTTTTGTTAAAGCCCTCCCCTCCGGAGGTGTTCCTCTTTGCCCGCCTGTGCCGCCCGGCTAGAGCCGGGCGGTGGGCGTTCACCGCAAACCACCGGGCGGACACACGGGTCCGCCCCTACGGTTTTTCGGCCACGGCCGGGCGAACGATGTTCGCCCCTACAATTTGTTCCCGGAGATCCTATTGATTGGCCGGGAGGCCGAGGGCGGCCTCCCCTACATAATGCATATACCCACGGACGGCCATTGGCCGTCCTTACAAATACGTCCGCCGTCAGGCGGACACCGCAACTCTCAACTCTCCACTCTCAACTAAAATTACGCACTAATAACTTGGAACTGAAAAGGGCAGCAATGTTAAATTTAGGTTAAAATTCCACCGCCCCCCTTGACGGGAGCAGTTTTTTCGCTATAATGTATATTAGATAAAAAGAGAGATCACTGAAAATAACCGAAGGAGTTATTCTTATGGACGAAAAATTCACCATTTTCAACGTTTTCACCCTTTTGGGCGGACTTGCCTTCTTCCTTTACGGAATGAACGTCATGTCCACCGGCCTTGAGAAGCTCACCGGCGGCAAGCTGGAGATAGCCCTCAAGAAGATGACGTCCAACAAATTCATGGCTATCCTCCTGGGAATGATAGTCACTATCGCTATCCAGTCCTCATCCGCTATGACGGTAATGCTGGTAGGCTTCGTAAATTCCGGGATCATGGCGCTGGCGGACACGATCGCTGTCTGTTTCGGGTCGAACATCGGCACCACCTTCACCGCATGGATCCTCTGTCTTGGTGGAGTCGACGGCCAGAGCAGCTTTTTGCTGAAAATGCTGAAGCCCGAGTCCTTCTCACCGATCATCGCCCTTATCGGCATAATCATGATCATGGCCTGCAAAAAGGCAAAGAAAAAGGACATCGGCCGGATCTTAGTGGGATTTGCGGTGCTGATGACCGGCATGACCCTTATGTCTGAGTCAGTGGACCCCCTTGCGAGCTCCCCTGAGTTCCAGAAGACCCTCACCGCCTTTGAGAACCCCGTGCTGGGCGTTTTGGTGGGAGCCGCCTTCACCGGCATTATCCAGAGCTCTGCCGGCTCGATCGGTATCCTCATGGTATTCTCACGGTCCGGAGCCCTCACCTACGGAATGGCGCTCCCGATCATCATGGGCTGCAATATCGGTACCTGCGTAACAGCTCTTCTGTCCACCTTCGGTGTAAATAAGGACGCCAAGCGTGTGGCTTGGATCCATATCCTTGTAAAGATCATCGGCACGATCGTGCTGCTCCCCATAATCATGATACTCCAGAAAGTGCTGAACATCGGCATTTTTGGCCAGACCGTCGGTTATCTGGGCATAGCTATCATGCACACGATCTTCAATGTGGCGACTACGGTCATGTTCCTCCCCTTCACCAAGCAGCTCGTTTGGCTCTCGCACCTTGTCGTCAGGGACAAGCCCGGCAAGGACGATGCCGAGGAGGAGGGCCTGAAGATCGCCGGTCTGGACGACCGCTTCCTCAAGACCCCCAGTGTGGCTGTTGAGACCTGCCGGAGCGCTACCGTTGAAATGGCCAACATCACCCGTGAGGCCATCGAGGACTCCCTCCATATGCTGGTGGCGTCCTCCTACGACGAGAAAATGGCTCAGTCCATTATCGAGCGTGAGGACCTTATCGACCACTTCGAGGACAAGATCAACAGCTATCTGATCAGGATCTCAAAGAGCTCCGTTACCGGCGCCGACAGCCGAAAGGTCTCAAAGATGATGCACTGTGTGGGCAACTTCGAGCGTATCTCGGACCACTCGGTAAATCTGGTGGAGTCCGTACAGGAGATGCACGAGAAGAACATCAAGTTCTCAGAGGAGTGCATAAGCGAGCTCCTCGTCATAACCGACGCCATACAGGAGAATATCGAGCGTGCCTTCGACGCCTATATCACCAATGACCTGAGCATCGCTCACAAGGTGGAGCCTCTTGAAGAGGTGGTGGACAACCTGAGCACAGAGCTGAAGAACCGCCATATCCGCCGCCTGCAAAACGACGAGTGTACAGTGGAGCTGGGCTACATCTTCCAGGATATACTCACTAACCTGGAGAGAGTTTCCGACCACTGCTCCAACATCGCCGGCTGCCTTATCGAAACTGACGAAAAGACCAATATCCACGCCTACCTCCACGATGTCAAGGAGAACGATGAGAGCTTCCGCAGGCAGTTCAGAGAGTACACCGAGAGCTATTTCACCCGTCTGGACACTATCCAGCCCAGCACCACAAGCCAGTCATGACAGCCTCCCAGGAGGCATAAAAAAGAGCGGCACATTCGCCGCTCTTTTCTTTTTTTACTTGTTTGCGTCAAGGAAGTCCTTGGTGATCGGCAGGTCAGCCTCAGAGATGATGTGTGCGTCCACCATCTGGATCGCCAGAGCATCGATGCCGTTTACGCCGCTGGTGCCGTTGTCAACAACGTCTGCGTTGGCGATGCCCTTGTCCGAAAGGCTGTATTTCGCCGGAAGTGCCGCATACTGCAAGATCGCTACAGCGTCCTGGAGGTCCACCTTCCCGTCACAGTTTGCGTCGCCCGGCTTTTCTGCGGACGATGGCGTAAAAACCGTTGTGGTAACTGCTGCGGTGGTGACTGCCGCTGTTGTGACAGCCTTAGTAGTGGTCTTGGGAGCAGCAGTTGTGGCAGGGACCGTGGTCACCTTGGGGTCGTCAGGCTCAACGATAGTGCCGGAGGACTTTGTTCCGCCGTCAAGGTTGCTGCCCTCGCTGCTGGCGTAATTTGCGTAGAAATCGTTCAGCGAGATACCGTTTGCTCCAAGAGCCACCTGGTGGTCAAGACCGATAGGCTTCTTTGAGTCAAGGGTCTTCCAGATAGCGGGATAGTAGTAGGTATCGTACTTCTCCTGATCCCAGTTGATCGTGGTCTTAGCCTCGATAGAGCCGTCAGCGTTCCTTGTCACGCCGAACTGTATATCCTTCCAAAGTCCGCCTGTATCGCCGGAATCATCGTTCAGGCACCAGAAGGTGTGGTTGATATGGTTCTTGATCATGTAGTCACGGATCAGGCCCAGCCACTTCTCGTTATCTCCGCCGTCAAGACGTCCGCCCCACTCGCCGATGAGCAGAGGGTACATATCCTTTTCGACCAGATATGCCCATGTGTCACGCCAGTAGTCGTCCAGAAGGGTATCCTCGGTGAAGTCCTTGTGGAACCAAGGCTGGTCGCTTACGACAGGGCCGTAGTCATGGGGAGAATAAACGATCTGAGAAGTTCCTGCGTCTGGCATTACGGGGTACTTTTCCACGCCACGGAGGTTTCCGCCCCACCAAGCGCCGTATCCCTCGAAGCCCTCTACGCCCTCGATAAGGATCAGAGCGTTGGGGTTTTTCGCAAGGATAGCGTCAGCGCAGTCCTCTGCGGCCTGCTTCCAGTTATTGGGAGCGTTGGAGTCGTCCCAGATAGCGTCAACAGGAGCTCCGCCGTACTTGCTGTGAGGCTCGTTCTTCAGGTCGAAGCCGATGAGGGTGTCGTCGCCCTTGTAGTGATCTGCACACCAGGCAAGAGTCTCGATCCACACGTCGGTAGTTACCTCGACCTCCTTGCCGTCTCTGCCGGTGAAGCTCTTGCCGTACCACAGGCCGTAGTTATGTCCGGAGTTGTTAGACTCAGGGCTGTGGATGTCGATAAAGGCCTTGATACCGTACTTTTTGCACTTAGCAAGGAGCACGTCAAAGGTCTGCTGGCTGTTGGCAATGGAGCCGTCGGGGTTGATCAGGTCGATGTTGATCGGGTAGTTTGGATCGTCGTTAGGGTTGACGCTCTCGATAGGATCGGGATCGCCGATCATCCAGTTGTAGAGCAGCTCGGTGGAAACGGGCAGGCGGAGCACGTTTACGCCGTGATCTGCGATGTCCTTCACCATGTCGTCGATGTCGCCGCTCCAGAGGTAGTGAGGCACGCACTCGGTGCAGTTGAAGCCGAACCAGTTTGCGCCCGTGAGCCATACCTCGTTGCCGTTCATGTCATAGAGCCGGCTGCCTTTTGCGTGGAGCCAGTCGTCGTTGGTGTCGTCAACGGCTGAGGCCGTTGTCAGCGGAGTGTAGAGCGCTCCCGGCAGAGCAGCGGAGCCGGACAGCGTCAGTGCGGCGGCTGCGGCGGCTGCTAAAGCCTTAGAAAAATACTTCATAGAAATTTCCCCTCTCATTTATGTGCATTTGTGCACATTGTGCTACTTTAATTGTAGCACCAAGCCCAGCCCTTGTCAAGGACTTTTACAAAAATTCACTTTTTGGTCATGGAATGTTGAAAAACATATCGTATGGGCGAACATCGTTCGCCCGTGCGCCGTATACATTGTGTAGGGGACGGCGTCCTCGACGTCCCGGCCGATCGATCGGACCTCCGGAAACAAATTGTAGGGGCGAACATCGTTCGCCCGTGCCTTTTGTGAAATGTCCGGCCCGTTCGACGCCACCTGCCTCGTTGCCGCTGAGCGGCAAGGCCTACATTATGGACCGGTGGAAGGGGACGCCTTCTCTTACAAGGCGTCCCCTCTGAAAAAACAGTCCCCCGGACTGTTTTTTCATTCACCCCTTGCGAGGCGCCTTCGTAAGGAGAGTTTCGCCCTCTGCGGAGGGCGACCAGAGGCTCTGCCTCTGGACTCCGCAAGCCTTTGAAAAGGCTTGAC
>JAFUAO010000057.1 GCA_017460665.1 Ruminococcus sp.
AAAACAGTCCCCCGGACTGTTTTTCAATTCACCCCTTGCGGAGCTCTTTAACGCAATGCAGGGCTCTGCCCTTGGATCCCGGCAGGGAGCGAGCGGCTCCCTGCACCCCGCAATTATTATTTATTTCGTCCGCCAACGGCGGACACAACAACTAATAACTATGCACTAATAACTCCGAACTGAAAAAGGGACTGCGTGAGCAGTCCCTTTTTCTTATAACAGCGTAAATCTCCTTACGTCACCGGCCTTGCCGATGAACATCGACTTCGGTCTTGCCCAGACCTGTCCGTCGCTGAGGGACTTGTAGATCACAAGCTCCTCGTTGTTCTCGCTGTGCCGTGCAACAGCTATCAGCTCGTACTCGCCGCCCTTGAAATGACGGTACCTTCCTCCGATCACAAGCTCAGTATCCTTGTCCTCGTGGATCGGTGAGGCGTCCGGCTGGATGTCAGGCTGGTCGTTGACGATGTCGTCTGAAACGATGATCATTGCGGAGTAAGGCGGCATCTTCACATAGGCGCTGCCGTTCTCCACAGCTATCGGTCTTCCGCCGATAACGTCCACCAGAGCCGGCAGATGTGTGCCGAAGCTCAGGTCGTAGTCGTAGTTGCCCAGATTGAGCGCAACATAGACGGTCTGGTCCCCAAGGATCTTCTTGAACAGGAGCTGCTGATTGGTGATGCTGATCCTCTCATAGGTGCCTGTTCTCAGGGCAGGATAGGCCCGGTAGATCCTTCCCAGCTTCACGATGTGGCGGTAGAGGGCGGTGTTCTCCCTCTCCATGTCCGCAAGGTGCAGGCAGGGGCGCAAATTATCGTCGGAGTGGTGCTCCTTCCGGCCCTGGATACCGTACTCACTGCCGTAGTAGATTGAGGGTATGCCGGGCATTGCGTACAGCAGAGTGTAGATCAGCGGCAGATGTGCCGGGTCGTTCACAGTGCTGGCAAGGCGGTTCACATCGTGGTTGTCCACGAAGGTATACAGGTCGATGTTCCGGTAGATACCGCCGTTTGCGCCGGACTGGCGGTTGATGGAGTAGTCTATCTCGAAGTAGTTCTTGTCGTTGTGGGAGGAGTACAGCCCCTTGTAGCACTCATAGTTAGTGACGCTGTCCAGCATCTCCGGGTTGGCCCAGCGGTTGTAGTCGCCGTGGATGATCTCGCCCATGAGCCAGAAGTCCGGACGCTTGCCCTTGCAGAAGGAGCGGATCCTCTTGAAGAAGTCGAAGTCTATGCAGTCGGCGGCGTCGAAGCGTATGCCGTCGATCTTGAACTCCTCGATCCAGTAGTTGATAGCGTCGATGAGGTGGTCGCAGACCCCAACGTTCCTCAGGTTGAGCTTGACCAGATTGTAGTGGCCGTTCCAGCCCTCATACCAGAAGGGATCTCCGCAGGGTGAGGGGCCGCCGAAGTTGAGGTTTGCGAACCAGTCGCAGTAGCCGCTGCTCTGGCCCTTCTCCTGAATATCGACGAACTGAGGGAACTTTCTTCCGACGTGGTTGAAAACTCCGTCCAAGATGACTCTTATGCCGGCCTCATGGAGCTTGTTGCAGATATTGCGGAAGGAATTATTGTCGCCCAGTCTCCGGTCGATCTTCTTGTAGTCAGTGGTGTCGTAGCCGTGCTCCACCGACTCAAAAACAGGCCCGAAGTAGACAGCGTCAACGTTCATCTCCAGCAGATGAGGGATCCAGTCGATCACCTTGTCAAGGCGGTAGACCACCTCGCCGCCGTCGTTGAACTTAGGGGCTCCGCAGAAGCCCAGGGGATAGATGTGATAGATTATGGCGTTATCGTACCAATTCATAAAAAAACTCCTTTGTTAGTTCTTAGTGACGAGTTATCAGTGCATAGTTAAGGTGTTCCCTTAGGAACTTTGAACTAAGCACTCGAAACTGATAACTCATAACTCACTTACTGCTCCCTTCCAGGAAGTAGGTGGCCTCCATATCGGCGACGTGAAGGGCGAAGGCCAGCGGGAACATCTCCAGCGCCTTGCCGATCGTGTTCTTGTCCTCGATACCGGAAAAGCCCATGTGCCAGCGGATAGCGAAGGCCTCGTCCCGGGTCAGCCGCCCCTCGCCGTAGAGGTAGCCCGAGATGATGTACACGCTCTTCTCGCCGTGTCCGTAGGGAAGGGTGTCGTTGATCGTGTAGAACGGCACCTTCTCCCACTGTCCGGTCTCCTCATTTTTGCGGTTGCGCATCTCGGTGGTGTAGAAGTTGACCTTGCAGATGTCGTGGAGAAGGGCCACGATCGCGATCGTTTCCTCCGAGAAGTCCATTTTGTACAGCTCCTTGGTCCTGGGACGTGAGAGGTAGTCCTTGAGGCAGTGGTACACGTTCAGGCTGTGCTGGACCAGCCCGCCTTCGTAGGAGCCGTGGAACCGGGTGCTGCTGGGAGCGGTGAAAAAGTCGCTCCTTTTGAGGAAGTCCAGCAGCTTATCAGCGCCGGGACGCTTGATATTCTCCTGATATATAGCGATAAATTCTTCTTTGGGTGACATGATGACCTCCTTTCGCAGGCTCATGAGAGCTGCGCTGTGTAATTATTATAACACATTTGCAGAGATAATGCAAGGCATGATACAAAAACAGGGGACAGCCGGAGCGGATAACAGTTGCAATTTTCCATGCACCGTGGTATAATTAAGGTACAAAGCAAGGAAATGAGAGGGTAACAACTATGATGAACATCGCAGTAGCGCAGTCCGGCGGCCCCACCTGCGCCATAAACGCCTCACTTGTGGGAGTTTTCGGCGAGTCGCTTAAAGTCG
>JAFUAO010000058.1 GCA_017460665.1 Ruminococcus sp.
CAGACCCACCGCCCCAGAAATACCACTCCAGCAGGCCCGAAGGGTCCTGCGAAGGATAGTCAAAAGCCGGCGGGGTGGGGTGTGAGGGAAAAGAGAGTGCAGAGAGGAAAACCGAAGAGAGGGGAGGTCCGCCGGCTTTTGTACCAGTTTTTTGTTAAAGCCCTCCCCTCCGGAGGTGTTCCTCTTTGCCCACCAGTGCCGCCCGGCTAAAGCCGGGCGGTGAGGTCTTATGCACATGAAAACGATCGAAGAGGGCCGGGCGAACGGAATTCGCCCTTACAAAAACAGCCTCCCCTGAAAGGGGAGGTGCCCCGAAGGGGCGGAGGGGTATAATTCCGAATTGGACGGACGGCCAATGGCCGTCCCTACGATCCGGATCTCGTCCCTTGCAGCTCAAACATGACAACTTACAGCTAAAAACAGTTGCTTTATTCGGCATTCTGTGGTATAATTATATCGATAGTACACTTTTGGCCTCGCCGAAAGTTTCAGAAGGAGTTTTACTATGACCGTTCGTGAATTGCAGGACCAGATCGTCCGCCTGAAAAAAGAAACAAATACCGCTATCCTCGCCCACAGCTACCAGGCCCGTGAGATAGTGGAGATCGCTGACTTCACCGGCGACAGCTACAAGCTGAGCGTCGACGCAACTAAGACCGATGCCGACAATATCCTCTTCTGCGGAGTCCACTTCATGGCCGAGACCGCTAAGATGCTCTCGCCCCAGAAAAGAGTCTTTCTGGCAAACAGGAACGCCGGATGCCCCATGGCCGAGCAGATGGACAAGGAGCTGATCTCTCAGATCAGAGAAATGGAGCCCGACCGCACTGTTGTAGCCTATATCAACACCACCGCCTCGCTGAAAACTGTGTGCGATGTGTGCGTCACCTCCTCCAGCGCCCTGCGTATCGTGAGAGCTCTTGACAGCGACAAGCTGCTGTTCATACCGGACTGCAATCTAGGGAGCTGGGTGAAGTCCCAGTGCCCCGAGAAGGACATCAAGCTCCTCCACGGCGGCTGTCCCACTCACGCTGCGATCACTGCAAGGGAGGTCATGAAGGCCAAGGAGGAGCACCCGGAGGCTCTGTTCCTCGTCCACCCGGAGTGTGTCCCGGCGGTAGTCGAGCTGGCTGACTATGTGGGCTCCACCAGCGGTATCATGGACTTCGCCAAAAAGTCCGACCACAGGGAGTTCATCATCGGCACCGAGACCTCTATCTCGGAGCACTTGCAGTACGACTGCCCCGACAAGAAGTTCTGGCCGGTGACGAAGGACATAGTCTGTCGAAATATGAAGCTGACCACGCTGCCGGACGTTTATAACTCACTGAAAGGAATGGACACCGGCGAGGCCTTTGAGATCCTGATGGACGATGAGCTGATCGCCTCCGCAAGGAAGTGCATCGACGAGATGATCCGGCTGGGAGGCTGATATGACCGAGTTAGTTGAAAAGCTGTATGAGAGCTGCGACCTGTCCGACGGGGAGCTGAAGGCTCTTATCGAGACCGATGATCCGGACTCTGCCCAGCTCCTGCGCAGCCGTGCAGATGAGGTGAGACAGCTCCACTACGGGAAAAAGGTCTTCCTGAGAGGCCTGATCGAGGTGTCCAGTTACTGCAAAAACGACTGCCTTTACTGCGGGATCCGCAGGAGCAACCGTGACGCCGACCGCTACCGGCTCAGCAGGGAGCAGATCATGCTCTGCGCCGAGAACGGCTATGAGCTGGGCTTCCGCACCTTCGTCATGCAGGGCGGAGAGGACGCCGCCTTCACGGACGAGTTCCTGTGCGGAGTTATCCGTGAGCTAAAGGAAAAATACCCCGACTGCGCCGTGACGCTGTCCATGGGGGAGCGCTCCAACGAGAGCTACCGCAGGCTCAGGGAGGCCGGCGCCGACCGCTATCTCCTGCGGCACGAGGCCGCCTCGGAGAAGCTCTACGCAAGGCTCCACCCGGAGGAGATGAGCCTAAAAAACCGGAAGGAGTGCCTTTTCACACTGAGGGAGCTGGGCTATCAGGTGGGCGCAGGCTTCATGGTGGGAGCCCCCTTCCAGACCACTGAGCACATCATCGCCGACCTGAGGTTCCTACAGGAGCTCAGGCCCCAGATGATCGGCATAGGCCCCTTCGTCCCCCACCACAGCACTCCCTTTGCGGAGGAGAAGGGCGGCACGCTTGCACTTACGCTGAGGCTGCTGGGGATCCTGAGACTGATGTTCCCGAGGGTGCTGCTGCCGGCCACGACCGCCCTTGGCACGATCTCTCCCACGGGAAGAGAGCAGGGGCTGAAAACAGGCTGCAACGTGGTCATGCCAAATCTTTCGCCGGTGGACGTGCGGAAGAAGTACGACCTTTACGACAATAAGATCTGCACTGGTGAGGAGGCCGCAGAGTGCCGGGGCTGTCTGCAAAGACGGATCGAGTCTGTCGGCTATGAGGTCGCTGCGGAGCGCGGCGACTGTGTGGGCTTCGGCATCAGGTGATATAGGAGGAAGCATGGGAGCAAGATTTCATCTGCCTGACTTTTTCTGGCAGTTCCAGTTCAATATGGTCTTTGCGAATATGCTGGAGAACTGTCCGCAGTTTTTCAGGGACGGCGTAGGGATCGCCTCGTTCTACGGGACCTTCCCGGAGTGCGTTTGGAACGGCGGACGCACGGTCCACGGCATTTACAGGGACGACGTGGCCCAGCGGATCATCAAGGCCTTCAACAGCAAGAGCATACCGCTGAGGTTCACCTTCACTAACCCGGTCCTCACTGAGGAGGAGCTCAGCGACCCGATCTGCAACAGAGTCATGCAGATCGCCGGGAACGGCCTCAACGAGGTCATCGTCAATTCTCCGCTGCTAGAGGACTATATCCGCAGGACCTATCCTGATTACAAGATCACAAGCTCCACCTGCCGCATGATAACCGATGAGCAGAAGCTCAGGGAGGAGCTGGAGAAGGACTATCATATCCTTGTGCTGGACTACAATTTCAACAATAAATTCGATGTGCTGGAGAGGCTGCCCCATAAGGAGATGATCGAGGTGCTGGTCAATTCCTGCTGCGACCCGGGCTGCCCTAACAGGAAGCGCCACTATGAGCTCATGGGCAAGGAGATGATCGCCTACCGTGACTACAGAAGGTCCATGGACCCGGCACAGTTCGATATGGATAAATACGACACCGACAACGAGCACAACAGCATCAAGTGCAGGGCAAGAGCACGCTCGATCTTCGAGATCTTCAAGCTCAGCACCTGCGTCACACCGGAGGCCCTCTGGGAGAGATACGTCCCCATGGGCTTTGAGCAGTTCAAGATCGAGGGCAGGACCGCCTCGCTGATATACCTGGTGGAGGTCTATATGCAGTACATGGTAAAGCCCGAGTTCCGTGACGAGGCAAGGATGATCTTCATGGTGAATTTGCAGCGCAACGGCGTCGTCAAGCTATAAGGAGGAATTATGCGAGTTAGATTTCATCTTCCGGACTTCGCAGGCAGGTTCAGGCTGAACCTTATGTTCGCCGAGATGCTCAGAGGCTGTCCGGAGTATTTCAGAGAGGGCGTCGAGATAGCGTCCTTCTACGGAGTTTTCCCGCCTTCTATATGGAACGGCGGCAGGACCCAGCCCGGCGTCTGTGACAGGAGCTTCGTCCGCAGCGTCATCAAGGCCTTCAACGACAGAGGCATACCCCTGCGCTTTACCTTCACCAATCCTGCGCTGGAGAAGAAGCACCTGTCCGACGACTTCTGCAACATGGTCATGAACATGGCCAACAACGGCATGAACGAGGCCATAGTCTTCTCGCCGCTCTTAGAGGACTATATCCGCAGGAACTACCCCAAGTACAAGCTGACCAGCTCTACCTGCAAGAGGATCACCGATCCCGAGGCTCTGAAGGCCGAGCTGGAGAAGGACTACAGCATCGTGGTGGTGGACTACGACTTCAACAACAACTTCGAGGTGCTGGAAAAGCTCCCCCGGAAGCAGGACTGCGAGCTCCTGGTCAACGCCTGCTGCGAGCCGGGATGTCCACGGCGCTCGGCCCACTATCTCTCTATCGGCAAGCAGCAGATCGCCTACTGCGAGCACATAAAGAAGTTCCCCAACGTGCCCTTCAACGTTGAGAAGCACGACCCGGAGCGCTTCCGTGACTGCCCCTTCTCCCAGAGAGGCATCTTCGAAATCAGGGGCCTGAGGACACATATCTCTCCCGACGACATCTGGGAAAAGTACGTCCCCATGGGCTTCGAGCAGTTCAAGATCGAGGGCAGGACCGCCGGACATCTGAATATCCTTGAAACCTATATGTATTACATGATAAAGCCTGAGTGCCGTGACGAGGCAAGGTTCAGGCTGCTGAAAAACCTTGAGAACACCGGCGCACTGACGTTCAAGTGATAGGGAGGATATGATCATGAGAGTTAGATTTCATCTGCCGAATTTTACAAATAACCTGAAATTCAACCTGGTATTCGCAACGATGCTGAAACACGCTCCCCAGTATTTCCGGGAGGGCGTGGAGATCGCATCGTTCTACGGAGTTTTCCCGCCTGCCGTTTGGAACGGCGGAAGGACCGTGGGAGGAGTCACCAAGATAGAATTTATGAAGCAGGCTATCGCTGCCGCCAACAATGCCGGCATACCCCTGCGCTTCACCTTCACCAACCCGGTCTTGAAGGAGGAGCACCTTCACGATGAGTTCTGCAACACCATCATGAAGCTGGCGGACAACGGCTTCAACGAGGTCATCGTCAATTCTCCCCTTTTAGAGGACTATATCCGCACCACCTATCCCAACTATAAGCTGACCAGCTCTACCTGCAAGAGGATCACCGACGAGGGCGAGCTGGACGCTGAGCTGGAGAAGGACTACCACATCGTGGTGCTGGACTACGACTTCAACAACAAGTTCGACATCCTCGAAAGGCTCCCTCATAAGGATAAGATCGAGATCCTTGCCAATGCCTGCTGCGACCCGGAGTGCAAGCTGCGCAAGACCCACTACGACCTTATCGGCGAGCAGCAGATCCTCTACAACGAGCACCTGAAAAACCACCCCGGCGAGCCCTTTAGGGTGGGCGACTACACCGACAGGAACATAAATACCGTGATCAACTGCAAGTGCCGTGAGAGGACGATCTTCGAGATCAAGGACCTGAGGACCCATGTCTCTCCCGACGCTATCTGGGAGAAGTACGTCCCCATGGGCTTTGAGCAGTTCAAGCTGGAGGGCAGGACCGCCAGCCGCCTCAACCTGCTGGAGGACTATATGTACTACATGATCAAGCCGGAATGCCGTGACGAGGCAAGGTTCATGTTCCTCCACAATCTGGAGAAAAATAGGGTCGTTTACATAGACGGCGATACCGCAGGAGAATAATATGATAAAGTGTGCGTCAGTATTCAGCGATAATATGGTGCTCCAGCGTGAGAAGCCCGTAAGGATATTCGGCGTGTGCAGCCAGGGCTCCGGGATAACAGTAAGTGTTCCGGAGCTCTCCGTTTCTGCCCGTGCCGTGGTAACAGGCGAGCGCTGGGAGGCCCTGCTGCCGGCTATGCCGGCCATGCCCTCGTGCAGCCTTGTGGTGGAGTCCGGAGAGGAGACTCTCCGCTTCACCAACGTGGCCTTGGGGGAGGTCTGGATCGCAGGAGGCCAGTCCAATATGGAGTTCGAGCTCCGCAGCGATAAGAACGGAGCGGAGGAGCTTGCAGGCTGCTCCGCCGAGAACGTCAGGTATTACTACACGCCAAAGTGTGAGATGAAAGACGAGAAGCTCCGGGAAATGGAGGCGAATACCGGCTGGGGACTGCCTTCTGAGGAGGGCAGCAGAGCTTGGTCTGCGGTGGGGTACTACTTCGCCAAGGAGCTCAGCCGCACCCTCGGGGTCACCGTGGGGATCTTGGGCTGCAACTGGGGCGGCACCTCCGCCTCTGCTTGGATGAGGAGAGACTATCTTGAACGGGACAGCCGCCTCGTCCCCTATCTTCAGGACTACGACAGGGCAGTCTCCGGCAAGACCGATCAGGAGATGATCCGGGAGTACGACGACTATCTCGTCTATCAGGCACAGTGGGAGCGGAAGATGCAGGAGATCTACGCACAGCGCCCCGATGCGAAGTGGGCGGAGGTGCTAAAGATCTGCGGCGAGAACCGCTATCCCGGACCCATGGGCATCAAAAACCCCATGCGGCCCTGCGGCCTATATGACACTATGGTCAGCCGAGTCGCACCCTATTCCGCAAGAGGAGTCCTCTGGTATCAGGGGGAGTCCGACGACCACCGCCCGGGGGCCTACTATCCGCTGTTCTGCTCCATGATCCAGTGCTGGAGGGACACCTTCCGTGACGACGAGCTGCCCTTCATGATCGTGCAGCTCCCCATGTTCCGCTACGCAGAGGACCCGGACTACAAGCACTGGTGCCTTATCCGTGAGGCTCAGGAGAAGGTCTTCCGCACCGTGAGGAACACCGGGCTTGCGCCGGCGCTGGACTGCGGAGAATTCAACAATATTCACCCCATAGACAAGAGCGAGGTGGGCCGCCGGCTCTATCTGCAGGCCATGAGCGAGGTCTACGGCCTGCTGGGGAACAGCCTGACCATGGCGCCGAGGTACTCTTACCACACCCCCTTTGGCGGAAGGATAGCGGTCTTCCTCCACAACTACAGCCCGGCCTGCACCCTCAGAGCGCAGGAGGGCTGGATCGGGGACTTTGAGCTGGCGGGGGCTGACGGACAGTGGTATCCGGCCGAGGAGGGCCGCATCGACGGCTATAGGATCATCCTCTCATCGGCCAAGGTGCCGGAGCCGGAGAACGTGCGCTACCTTTGGACCAACTACGGCGAGGTAAGGCTCTTCGGCGATAACGGCCTGCCGGTGCTGCCCTTCCGGACCTGCACTGAGGAGAGCTCAGCCTTCTTCGCCGGGACTGCCATCCGCACCACAGACGGGGGAGCGAGCTCAGTATGAAGATGACAAGGGAGCTCCAGAGGAAAATGCGGAGCTATAAGGCCCTGACGGAGGCCGTGATCCGGCGTGAGGCAAGGAGCCTCGGCTGCAAGCAGATCGCCGGCTTTACCTATAAGGTCAGGGGCGAGATGATCGTGTGGCTGGACCTGATCCCGGCCTTCACCGACGAGGACCAGATCCGGCTGAGGGCCACGGTCTATGTCAAGTCAAGGGCTCTGGACCCCATTTTCTGGGAGATCCTAGGGATCGCAGACGAGACCGCCGGAAAGCCCGTCAGCTTCCATGTGAACGGCGCCTTCGTCACTGACTTTTACCGGACCGGCCTTATTGAGCTCCCGATCGAGGGGGAACTGACAGAGGAGCAGGCGGCGAGGGCTCTTGCGGCCGCAAACGACATGGCCGAGAACGCCCTTGAGGTCTTTCCGGACACCGCCGCCTTTGAGGAGCTGCTGGACAGCCGGGCTCTGGAGGGCCGTGAGGCGGACTGCCGGACGGAGAAGCTGCTGTGCCGGATCTTCGCCGGAGACCTGACCGGAGCGCTGGACTTGGCTCAGCGGAGCCTTGATGAGGGCAGCCGGCATTTCACCCTGACGGAGCAGGGCGAGAAGAGCTTTATGGAACAGGCTGCACAGTGGTGCAGCGAGAAACTGGAGGGAACACCATGAAAAGGATCTTGATCATACTTGCGTCAGCTCTTCTGCTGACCGGCTGCGGAGCCTATGACGAGGCCGGGGAGGAGCAGGAGAGCTCGTCCCAGGAGGTCACCGAGGAGGTCGCTGAGGAAGAGACCGAGGAGGAGACAGAGCCTCCCACGGAGGAAGAGACCGAGGAGGAGACTGAGCCTCCCACGGAGGAAGAGACTGATGAGGAGACAGAAGCTCCCACTGAGGAGGAACACGAGGAGGACCCCGATGTGAACGCTGACCTTCATTATCAGACCGGGAGCGTGATCCTCTCTGAGGTGCCGGAGGATCTTAAGGTGCTCCCTGACGGCTGGATCACCATGACCGAGCTGGGACTGAGCTTCGCAATGCCGGAGGGCAGCGTCTGCAAGGCGCCCGGTGAGGACTCCGCCTTGATAGACGGCGGCGGTGTGACCATGAACCTGGTGAAGGACATGACCCTTACCTATAACGACGAGCAGTTCAGAGAGCTGTACACAAGCGCCTTCGCCGGTGTGGGGAAGGATTTCGACGGCACCAACAGGAGCTTTTTCAGCTGCTATTTCAACATAACGCCGGAGGAGTATGCCTCCGCCGATCAGGAGACCAAGGACACCCTTGACTCTATCGCCACGCTGTACGATCAGGTGGACAGGGTATATCATGTGGAGGGGAAGGGCGTTGAGTCCTTCGTACTGCACTTTGCCGACTTCGACCAGCCCAGCTACTGCGCCTTCGTGGTGGACGGCAGCGACCATATGAGCCTGGGAGTGACCTACTCCGACAGCAGCAAGGACGCCCTGAGAGCGGCAGTGTCCTTCGGAAAGGAATGAGGGGAATGAAAAGACTGACCATATTACTTGCCGCAGCCCTTCTGCTGACCGGCTGCGGAGACTACGACAGCTCTCCCGGTGCAGAGGCCGAGAGCTCTTCCGAGGAGGTCACTGAGGAAGTGACCGAGGAGGAGACTGAGCCGGAAACTGAGGAGCTCACCGACGCTCCCACTGCTTATATCGACGACGAGGGAAGTATCGTCATTGACGGAAAGAAGTACAAGGACGGCTCCTCTGAGCTGCAGGAAAAGGTAGATAACATGATGGAAAGCATGGCAAGCTATCTGGATCTGGAGCCGTATAAGGTGCCGGAGGAGTACCGGACCGTGCCTGAGGACTGGCAGAGGGTCAGCCATTACGGCATGAGCATCTCCTGTCCGGCGGACAGTGTCCAGGAAGATAACGGGTTTGGCGTGGTATATACCTCTCAGAGCTGCGGATCTGTCACTATGCTGGACGACCCCGATGCTGAGCCGGAGGACTCTGATCTGGCGGAGCTCACGGAGGAATATTTGGAACGTGAGAAAGAAAAAAAGGCTCGTGCCTTTGAGGCTCTGGGGCTGGGATATGACGGCTCGGATCGGAGCTATATGCGTAATTACCTGCTGCTGACAAGGGAAGAGGTGGACGCTCTGGAGGACGAGGAGCTCCGGGATACGATCTACGGAATGGGCGCAGGCTTTATGTTCTATGACAGAGTTTTCATGATACCCCGGGAGGAGTACGATGTGTACATAATGCGGTTTGGCGAGAAATACTTAGAAGAGGGCCAGGTGGGCTTTATGATAGATCTGCTGACTGACGACAAGGAATATACCGCTCTTGCTGCTGGGGGAGACCTTGAAACTGCCATGCGCATCGCATCAAGCATTACACTGGATTAAGGAGGAACTATGAAGAAACTGATACTTGCGGCTCTTTTGGGAGCTGCCCTGACACTGACAGCCTGCGGAGTTGACGACACAGGCGCCGAGCCGGAGCCTTCCGAGGAGGAGAGCTCAGAGGAGATCTCTGACGAGGGCTCTGAGCAGGAGCTCGACTTCGAGATACCCACACAGTCCGATGAGGAGATCGTCGCAGAGGCAAAGGAGTACGCCGATGAGATACTCAGCGGAGATATGACCCGTGCCCTGCCTTTGCCGGAGAGCGCCGAAGAGATCCCCGATGACTGGGAGGAGTACTCCCTTGAAAGCGGGATCTCGTTTTACGCTCCTGCCGGTCTGAATGCAAAGGAGGGCGGCACTCTGGTCAGCTTCCGGGATACGGACGAGGACACCCTTCCCACCGTAGGGATAACCGGCGGCTTTGAATACGACTGGTCTGAGGAAAGTGAGACATACGAAGAGGACGATCTCTACATAAATGCCATCTTTGAAGCAGCAGGGCTCTCCGGCACTGAGGACGAGGTGCTGTATCAGCCCCTGAGAGACCTGGGCTATGATGTGGACACAAGATACGGCTACACAAAGGCTCTGCTGACCGTCACCGATGAGGAGATGAAGAGCCTTGGAGAGGACGGTGAGAAGTCCATTCGTCTTGCAAACGGGCTCGTGTATTCGCCCTTCGGAAGCGATGCGTATATCTTTGAAAAGGAGAACAGTCACGTCTTTATCATGGGGTACGGCGAGGGCCTTTGGGTAGACCTGCTGCCCTCAGAGGATCTGGTATACAGCTTCGTGGTCAAGTGCGAGGACAAGGATACTCAGATGAAGATCGCTGCTTCCTTTGATATGAAAGAAAGCTCTTGACAAAAAACCCTGTAATGGTATATAATATAGAAAATACCTATTATCAGTAAAAGCTCAGCAGTTAGAGTAACCCCTCCGCTGCCCTTCAGAGAGCGTCCGGCCGGTGCGAGGACGCAGGGCGGGATCGGCGAAGTGCAACTGTCATCATGCTCCGGTGGGGAAGCCGCATGAGCGGCAAGTATCCTCCGGCGTTCTCCTCGTTACGGATCAGAGTTATAAGTCGGAGTGGGACCGTGCATCTTTGCGCCTCCGGAGGAAATTCCTCCGGGGGCTTTTGCTTTTGGGGAGATAGGAGGTTTGAGAATTGTTCGATACCATTAGAAGAGATATACGCATCATCAAGGAGAGAGATCCGGCCGCAAGGAATACTCTGGAGATCCTCCTGACCTATCCCAGCCTCGTGGCCATACGCTGCTACAGGATCGCCCACAGGCTGTATATGCACGGCCACTTTACGTCCGCAAGGATCATATCCCAGTGGGCCCGCAGCCGGACCGGTATCGAGATCCACCCCGGCGCTAAGATCGGAAGGGGGCTCTTCATCGACCACGGTATGGGCGTGGTGATCGGCGAGACCGCCGTCCTTGGGGACAACTGCCTGCTGTATCAGGGAGTCACCCTTGGCGGCACCGGCAAGGACAAGGGCAAGCGCCACCCCACTCTTGGGAACAACGTCCTTGTGGGCTCGGGAGCAAAGGTGCTGGGGCCATTCAAGGTGGGCAATAACGTGAAGATCGCCGCCAATGCAGTGGTCCTGACGGCCATACCCGACAACTGTACCGCCGTGGGAGTCCCGGCAAGAGTGGTCCGCATGAACGGCAGGAAGGTGGGGAGCGTTACTCAGGAGATCGACCAGATCCATATCCCCGATCCCGTTTCCCAGGAGCTGTGCCGCCTCCGTGTGGAGGTGGAGAGCCTGAAACAGGAGCTGTCGGAGCTGAAAAAGGAGGAGACATGAACATCATAAGATACCCTGACGCTGAGTCGGCAGACAAGGCCCTGAAAAAGGGCGAGCCCATGATGGCTGTGATCTCCTTCGACGGGCAGACCGCAGTCCTTTGCCAGATCGACGAGGCTGTTGAGCATCATATCCTGCTGATGAAGGCCGGCTTCAAGGACACCGATATCGACCGCTTCTTCCGGATAATATTCGACGCAGAGGGCGCAGACTGGACCTTCGTCTGCCCTCCGGACTACAAGGGGATACCCTTCAAGGATAAGCGGATCGGCGCCTTCTATAAGGACGGCCTGAGATGTATCGGAGAATTCTTTGAGGAGCTGGGCCTGATACTTGACATAAATATACCCAAGCGCTATAAGAGGCATCTTGACGTGCCGGACAACGATACCTATTGAAAGGGAGGATAAAAATGCAGCTATACAATTCACTTTCGCACAAAAAGGAGGACTTCGTCCCCAGAGAGGCCGGGAAGGTAAGTATGTACACCTGCGGCCCCACTGTTTATCACTTCGCCCACATCGGCAACCTGAGGAGCTACATCATGGAGGACGTGCTGGAGAAGTACCTCCGCTTCACAGGCCTTGACGTTAAGCGTGTCATGAACATCACCGACGTGGGACACCTGACCAGCGACGGCGACACCGGCGACGACAAGATGCTCAAGGGCGCAAAGCGTGAGCACAAGACCGTCATGGAGATCGCTAAGTTCTACACCGACGCATTTTTCGCAGACTGCGCTAAGCTGAACATCAAGACACCCGATGTGGTCGTTCCTGCAACGAGCTATATCGACGAGTTCATCAAGGTGATAAGCTCCCTTATCGAGAAGGGCTACGCATACGAGGCCGGCGGCAATATCTACTTCGACACATCAAAGCTGAAAAAGTATTACGTTTTCGGCGACTTCAGCCAGGAGGACCTGGAGGTGGGCGTCCGTGAGGGTGTCGAGGAGGACGGCAATAAGCGCAATAAGGCCGACTTCGTGCTGTGGTTCACCAAGTCAAAGTTCGACGATCAGGAGCTGAAATGGGAGTCTCCATGGGGGCTGGGCTATCCGGGCTGGCACATCGAGTGCTCATGCATAAGCATGAAGAATTTGGGCGAGTACCTTGACCTGCACTGCGGAGGCATCGACAACGCCTTCCCCCACCACACCAACGAGATAGCGCAGTCAGAGGCCTATCTGGGCCATGAGTGGTGCAATTACTGGTTCCATGTTCACCACCTGAACACCAATAGCGGCAAGATGAGCAAGTCCAGCGGAGAGTTCCTGACGGTGTCTCTTCTGGAGGAGAAGGGCTACGACCCGATCGTGTACAGGTTCTTCTGCCTTCAGTCCCACTACCGCAAGTCGCTAGTGTTCTCATGGGAGAACCTGGACAACGCCAAGGTGTCCTTCGACAAGCTGATTGCAAGGATAGCTCCCCTTACTGCCGAGCCTCAGGGCGAGATCGACGAGGCAGAGTTCGGCCGCCTGAGAGGGCTCTTCGATGAGGCTCTGGGCAGCGACCTCAATACGGCAATGGGCATCACAGTGCTCTACGACGTGCTCAGGTCCAAGGCCGGCGCCTCCACCAAGCTGGCCCTGATCGGCGAGCTGGACAAGGTGCTGGGGCTGGACCTTATCAAGAAGGCTCAGGAGAAGAGCAGCGCTTCCGAGGCAGCTCCCGAGGAGATCCCGGCGGAGGTGCTGGAGCTGGTGGAGCAGCGCAAGGCCGCCCGCAAGGAGAAGGATTTCGCCCTTGCAGACCAGCTCAGGGACAAGATCGCCGAATTGGGGTATGAGGTGAAGGAGACCCGTCAGGGTACCGAGATAAACAAGATCTGATGATACAGGAGGGGCATACCATGAAAAAGCTATTCGCACTTACATCAGCGCTGGCGCTCTCAGCAGTGATGCTCACCGGCTGCGCAAGCAAGCTGGAGGGCAAGTGGACCCTCACCGACGAGGACGGCGAGCCTACCGGGATCACCGTCAAGTTCAAGGACGACGACAAGGTGATCTTGAACGGTCACAAGGGCAAGTGGGAGCAGGTGGACAAGAAGACCGTCAAGCTAAAGGGCTTCAACGACGACCTCATGAACGGCAAATTCGCCTTCGAGATCGTGAACTCCAAGGAGGGCTATCTTTACATCGAGGGACTTGATGAGACCATCGAGGAGAGCGGGAACGTGATGACCTACCGCACGGCCGCCAGCTCGCTGTACAAGGCCATAAATACTGCCCTTGTGGAGCTGGAGGAGGAGTATTACACTATCGACGAGCCCTTGATCATCAGCTCAGACAGCTCTCTTAGCTCCGGAGGCGAGTTCAAGGACGAGAACGGCAAGAGGGCAGGCATGGACTACTTCTACGAAAAGGTAGAGCAGTATTTCGACAAGTATGATGAGTATGAGTTCGTGGCTTATATCGACTCGGGGATGTACTGCCTGGGAACTGCTGTTTCCGGAAGGACGAACAGTCCTTATGTGGGATCCTATCCCAGATACAGCGGCGATGACTTCGTGGCTCTTGACGACTATCATGAGGTCATTTACCAGGAAGGGGAGTACACCCTTGAGGACGTTGCAGGATACTATACTGGATATGCAGAGGAGAACGATAAGGACTAAATGGCAAGGATATACCCGTTATTCAGCTCCAGCAAGGCGAATTCCACCTATATCGGCAACGAGAAGGAGGGAATACTGATCGACTGCGGAGCCAGCTTCAAGCGCCTCTCTGCGGCGCTGGAGCTGAACAAGATCCCCCTCAGTGCGATAAAGGGGGTTTTCATCACCCACGAGCACTCCGACCACATCGCCGGACTGAAAATGCTCACCCAGAAGACCGGTCTGCCGGTGTACGGGCAGAAGAGGACCCTCCAGCGCCTTTGCGACGCCGGGAAGATCTCGGCCTCGTCGCCGGTGATAGATATGAGCGGATACAGGATAAGCTGCGGAGGGAGCGAGGTGAGCTGCTTCGACACTCCCCACGACACGATCCAGAGCTGCGGCTATCGGATCCATACCGCCGACGACAGGTACTGTGCAGTCTGCACGGATCTGGGGCATATCACACCTGAGGTGGACAGGGCGCTGACGGGGTGCAGGCTGGTGCTGATCGAGGCCAACTACGATGAATATATGCTGCGGACGGGTCCCTATCCGCTGTATCTCAAGGAGAGGATCCTGTCTCAGAACGGGCATCTCTCCAACGATTCCTGTGCCGAGCAGGTGGGCAAGCTCCTCCAAAGGGGGACCACACATTTTCTGCTGGGGCACCTGAGCCAGGACAACAACCGCCCGGACATCGCCGACAGGACGGTGGCAGAGAGCCTTGCAGGAGCGGTCCGTGGAAGGGACTACCTGCTGGGAGTCGCCCCGGTGGAGACTAAGGGAGGAGCCGTGATCTTCTGATGAACATTAGGCTGATCGTTGTCGGCAAGCTGAAGGAGGACTACCTCCGCAGCGCCTGTGCCGAGTACATAAAGCGCCTTGGGCGGTATTGCAGCTTCGAGCTTTTTGAGCTGGAGGAGTGCCGGCTCAGCGATAGGCCCTCTGAGAAGGAGATCGCTGCGGCCCTCAAAAAGGAGGCTGCCCAGATCAAAAGGCAGGCCGCAGGGCTGATCGTTCCCATGTGTATCGAGGGCAAGCAGCTCACCAGCCCGGAGCTCTCCGAGAAGATCATGAGCGCCGGAGTTTCCGGCCAGAGCACGGTGAGCTTCATCATCGGCAGTTCCTACGGGCTTGACCCGGAGATCAAGGCCATGGGCGGACTGAGGCTGTCCATGTCTAAGATGACCTTTCCCCACCAGCTCGCAAGGGTCATGCTTTTGGAGCAGATCTATCGGGCGTTCCAGATCGCTGAGGGCGGAAAATATCACAAGTGAAAAAAGGGACTGCGTGAGCAGTCCCTTTTTTGAGTTCTGAGTTATTAGTGCGTAGTTATTAGTTGTTGTGTCCGCCTGACGGCGGACGTATTACAAATATAATTGCGGGGTGCTGGGAGCCGCACGCACCCTGCCGTGATCCACGGCCAGAGCCTTTGCCGGGTGCAGGGCAGAGCCCTGCATTGCGTTGAAGAGCTCCGCAAGGGGTGAATGAAAAAACAGTCCGGGGGACTGTTTTTTCAGAGGGGAGGCCCTGCGATAGAGG
>JAFUAO010000059.1 GCA_017460665.1 Ruminococcus sp.
GTCTCACTTACGGGCGTGGTGTCCCTTGGTGATGTACGTTAGTCCAATCACTGCTTCCATTATAGCTTAAGTAACAAGTGCGTGTAAACCATGACTGGCTTGCCATGGATTTATACGACCAATTATTATTATAGTAGGTGGTATCATGGAAAAGATAAGGTGGGGAATCATCGGGACGGGCAAGATCGCCTCGACCTTCGCCCGGACGCTGGCTGCGGTGAAGGACGCTGTGCTGTATGCGGCGGCCTCCCGGACAAAGGAGCGTGCTCAGGCCTTTGCGGAGGAGTTCGGCTTCGCAAAGAGCTACGGCAGCTATGCTGAGCTGGCTCAGGACCCGGACATCGACGTAGTCTACATCGCAACGCCCATGGCGAGCCATTTCTCCGACGCAAAGCTCTGTTTGGAGAACGGACTGAACGTTCTGTGCGAAAAGAGCGTGACCCTCTCCGCCGCTCAGCTCCAGGAGCTGCTCTCCCTTGCCGGAGAGAAGGGCGTTTTCTTCATGGAGGCCATGTGGATGAAGTGCCGCCCGGTCTATTTGCAGGCCCGGCGCTGGATCCTTGACGGGCGCATCGGCAGGGTCCGCATGGTGAAGGCCGATTTCAGCAACCTTGTGCCCTATATGCCGGAGGACAGGCTCTATCGGCCGGACTGCGGCGGAGGAGCTCTGCTGGATCTGGCGGTCTATCCGCTGACTCTGGCGGCGGACATTCTTGGGGGAGAGCCCCAGAAGATCGTCTGCGAGATGGATATTTCCGGCGGAGTGGACCTGAGCGACAGCATCATCCTCAGCTATCCCGGCGGAGCCCATGCCTCGATCTTTGCCGGCTTTGAGCTGCCCCTGCGGAACACCGCTCTGATCTCAGGGACCGAGGGCTCGATCATCCTCGGGGACTGGTTCCACTGCACCGGCGAAGCCGTTCTTCTTGACTCAAGCAGAAACGAGGTGGAGAAGATTCAGATCCCGGACCAGTTCACCGGATATGAGTACGAGGTGGAGGAGGTCCACCGCTGCCTTCGTGAGGGAGTTCTGGAGAGTCAGCTGGTGCCTCACAAGGGGACGCTTGATGTCATGAGGATCATGGATCAGTGCCGAGCACAGTGCGGACTTGTATTCCCGGAGGAAAAATAAGATAGGCGGAGAGATTGTTATGCAATACTAACAGAAATCTCCGCTTTATTTTTCGGAAAACTGTTAGACTGCACAAACTAAAGCGGATAAAGGCCCTCTTTCGTTGACAAAATAGCTTTATAGTGGTATTATAAATAAGGTTAGGTAAATCTAACTGAGAATAGGTCAAGCAGTCTCCTTTCATCAGCATACAAGCTCCCCGGGGGCGCCTGAGGAGCAGGGAGACTGCCCAAAAAAGCCTGTTGCGTGAGAACTCACGTCAATAAATAAAATGCCGATTTTTCGGCGGATCGGAGAAAGCTATGAGTTGTACTAAGATCGAAAAGGTCATCGGAAGAGAGATCATGGACTCCCGTGGTAACCCCACAGTTGAGGCCGAGGTCTGGCTGTGCGGCGGTGTCGTTGGCAGGGGAACTGCTCCCAGCGGCGCTTCTACCGGAGAATTCGAGGCCTTAGAGCTTCGTGACGGCGACAAGTCACGCTACCTTGGAAAGGGCGTAACTAAGGCCGTTGACAACATCAATACCACTATCAATGAGGTCCTGACAGGCCTTGACGCCTCTGACATCTACGCTGTCGATGCAGCCATGATCAAGGCTGACGGCACAAAGGACAAGTCTAACCTTGGCGCAAACGCTATCCTGGCCGTTTCTATCGCTGCCGCAAGAGCAGCCGCAAACGCTATCGGGATCCCGCTGTATCGCTTCCTTGGCGGTATCCAGGGAACTAAGCTGCCTGTCCCCATGATGAACATCCTCAACGGCGGAGCTCACGCTGACAGCGCTGTCGACACTCAGGAGTTCATGATCATGCCTGTTGGAGCTCCCACCTTCAAGGAGGCTCTCCGCTGGTGTGCAGAGGTATTCCACACACTGAAGAAGCTGATCAAGGACATGGGCGACGTTACCGCAGTAGGCGACGAGGGCGGCTTTGCTCCCAACAAACTCACCTCAGACGAGGAGGCTATCGAGAAGATCCTTGAGGCTATCAAGGCTGCCGGCTTTGAGCCTGGAAAGGACTTCATGATCGCTATGGACGCTGCTTCCTCTGAGTGGAAGAGCGAAAAGGGCAAGGGCTTCTACAAGCAGCCTAAGTCTGGCAAGGAGTTCACCTCCGACGAGCTGATCGCTCACTGGGAGTCACTTGTTGACAAGTACCCGATCATCTCTATCGAGGACGGCCTTGACGAAGAGGACTGGGAGGGCTGGCAGAAGATGACAGCTCAGATCGGCCACAAGGTACAGCTGGTAGGCGACGACCTGTTCGTTACCAACACAGAGCGTCTTTCCAAGGGCATCAGCCTTGGCGCAGGAAACTCTATCCTGATCAAGCTCAATCAGATCGGTTCAGTTTCCGAGACCTTAGAGGCTATCAAGATGGCTCACAAGGCCGGATACACAGCCATTTCTTCACACCGCTCCGGAGAGACTGCCGATACGACTATCGCAGATCTGGCCGTTGCACTGAACACCTGCCAGATCAAGACCGGTGCTCCCAGCAGATCTGAGCGAGTTGCCAAGTACAATCAGCTCCTGCGCATCGAGGAGGAGCTGGGCGGTTCAGCGGTATATCCGGGTATCGCAGCCTTCAACGTAAAGAAGTAAGCTACTGACCACCTCATTTGATAGAAAAGGGCTGTACAGCGATGTACAGCCCTTTTCGTTTTATTGATAAATTGAGCCTTTAGCTGTAAGCCGAATGAGAGCATCATCTCGCCCTCATCACAGCCTCCTTCATGCTGCGGACGTACTCCCCGACATGAGGAGCAGCCTCTGTGCCGTACTGCTCAAGGATCCTGATGATCGCCGAGCCCACGATCGCTCCGTCAGAGAGCCCGGCCATTTTCTCAGCCTGCTCAGGCTTAGAGATACCGAAGCCGACGGCGCAGGGCACGTCAGTAACGCTCCTGATCACGTCAACGATCTTGCCGATGTCGGTGCTGATCTCGCTGCGGACGCCGGTGACTCCAAGGCTGGAAACGATGTAGATGAAGCCGCTGGCCTCCTTAGCGATCATAGCGATACGGTCGGCGGAGGTAGGCGCTATCAGCGGTATCAGGTCTACTCCGTACTGTGCGGCGACTGCGGAGAACTCCTCACGCTCCTCGAAGGGAAGGTCCGGCAGGATCACTCCGCCCACGTTGTTCTCACAGCACTTGGCCATGAAGCGCTCAGGGTCGTAGGAGAACACAACGTTGGCATAGGTCATGAAGACCAGCGGCACGCTGACCTCTTTTCTCAGCTCAGCCACCATGCCGAATATCTTGTCAGTAGTCGTCCCGGAGGCCAAGGCACGGATATTCGCCCCCTGGATCACGGGACCCTCTGCTGTGGGGTCGGAGAAGGGGATACCCAGCTCGATCAGGTCAGCGCCGTTCTCTGCGGCAGCCTTCACTACCTTCTTTGTGGTCTCCAGATCCGGGTCTCCGCAGGTGATGAAGGGGATAAAGGCTTTGCCGTTCTGGAAAGCAGTTCTGATATTACTCATGGATATCCTCCCCTCTGTAGCGGGCGATAGCGGCGCAGTCCTTGTCGCCTCGTCCGGAAATAGTGATGATGATGATCTGGTCCCTGCTCATGGTGGGGGCCAGCTTCATTGCGTAGGCGACAGCGTGTGCAGACTCTATGGCAGGTATTATGCCCTCGGTCCGTGAGAGGAACTCAAAGGCGTTCACAGCCTCGTCGTCAGTAACTGGGACGTACTGAGCTCTTCCTCTGTCGTGGAGATCTGCGTGCTCCGGGCCTACGCCGGGGTAGTCCAGACCTGCCGAGATCGAATATACCGGAGCGATCTGGCCGTACTCGTCCTGACAGAAATAGGACTTCATGCCGTGGAAGATCCCCACACGGCCGGTGTTCACTGTAGCGGCGGTCTCGAAGGTGTCGATGCCACGTCCTGCGGCCTCACAGCCGATGAGCTGTACGCCCTCGTCGGGAATGAAGTGGTAGAAGCTGCCGATAGCGTTGGAGCCTCCGCCGACACAGGCGATAACAGTGTCCGGGAGCCTTCCCTCCTTCTCAAGGATCTGAGCTCTTGCCTCACGGGAGATCACAGCCTGGAAGTCCCTGACGATAGTGGGGAAGGGGTGAGGTCCCATGACCGATCCAAGGCAGTAGTGAGTGTCGTCGATACGGCTGGTCCACTCCCTCATAGCCTCGGAAACAGCGTCCTTCAGAGTAGCAGTACCGGTCTTTACGGGGATCACCTCAGCGCCCAGGAGCCTCATGCGGTACACATTGAGGGCCTGACGGATCGTGTCCTCCTCGCCCATGAACACCACGCACTCCATATCCAGCAGAGCCGCAGCAGTTGCCGTAGCGACGCCGTGCTGACCTGCGCCGGTCTCAGCGATGAGGCGGGCCTTGCCCATTTTCTTGGCAAGGAGGGCCTGCCCCAGCACGTTGTTGATCTTGTGGGAGCCTGTGTGGTTCAGGTCCTCACGCTTTAGGTAGATCTTCGCACCGCCCAGCTCACGGGTGAGCTTCTCGGCGTAGTACAGCAGGGAGGGCCTGCCAGCGTATTCGTTCAAAAGAGCAGTGAGCTCCCTGTTGAAATCCGGGTCGTCCTTGTAATGCTCGTAAGCCTTTTCCAGCTCGATGACGGCATTCATCAGGGTCTCGGGAATGTATTGTCCGCCGTGTATACCAAAGCGGCCTTTAGATCTTGACATAGTATCTTCCTTTCAGTTTCTTACAGCCTCTGCAAAGGCCTTCATGCGTTCAAAGCTCTTCACGCCGTCGATCTCCAAGGAGGAGCTTGCGTCGATAGCGTAGGGGCGGAGTTTTTCCGCAGCCTCACGGGCGTTCTCCGGGCCCATACCTCCGGCGAGGATATAGGGCCTGTTGAGGCCTTTGATGAGGGAGTGGTCGAAGCCCTTCCCTGAGCCTGCACCTGAGTCCAGCAGCACCAGATCTGCGTCAGACAGCGCAGCGAACTCGATGTCATAGGGCGAGCTCACCCGGAAGGCCTGGATGATCGGCACGTCCACCATGGACCGGAGCCTTGCGATATAGCTGCTGTTCTCGCTGCCGTGGAGCTGCACAAGGTCGATCACCTCACGGCGTGCAAGGTCAGCCACGAACGCTGCCGGAGCGTCAACGAAGACTCCCACCGCAGCGATCCTGTAGTCCAGCTCCCACTTGAGCTCAGCGGCGGTCTCCTCAGAGATACAGCGCCTGCTGCCGGGGGCGAACACGAAGCCGACGAATTCCGGCATGATCTCGTTTGCGAATTTGATGTCCTGGGTGCGGCTGAGACCGCACATCTTGATCTTTGTCATATTACCCTCGCAGTTCTGCCAGCTTCGCCTTTTTATCCGGCGAGCGCATGAGAGCCTCACCGATCAGTACAGCGTCAGCGCCGGCTTCTCTGAGCTGTCTGATGTCGTTTGCATCACGGACCCCGCTCTCGGACACGAAGATCACGTCCTCCGGGACCAGCTCCCTGAGCCTTCTGCTGTTGGAGGTATCCACGGAGAAGTCCGAAAGGTTGCGGTTGTTGACTCCAAGGAGCCTTGCTCCTGCCCGGAGCGCCATTGAGATCTCCTCCTCTTCGTGAGCCTCCACCAGTGCCGAGATCCCAAGCTCATCGCAGATCCCGATGTATCTCCGGATCTGCTCCTCTGAAAGGATCGAGCAGATCAGCAGCACCGCCTTTGCGCCCAGGAGCTTTGCCTCATAGATCATGTACTCGTCCACAGTGAAGTCCTTGCGTATGCAGGGGACCGAGACCTCTGCGGCGATCTGCCGGAGGTACTCGCTGCTCCCCATGAACCACTTCGGCTCAGTGAGGACGGAAATGCAGTCCGCCCCGGCCGCCTCGTATTCCCTTGCGATCTGTAGGTAGGGGAAGTCCTCTGCGATGATCCCTTTTGAGGGGGAAGCCTTTTTGCACTCGCAGATGAAGGAGATCCCCTCCTTTTTCAGAGCCCTTTCAAACTCAAAGCTCCCCTTTGGCAGGGCAAGGGCCTGCTCTTTTACCTGCTGGGCTGGGCGTATGAGCTTTGCAGCCTCCACACGCTCTCTTGCGTGAGCAGCCAGCTTTTCCAGTATCGTCTCAGCCATTTTTCTCACCTGTTGGACTCAGCGATCAGCTTCTCCAGCACATCGAGGGCCTTGCCGCTGTCGATGAGCTCTCCGGCCTTCTTGACTCCCTCAGCCATAGAGGAGGCCTTTCCGCCGATGTAGATCGCAGCACCAGCGTTCAGCAGCACAGCGCTCCTTCTGGCGTCCGAGATCTTGCCCTCGAGGATCCCTCTTGTGACAGCAGCGTTCTCGGCAGGAGTCCCTCCCACCAGCTCGCTCTTATCGCAGCGCTCAAAGCCGAAGTCCTCCGGAGCGATAGTGTAGTTCTTCATCCAGCCGTCCTTGTACTCGCATACGGCCGTAGGAGAGCTCATAGAGATCTCGTCCAGCTTGTCGGTGCCGTATACCACCATACCACGCTTAGAGCCCAGCTTCATCAGTACCTCAGCAACAGGCTCCAGCAGGGTCCTGTCGTAAACTCCTAGCAGGTGGAACTTGGGGCAGGCGGGATTTGTGAGGGGCCCAAGGATATTGAACACCGTGCGGAAGCCCAGCTCCTTGCGGATAGGTCCGACGTACTTCATAGAGGTGTGGTATTTCTGAGCGAAGAAGAAGCAGAAGCCCACTTTTTCGATGAGCTCAAGGCACTTCTCTGGCGAAAGATCGATGTTCACGCCCAGCGCTTCAAGACAGTCGGCCGTTCCGGAAAGAGAGGAGGCAGCACGGTTGCCGTGCTTAGCCACCAGTATGCCGGAGGCTGCGATCACGAAGGCCGAGGTGGTGGAGATGTTGAATGAGTGGGCATTGTCTCCGCCTGTTCCTACTATCTCCAAGAGATCCAGGTCGTTCTCCACCTTAGTAGCGGCGTCACGCATAGCCGCAGCACAGCCTGTGATCTCGTCGATCGTCTCGGCCTTGGTGCTCTTGGTGGAAAGGGCCGACAGGAATGCGGCGTTCTGGGTGGGAGTAGTCTCTCCGGACATGATCTCCTTGATGACCTGATAGGCCTCGTCGTATGTCAGATCCTGCTTGTCAACGATCTTAGTGATTGCTTCCTTGATCATTTCATTTTCCTCCTGTTTGGATATTTATTCGTTTTTTGAGATCTCCTGATCTCTATGTGTGCCTTATCCTAAGCATTTCTGATGCGCCCCGCTGAAAGTGATAGTCTGTTTTCAGTATCTCTGCAACGAAGCGTTCCTTAAAATGCCCTATGACACGTTCTGTCAGCTCTGACTTTCTGCCGTCCAGGTCGCACAGAGGAAAGATCCTTACCTCCCTGCAGGCCCTTAGCATTTCACTTATCGCTGCGATGTGGAACTGATACCCGAGAGAGGTATACATCAGCAGAAAATGCGAGCTCAGTCCGATGCCGAACTCTCCGTCCTCTGCCGGGATCATGTTGGGCAATTCGTGGCAGATATATCTGCCCTCACGCTTTCCTTGTTCGTAGTCGTCAAGGAAGGCTCTCATCGTCGACATACGGATCTCTTCCAGCTCCCGGACGCTTTTGATCCTGTCCCAGACGTAATTGCCGGCATTTTCTGTCATCTGAGCGACAACTGTCTGCCTTACTTCTTCGATACGGCCTTTCAGCTCCTCTGCTGAGCAGCCGTATATCGGGTCGAATGAAGTTACGTCAGCTCCGGCCTTTGTCGCTTTGCAGTTGAAGCAGGCCGGACCGTCGCCGAAGCCGGCGATCTTCTGCTCCATATCCCGGTCACTGAGCAGGAACATCTGCCTGTACTCATCAAGGTCTCTGCCCCACGGGACTACATTTTCCAGCTTGAAGGCCATGTCTCAAAGCCCAATGAAATTCCTGAGCATGATCTTTCCGTGGGGAGTCATGATCGACTCCGGGTGGAACTGCACGCCGTAAATGGGGAACTGACTGTGCTGGACAGCCATGATCTCGCCGTCGTCGGCAACAGCCGTAACGGTGAAGCAGTCTGGGATCGTATCGGGATCGGCGGCAAGGGAGTGATACCTTGCCACGGGAGCCTTCTCCGGCACGTCCCTGAAAAGGGGAGAGTTCCCGGTAAAGGTGATCGTGGACTGCTTGCCGTGCATCAGCTTCTTGGCGTAGGTCACCTTAGCGCCGTAAGCAGCGCAGATCGCCTGATGCCCGAGGCAAACCCCCAGCGTAGGTATATCCTGGCAGACCGTCTTAGCGGCCTCGACTATGATCCCGGCGTCCTCCGGGCGGCCGGGGCCGGGGGAGAGTATGATCCTGTCGGGAGAGAGCTCCCGGATCTGATCCACAGTCATCTCATCGTTGCGGATCACCCGGATATCGGGCTCGATCTCGCCGATGAGCTGGTAGAGATTATAGGAAAAGCTGTCGTAATTGTCGATAAGAAGTATCATAGATCCGCCTCCTCTGCGAGCTTCAGGGCGCCCACTACAGCCGCAGCCTTGTTTATGCACTCCTGATATTCCTTTTCGGGGACCGAGTCCGCCACGATACCGGCGCCGCTGCGGACGAAGACCTTGCCGTTCTTCTTGTAGGCTATGCGGATAGCGATACAGGTGTCAAGGTTCCCGGTGAAGTCGATGTAGCCGATAGCTCCGCCGTAGATCCCACGCTTGTTCTGCTCAAGCTCTGCGATGAGCTGACAGGCCCTTATCTTGGGAGCCCCTGAGAGGGTCCCTGCCGGAAGGACGGCCCTGACAGCGTCCAGGCCGTCGAACTCCTCCCGGATCTGGCCTCTTACAGTCGAGCCGATGTGCATGACGTGAGAGTAGCGCTCGATGCTGTGGAGCTTCTCCACCTCCACGGAGCCGAACCTGCTGATCTTCCCAAGGTCGTTCCTGCCCAGATCCACCAGCATATTATGCTCCGCCAGCTCCTTCTCGTCCGCAAGGAGCTCCTCCTCCAGAGCCTTGTCCTCGGCCTCGGTCTTGCCTCTGGGACGTGTCCCGGCCAGAGGGAAGGTGTGGAGCACGCCGTCCTCCAGCTTCACCAGAGTCTCAGGAGAAGCGCCTGCGATCTCCACATCGGTGCCTGAGAAGTAGAACATATAGGGAGAGGGATTGATCGTGCGGAGGATCCTGTAGGTGCTCAGGAGGCTTCCCTCGAAGGGAGCGCTGAGTCGGTTCGAGAGCACGATCTGGAAGATGTCGCCCTCGTGGATATGGGTCTTGGCCTTCTCCACCATCTGGCAGAACTGCTCCTTGCCAAAGAGAGGCGTCACCTCGCCGGTCAAGCGGCCCGGAGCCTCCTTTTTGCGGTCGCCGGAGCGCAGGATCTCAGCCAGTTGAGAAAGCTCCATTTTTGCCTTGTTGTAGCCCTCCTCCGGCTCGGAGAGGGAGATGTTCGCAATGAGGACCAGCTTCTGGCGGAAGTTGTCGAAGGCGATGACCTTATCGAAGAGCATCAGGTCAACGTCCTTGAAGTTCTCCGTATCGGGGGTGTCCGTGGGGAGGGTCTTCTCGGAGTAGGCCAGGAAATCGTAGGAGAAGTACCCCACGAGGCCTCCGGTGAAGGGCGGAAGGTAGTCGAATTTAGGGCTCCTGTGGGTAGAGAGGATCTGGCGGATCTGCTGACTGGGGTCAGGGGACTCCATAGTCAGGCCGCCGATCTCCAGCTTGCTGCCGGCTGCGGAGATCTGCATCTTCGGATCGAAGCCAAGGAAGGTGTAGCGTCCCCACTTTTCCTTCTCGGCTACCGACTCCAACATAAAGCAGTGAGTGGAAAGGTTTTTGAGTGCTGCGACCGCCTCGATGGGGGTGCAGATGTCCGACAGGATCTCGCAGCTAACGGGGAGTATGTCATACTTGCCTTCAGCGGCGATCTCCTTGACTGTGGACAGCTCGGGTAAAAACTTCATAATAAGCGCCTCCGTTTGAGTTGTCAGGGAAATAAAAAAGTCCCTGACAGAATTAGAGTTCTGTCAAGGACGAATAAACTTATCCGCGGTACCACCTTGATTCACGGCACAGCCGTGCGCTTTGCAGGATACTATCATATCCCTGATGATTAACGCACATCCTAACGTTGCAGAATACTCCGGAGGATCGCTCATGTCTCTTGAAAGAGGCCCTGAGATCACCCGTTTGACTGCACCCTCGGCGGTCCATTTGCTGACTTGTTTTTTATCCGGCTCGCACCTTATCCGGACTCTCTGAGAAAGCATGATCAGCTTTATCTCCGCTTCAACGGTTTCTTGTTTTTATTATTGTAGCACGCTAAAGCGACCTTGTCAATAGGTTTTAGAAATATTTATGATTTAACTAGATCCCCGGCACAGCCTCGAATAGCCCAAGAACGAGCAGCGCTGTTCCGGTCAGTGACTCGACGACACAGACAAAGCGGAAGTCCTTGACGGCCTTTTCGCCGATGTATTTTGAGTGCCGAAGGGGAGTCGCAGGCCGGTGGCTCAGCATCTGCTCTGCACAGAAGAGAGCATGAGTGCGGTATCTCAGGTGATAGCCGGTGTAGAAAGCGGAGGCTATGATGATCGCTCCGGAAATGATCGTGCAATACCACAGATCCCTGGAAAGTGCCAAAAATGGAACGGCAGCGATGATCCCGTAGCGTATCACATATGCCTGACGGACGATCTTTTTCTGCTTTGGAGTAAATGGGGCACCGGTTTTCGGGTCACAGCCGTTCCGGATCCGGCTCTTAGCTTCCTGCTTCAGTATCTTCGGCAGGACCTCCTGAGCGTTTTTCTTTTCGGCAGGGAAGTAGCTCACCAGCAGGATCAGCTCCGCAGCCAGAGGTATCAGGGGAACTATTCCCGGGAGCCCTGCCCTTTTCCCGAAGAGCACCGCTGCGCCGGCCAGCACTCCCAGCCACGGTACGGACTCACGGATCCGGCAGAGCTTCTCCGGCAGCATACCCTCTTCCAGGAACTCACGCTCGGCGAACATGGGCTCCATGAACAGCCTCTGATAAAAGGGAAACTCCGCCCTCCGGCTGTTGATCTCGGCTTTTAAGGCACGCATCTCCTTGTGAGTGTGTTTCTCCTCCAGCCGGCGGTAAACGTCCTTTTTGAACCTTGCGGCCAGCCCGATGTACATTATTGCGGCTAAAAATATGACCGCCGCCGGCAGTCTGTAGATGAAGTCCATGCTGCACCTCCCTTCCTGCTTTAATTGTACATTATAGAGCCTGCTTTGTCAATGGGAGGCTCCTTTGACCGCCAAAAACAAAAAATTCACAAAAAATCCCAAAAAAATATCCTCAAACTACTTGAAAAATCTCTCAGGATAGTGTACAATATATTGTGTGTTGTTATATTCTTAACAACGAGCCAAAAGTATTTTTATTACGAAAGGATGTCATAACAATGGCAGGATTAAACAAGGTTACTGTAGAAGACATTAACGTTAAGGGCAGAAAGGTCCTCGTTAGAGTCGATTTCAACGTTCCTATGAAGGACGGCGCTATCACTAACGACAACCGTATCCAGGCTGCTCTTCCTACTATCAATAAGCTGGTAGAGAACGGCGCAAAGGTAGTTCTCTGCTCACATCTGGGCAAGCCCAAGAACGGCCCCGAGGCTAAGTTCTCTCTGGCTCCGGCTGCTGCAAGACTTGCCGAGCTGGTAAACACAAAGGTAACTTTCGCTGCTGACGATACAGTTGTAGGCGACAACGCAAAGGCCGCTGTTGCTGCTATGAACGACGGCGAGATCGTAGTTCTGGAGAATACACGTTTCCGTGGCGCGGAGGAGACCAAGAACGGCGAGGAGTTCTCCAAGGAGCTGGCCGATCTGGTAGACGGCGAGGTATTCGTGATGGACGCCTTCGGTTCCGCCCACAGAGCTCACGCTTCTACAGCCGGCGTGACTAAGTTCGTCAAGGAGACTGCTGTTGGCTATCTCATGCAGAAGGAGATCCAGTATCTCGGAAATGCAGTCGAGGTTCCTGAGCATCCCTTCGTTGCTATCCTTGGCGGCGCTAAGGTAGCTGATAAGCTCAACGTTATCTCCAACCTCCTTGAGAAGTGCGATACACTGATCATCGGCGGCGGAATGGCTTACACATTCATCAAGGCACAGGGCGGCTCTATCGGTAAGTCACTGGTAGACGAGGAGAAGCTGGACTACTGCAAGGAGATGCTGGCTAAGGCCGAGAGCCTTGGCAAGAAGATCCTCCTTCCCGTTGATACAGCTATCGCTGCTTCCTTCCCGGATCCTATCGACGCTGAGATCGAGGTCGAGTACGTTGACTCCGACAAGATCCCGGACGCCATGATGGGCCTTGACATCGGACCTAAGACAGAGGCTATCTTCGCTGAGGCTGCAAAGAACGCTAAGACCGTCGTTTGGAACGGACCTATGGGCGTTTTCGAGAACCCCACCCTCAAGAAGGGCACAGTTGCTGTTTGCGAGGCTCTTGCTGAGGCAGACGCTACTACTATCATCGGCGGCGGCGACTCTGCTACTGCTGCTATCAACCTCGGCTTCGCTGACAAGATGAGCCATATCTCTACAGGCGGCGGCGCTTCTCTCGAGTATCTCGAGGGCAAGGTGCTCCCCGGCGTAGCTGCTATCGCTGAGAAGTAAGATCAATATCAGTCAGGGCGGATAGAGATATTCGCCCTTGATCGTTATAGTAAAGCGGTGATCTTTCGTTATGTCACAGGAAATACAGAATATCATTGGCTGGGTACTGTGCGCTGTTTTGGTCGCTGGCATGAATGCCTTCGCTTTGCGGCTCCTCTGGCTGGGCTCAAGGAGCTTATTGGGCAAGACCCTAAATTTTCCTCCGTCAAAGAGAAGATGGGCGAGAATGAGGGCTGAGGTCATCGAGGACGAGGAGTCTGACGACAGGCAGGTGCGGTATTATTATGACTATCAGGAATACAACTCAAAGATCGGCGGCTTTTCCGTTTACGGAGACAAAGCCATGATCTATGTCAAGCGCAGCGATCCTACGGTGGTGAAGGAGTTCATCCCAAGGCCGCCTATGACCAAAGCTGCTGCGTTTTCCTGTCTATTCATTGCAGCGGTATTCTTGTTTTTTGAGGCCATATCCATTTTCGGATAGATTCCGCAAGCTCTATGGAGAGACGCTATGAAAAAGTATTCCCTTTTCATAAAAATGGCAGTATTCGTGCTGCTGGGGGCTGCGGCTCTCGGAACGGTCGCCGGGCTCCTGACTATGGGACACGACGGATTTTCCGGCTTCATCAAGCCCTTCCTGTCGATCCTTGCCGGTGGAGGCATCGTGGTGGTGCTGATCATCTACACGATCCTGAAGGAGGAGTACGACAGCAAGCACAAGTACGCCGAAATGAACAGGATCATGGCGGAAAAAGGCATCTGCGACGAGTATATCGAGGCGTATAAGGCCTCCCACGTCAAGATGTCTAACTTCGACCGCATACATCTGGCTGACCTTCTGATAACAGTGGGGCGCTACGAAGAGGCGGACAGGATCCTCTCCTCCATGTCTCTGGGCTTTTTTACCTCGGACGACTTGGATAAGGCTACATACTGCGTGGCGGCGATGAATTTGTACCTGAATACCGGAAGGTATGCCGACGGATTCGAGCTGCTGAAAAAGGAGAAGGAGTTCCTAGACACCTTCTTCCAGTCTCCCGTGGGGAAGCAGTCTGCGCCGGCCTACTATGACTGTGCAGCCTGTACCTGTGCCGCAAACGGCTATGAGGGGACTGCGGAGGAGTACATACAAATGGAGGAGCGCTGGGCCCAGAGGTACGATGAGCTCGGCTTCTACGTCCCCATAACACGGATCGCTGTGAAAAACCTCACAGGAGATCCCGAGGGCGCTCTTGCAGACGCAAACGAGCTGAAAAGTCAGATCGAGAGCTGCGAGAAGCTGCAAAACAAGGCCGCAAGAGACGCATACCTGCGTATGGTGGACCATGCGGCAAATTATAAATGATCAAGGAGTAATTATTATGAACAAAGCAACAAGAAAGGCGATCATCGCCGGAAACTGGAAAATGAACAAGACTCGTCCTGAGGCTAAGGCCCTGCTTGAGGCTATCAAGCCCCTGGTAGCAAATGCTGAGGGCAATGTGGAGGTGATCGCCTGCGTTCCCTTCACAAACCTTGAGACAGCTATAAACACAACTGCCGGCAGCAACGTAAAGATCGGCGCTGAGAACGTACACTTCGAGAAGAGCGGCGCCTTCACCGGCGAGATCTCCGCTGATATGCTCACTGAGCTGGGCGTTGAGTACGTCGTTATCGGCCACAGCGAGAGAAGACAGTACTTCGGCGAGACAGACGAGACTGTGAACAAGAGAACTGTTGCTGCTCTGGAGGCCGGCCTCAAGCCTATCGTTTGCGTTGGTGAGCTCAAGTGGGAGCGTGAGTGCAACATCACCGAGGAGGTCATCGCACGCCAGATCAAGCTGGACCTCTGGTCACTGACTGCCGAGCAGGTAAAGAACACAGTCATCGCCTACGAGCCTGTATGGGCTATCGGAACAGGCCTTACAGCTACACCTGACCAGGCTGAGGAGGTTTGCGGCTTTATCCGTGCTCAGCTCGCTAAGCTCTACGATCAGGCAACTGCTGACGCTGTAACGATCCAGTACGGCGGCTCCATGAACGCCAAGAACGCAGCAGAGCTCCTTGCAAAGCCCAACATCGACGGCGGACTTATCGGCGGAGCTTCTCTTAAGGCTGAGGATTTCAACGTTATCGTTCAGGCTGCTGTTAACGGCTGATAAAATGGAAGCTGACAAGCCCAAAATGTCGGGCTGGGTGATAGCCAATATCGTCATACCCTGTCTATCGCTGATCTTTTCGCCGTTCATTCTGATTTGGTCCTTATCGGTACTGGGGCTGTTCCCGTATTTTTTCATCGTACTTCTGATACTTTTCATACTGATACCCGTGTTCTACAGGATATACCGCAAAAGCGACAAATGTCGGATAGCACTGTGGGCGGCGCGTATCTCATTTGTGCTTATAGCCGCGATATATGCCGCTTTGCCGTATATCGGCACACACTTTGAGTATGACAAGAATTTCTATGTGCCAAAGAAGCTTATATATACCTATGGAGTCTATTCTCCGCCCTACACGATAGTTGAAATGCTCCCGCAGCATTTGCCCGATGACTGCCGAGAATACAAATTCATAACGCAGCTCGGCAGTATCGCGCAGGACGCTCACCCCTCGGTGTATCTTATGTTTTACACGGACAGCGACACTATCAGAGAGTATGAGGAGTTCTTCGGGGAGCTCCCCAACTGCGTGAGGTCAGATGAAATAGGCGAGCACGATTACGGCAAATATACCGGTAAGTACGTCTACCCGAAAGACTTCCCCGTCCACGCTCTGAGCTGGCTCGATGACACTTATGAGGAAGAATTCCGGGATATGAGGAATGCTGCCGTGTACAGAAAGACGGATTACGGTATTGGCTGCCTTATCGACTACGATTCCGGACTTGTCGTTTACTGGACGTAAATCTATAATATCAAGGGCGGAGCGATTCCGCCCTTACATATGAAAGGAAAATACTAATGTCAAAAAAACCTGTAGCACTCATTATCATGGACGGCTTCGGCTATAACCCGGATACCTACGGAAATGCTATCGCTGCCGCAAAGAAGCCTAACCTTGACAAGTATATGGCCCAGTACCCCCACACTATCATCGGAGCCAGCGGACTTGACGTTGGTCTGCCTGACGGACAGATGGGAAATTCCGAGGTGGGCCACACCAATATCGGCGCAGGACGTATCGTTTACCAGATGCTGGTAAAGATCTCCAAGGACATAAAGGACGGCACCTTCGAGAAGAACCAGCCTATCCTTGAGGCCATGGAGAGCTGCAAGGAAAACGGCAGCGCCCTCCACCTTATGGGACTTCTCTCTCCCGGCGGCGTACACAGCCATATGGAGCACCTCTTCGGTATCGTGGAGCTGGCCAAGAAGCAGGGCCTTGACAAGGTGTATATCCACGCATTCCTTGACGGAAGAGACGTTCCGCCCTCATCTGCTGCTGAGTATATGGAGCAGACCGTGGAGGAGCTGGGCAAGATCGGCCTTGGCAAGATCGCAACGATCTCCGGCCGCTTCTACGCAATGGACAGAGACAACGCCTGGGACAGAGTGGAGAAGGCCTACGCTGCTCTCGTTTACGGCGAGGGCGTGCAGGAGACCGATCCTGTTCAGGCTATCAAAAATTCCTACGCTAACGAAGTAACTGACGAGTTCATGCTGCCTACCGTTATCCAGGGCGGAGCTCAGATCAAGGCCGGCGACAGCGTGATCTTCTTCAACTTCCGTCCCGACCGTGCAAGACAGATCACACGCTCCTTCGTAGATCCCGATTTTTCGGGCTTTGAGAGAAGGAACGGCTTCTTCCCCGTGAAGTTCGTGTGCATGGCTCAGTATGATGCGACTATGCCCAATGTTACCGTGGCTTATCCTCCGGAGCAGCTCACCATGACCATGGGCGAGTACCTTGCAAAGCTGGGCAAGACCCAGCTCCGTATCGCCGAGACCCAGAAGTACGCACACGTTACGTTCTTCTTCAACGGCGGCGAGGAGAAGCAGTTCGAGGGCGAGGACAGGATCCTGATCAAGTCTCCCGACGTTGCAACCTTCGATATGAAGCCTGAGATGAGCGCCTACGAGGTATGCGACGCAGTCGTGGAGGCTATCAACAACGACAAATACGACGTGATCATCCTCAACTACGCAAACTGCGATATGGTCGGACATACAGGCGTTTTCGACGCCGCAGTAAAGGCTGTTGAGGCAACTGACGAGTGCGTTGGCAGAATGGTGGACGCTATCCTTGCAAAGGGCGGCGCTGCGCTGATCACAGCCGATCACGGCAATGCTGACAAGATGATGGAGCCCGACGGCAGCCCCTTCACCGCTCACACCACAAACCCTGTTCCGCTCATAGCAGTAGGAGTCGAGGGCGAGCTTATCGAAGGCGGCGTTCTGGCTGACCTTGCTCCCACGATGCTCAGCATCATGGAGGTGCCTCAGCCTGCTGAAATGACAGGAAAGAGCCTGCTGAAGAAGTGATGATATGGGCTGCTGCGAAAATGCGGCAGCCCTTTTCAGTTGACTGGAAGGAGCTATGATATGTGGAACGGCAAAAACAAGGCGGTGACTCTCAGCTATGACGACGGCGTGGAGTCCGACCGCAGACTGGTGGAGATCCTCGGCAGGTACGGCCTGAAATGCACCTTCAACCTGAACAGCGGCATAATGGGCCCGGAGAGCTGCTGGGAGGACAACGGCGTGACGATCAGGAGGATGTCTCCGGAGGGCCTTCCGGAGCTCTACAGAGGCCACGAGATAGCTGTCCACTGCGTGACCCACGCCAATTTGCTGAAGCTGGACGACGACTCAGTTCGACATGAGATCATGGACGACAAGGCCGCCTTGGAGGAGCTTTTCGGCTGTCAGATCCAGGGCATGGCCTACCCTTACGGCGCCTATGATCAGCGGATCGTCCGCATAGCGGGGGAGTGCGGGATCAGGTTCTCACGGACCTGCAATGACACTCATGGCTTCCGATTGCCGGAGGAGCCGCTGGCCTTTGGAGCCACCTGCCGGCATCAGGATCCGGCTCTCTGGGAGCTGCTGGAACGGTTCCTCAGCTACGAGGGCAGCGAGCCGGCAGTGTTCTGCCTTTGGGGGCACAGCTATGAGTTCGACGTCAACGGGAACTGGGACCTGATCGAGAGATTTTGCAGCCGGGTCGCCGGCCGGGAGGAGATCTTCTTCGGCACCAATAGCCAGGTCTTCCTCGAAAAATAGGAAAAAGCTCTGCTTGTAAGCTGCGGTTTACAGGCGGAACTTTTTCTGACCGATCGGATCGGCAAAAACCAACAAAATGTGTTCACACAAGGTCATTTCATGCGGAGATAATGGAGAACTGTAAATGTTTGCTTGACATAACGTTGTTAGTATGATAAAATACAAATGTAATACTGATAAAGTCTGTAATAGGCTTTATTATTTTAACAAAACGTTAGAAACGGCTAACTTTGGCGTGCAGCCTCCCGGTGAGCCTCTTCTGACTTAACGCCCTGCGAGGACATTCGCCGGCGAATTTTGAAAAAAGGAGAAATTTCCATGAAAAAAGACCTTATCATGAGCCTTGCAGCCTGCGCAGCAGTCGCTTCTGCCGCTGTGCCTTTTTCTGCAAGTGCTGCTGACACAGTTTACGGTACAATGAACATCCCTTACGCCGATTTTTATGCAGCAGAGTTCGAGGGGAGCTCCAACAGCTTCGAGGTTGACGCAGTTTCCTCCGCAACTCAGAACAAGTGGAAGGCCAACGAGACCGGCTCAGTCGTTGACGGCGCATGGAAGGCTGGCGGACTTACTGCCGGCACCTACAACGACGGCGAGGGCAAGATCCTTGGCGTTACTTATCCTGTAGCAGTTTCCTCTGACGATGTTGCATACCTCACTGAGAACTACGGATTTACCGCACTTTCTGAGGCTCCTACAGCCTACAAGGAGGTCTCTGTGAACGGCGATTCGCTGACAGTTTCAAAGCTGATCGACAACGACGGCGCAGTTGAGGCCGGCGGAGAGGCTACTCTTGAAACTACAACGAGCTACGGAGACTATCAGCTCACAGTCAAGAATTATCCTCAGGACGCAGATGTTTACGGCGTTATCGTAAAGACAGCCTCCGGCGAGGCCTATCCCATGCGCCAGCTCGAGAACCTGTGGAGGCCCAAGGGCCAGATCGCTTGGTCGATCGGCTATGTGACCAAGGTCCACGGCAATACACTTGTTGTTGAGAACTACGACAAGACTGAGGGCCAGACCGTAACTGAGGTGGACTTCATCACACTCGACGGCTACAGGACAGTTTCCGGCCTTAACATCTACCTTCCCAAGATGTTCGCTGCTTCTATCGATGTAGCAGACGCTGCTGCCGGTTCAGGCTCCACCACCTATGACACCTCTAAGATCCCCAGCGACTACGAGATCTCAGCCTCAGTTGAGGGCGAGGGCTTTACAGCTACCTCAAGCGGAGTCATCGGCTACAAGAACGTTAAGCCCGGTTCCTACACACTGACTATCTCTGACAAGAGCGGAGTTTATGCAGACGTTTCCGGCTCTTTCCTGCTGACAAGCGAGGACGTTCCTGTTGAGTACAAGGACGGCAAGCTGACCGCCAAGGAGGGCTTCTCCGAGGAGGACGCTGCAAATTATCTGAAGAACATCGCCTCTGTTGCTGTTGGCGAGAACAGTTATAACGCAGCCGGCAAGAGGTCCACAAAGATCATCCTTGAGGACGGTTCGATCGACTTCGGCGTTCAGTCCAACGGTGAGGACATCTTCGCAAACGGCGCTTCCGGCCCCTACACTATCACAGTAAAGGCTACCGGCTACACCAGCGACTACACCTTCACGATCGAAGAGGAAGCCACTGAGGAGCCCACTGAGGAGCCTACAGATGCTTCCCAGGAGACAACTACTACAGCTCCTGCAACTACAACAGCCGCTGCAACTACCACAAAGGCGGCCGCCAAGACCACAGCTAAGTCCAGCTCCGGCACAAGCAGCCCCAAGACTGGCGTTGCAGACGCAGCAGTTCCTGCCGCAGGTCTGGCATTAGCAGCAGTTGCCGCATTTGCCCTGAGAAAGAAGAACGACTGAACCTCTGAAAGATAATTTTGTTTTATTAACGACCTCTGCGGGATCCTCCTGCGGAGGTCGAATACTGTTGAAAGGTAAACATTATGCTATTTTTGATCGCACTCGCCGCCGCAGCCTGCCTTGCGTATTTTGGCAGCGGAGCACTAAAAAAACACCCGGCAGTTTTCTACGCAGCCGGGGCAGCCGTGACAGCAGCAGTCATCATCATAACTCAGAGCGACATCAGGATCCAAAGCCAGTTCGTCAGCAAGTACCTTTTGGGGATCTTTTCCCGTGGAGCTCTTGCCGGGGCGCTCTGGTGCATCGTTATGTGGGCAGGAGCTATAAACGGCGATACTAAGGCCGGAAAGAAGCTGATCTCCAAGATCATGCCGGCAAGAGGCGAGCTGTCGATCCTTGCGGCGGTAGTGACCCTTGCCCACGCAGTCTCCTACGGGATCACCTACATAAAGCGGTTCGTACTACTGACGGGAAAAAATATCCCCCTTGCATGGGACTTCACTGCAACCTGCCTGATCTGTATCGGGCTCATGGCGATAATGGTGCCGCTGACCGTGATGTCGGTGAAGGCGGTCCGGAGAAAGATGAACGCAAAGACCTGGAAGAATATCCAGCGGGCGGCATATGTTTTCTACGCACTGATCCTTGCACACATACTCGTGCTCTACATACCCCAGGCCAGAAACGGCGATACTGAGCGGTATATCAGCGTTTTGACCTACAGTGCGGTCTTTGTCGGCTACGCAGCAATGAGGCTGAGGAAGCTGTATATCCGGAAGAAAAAGCCGGAGTCCAGAACGGCCTGCAATGCTGTCGCTGCGGCCGCCGGGATAGCTGTTTTCGCAGTTATCGCAGCCCTTTCCTACGGGAAGGCTCCCACGGCGCCGGCGGTGAAGGAGACTTCCTCCGATACGAAGGCCGCAGTTAC
Source organism: Ruminococcus sp. (assembly GCA_017460665.1). Classification (GTDB taxonomy): domain Bacteria; phylum Bacillota; class Clostridia; order Oscillospirales; family Ruminococcaceae; genus Ruminococcus. Next base: position 20,667 of record JAFUAO010000059.1, read on the forward strand.
AACTGCCGCTGACGAAAAAGATCATGAAACTGTTACAACTGCGGTCTCGACATCAGAGCCGGAGGAGGGTACTACCCTGACTGTGACGGCTCAGAGCACAGGCTCCACCTCTGAGGGAGAAGAGCCCGAGGAGGAGACCACCACCACCGCAGCTGAGACAGAGGAAGAGGAGGAGCAGCAGTCCGAGGAGGAGCCCGCCGACGAGCCCAATGAGGACGAGCCTGCACCAGAGGCTCCCGGTCAGGAGGAGCAGCCGGCTCCCCAGCAGCAGGCTGAGGAGAAGCCCGAGGAGCCCCAGTATATCTACAATAACGGCACCTTCACCGGTCACGGCACCTCCGTCCAGTACGGCGGCGGAGTCACAGCCGAGGTCACGGTGGAGAACGACGTGATCACCTCCGTGAAGGTGGACTTTGAGGTTGACGACGCCGACTACTATGAGACCGCTAAGGACTACGTTATCCGCCAGATCAAGAACTCCGGCAGCACTGACGGCATCGACACGGCCTGCGGAGCTACACACTCCGCCGACGGCATCGTTGAAGCTGTTGCCGACGCACTCTCTCAGGCCCGCAGATGAGGCGCTGACGCTCTTGCAATTAGTGCCGGAATGTGGTAGAATGAGATGTACAAAAACGGCGGTCCTGCCGCTGATCTGAAAGGAAGACCCATGAAAAAGTTCGCTGCTGCTCTCATTTGCGGAGCCCTCCTGCTGACAGGCTGCTCCTCGGAAAATAAAGAAAAAGCCTCGCAGGAGGCTCATTCCCGGGATATTTTCGCCATGGACACCTTCATGACACTGAAGGCCTACGGCGACAGCGCTGAGGAGGCTCTTTCCGAGGCGGCGGTGAAGATCACTGACCTTGAAAAGCTGCTGGCGGTAACGGATCCGGAGAGCGATATTTCCCGGATAAACAGCAGCTCCGGGGAGTTCGTCCAGGTCTCGGAGGACACCGCTGCGATCATCGGCGCCGGGATCGAGTACGGCGATCTGACCGGGGGAGCTTTGGACATAACGGTCTACCCGGTCCTCCGGGAATGGGGCTTCACCACCGGCGAGTACAGGGTGCCTTCGACTCAGGAGATCGGTGCTCTGCTTGAAAACGTGGACTACACAAAGGTTGAGTTCAGCGGAGACAGCGTCAAGATCCCCGGCGGCGCTATGGTGGACACCGGCTCTCTGGCCAAGGGCTACACCAGCGACCGTGTGATCGAGATCCTTCGGGAAAACGACGTTAATTCGGCGATAGTAAGCCTCGGAGGGAACGTCCAGTCCCTGGGCCTAAAGCCTGACGGCTCACAGTGGAAGGTGGGGATCAAGGACCCCTTCCAGCCCGACAGCGAGATGTGTATAGTTTCCGTCGGGGAGAAGGCTGTGATCACCTCCGGCAACTACGAGCGGTTTTTCGTGGGCGAGGACGGCGAGGTCTACTGGCACATAATCGACCCGGCCGACGGCGCTCCTGCGGACAACGGCCTTGTGTCGGTGACTGTGATCGGCGACAGCGGCCTGATGTGCGATGCTCTGTCAACTGCTCTCTTTGTCAGCGGAACTGACAAGGCTCAGCAGATCTGGCGCAGCGAGAAGAGCTTCGACATGGTGCTGGTCACTGACGATGAGCGGATCCTTGTGACCGAGGGGATCGCTGACAGTGTCTCCAACATAAGCGATATGGACATGGAGGTGCTGACCCTTGACTAAAGGCGTAAAACTGGCACTTTTCGCAGTCCTGATCATTTTTCTGGGAGCCCTTGCAGCTCTCGTTTTCCTAAGAAGGCCTGCTCAGGGGACCTGGGTGGAGATCCTACAGGAGAACAAGGTCCTCTACACCCTGGACCTTTCTCAGGAGCCCGACCGGACCTTCCGTGTGGAGCTTCCCGACGGGAGCTGGAACGAGATTCGGATCGAGGACGGCACGATCTGCATTTCCGACGCAGACTGCCCCGACCATACCTGTGTCCGCACGGGGAAGCTCCACTCTGAGGACATACCGATCGTGTGTCTGCCCCACAAGCTGATCGTGAGATACTGCGACCCACCGGAGGAAAGCTGATGAAAACGAAACGACTTACCGAGCTCTCGCTGCTGACAGCGGCGGCGCTGATCGCCTTCATCATCGAGCTGAGACTGCCGGACCTGTCGGCCATTCCTGGCGTAAAGCTGGGCCTTGCCAACATTTTCACTGTCTATGCAGTCTACCGTTTCAGCTGCAAAGAGGTCTTCCTTATGATGATCACAAGGATCTTTCTGGGAGCCCTGTTCAGCAGCAATTTCTCGGCGATCATCTATAGCCTTGCCGGGGGGATCCTCTGCCTAGGGGGTATGCTTCTCCTCAAACGGGTGATCCCGGCGAACTATCTTTGGCTGTGCAGCATCTTCGGAGCGATCCTCCACAACACCGGCCAGATCGGAGCGGCTGCCATTTTGACCAGGACACCGGCTGTCCTTGCATACTACCCCTTTTTGCTGGTGTCAGGCTGTATCGCAGGACTTTTCACAGGTCTTTGCGCCCAGTACGTCCTAAAGCGGCTGATTCGCCGAAAGACTGACCAAGACAACGGATAAAAAGAGCCCCGAGGCGTTCAAACGAATGCTTCGGGGCGTTTTTTGTCAGCCGCCGGGTTGAGGAGCAGCCTCCACCTTGTAAACGGTGCCGCTCTCGTCGTAGTAGATCCAGTAGTAGTACCTCAGGTGGTCTGGCATGACCGGGCCGTTGTCGGTGTAGATGTAGTATCCGATCCGGCCGGAGCTCCCTTCGTGGAGCTCTCCTTGGTCGAAGCCGCCGTATCTGCCGATGATCTCGCTTATTTGGGAGCCCAAGACCGCCCTGTCATTGAACCTGTAGCTAGTCGGATGACTGACCGCAAAGGCTACGGCGCAGGCCAAAAGTATCGTGTCCAGATCCAGCAGGATCACCCTTGCAGTTGAGGGAGACTTCCTCCGCCTTCCTCTGATGTCAAGGACCAGCAGCAGTATGAAGGCTGCGGCAAGGCCCGCGATCACGAGGATCTCTATCAGCTCAAAATAGCTCTGGTCCATAGGCTCACCCGGTGATCAGTTCCTTGAGAGCGATCAGGTCGAAGAGACTGAGCCTTCCGTCCTGAGCGAGGTCGCCGGCACGCCAGTTGGCAGGCTCCTCGCCGGGCTTTGCCAGCAGCCAGCCCTGCAGGAGGACAGCGTCGGCGATATTGACAGCGCCGTCGTCGTTAAGGTCGCCCTTCAGACCGCTGACAGCCTCAAAAGCTATGCCGTTGTCGTTTGCGAAGGTCTCGGCGCTGGATCCGGCTACGCCCTGTATGGTCAGAGGAGTGTAGTCGATGCTTTTCTCGGTCAGGCCTGAGATCTGGTAGAGAGATGACGGGTCGGTGAAGTCCACAGGCGTCAGGTCAACTGTTCCCGTGGGAGTCAGCGGGCAGGCCTCATAGAAACGTCCCTCGCCGTCGATCTCACAGTAGCACAGGTAGTGTCCGCTGGCCCTTGAGAAGCCGTACATTGCGTAGTGACTGTAGAGATTGTCGATGAAGTCGAAGCCGCCGATCCGCCGTGCGAAGCTGCACAGTGCCGCCGGAGACACATAGGAGTCCCAGTGCTTTGCGGTGAAGGTGGGGTAGTTCGGCTCCGAGACAACTGTCACCAGCTTGCCGCCGTTGTTGGTGAGGTACTTGAATTCCTTCAGCAGATAGCTGGAAACAGCCGCCATTTTCTCGAAGCTGTCCATGGAGTCGTTTGTCTGGGAGGCGATGACCTCGTCCATCCAAGCGTCATAGGCGCTGTCGTAGTCGTTGATCACGATAGAAAACCTCTGGGCCAGGGTCTCCGAGCCGTCGGAGTTCTTCTCGATCACGGTGAACTCATATGTACCGAAGGCCGAGGGAACGAAGGACCACAGGTAGCCTCCCTCAACAGCCTTGAACTCGTGATCGTCGTTCTCGGTCTTGTACTCAACGTCAGCATTGATCGTGTTGGAGACCTCATAGGGCATTGCCGTTGATATATAGAAACTGTCCGGATCGGGGTTCTCAGTGCGGATATACAGCTTTGCCGTGCAGCCGTCGTAGAGCTCCGCACCGTACTTGCTGAGTGCGAAGAACTCGTAGGTGTACTTAGGATCTGAGCTGTAGGTGCCGAAGGCATTGGACTTCACATAAGCCTTCTCAGGGACGTAGATCTGGGAAAGCGCCGTGCAGCCGCTAAAGGCATCGTCGTAGATGATCGAGGTAGTCTCCGGCAGGTCTGCCCTTTCAAGAGAAGTGCAGTTGGCAAAGGCGGCCTTTCCGATATAAGTCGTATGGTACTTTGTGTTATAGGGAACTATTGCCTCCTTCAGACCGGAGCCCTTGAAGGAATTGTTACCGATCATATAGAGGCTGGAGGGGAGCTTTACGCTCTCCAGGGACGAGCAGCCGGCAAATGCATAAGCGCCGATGCTCTCAACTGTGTCAGGGATCACGACCTCAGTGAGGTTCGTGCAGTTCTGGAACATATAGGGGCTCAGCTTAGTGATCGGAGCCAGGATAATTGCCCTTTCAAGGCTGGAGCAGCCGTCGAAGACTCCCACAGAATAGGTGGTCCCGTAGTCAAGATAAGCAAGATCCGTTACGCTCTCCGGGATCACGATCTCGCTCAGTGAAGAGCACTCGAAGAAGGCTAGCTCGCCGATAGTTTTGAGCCCATCGGGAAGGACCACGTTGTCCAGCTTTCCGCACTGGTAGAAGCACTTTGGCCCGATCTTTTCAAGGCCGCTGCCGAGGTCCACCTCTCTCAGTTCAAGGCAGCACCAGAAGGCCTCAGACTCTATTCTCTTCACGCTGTCAGGAATAGTTATGGACTCCAGAGCGCTGCACCAGCAGAAGGCGTACCTCTCCAGAGACTCCAGCCCCTCGGAGAGCTCCACGTCGGTCAGGGAGCTGCAATTTGCGAAAAGATCCTCGCTCAGGGAGGTGATACCGCTGCCCACATGGACAGATCTTAGAGCTCCACAGCTATAGAAGGCTTGACCCTCCAGAACAGTTACGCTGTCTGGGATCACTATGCTTCGCAGGCCGTTGCTGTAGGAGAAGGCGTGGTCACGGATAGTCGTGAGAGTATCAGGCAGGCTGATCTCGGTAAGCTCGGAGATGTTGTAGATAGAGTAAGGTCCAAGCTCCGTGACGCCCTCCGGCACGGAATAGCTCTTGCCGGGCTTTTTGGTGGGGTAGGAGATCAGCAGGGTGCCGTCCTTGTTGAAGAGCACGCCGTCTGCCGAGGAGAAATACCGGTTCTCCCCGTCCACAGTTATGGACTCCAGCACCTTCGCCATAAGAGCCTCAGAGCCGATATAGCTGACATTTTTGGGGATAAACAGCTCCTTCATGGCATTGCAGCCGATGAAGGCCTCGTCACCGATCGAGGTAACGCCCTCGCCGATCGTGACCGACTCCACATTGTAGCAGTACTCAAAGGCGTTTGCGCCGATATACTGCACAGAATCGGGGATTACAATGCTTGTGAGGGACAGGTTCTCTGAGGCGGTATAGCCGGCGATACCGGTAGTGCCGTCGGGGATCTTCAGCTCTCCCTCACAGCCCGATGCGTCCACAAGGACCGTTCCGATATAGACGGCCTCGCCCTGAGAGCTCTCCACCAAGGCCTTGTACCAAGGCGTATTGCCGAAGGCACGGGCGCCGATGAAGCTAAGGCTGTCCGGGAGGGACACCTCCTCTAGGCTCGTTAAATTATAGAATGCGCTGTCGCCGATAGAGGTGACTTTTGCGGGTATATCGATGCTGGTCAGCTTGAATGAGGAGTCGCTCCAGAGGTATTCACCGCCGGAAAAGGCCCACTGACCGATCTCCTCCAAGGAGTCCGGCAGATCGACGCTCTCCATGGAGCCGCAGTTGTAGAAGGAATATGCGCCAACGTAGGTGACGCCCTCGCTGATCGTAGTGGAGGTGACCGCCGAGCGTGTCCAAGGGGTACTGATCCCGTTGTCTCCCCGGAAATCGGCCATTCTGCCGGTGCCGGTGATAGTCAGAGCGCCGTTTTCGTCGATCTCCCAAGAAATATCGCTGTTCTCGTCACCGCACTGGCCGGAGGTAGGTGCAGGGTCAGCGGCGACAGCCGGAACAGTATCCAGTGGGAGCACAGTCATCATGGCAGCTATCAGGGCTGCAAGAGCACGTTTTTTCATAAGCATATCTCACGGAGGAGCTCCGTGATACTCCTTTCTGTCAAGAATAATAGTCTCCAGCGTATTTTGACTTTGGTAATATTATACAATATTCTCCACAAATTTTCAAGAGTCTGATGAAAAATCGGCACATCTTCCACTTTATCTGCCGGTAATTAGGCATTTTGCATGATCGGTGGCAAAAAAAGGCTGCGGAGGACCCGCAGCCGGTATATCATTCTATTCCAAGGAAGGTGCCGAACTCCTCCACGAAGGCGTCGGCCACGATCTGGCCGCCCTCGCCGTTGGGGTGGCCGCCGTAGAGTGCGTGGGCCGGATCCTCGGGAGCTGACAGATATGAGGCGAAGTCGAAGAGGGTCACGCCCAGCTCCTGACAGAGCTCCGGCAGCTTTTCGTTGTACTCCTTGCGTACAGCCTCCATGTTCTCACGGTAGTCCTCCGGCGGAGCGCTGAACACGATCACGGAGCAGCCCTCGTCTTTGAGCCTTGTGACCACGGTCCTCAGGTACTGGAGGATCTCATCGGCGGAATTTCCGCCGTCGCCGCCGTACTCGCCGGAGATGATGTCATTGGTGCCGAAGGCCACGATCACAACGTCGCTCTGGGCGGCACGGCTGATCCAGTCACCTCCGGCGGCAATATCGCTGGTCCTGGACCAGCCCAGACCGCAGTTGTAGAAGCTGCTCTGGCTGCCGAGGCGCTGAGCGATACGGGCTGCCCAGAATTCATACTCCATGAACTGTGTCTGACAGCCCTGAGTTATGGAGTCTCCCACAGCGCTGATCCTGTACTTCACGTCACGCTTTGCTCCAATGAGCTGAGGCAGGGGGAGCTGGTCGCAGTAGACCATGCCCTTGCCGTCGCCGTAGTCTGCAAGGGTCTTGGTCAGGTTCGACATACTTGTGGCAGGGAGGCCCTGGCCGGTAACGGTCCACTCCCACACAAGGAAGTGTCCCTCGGGGACGTCGAAGGAAACAGGGTCGCTCCAGAAGGTCTCGCCGCCGGATACCTGCCGCTCAGTGCTGCCGGAGAAGGTCACGGGAGAATAGCCGGTGATCTCGTCCTCGACGGAGGTGCCGCCGTCGGCGATAAAGGCGTTCTCGATAGTGTAGCCCTCGCCCACTTGCCCAACATAGCCGTGCTTTCCGTCGTCGTAGGTGGAGTCGACTGTATTGGAGAAGTAGAACTTGTACTCCAGCTCGCCGTATTCCTCCACAGGGAAGTATGCCCGATAGGTGACACTGTCAGCAGAGTCCACCCAGTAGTTGTTCCCGGTGGAGATATAGGTGTTCGAGACATATGTGCGGAAGTCGGAGCTGTCGGTCTTCACCGGAGCAGGGGAGCCGATGTCCTGAGCTGTCACGGCAGAGCTCTCCTCCTTAGGCTGGCTGCCTGAGCCATTCGTACTGCCGCAGGAAAACAGTGAGAGGGCAGTTATGACTGCGGCTGAGAGGGTGATCAGTTTTTTCATAGTTCCTCCTTATAAAAGCGGCGGATCGGCCGCAAAATAGCTTATTCTGAGCTCCGCATCAGCCGGAAGCTCCTCTTTGAGATCGTTAGGACGCCCTCTTTTTTCAGCTTCGCGATCTGCCGCTGGAGAGCCGACCTGTTGACGCAGAGATAGTCCGAAAGGGCAGTCGTTGAGAAGGGTATCTGAGGAGCCTTCCCCTTGGGAGTATTGTCCTCGGTGATCTGGAGGAAGGCTATCAGCTTGTCCTCGATGGAGCGCTGGCTCAGGACCTCGATGTGCTCGCTGAGGGAGATCGCCTTCTCCGACATCAGCGAGAGAAGGTTCTCCACCACCATCGAATGGCAGCGGCAGGCCTTCTCGCAGCGCTTCATCAGCTCCTCACGCCTAACGAAGAGGATCTGGCAGTCAGTATCCGCCACGATCTCGATAGAGCTCCTATGGGAGCCGGCAAATGTGAAGAACTCCCCGAAAATGCTCTGCTCCCCGAGCGTTTCGGCAATGGTCCGCACGCCGTTCACATCGTACCTGACCATGCTGGCGCTCCCGGAAAGGACGATGCCTATCTTGTCGCTGGTCCGGGAGTAATCAGCGATACAGCTCCCGCTGCGGAAGCTCCTGACCTCGCAGTTGAAGCATGAGATCATCCGCCGGCAGTCCTCATGAGAGATGCCCTTGAACAGGATGTTATCTTCGGGTAACATAAAAATTCCTCCGATGTTGCAAATGCAACAGATTTTTTCTACCTAATATGATACAATATATAAAGACAAATGTCAAGCCTTTGTTTACTATATTTTGTGGAGGTGCTTAAAATGAAGGTCAATGTTATCGGGGATCAGATCCCTCAGGAGGAGATCGACGCCTATATCGGCTACGGAAAGCAGAAGTACGCCGACAGGGAGATCAAGGAAATGGACATCACTGTTGACGGCGAGTATGTGGATCTGAAATACACCTTTGCCGACGTTCCTTTTGACCGGATCAGAAGGATCACAGGCTATCTGGTGGGAACTCTGGACCGCTTCAACAACGGAAAGCGTGCCGAGGAGCACGACAGGGTCAAGCACTCAGTTTGAGCAGTAGGGGAGCCATGCGCTCCCTGAGTATAAAATTCACCATGGAGGTATAAAAAATGGCAAAGTATGTATGTTCTGTATGCGGATATGTTCATGAGGGCGACGCCCCTCCGGAGAAATGTCCCCAGTGCGGAGTCCCCGCATCAAAGTTCAACAAGGTAGAAGAGGGCGGAGATCTGGTATACGCCTGTGAGCACGTTCTCGGCGTTGCACAGGGCGTTGATCCCGAGATCATCGAGGGCCTGCGCTCCAATTTCAACGGCGAGTGCTCTGAGGTAGGTATGTACCTTGCAATGGCAAGAGTCGCCTACAGAGAGGGCTATGCTGAGATCGGCTCTTATTTCGAGAAGGCCGCTTGGGAGGAGGCTGAGCACGCTGCTAAGTTTGCTGAGCTCCTGGGCGAGATGCTCTCTGACTCAACTAAGGAGAACCTTGAGAAGAGAGTCGCTGCAGAGCACGGCGCTACCGAGGGCAAGCAGGTCCTTGCGAAGAAGGCCAAGGCTCTGGACCTTGACGCTATCCACGATACAGTACATGAGATGGCAAGAGACGAGGCTCGCCACGGCAAGGCCTTCGCTGGACTGCTGAAGAGATATTTCGGCTGATAAAAGCCTAAAAGCTGCTCCCCGGGACTGGGGAGCAGCTTTTTTGTCCTCTTTGGGTGGAGGATACGCATGGGTATGCGCTTTTTTGTTATTTTCCAGAAAAAATCTCAAAAAAGTCTTGCAACAAATGGCGAAATCATATATAATTAAATTGTATGCTGCTCTGACGAAAGTCCCTTGCAGCACTCATTGAGATCAGGCGGATCCTTCCGTATAAAAGGAGCATTATATGAAAAAGCTAAACGGTATCAGGCTGAAACACCGCAAGAACACCGAGAACTGCGCTACTGTAGATCTGGCTGTCCCTGCGAAGGTAAGGCTGCCTATGTCCATGCACATGGGAGCTCCCTGTCAGCCTCTTGTGAAGGTCGGCGACCAGGTGAAGGTCGGCCAGAAGGTAGGCGACTGCGAGTCTGCCTTCAGCGCACCGATACATTCCGGGGTTTCCGGCAAGGTCACGGCCATAACAGACTATCAGACAGCAATGGGCTCGATATGCAAGTGTATCGAGATCGAGACAGACGGCTCGCAGACAGTTTCAGAGGAGGTAAAGCCTCCTGTGATCTCCGATAAGGAGAGCTTCATCAAGGCGGTCCGTGAGAGCGGCGCCTGCGGACTTGGAGGAGCAGGCTTTCCCACCCATGTGAAGCTGGCTCCGAAAACTCCCATAGATACGCTCATCATCAACGCTGCGGAGTGCGAGCCCTACATAACTGCCGACTACCGTGAGATGATCGAATGTCCCGAGGACGTTATCGCAGGCATCAACTTGGTAAAGTCCACTCTTGGTATCAAAAACGCAAAGCTGGCTATCGAGGCCAACAAGCCTGAGGCTATCAAGAACTTCACGGAAATGGCCGCAAACGACCCCACGATCGACATCGTGACCCTTCCTTCGGCATACCCGCAGGGAGCTGAGAAGGTGATCATATACAACGCTGCCGGGCGTATCGTGAAGGAGGGTCAGCTCCCCTCGGACGAGGGCGTGATCGTGCTCAATGTCTCCACGGCAGCCTTTCTCTACCGCTACACTCAGACCGGTATGCCCCTTGTCACAAGGCGCCTTACTGTTGACGGAAACGCCGTCAACGAGCCGAAAAACGTCCGTGCAGTGATAGGTACCTCCTTCCGTGAGGTGCTGGAGTTCTGCAAGACCGACATCGAGGCGGTCCGCAAGCTGATCGGCGGAGGCCCCATGATGGGTATGTCGATCCCGGATCTGGATATGCCTGTGGTCAAGACCTCTAACGCTCTCCTTGCCATAAGGAAGTACGACGAGCGCAAGACCACGAGCTGTATCCGCTGCGGAAGGTGCGTAAACGTCTGTCCGCTGGGCCTTATGCCGGCTGAGATCGATAAGGCATACAAGATCAGAAATATCCAGGAGCTCCAGGAGCTGAAGGTCAACCTCTGCATGAACTGCGGGAGCTGCACCTATGTTTGTCCGGCTAACAGAAAGCTGGCCGAGACAAATCAGCTTGCCAAGGCGCTCCTGCCGAGAAAGTAAGGAGGGAACGGATTGGATAAGCTCATAGTTTCTCCGTCGCCCCACGACGAGAATTACGTCAAGACCTCGACCATAATGCTGAACGTCATCATCGCCCTTATACCGGCGCTGGCGGCAGGCTGCTATTTCTTCGGTCTGAGGGCATTTCTGCTGGCCGCAGTCTGTATCGTGAGCTGCGTGGTGTTCGAGTACGCCTGTCGCAGGCTCATGAAGCGTGACAACACGATTGGGGACCTGTCTGCCGTTGTTACTGGCCTTATCCTGGCGATGAACCTGCCTGTCACCCTTCCTCTTTGGATGGCAGTCATCGGCAGCTTCGTTGCAATAGTCATCGTAAAGCAGCTCTTCGGCGGTATCGGCCAGAACTTCGCAAACCCGGCCATTACTGCCCGTATCGTCCTCATGGTCAGCTTCCCCTCGGCCATGACCAACTGGGTCCTGCCTCTTTGGTACAAGGACAGCACTGACGCTGTTACCGGAGCAACTCCTCTTGTGCTGGAGGGCTTGAATGGCACCACTGAGCATACTCTCGTTCCTTCGTATATGGATCTCTTCCTTGGTAACGTGGGAGGCTGTCTGGGCGAGACCTGCGCTCTGGCGCTCCTTATCGGAGGCCTCTACCTTGCCGCAAGAAAGATCATCAGCCTTGCCGCTCCTGTCAGCTTCATCGGCTCGCTCTTCCTGCTGACCTGGATCACTGGCGGAGATCCTGTGTATCATATCCTTGCCGGCGGCGTTTTCCTGGGAGCCTTCTTCATGGCAACTGACTACGCCACCACCCCCATTTCCATCAAGGGAAAGATCGTGTTCGGCATAGGCTGCGGCGTGATAACCTTCGTGATCAGGCGCTTCGGCTCCTATCCGGAGGGCGTATCGTTCTCGATCCTGCTGATGAACGTGCTCACGCCTTATATCGAGCAGCTCACACGCACAAAGGTATTCGGAGCAAAGGAGGCGGAGAAGAATGAAGGATAACATCAAGCCCGCCGCCGTGCTGACGGCGATCTGCGTGATCGCATCGCTGCTGCTGGTATTCGCTCACGAGCTGACTAAGGAGAACATCGCTAAGCAGAAGGAGCTCCGGTTCAGCACCAGCGTCGAGGCTCTCTTCGGAAAGACCGACAGCACGCTCCTGGACTCGAACTTCGGCGTTGACGGAGTGGAGGCCATAGCAGTTACTCCCGACGGAAAGACCGCCGTGCAGGTCATCGCCGACGGCTACTCTAAGGAGGGCATAAATATCCTCGTTGGCATCGACCAGAACGGCGCTGTCAGCGGTATCGAGTTCGTGTCACTTGGAGAAACTCCCGGCCTTGGCTCTAAGGTGGAGGAGAACGGAGAGTTCCGCAAGCAGTTCTACGGCGAAACAGAGCCTGATACAGAGCTCGATGCCCTCAGCGGAGCCACATTCTCCTCAAAGGGCATGAGGGCGGCCGTGAATACTGCCCTTACTGTATATACTGAGAACAAGGAGGCGATACTGAATGGCGGAAAATAAGACCAGCCTCAGCAAGGAGCTCACCAAGGGCATACTCAAGGAGAACCCCACTCTGGTAATGCTCCTTGGAATGTGTCCGACCCTAGCCGTCACCACTCAGGCCATGAACGGTATCGGAATGGGCCTTGCCACTACATTCGTCCTCTTAGGATCGAACATCGTCATCTCCGCACTGAGGAAGGTGATCCCGGGAAAGGTGCGTATCCCTGCATTCATCGTGATCATAGCCAGCTTCGTAACGCTGATCGGCTTCCTGCTGGAGGGCTTCGTGCCTTCGCTATACGACAGCCTTGGCATCTACCTGACGCTGATCACTGTGAACTGTATCATTTTCGGAAGAGCCGAGATGTTCGCCAGCAAGAACGGCGTTCTGGCCTCTGCTGCGGACGCCATAGGAATGGGCATTGGATTTACGCTTGCCCTCTTCACCATGGGCTCGGTCCGTGAGATCATCGGCTCCGGCTCATGGATGGGGCTCCAGATCCCCGTGCTCCATGAGTCGCCTATGCTGCTGTTCATCATGCCGGCCGGAGGCTTCTTCACCCTCGGCATGATCATAGCAGTCGTCAATAAGCTGGCCAACAAAAAGCCTCCTCAGGAGATCGAATGCGGAGGCTGCGAGGGCTGTCCCATGGCGGACCAATGCGGCGGAAAGGAGGCTGCTGAATAATGAAGGCACTTATGGTAATACTTCTCTCTGCGATGCTCACCGACAACTTCGTCCTGTCCAAGTTCATGGGTATCTGCCCGTTTTTGGGAGTCTCAAAGAAGCTGGACAGCGCCTCCGGAATGGGCATAGCAGTTACCTTCGTAATGATCTGCGCAACAGCAGTCACCTACCCGATCCACCACGGCATACTGGTCCCAAACGAGCTGGAATACTTCGACACAGTGGTGTTCATCCTTGTGATAGCGCTCTTCGTCCAGCTTGTGGAGACCGCCCTGAAAAAGACTATCCCCAGCCTTTACAAGTCTCTGGGAGTCTACCTGCCCCTGATCACTACCAACTGTGCTGTTCTTGGAGTTACTGTGCTCAACATCGACAACAGCTACAGCTTCATACAGTCGATCGTCAATTCCTTCGGAGCCGGTCTGGGCTTCATGCTGGCGCTGGTGATCTTCTCCGGTGTCAGAAAGAAGATGGAGTACGCAGACATCCCCGAAACATTCAAGGGCGTTCCTGCAACGCTCATCGCCGCTTCTATAGTTTCCGTCAGCTTTATGGGCTTCTCGGGACTTTTCAGCTAAGGAGGTGCGCTGATGACTTATCTTATCCCTGCGCTGATCCTTGGAGTTTCCGGACTTGCGGCTGCGATACTGCTGACCGCTGCATCAAAGGTGTTCTATGTTGAGGTAGACGAGAGAGTCGACAAGATCAGTCAGTCTCTCCCTCAGGGCAACTGCGGTGCCTGCGGCTATGCGGGCTGTGCAGACTACGCCGACGCTATCGTCAACAGCGGAGCTCCCACCAACCTTTGCCGGCCGGGAGGAGCCGACGCTGCTCAGAAGATCGCTCAGGTGCTGGGGACTGCCGCAGCCGAGGTTATCCCCATGGCTGCCGTGGTAAGATGCAGCGGAGACTGCAACGCCACTCAGAAGGCCTTTGAGTTCGACGGGGTACAGTCCTGTAAGGCGGCAAAGCGCTTCTACAGCGGCACAGGCTCCTGCAAATACGGCTGTCTTGGCTTCGGGGACTGCATGGCGGTCTGTGAGCACGACGCTATCCGTATCGAGAACGGCTTGGCCCGGATCATACCTAACCGCTGCGGCGCCTGCGGGCAGTGCGCTGCGGAATGTCCCAACGGCCTGATCTCCATTAGGCCCCTTGCAAAGCACATCGACGTTTTTTGCAGCTCAAAGGACAACGGCAAGATCACCAAGCTGAGCTGCAAGAACGGCTGTATCGGCTGCCGTATCTGCGAGAAAAAATGTCCAAGCGGCGCTATCCATGTGAACGATCTCCATGCATCGATCGACTACGAAAAATGCACCAACTGCGGAGAGTGCATGAAGGCCTGTCCTGCAAAGGTCATCCACTCCTGCGAATCATAAAAAAAGCTCCCCCGGGCGTTCGGGGGAGCTTTTTCCTTAGTTACTTGCAGCAGCCGAAAAGTCTGCAAAGAAGAGCATAAATGTCAAAGCACATTTTTCGTTACCTCCTGATCAAACTCCCTTTCGGGGTAATTTCATTATACCAGAGAAGGGGAGCAGTTTCAATGCAAAGATCTTGGCAGAAAAAATGCCTGTTTTTGGCTATTTAAGGGGAGTTACGGTTGCGAACACCGCAAAGAACTTTATGGGGATATGCTTGTCGATGTGGCACTTCCCGAAGAACCATTTCTGATACTTGCAGGACTTGATCATCTCCTCGAAAAATGCGTGGACCTCAAGCCTTTCCAGCACGTCCACTCCTAGGCAGTCCTTCAGCGCAGCCGGCGGTTCGTGGGTCACGACGTAGTCAACGGAGTTGCCGTGCTCCTCCAGCTTTTTGATGCCGTGTATGATCTCCTCATGGGAGGGCTGCTCACGCTCCCACCAGTTCTCGCTGTCACGCCGAAAGTCCAGATCCTGGCTGTGGCCGCCACCGAAGGCGAAGATCTTCTTGCCCTCGATCGTGAACACCTCGCCCCTCATCAGGTGGAAGATATTCTTGCCGATCCGGTGGACCCTTCCGCCGTTCCATTCCTCGACGGGATAGCTCTCCAGCAGGTCGAAGTTCTCATGGCAGCCGTCCACGAAGGCGACAGTGATCCCAAGGCGGTCCAGCTTTTTGAGGGTGGAGCGCTCCTTCCGGGAGCCGTTCCAGATAAAGCCGAAATCTCCGCATATTATCAGCGTGTCGCCGCTTTTGACCTTCTTCATCTGAGAGTCCTTGAACCTGTCTATATCGCCGTGTGTATCGCCTGTAACATAGATCAACGCAGTTACCTCCATATCCTTTCTATACTACTATTCTACCACAAAAAGCACGATAATGCAACCGTCTGAGCTATAAGTTTCATGAAAGGCAGGACTGCCACAGGTGCCGATATGGGTACAGATCCCTGTTTTTCGGGAAAGATCTTCAACTTGAAACTTTTTATTGCATTTCCCAAAAATATGTGGTATAATATATTTTAGTATGTTCTATCCATTTATCAAAAGGAAAAAGAGGAGATCTGATGAAAAAGCTGATAGCTGCGGTCTGTGCAGCCGGAATGGCCCTTGCAGCGGCTGTCCCCATGGCGGCACAGGCGATGAGCTTCCCCCTGAAGACACCTATCCAGAGCGAGTCTGCAATGCTCATAAACCTTGACTCTGATACGGTCATACACGAGAAAAACGCCGACACTAAGCAAATGCCGGGACCTCTGGTCAACATCATGACGGCTGTCGTATGTCTTGAGAACTGCCAGGATCTTGACCAGGAGATCACGATCCACGAGAATATCTTTGAGGACCTTTACGTTACCGATTATCCCGACGATCTGCGCTTTGCCGAGATCGAGGACGGCGACGTGCTGAAGATCACGGACCTGCTCTATGCAATGATGCTCACGTCCTCCATCGAGGCCTCACAGACCATCGCCTATACGATCGGCGGCGAGAGCGTGGCGGTATTCGTTGAGATGATGAACAAAAAAGCTGAGGAGCTGGGTCTGGAGAACACCCACTTCACCAATCCCACCGGTATGTTCGACGAGGATCAGTACACTACCGCAAGAGACATGGCGACTCTCACTCAGTACGCACTGAGCGTGCCAATGTTCGAGACTGTCTCGACGCCCTTTTCGTATAAGCCCTCCGTTCCAAATCCCGCTTCTCACCCCGATACTGACGAGTGGGTGTGGTATCACTCCAACACCATGATGGACGAGAGCAGCGAGGACTACTACTATCCCGGCACAAGGGGCATAAAGACCGCAAATCTTGAGCGTGGCGGAAGGAACATCGTCACTATCGCTAGCCGTGATGGAAACAATTACCTGGCCGTGCTGCTGAAATCTCCCCTCAGCGACGCCGACGGCAACAACACCTATTACCACCTGACCGATGCGATCTCGATGTTCAACTGGGCGTTCAGCCACTTCTCCTATGAGGTGATCCTTGCGGACACTGCCGAGGTGGGCGAGCTTCCGGTAAGTCTTGCTGACGGCAACGATTACGTCCTTGCAAAGCCCAAGGAGGAGCTGACGGTGCTCTGGTATGACGAGATCGACATCTCGACCGTCAATAAGGACAACATCGTCTGGTACAAGGACCAGCTCCAAGCTCCTGTCAAAAAGGGCGACCTGCTGGGACAGGTGACCCTGGCCTACTCCGGTGAGGAGCTGGGAACAGTCGACATCGTGGCGGTATCCGACGTGGAGAGGTCCTTCTCCAAGTACAACATCTACGCCGTGACCAAGTTCCCCAAGTCGGACTGGTTCAAGAAGGCCCTGGCTGTATCCTGCGTGCTCTGTGCGATATACATCCTGTTCTGCATCTACTCCTACATCGTGTTCAAGAGCAGATCCAAGCCGCTGAAGCCGATCTACGCCGTTCCCAAGGTGGATAAGCCGAAGAAGAAAAAGAAGTAAAAAAAGCCCGAGGGCAGTTCGTTTTGAACGCCTTCGGGCTCAGTTTTTTATGCTTACTTGTACAGGGGGAACTTCTCGCAGATCTCGGTCACGCCTGCACGGATCTCGTCAGCCTTTGCCTCGAAATCAGTAGCGCACAGGTAGATGTACTCAGCGATCTTCTCCATTTCCTCGACGCCCAGGCCTCTTGTAGTAACAGCAGGAGTACCGATACGGATACCGCTGGTCACGAAGGGCTTCTCAGGGTCGTTGTGGATAGCGTTCTTGTTGACAGTGATGTAGACCTCGTCCAGTCTGTGCTCCAGCTCCTTGCCGGTGATGTTGAAGGGACGAAGATCCACCAGCATCAGGTGGTTGTCAGTTCCGCCTGATACAAGGTCGAAGCCTCTCTTGAGAAGGCCGTCAGCCAGAGCCTTAGCGTTCTCAACGATCCTTCTCTGATAGTCCTTGAACTCAGGCTTGAGAGCCTCGCCGAAGCAAACGGCCTTAGCAGCGATAGTGTGCATGAGAGGGCCGCCCTGAGTTCCGGGGAAGATAGCGGAGTTGATCTTCTTGGCAAGAGCCTCGTCATTTGTCAGGATAAGGCCGCCTCTAGGTCCACGGAGGGTCTTGTGAGTAGTAGTGGTAGTGATGTCAGCGTAGGGAACAGGTGACTCGTGACAGCCGGCTGCAACGAGGCCTGCGATGTGAGCCATATCCACCATAAGGAGAGCTCCTACTGAGTCAGCGATCTGGCGGAGCCTCTTGAAGTCGATAGCTCTGGGGTAAGCGCTGGCGCCTGCAACGATGAGCTTGGGCTTGTGCTCGTTGGCAAGAGCCTGAACTGTATCGTAGTTGATCGTCTCGGTCTCGTCGTCAAGTCCGTAGGAAACGAAGTTGAAGTACTTACCTGAGAGATTTACGGGAGAACCGTGAGTAAGGTGTCCGCCGTCAGCAAGGCTCATTCCGAGAACAGTGTCGCCGGGCTGGAGAACAGCGAAATAAGCGGCAGTGTTAGCCTGAGCGCCGGAGTGAGGCTGAACATTGGCGAACCTAGCGCCGAAGAGCTCACAGGCACGCTCGATAGCGATCTTCTCGACCTCGTCAACGCACTGGCAGCCGCCGTAGTAGCGCTTTCCGGGGTAGCCCTCAGCGTACTTGTTGGTGAGGACGCTCCCCATAGCAGCCATAACAGCAGGGGAAACGATGTTCTCGCTGGCGATGAGCTCGAGGTTCCTTCTCTGGCGGGCCAGCTCCTGATCCATAGCAGCTCCAACAGCGGGATCGTACTGTGAAACGAATCCGATCGAATCCATAAGGTCATTGTACATTGTGATCATTCTCCTTAAAATATGATTTGGGCAAAACTATATATTGATTATACCATAGTTTTACATTAAATGCAAGTTTTTCTTTTTGCCGGTAAGACAGCCCTTTATTTGAAGGAACCGACGATCACGTCGTTCCAGTCGGGGATCTCTCCGGTAGCAGCAGCAGCGTAGTAGGAAAGGCAGAAGCTGGCGTCGGAGGAGTCGATCTTGTCGTTAAGGTCCACATCGTACCTTTCCAGCACCTCCTTCGGCAGGTCAGGGGCTTGTCCGGTAGCGGCAGCAGCGTAGTATTCAAGGATCGCCGAGGCGTCGCTGGCGTTGACATAGCCGTCAAGATCGATGTCCCCAAGGTCTTCCATGAGCCGTACCTCATAGGTGAGGATCGGTCTGTCGAAAACAACGGGATAGACCTTGATCTGGGCAGTATTGCTGTTTGCGAAGGCCGTCTCAGCGGTATCCGGCACAGCCACGCACTTGTCGGTGATCTCTAAGATCTCCTTGTCTATGATGAATTCGCCTCTTGAGTTCTTCTCAGGGGTCTGAGTCAGAGCAGTGATCTTGACAGAGAGCCCGTAGAGGCTGATATTGCTCTTCCTGCTGTTGTATTTAGTAGCATAGGGCGACCTGTCCAGCGAGATCGTCATCTTCTTGTAGAGAGCCTGTATGTCCATATCCTCAGTGAAGACCTCAGGCTCCTGGCTCCATGAAGAGAAACCGATCTGGGTGTAGTCGTCGATGTGGCTCTCAAGGACAGAGGTATCCACCTGAGAAAGATCCACCGGATCTCCTGCTTTTCCGGAGACCTCAGCGAAGGGCTCACCGTCCAGATCCAGCAGAGTTATAGTGCAAAGCTCGCCGTCCTCAGCGGAAACAGTTCCCTGATAAGGCAGCGAAGCGGCGGCCGTAAGAAAAGCAGCGGCCAGTGAAACAAAAAACTTATACTTCATAGTCAAACTCCTCCCGGTTGCGCAAAAAGAACAGCCGGCAATTTTTAGATAGCTTTAGGTACAGCTCCCTGTAGACCTCATAGGGCATCCTCAGGAGCATTAGGTCGGCAGAAAGGATCGCCTGAGACTCCTCATCGTAGGAGAAAATGGCATAGAGGATCACCTCGTCCCAGTCTATGATCCTAGCCAGCTCATAGGCCTCCGCCTCGTATTCCTCGAAGCGCTCCTCGATCTCACTGAGAGGGAAGAACCCGGAGTACTGCGAGTTGATGTAAAGGTCGATATCGTTTGCCATAAGATCAGCCTCCGCTGCGGTCATCGCTGTCCTGACTGTCCCTGCGGCTGAGCCTTTTCCGGCTGAGCCTGAACGCTATCACGGTGGAGCCGATGAGAGCGGCGGCGAACAGCAGGACTATCAGGACGAAGGGGACTGTCCCGATGGAAGAGCCCTCGCTGTTTGCGGCAAGGTCAATTGTCCGTAAGATCATAGGTGACCTCCTCGTTGGAGAGCGCAAGCTCGATGATCTTTCCGTAGAAGCCGGAGGGATCGAGCATGATCTTCTCACCGATCAGCTTTGCCTGACTAAGGTCCGGAGCGAACAGCTTCAAGTCCATAAGGTCGTTATTCGTGTCAAGACAGCGGATATGTGTGTAGTAGCCGTTGTCAAGGGGAATGTACTCGATCTTCAGCTCCTGCTCGTATTTGAGCCTTGCAAAGTACCTCAGAGCCGCAAGGACGAGCTGATCCCGGTAGGATTTGGGGGCGTACTTTTTCAGCTCCTTAGCACAGGCCGTGCCCTTTGGAGTGATCACGAACTGCTCCCCGTCACCGTTCTTATCAACGACCAGCAGCCCGTTCTTTGTAAGGTAGTCCACGGAGTCCAGATAGGAGAAGTAGTTGATCACGCCGGTGCTGATCGCGATCTCATACAGATGCTCCGTATCCACGGGCTTGCCGATCTTGTATACCAGATAGCACAGCAGGATATTGATCGTAGGGATGTCCTTTATCTCAGTATCAGCCAGCTCTGACATCTTGAAAATATTTTCGTCGTGCATAAAAACACCTCAGCAGAAATTGGGGTAGTCCAGCATATTCGAGAGTATAGCTATGTCAACAGCAGCCTCGACGCAGGGTACGGCCCTTGGAACTACGCAGGAAGCGCAGCCCATGCCCTCCTGTCCGGGAGAAGCCGGGTTGAAGGCTACATTCAGTGTCACAGGCATACCCGAAGAGATACCGCCCATGACTCCGCCGTGAGCATTGGTCTTAGTCACTACATGGCCGTGGTCGTCCACATAGAACTCGTCGCTGTACTGGGTGCCGATCATGTCAGCGGAGGAGAAGCCTGCGCCGAATTCGAGCCCTTTAACGCCTGAGATCCCGAATATGAGCTGAGCGATGCTCGTTTCCAGACCGTTGAACAGAGCCGAGCCGACGCCTGCCGGGACGTTCACGGCAGCACACTCGACGATCCCTCCCAGGGACTCGCCGGCCTCTCTTGCACGCTCTATGTCCTCCAGCATTGCCCAGCCCTTCCTGTCATGGATAACAGGGAAGTCCTTTTTGCGGACACTGATGATAGCGTCCCGAGAGATCCTGACCTTGTCGAAAGGGTTGTCCTTGAAGGTATGGATCTGAGCGATATGGGCTCCCACATAGATCCCACGCCTCTCGAGTATCTGAGCGCAGACAGCTCCGGCAAAGCAAAGGGGAGCCGCAAACCTGTCAGTGAACTCTCCCTGCTCCTTCACATCTGTGAAGCCCCTGTAGCGGACAGCACCAGTGTAGTCGGCGTGTCCGGGCTGAGCGAAGGGAGAAACGTTCCTATCGTCAGCAGGAACGGGCTCCGGATTTTGCAGGAAAGCGCAGAGCTGGCCGCCTGTAGTGCGGTCGTTGTGTATACCGGAGATGATCCTTGGCAGAGCCTTGTTCCGCCTGATCTCCTCCTCTGTGCAGCAGGCCTTCGGGGTCCTTCTTGCCATGAAGGCAGCTATGGCTTCGGCATCGATATATTCGCCGGCGGGAAGGCCCTCAAGGGTCACGCCGATGGTGTGACTGTGAGCCTCTCCAAAGATAGAGACAGAGATCCTGTTATTCCATATCGATGACATTTACCTTACCTCCGAGATCAATATAGTCCTTAAAGAAGTCCGGATAGGACTTTTCAACAGCCTGAGCGCCCCGAATGATCACATCTCCGGAGCAGCCCACGGCAGCGATAGCAGCCGCCATAACGATACGGTGGTCGCCGAAGCTGTCCACCTCACCGCCGGTCATATCACCGGTAGGCCTGATGATGAGGCCATCCTCAGTTACGGTCACATTGCCGCCCAGCCTCCCCAGCATATCGGAAACGGCCACGAGCCGGTCGCTCTCCTTTATGCGGAGCCTCTGAGCGTTGTATATCACTGATTCGCCCCTGCCGTAGGCGGCAAGAACGGCCAGAATCGGCACAAGGTCGGGTATATCGCTGCAATCCTGCCTAAAGGAGCCGGAGCTCATGTCCCTTACGATCTGAAGGATCCTCCGGTCGCCCTGAACGCTGTCCGGGTCCAGACCTTCAACGGATATATCGCAGCCCAGCGCATTTGCTGTACAGAAAAAAGCCGCCTGAGAGTAGTCGCCCTCCACCTGACAGTCGAAGGGAGAGTAGCTCTGACCGCCGGGGATCGTGAAGCTGTCGGCGGTCTCGTAAACAGTGATCCCTGCCCTTTTCAGAGCCTGAACGGTCATATCCACATAGGGCCGGGACTCCAAATGGGAGGTCATGATGATCTTAGACTCCTCCTTCACCAGCGGAAGAGCGAACAGCAGGCCAGTGATGAACTGGGAGGAGACATTGCCCTCCACCTCGTAGGTGCCGCCGGTGAGCCTGCCGGTGATGCGGTAGGGCATTTCCGATGATGTGAAGCGGATACCGTGGTGGCTCAGCTCACGCTTATATATGTCGATCGGCCTTTCCGGGAGCCTTCCACGGCCAAGGAACTCAGCCTCGGCGCCCAGAGCCGCAGCGATCGGTATGATGAAGCGGAGAGTAGACCCGCTCTCGTTGCAGTCGATAGTGCATTTTCCGGCAGATCCTCCGCCGGAGCCGGTCACACGGACACAGCCGCCCTCTGCGGAGAACTTAGCTCCAAGGGCAGTCATAGCGGCCATGGTAGCCTCGATGTCCTTGGACATGGTCACATTTGTGAGCACAGAGGTGCCCTTTGCCAGAGAAGCGGCGATGATCGCCCGGTGAGCGGCGCTCTTTGAGCCGGGAATCTTGACTGTGCCGCTGAGCCTTGAGGGAGTTATGCGAACGTCCATATCAGCCCTCCATAAGCGCACCAAATCGGGCAACAGAGGTCTTCCGGATCTGGCCGCATCCGATCTCTTCGCAAACGATGTAGTTTATGCTGTCGGAGTCGCACTTCTTGTCTGTAGCGCAGAAGGGGAGCAGCTCCGCCATCGGCGCCTCTGTCGAGGTGGGGAGCCCGTAGGCCTCCACGCATTTTTTTAGCCTTTCAGTGACCTCCTCTGGAGCAGTTTTTGCCGACATCATGCACATTCCGGCGGCAACTCCCATTCCGTGAGTGTAGTCAGTGTAGTTGTGCCAGCCCTCGATCGCGTGGCCGAGAGTGTGCCCGAAATTCAGCAGCATACGCTCGCCACGGTCGAACTCGTCGTTCTCGACGACGTCACGCTTTATGTCGATACAGGTGTAGACGAGGTGGTCCATGACCTGATCGATCGTGGAAAGATCATGGCTGGCGATCAGGTCAAAGAGCCGGCTGTCCTTGATCATCCCGTATTTTATGCTCTCAGCCATGCCGTCGGCCAGAGTCTCAGTGGGAAGGCTTTTCAGTATATCGCTGTCGCAGATCACAAGAGCAGGCTGCTTGAAGGCTCCCACCAGATTTTTTCCTCCCGGGATGTCGATAGCTGTCTTGCCGCCTACGGAGGAGTCCACCTGGGCCAGCAGGGTAGTAGGGATCTGCACGAAGTCCAGCCCCCTCAGGTATGAAGCGGCTGCAAAGCCGGTAATATCGCCGACTACTCCGCCTCCAAGGGCGATGATGAAGTCGCTGCGAGTGAGCTTCTTGCTGCAAAGGAAGTCATAGATCTGCCCCAAGGTAGAAAGGCTCTTGGACTGCTCTCCGTTAGGGAAAACGAACAGTGAAGAGCTGATACCGCTCCTGCTAAGGGAGCTCGCTAGTTCCTCAGCGTAAAGGGGAGCAACTATATCGTCTGAAATTATGACGCACTTCTTAGATGTCGTAACGGCGGAGATGAGCTCTCCGGCTCTTGTCAGACTGCCTCTCTCGATGACCACCTCATAGGGCTTGCTGGTCTTTACACTGATCTTTTTCATTTGATGACCTCCGGGAAAAATAAAAAGCTGCTCGTTAAGCAGCGGACCGTGACTTGTACCGCAGCACAGGCTGCAATGAGCCGGCAGCCGGGAACGTCCGTCCTTTTGGAGCCGGGCTCTGATACAGTTCGATCTACATAAATATCCAACTATAATTATACCATAGTATAGGCACGATGTCAAGGAAAAATAAAAGACTGGCTGCGAATTAAGTAAAAGATGATCCTAAGTGGAGCCGGTCTTGACAAAAGAGGGGATATGTGGTAAGATTAAATGACAACTTTTTAACAAGGAGCTTTTTATGGATAAGCTGAACGACATTATCTCATCTCTTGACGACATGGTGTGGGGCGTCCCACTGATAGTTCTGATCCTGTTCTGCGGAGTCCTTCTCACCGCAAGACTGGGTTTTTTGCAGGTCCGCAGACTGGGGACCGCACTTAAGTATATGCTGAAGGACGAGGAGCAGGGCAGCGGCCAGGTCTCCAGCTTCGCCGCCCTTTGTACAGCGCTCTCCGCCACAGTAGGCACCGGTAACATCGTAGGCGTTGCCACAGCGATCGCAGCCGGAGGTCCCGGAGCTCTCTTCTGGATGGAGATCGCAGCCTTCTTCGGCATGGCCACAAAATACGCCGAGGGACTTCTGGCTATAAAGTACCGTATCACCGATGCCAACGGCGAGATCCTAGGCGGCCCCTTCTACTATATCCAGAACGGCATGGGCAAGCGCTTCAAGTGGCTCGGCAAGCTCTTCGCTCTGTTCGGACTTCTTGCCGGGCTCATGGGCATAGGCACGATCGCTCAGATCAACGGCATAAGCTCCGCAGTCAAGAACTACTTCGACCCTGACTCGGCGAACACTGTCTCGATCCTTGGCCATGAGTATTCTCTTGCGATCATCATTTCCGGAGCGGTGATCACGCTTTTGGTGGCACTGATCACGATCGGCGGCCTCCAGAGGATCGCCTCGGTGACTCAGGTGGTGGTGCCGACTATGATCGTCGCCTACTTCGCAAGCTGCCTTATTATAATAGTAGGGCACCTGGGTGAGATCCCCTCTGCGGTGGCTGAGATCGTAAGGAGCGCCTTCGGACTGAGGGCTGCTGCCGGAGGAGCTGCCGGAACAGCTCTGATGCTCGCCATGCGCAGCGGAGTTGCAAGAGGTATCTTCTCCAACGAGGCCGGCCTGGGATCTGCACCTATCGCAGCCGCCGCAGCCCGTACCAAGGAGCCCGTCCGTCAGGGACTTGTGACCATGACCGGCACCTTCATCGACACGATCATCGTCTGTACCATGACCGGTATCTCGATCGTTATCGCCGGGAGCCACAAGAAGGGACTTGAGGGCGTTGCGATCACCTCTGACGCCTTTGTTTACGGACTGCCCTTCCCGGAGAAGGTCTCTGCCTTCATACTTATGGCCTGTCTTGCGATATTCGCCTTCACCACGATCCTTGGCTGGAATTACTACTCCGAGCGCTGTCTGTCCTACCTAACAGGCTCCCGGAGGAAGATCACCGTTGCCTACAGGTGGCTCTATGTTGCGGCAGTTTTCATCGGTCCCTATCTTACGGTAGAGGCTGTGTGGAACTTAGCGGATATTTTCAACGGCCTCATGGCTATCCCCAACGTTATCGCTCTCATAGCGCTCTCCGGAGTAGTGACCAGCGAGACTAAGGATTATCTTTCAAGGCTAAAGTCCGGCAAGGTCAAGGAATAAAATGAAAAGGCACCCATGAGGGTGCCTTTTTTGTTAGTCTACAGCGTTTGCAGGACGCCTTGATCTGCCGTCCAGCCCGATGCAGCAGGACACTTGTTATCGGAAACGTCCTTTAGGATCCATTCCCCGATCATGCTGATGTAGAGACTGACGCTTGGAACGTCCGCTTCGCTTTGGAGGAAGGAGCCGAATATCGAATTTGCCAGCTCCACGTTGCGTCTTGGCCAGCCGGTGTTAAGTGTGTCGTACATATTTCTCTCAACGGCGATCTTGCTTTCGCCAGAGATGAGAGCGGTTTTTTGGGTGATCTTGTGCAGTAGCTCTGGGTCGGTTATAATGTTTTCGACGTACAGCCTTATTGCGATAGTGAAGAACCGAAAGCCCTTAGTTCTGGTGGAAACTCCCAGCTCTGAAAGTGTCTCGCCAATACGCTGGAACTCAGCGTCGGTCATGATGTTCCTCCTTAAATGAGTAGTAATTGCAGATCCGCAGCTCGCAGATCAAAGATAGGATCCCGGCAGATCACCGGGATCCTTTAGTTTTTTTCAGACCTCTTCCTCTTTTCTCTTGCGCCTTAGCCCAATGAAGAGAATGGTCCCGAATGGAACGAACATGAACAGGGGAGCCACCAGAGACAGGCTTATGCCCACCGGTATCTCGCCGGACATATCGTTCACGAATAGGTAGTTTGTATCACCGGTCAAGGTCAGCGTATGGTCGAAGCCGTACTCGCTGCCTCCGGTGAGGGAGCTCAGATCCTGCTCAGAGGCAAGGCCCGAGGCGAATGTGCCGGACTTTACCGTATATGAGTCGTTGAGCTCTCTGATGGTGTATCTTGTGTTGTCCGGGACAGTCAGGAATGTACACTTCTGTCCGTGCTTCAGGCTTATGCTGATCTTTCCGCTGTCGATAGTGTAGGTCCTGTTCCTCAGATAGGTCGGATCGTTCTCGTCAGTGAAGCGCACCAGCAGACCTGTTCCGATGAGCGGAGCGCCGCTGGGTGTGGTGAATGTCACCTCGAAATCGAAGTCCCTCATCTTGTTTCCCATATTTCCGGTAACGATCTTGCTTATGCTAAGGTCGTAGGAGGAGACGTTCTGATTTTTCAGAGTAATGCTCATATCCTCGTCGGTGGAAAGGGAAGCAATATAGTCCACATCCTCGATAGTGGTGAAGTCGTCGGGCTCGTTGATATTGCAGAAGCCGATCGGCACCACCTCAGTTACGAAGTAAACGTAGGGATAGCGAGTAGTAACGCCGTCGAAGGTGACCTCGCCGTACTTGGGAAGGTCGGTGAAGGTGTAGCTCCAGTCCTCGTTGGCCTTTAAGCTGTAGCTGTCGAAGCCGGGCTCCATATCCAGGTAAACAGCACCCTCGCCGTCGCCCATTTTCATAGCACGGCCGATGTAGACCTTAAGGAAGGACGGGTAGTAGTCAGCAGGAGAGATAACGTTGCCGCTGTCGTCGAAGGTCCAGAGAACACGGTCTCCGTTGGTATCGTACCATTCCTTAGTGACGGGCATCTCGACTGTTTCATCAAGGAGCGTCTCGTCGATGTTTTTGATGTTTGTGAAGGTAACGGTGTCCGGATCGGTGCCAAGGGTAGTTTCTCTTGTGGAGCTGCCGGTCGTCAGCACGGTGGGGTTGCCGCCGGTGGTCTGATTTTTGACCTCGTAGCTGATCTCCTCAGTATCTTCCGGGAGCGCACCCTCGCTTACCGTATAGACCGTCCCCACGGGCAGATCCTTGAAAACGACGGTCTGGCCGCCCTTGATAGTCAGGGTCTTGACAGTCTGCTGAGAGCTTTTGCTGCCCTTAAGATCTGTGTAGCGTGTGCCGTCGATGTAGTAGTCATAGGGCTGTCCCACGGCAAGATCATCGAAAGTGACCGTGAAGGTGAAGTCCTCGCCGGCCCACTCAGTGTAGTCCGGATCGGTAGTATCGGTGACCTTGGTGAAGTCGCCGTCCTTGTCGGTCTTCTTCCAGAGCTCGACCTCCTTTTTGAGGGTAAGGTCGGTGGTATCCATGCGGTTCTCGATCTGAGCCGTTACAGAGTCCCCGTCGGGGATCGTACCGGTGATATTTCCGGAGGTGATCTTAGTGTAGCCCACAGCCATGGGGTGATTGGGATCTGTCGTATCGACGATCTCCTCCACCACATAAGTACAGCCGGAGGGTATACCGCTGATCCTCACGATATCATCGTCCTTAAGGTAAGGCCTAATTGGGAAATATGCCGCGCCGTTCTCGTCGAAGGGCTCCATGGTGTAGGGCTCTCCTCCGGGAGTCTTCATAGTGACCTTGAACCAGAACACATCGGGGTCGAACTTCTCGGGAACATCGCCGCTGAACTTTTTCTCCAGCACCAGCTCACCGATAGGAGTGCCCTCCTTGGCATTGGTGATGACCGGCTTGTCGGAGCGTCCCACGGTCTTGACAGGCGTATTCTCGTCAGCCGTAGAAATGTAGCCTGCGACAGGAGTTTCCCATGCGAAGAACTCCTCGTCAGCGTTCATGACGTTCATCTGGCAGTACCACTGTGTGGGCGCCGTGCCGCTGACCTGTGTCCATTTTGCCTTAACTGTGTCGTTGTAGGTGTAGTTCTGAGATACGGTGTAGTAGGCGCCGTCCTCTTCGATGATCTGGCTAACGGTCAGATAGATGATCTCATCGACCTCGAAAGGCTCTGTTCCGCTTGTGGGAACGGGCGTTTCTTTGGTAACGTATTCAAAGGTGAAGCTGGTCTTGCCAACATCATCGGCGGTCGCAGTGGTGTTTTTGACTTGTGTTGCCGAGCCGTCCTTTTCAAAATTCGTATAGTCTCCAAAAGTGACATCTACAGGAGTAGGCGTAGGCTGTGTTACGGTGTTGTTTATGTTTCGGTAAGTTTCGTCAAAGAATGTGGTATAATAGGCTCCATTGGGGTCGTTGAAGTATCTGTTGGCTTTATTATCGCCGGACAAACTTGTAGTACCGCCTGTTTCTGCTTCTGTGGCTATATCAAAGTTAGCAATATTATAAGTATCAGGAGTATATGTTTTGCCATAAAGGTTGAGTTTAGTACCTGATAATGTATCAGTGGTACCAGTTACGTTTTTTAACTCCCACTTATTTGAAAAAATGGCACAACCGTTTGCATTTTGAGATCCGAGGTTTTGGAAAGTCCAATTAAGAATGGTGATCTTCGAGCCGCCGTTAAAGTTTGACAGGTCAATATATTCAAGATGTTTACACTGTGCAAACCAAGATTGAGCGTTTTCTAATTTTTCACCCTTAAAACCACGAAAATCGATTTGCTTTAAGGCGCTGCATTCATCAAACATTCTGTAGACTGTTGTTAAACTGTCATCGGTAAACTTTGTTGAGTCAAGTTTGATCTCCTCAAGTTTGCTGCAACTTCTAAACATAGCTTGCATAGAAGTGACATTGGCTGTATCAAAACCTGTAAGATCCAATGTCGTTAACTGATTACAGCCATAGAACATTCCGTCCATATTTGTAACATTTGAGGTGTCGATATCACTCGGAAATGTGATCGTTTTGATTTTTGTTACATTAGTATGTTTACCATAAACGCTATTACCCTGAACTGATGAAAACATTGCTTGCATGGTCGTGACCTTGCTGAAATCAAAATCACTAAGATCAATGTTGATCTCATTATTGTTAAGACCAGAAAAAAGGGACTCACAATCTCTCGGCATATAAATGATATCAGCATCACTGTACCAGTGGATCTTTTTATCAGTGCTGTCCCACCAAGCATAGAAGGATCCGGTCTCGTCCGCAGCATCTCCGGTCCGGTCTACCATCAAGGTCTTTCCTTCCGGCAAAGTCGTTTCTTTCACAAGACCTGTCATATTGGCCTTATTGTTCGATATGAGCGTTTTGAAATCTGTCCCTATCGTTACCTTGACCGAGCCCGCCTCAGGCTTCTCCGTGCTAAGGTGCATGGACGGGAAGCTGCTGTCAACGCCGCCCACCCATGATTTAATGACAGTCTTGCCGTCCTCATAGGTCTCATCGTTCAGCAGACGATAGTACGCCGCGTTTTCCTGATCCGTTTCTGTAAAATCTCCTCCCTCTAGCTTTATATATTTCATATCATCCGGCAACTGGATCAGAAGTGCCTTGCCGTCCGAGCTTTTTACGACATTTATTTCATAGTTTTTTGTTTTTTCAGCATAGCCGTTCGGCGCTCTGTCCTCGGTCAGTGTATAGCTTCCTTCGGGCAGGTATTTGAACAGGTAGCTGTTGTTCGGTGTATTACTGTTATCAATGACCTGTACCCATGAGCCGTCTACTTTCTCCCAGCCAGTGCCGGAAACTTTTTTCGTGAGGTTTTGCAATGTAGCATCCAGATCGTTTCCGGCAGTCAGCGTGAATTTTGCATCGCTCAGAATATCCTTTGTGATCGAGTCCACCTTCTGCAAGGGCATCTCAGCAGCAGGAACGTTCCTGATCTGGTACTCAGTACCGACATTCACGCAGTTCTCGCCGCTTATCCTGAATATGAGCGGATCGTCGCCTACGCTGGTCACAGAGTAGGTGTTGACCACCGGCGGCAGGTAGCCGTCGCCGGGGATAGTCTCGGTCAGAGTGTAATCTCCCTTTTCAAGGTCAGGGAAGACCACCATGCCGTTGCTCTCGCTGACGACCTCCTTCACCTCGGGCTGGTTGTTGTAGATCGAGGTACCTGAGAGAGTGAACACAGCGCCGCTGATAGCTGCACCGCTGAGACTGTCGGTCTTGCGGAATTTCAGGTCAGCATGGTATCTGGGATCGTTATATACTGAAGGCTCTCCGGCGTCGCTGTAGAGGATCGGGTCGATAGAAACGTTGCCGTTCATATCGACAGTAACGGTCCTTGTGGTGGTATCCATGAGGTGGTCGGAGTCGCTTTCGATCTCGACCAGATCGTAGGTGCCACGCTCCAGAGACTTCCGCAGAACGACACCGTTGCTGTCGGAGATCATTGTCTCATTGTAGCTCGTGCCGTAGTCGGAGATACCGGTAAGGCTGAACTTAGCGCCTTGGATAGGCTTCTTGGTCTTAGAGTCTGCCTTGATGAACCTAAGGTCGCCCACGGTATTGAGAGTGAGCTGAGTGTAGTCATAGTGAGTGTAGTAATATTCAGCACGGTCCAGAGTATCGTCAGCGGCGTCCTCCGGGATCGATGTGAACGAGCGGTAAACGTTATTATAGGTGATCGCAGGAGACAGGAAGAGGCCGTTCTCCGGATCGGCAGTACGGTCGTCCGGTAAGGTCTCCGGAGCAGTCATTTTCACTGAGAATGACATACTGTCGCCCTTGCCCAGAACGAAATGCTCGCCGGTGTAGACCATAAAGGCCGTCACGTTCTCAAGGTCGACGCCTGAGAGGTCACGCCAGTCGTCCACGACGTGCCATTTTGCAGCGGGGCCGGTGGTATTGCCACGGAGTATCTGCTTCAGCAGCTCTTTTCGTGCGATGTTGTCGGAGTAATCATCGCCCTCCAGATCGACGATGTCAGTATCAGGGTCGTCGCCGACGTAAAGGATCAGCTTCAAGTCGTCAGTGCTGGTATTGCTGTGGGTCTTGCTGTACTCTGCGAGCTTGTTCTCGATACCGCTAAGGTCGATCGAGACAAGAGTTCCGTGCCAGTCACGGTCGGTCTTGAGACCGGCGTTGTAGGTTTCTCCGTCCACGGTCCTGAAATTCTCGATAGAGTCGAGGATAGCGATGTCTCTGGCCTTGGTAGCAGAGTCGTTCTGCATACGGATATTGTATGTGTAGGTGCTGCCGTTGTAGACAACGCCTGACTTTCTGTAGGTAGGGTCTGACTTAGTGGAGACCTTCTTGTAGATACCTGAGGAGGTAGGAAAGAGGGCCAGGATGTCCTCGGTAGACTCAGCGTAGATGAAGCGCTTTGCTCCGTTGTTGTCCGGGTCGAGGTCCTTGATGTAGTTGGACATAGAGACAGCATGGTTGCCGCCGTCGTCGGGGTAGCCGTTGCCTATATCGGAGTTTCCGGTCTGATATGCAACTGTATTCAGCGCATAGGAGCCGTAGTCCTGTATATCCTCATGAGCGTGGATCGTAGCATAGGTCACTGCGTAGGAAACGCTGCAAGGCTCGTTGATCTTGATCACAAGGAGCTTCCTGCCGGAGCCGTTATAGTTGTCGATCCTGTCCAGCACCTCGAAGGACGAGGGCGGCAGGGACTTTGTGGTCTGGTTCACATTAGCCGGACCGTCCACATAGACGTTGACGCTTCCCTCGATTATATCCGAGTGAGCCGGCAGCAGGTCGTAGAAGATACCTGACCGCTGGGGGACAGGGATATTGTTCTGGATCGTGCCGTTCACTTCTACGCCGTTGGCAGTCTCATAGATCCTTGACTGCCATACCAGCTCGTAGCGGTCGTTGAGAGTATCGTTGCGGCTCTTGTAGGTGTTTCCGTCCTGGCCCTTTACGATAGTTTTCTCGCCCAGAGCCTTCTTGCTTATGTTGGAGGATCTGACGATGTCGGCCAGGTAGTCTGTTCCGGAAATAGGCGTGTCAAGGAGAGGTTCGCCGTCGCTGTGGAAGACTGACCAGTTGGCCGTATTTTTCAGAGCGACCTTCTTCTCCTTATCAGTCTGATCAAGGATCGGAACGACGATGTTCTTCACTGTGTCAGAGGGCTTGAGGGTCACGCTGGGAGTGGTATCAAGGCTGATGTAGAAGTAGGTGTTGGTGGTCTTTAGCTGATAGCCGGTGATATCGGCCGTTCTGTTGAAAACAGCCTTTTCGCCGTCGAAGGACTGGACCAGTGACGGCTCGATGATCACTGAGCTGCCGGAGGCTATGTCGTACCTTGCAGCAAGAACAGGCTCGGAGTATTTGCTGGGGAAGACGTACAGCTCCAGCTGGTTCTCCGCCGGGTCCTCTGAGAGGCCCTCGTTGGGGAGGCCCTCGCTGAACTCCATGTTCTCAGGATCGTAGGAGGCTGCCCTTACGGTGTACTTGTACTCGAAGCTGTCGATCCGATAGTCGCCCTCGTCTAAGGTAACAGGCTCAGAGAGCGAGCTGTCGCCGAAAACGAAGGTGTTGTCGGTAAAGACGTAATCCACAGGCCGCTGGCCGTAGTAATTATCGGCGATGTCCTGAGCTGCGATGCGCTGCATATTCAGCAGGCTCAGCTCGTCATAGCCGGAAACATCTATCTCGGAGGAGCTTATCTCCTCGGTGAGCTGGTCGTCGGTGTAGAGGGTCAGTGTGCAGGTGCCGTTCTCTGTATCGAAGGTGTACTTTCTGGAGCCGGCAGTGATCACTGCGATACCGTCCTCGCCGATAGCCGAGGGCACGATCATGGCTGTGATCTCGTCGTTGAGGGAGGCGATAGTCTTGCCGTAGGCGTGGGCCATTACCTGAGTCAGGTACTTGAGCCCTGAGACCTCCTTGTCGTCTTTGAGCTTTGCCAGCTCATAGCTGGAAACGCTGCTCTTGCCGGTGACCTTGTTGGCGCCGTTGTTGTAGAGGCCGTACTTATCTGCGGAGTAGCTCTCCTCCACGGGGTACCACACCGGATCCTTGACCTCCACCTTGAAGGAGGCTGTGGAGTCCTTGGAGGTGGCCGCATCCTGACCGTCCTCAGGCGTCAAAGTCACCTCTGCGTGGTTATTTGCTTTGTAGGTGGCGTTCTTGGGAGCGTTCCTCAGGTCAGCGATGCCCTCGCTGTCGTCAGTGGCGTTGTATGGGTATCTCGTCAGGACGTAGTCTACTCTCGTACCCGAGGCGGTGAGCCCGGAGAGAGTGTTTGTGATCTTGCCGCCCATTTTAGCGGCAACGAACTCGCCCTTGACGGTGTGCTCGTTATTTTCGGCATCGAAGCCGGTAATGTCTGAAACTGCATCTGAAAGTTTCAGGGCGTACTTCTGGGTCGCATTGGGGATCACCGAGGTCACGGTCCAGATCGTGTACCGATAGTTCGTATCAAGATCGGACAGGCCGAATTTCTGCTCGGCCTCATCAGCAGTGATCAGCGTAGACCCTGCCTTTTTCACAGTTGACTCTATTTTAGCGCTGGTGTCTATGTGGACCGGGATCTCTCGTGACTCCTTTGTCAGGGTCATGAGCTCGTCGGGATCGTCCTCCTTCCAGGAGTTGACAGTGACGCTGGCCTGACAGGGATCCGAAGGAGCCAGGTCCTCGTATTCCCAGGTGTTCATGTTCATTCGGTAAGCGATAGGGAACTCATAAACGACACCGGCAGAAACTGGATTTAGGTTATAGATGACGTAGGCGTCATCGGAGGGATCGTCGGGGTCGCCCTCATCGAGCTCGTAAACGAATTCACGGTTGGTGATGTATTCCTTCTTAGTCACCACCTCGCCGTCCTCGCCGATAACGGGGTCGCCGTTCTCGTCGGTGACAGGCACCTCACGGTACTCGATAAGGTCGATGTTAGGAACAGGCATCTCCAGCTCGTCGGGGTATTCTCCGTTAACAGGGATGCCGGCCTGAGACTGTCCCTTTAGCTTCAGGATATGTGCCGGGATACGGATCTTGATAAATTCGCTGTTCGTGGTCCCTTGTCCGGAGACCGAGAACTTGATGTTGTAAACGAACTTATGCCCGTCGTTGGAGCTCTCAGGCTGCCAAACATAAGCATTGCTGAGAGATGTGACGCCGCTGTCGGAGGGATCCTCGGGCACATACTGTGAGTAGAAGTCCGCACCCTGACGCAGACTGATGTCAAAAACGTTTATCGTATGTGCAGCGCCGTCGTCGGCTGCGGTAACTGGTAGCAAGGACAATGTACTGCCTGCAAGCATGGCCAGTGCAGCAGCGCCGCTGACGATACGTCTTTTCAGTTTTTCGAGCATTGCGTCATCTCCTTTCTCAGCGTGATGATAGGGCAAAGATCCATTTCGCCTTATACTTATTTATATTATAGCACATCAGGAGCAGATCTGCAAGAAAAATTTTATCTTTTCGACGATTTTCACAAAAAAAGCCGGACAGTTTTGAACTGCCCGGCGAAAAACGGCTCCATTCAGCCTTTTACGACCTTGTAAGAATGTACGACAAGTATGTCTCCGGCCTGTATGACCACGTTATCGGCGGCGATGACGCTCAGTCCGCTGCGGAATATCAGGTAGATCCTCGTGTCGTACTCGTTCTGGATCTCGTCAACGGTCATGCCGATGAGCTCGCTGTCGGCCTCGACACGGATCTCGCCGATCTCCTCGATGTCATGGAGGACCGAGTCGGAATGTGACTTTTTGGAATACTGCTCCACGAAGCCGGCGCTGATGATACCGGTGGGGATAGCAACTGCCCCGACTCCCAGGAAGGCTATGAAAATGGCCATGATCCGGCCGATAGCGGTGACCGGATAGATGTCACCGTAGCCCACGGTCAGCAGGGTAGACATACTCCACCAAAGCCCGGAGAATGCGTTTTTGAACACTCCCGGCTGAGCCTCATGCTCGGCGCTGTACATACCGATCGACGAGGCGAACATCAGGATCAGAATGATGAAGAGCGACGAGAAGATCTGGTTGCGCTTCTCATAGAGCACCGTGGTTATGACGCTGAAGGAGTCGTACTGGGCGTTGATCCTGAATAGGTGGAAGATCCTGACCACTCTCAGCATACGGAAGGCGATAAAGCCCGATAAATAGAAGAATGGCAGTATCGTCAGCAGGTCCACTACTCCGTCAAAGGACCGCAGGAACCTGAGCACGGCCCGTTTCTTGGAGAGCTTAGGATACAGCAGGTCGCTGGTCCAGATCCTCAGGGCGTACTCCACGCAGAATATGAGCACGGTAACAGCCTCGATCACCTCGAAGGCCCCGTAAAGAGGCCTGAGCCCGTCGAAGGTCTCGCAGAACATAGCGGTGATGTTCAGCAGTATGACGGCGGTTATGCCCCAGTCGAATAGCTGGCTGGGCAGATCTCCCTTATTTCCGATCTGTATGATCTCAAAGACTCTTCTTTTCAGCCCTTTCCGGTCCTTCATCTCAGTTCAAGGAAGTCGCAGAAGTTCTCGGCGAGGATCCTTCTGTTCTCCTCCTCTGTGAAGCCCAGCGCAAGGAAGCGCTCGATCTCCTCCTCATGGCTCCACATAGGGAAATCCGAGCCGAAGAAGCAGTTCTCCACGCCGTATTTTCTGACCATGTGAGCGGCCATTTCCGGGCTGATGAAGGCCAGCGAGCTGCTGACGTCGAAGCGAACGTTCTCCCTTCCCGGCAGGCACTGCTGAGCCTCGTCCCAGCGCTGATAGCCGCCCAGGTGGGCCGCCAGCAGCTTGAGCTTGGGGAAATTATCGTTGATCGCAGCGATCCTCCTTGGGGCGGAGAAGTCGTACCTGTGGTCGCCGCAGTGTATCAGCAGGGGCAGCTCCCCCTCGATACGCTCGTAGATCCTAAAGGCCTCCGGAGAGTCTGCGTTGAATTTCTGGAAATCCGGGTGGAGCTTCATGCCCTTTAGGCCAAGCTCCTTGATCTGAGCGATGTCAGCGTCCAGATCCTCCGAGTCAGGGTGAGTGGTGCCGAAGCCGATAAATTCTGGGTGCTCAGCGCACTCCTTGGCGATGAAGCTGTTGATCGAGGCGGTCTGTCTGGGGCTGGTGGCAGTAGAGCAGACCAGATACTTTTTCACGCCGATCTTGCTGCCGCTCTCGATGAGCTTGCTGCTCATACCTGTGCTGTTCATGGGCAGATCGTAGAAGTGCCCGATGTTGACGGTGGCGTTCTCGGCGATCTTTTCGGGGAATATATGTGCATGAGCGTCGATGATGTCATATTTTCTGTATTTTTCTGGGACCATGAGAATTACTCCTTTTTAGTTACTGCAAACATTATAACTCTTCTTTCGCCATTTGTCAAATCAAAGTCTGCTGCGGAAGTCCTCATAGCCGAAGCTCCTGAGGGTCTCGAAGGAGCCGTCAGTTCTTCTCAGCAGGATATCCGGCAGAGGCATACCGTTGAAGGTGTTGTTCTTGACCATGGAATAAATGGCCATATCGCCGAAAACAAGGCGTTTTCCGGGAGCAAGGGGCTCGTCGAAGGAGTACTCCCCGATGAAGTCTCCCGCAAGGCAGGTCTGGCTGCCGAGGCGGTATGTGAACTCCTTCTCTCCGGGGAGCCCTGACCCGAAAAGCGGCGGACGGTAGGGCATTTCCAGCACGTCGGGCATATGGCAGGCAGCAGAGGTGTCCAGTATCGCCGTCGGCAGGTCGCACCGGATCACGTCCAGCACCTCGGTCACAAGGTATCCTGCGTTCAAGGCAACGGCCTCGCCGGGCTCCAGATAGACCGTCAGTCCGTACTTTTCCTGCAACCGCCTGATGCACTTCTCCAGCCTGGGGATGTCGTAGTCCTCACGGGTGATGTGGTGGCCGCCGCCAAGGTTTATCCACTGCATTTTTGCCAGTACATCGCCGAATTTTTCCTCCACGGCATCCAGTGTCCGCTCAAGATCGTCGGAGTTCTGCTCGCAGAGGGTGTGGAAGTGGAGCCCGGAGACTCCCTCAAGCTCCTCCCGGCGAAAGTCCGCCTCACGGATCCCCAGCCTTGACTTAGGGGAGCATGGATCATAGATCTCATGGCCCTCCTGCGTTGACAGCTCCGGATCGATACGCAGCCCGATGCTCCGGCCGGCAGCAAGGGTCCTATCCCGAAATCTCCTTAGCTGAGAGAATGAATTGAAAATGACGTGACCGCAGTATGACAGGATCTCATCGAACTCGCTGTCCCGGTAAGCCGCCGAGAAAACGTGGTTCTCCTTTCCCATCTCCTCGGCCCCCAGCCTTGCCTCGAAGAGGCCGCTGCACGCCGTTCCGCTGAGAAAGCTGCCGATCAGGGGATAAAGGTGATAGCAGGAGAAGGCCTTCTGCGCCAGAAGGATCTTAGCGCCGGTCCTGTCCTGTACGCCCTTCAAAACGGTCAAATTGCCGATCAGCTTCTCCTCGTCGATGATATAGCAGGGGGTCTTGATCTTAGTAGTATCAAACAATTTCAGCACCTCTTTGCGTAAAAATTATTATAAATTTACAAAATAAATCATTGAAAATGATCTGTGAACGTGGTAAAATTATCTTGAATAAAAGTATACTCGACCGGAGGCCTTTATGAATCTTCAGTCTATTATCGTGACCAACGGTGTCGGCTGCGTGATCCTTGTGATCTTGATGATATGCAGCCATATGGTCAGGCTGCGCCGGCAGGGTAGCGACAAGCTCTTTACCCTGATGATAGTGCTTACAGCGAGCGCCTGTATCGTTGAGCCGCTCACATTTTTCATCGACGGAAGGGACTTCATGTTTTCCCGTATCCTGTCGATCCTGTGCAACAGCTATCTCTACGTCATGAACGTGATCGTTTCCTATCTTTGGCTGGTATATGTGGACCTTAAGATGTTCCAGAACAACCGCAGGATCCGCACTCATTACGTCAAGTACGCGATCCCGGGCTTTATCGCCCTGCTCCTTGTCTTGCTGAACCTGAGATACGATTTTCTCTTCTACATCGACGACGATAACTGCTATAAGCGCCAGCCCTTGGGCTACGCCTTTATCGCTGTAACTGTCCTCTACCTGATCGCCAGCTTAGTGGTCCGCCGTATCTACTACAGGAAGAGCGGACGGAACCGTTTCTTCCCCATATATATGTTCATAGCGCCCATATTCATCGGAGCTCTCGCTCAGAGCCTTTCCTACGGAGTTTCCCTTGCCTGGTGCTCAGTGTCACTGGGACTTGTGGGTCTTTACATGAGCCTGCAAAACGAGCTCTCCTACAGCGATCCCCTGACAAAGCTGTACAACCGCAATTATCTGGGACATATCATGGGCGAGATCGTCCGCAAGCGCACAGGCTCCGGCGGAGTTATGATCGATCTGGACTATTTCAAGTCCATAAACGACAATTACGGCCACACTATCGGAGACCAGGCTCTGGTGGACGCAGCTCAGCTCATCAAGAGCACCGTCCCCACTGATGCACTGACAGTCAGATACGCCGGGGACGAGTTCATCGTTGTGGTCTACAGCGACGACGAGCGCCTTGTCAGAGAGATGATCGACCGCCTGAGGTCGGCTCTCATCGATTTCAACGCCACCAGCCGGCGGCAGTACAAGCTGAGCTTCTCCATAGGGTATGCGATGTACGCTCCCGGAATGGACCCAGATCAGTTCCTGCACAAAATGGATACGGCGATGTATGAGGAAAAGCGCCTCAAGCACAGCCGTGACATAAACTGAATACAGCAGGGCGGCCAGCCGGCCGCCCTTTTTCATTAGTCCACCAGTACCGGGTCGAAGTCCTCCTCCCAAGGCAGGCCCCACTTGTTGAGAGCCTCCATGAAGGGATCGGGATCGAACTCCTCGATGTTGTAAACGCCGGGCTTTTTCCATGTTCCGGTCATGATCATCATTGCTCCGATCATAGCGGGAACGCCGGTGGTGTAGGAGATAGCCTGAGAGCCCACCTCTCTGTAGCATTCCTGATGATCGCAGATATTGTACAGGTAGTAGTTCTTGTCCTTGCCGTCCTTTTTGCCCCGGAAGATACAGCCGATGTTGGTCTTGCCGACGGTCCTCGGACCAAGAGAGGCAGGGTCTGGGAGGACCGCCTTCAGGAACTGAAGGGGAACGATCTCTCTGCCCTCGTACATGATCGGCTCGATAGAGGTCATGCCCACGTTCTCAAGGCATTTAAGGTGGGTCAGATAGCTCTGGCCGAAGGTCATGAAGAAGCGGATACGCTTGATGCCCTTGATGTTCAGCGCAAGGGACTCCAGCTCCTCGTGGTGGAGCAGGTACATATCCTTCTCGCCCACTCCCTTGAAATCGTACACACGCTTTATCTCCATGGGCTCGGTCTCAACCCACTTGCCGTTCTCGATGTAGCTGCCCTTTGCGGAGACCTCACGGATATTGATCTCGGGGTTGAAATTAGTTGCGAAGGGATAGCCGTGGTCGCCGCCGTTGCAGTCGAGTATGTCGATGTAGTTGATCTCATCGAACTCGTGCTTCATGGCGTAAGCGGAGAAAACTCCCGTAACACCGGGATCGAAGCCGCTCCCCAGCAGGGCAGTTATACCGGCCTTCTCAAAGCGCTCACGGTAAGCCCACTGCCACTTGTACTCGAATTTCGCAGTATCAAGAGGCTCATAGTTGGCAGTATCGACGTAGTGGGTCTTAGTGGCCAGACAAGCGTCCATGATCGTTAGGTCCTGATAGGGGAGAGCCAGGTTCAGCACCACATCAGGCTCATAGCTCTCGATCAGCCGGATCAGCTCGTCCACGTTGTCAGCGTTGACCTGAGCGGTCTCGATGACGGTCTTAGTGGTGGGCTGGAGCTTCTCCTTGAGGGCGTCGCACTTGGATTTTGTGCGGCTTGCGATCATGATCCCCTCAAAGACCTCGCTGTTCTGACAGCACTTGTGGATAGCAACGGAGGCGACTCCTCCGCAGCCGATGATCATACATTTTCCCATTTTTATTTCCTCCTTGAAAAAATATCAATATGCCCCTGTTAACTCACGGATCTTGTCTATGAAGGGGATCTTTATGCCGAATATGATGATGTACAGCAGAACTGCTGCGACGGCGATACAGACCGGGATCATGGTCAGATAGCCCTTCCGCTGCTTTTTGATCTCCTCCTTGGGGATAAAGACAGCGTTATTATCAGGATCAGCGACGATGTCGATCTCCTGATCTGCGGAGAACTGCTCCTTGACGTCGTTCACGGTGTAGTTTATCAGCTCATCGCTCTCGCCCTGAACGCTGCTGCCGTCGATGATGTAGGTCATTTGCAGCCTTGGCTCGTTGTTCTTCATGACGAAGGTCGGATCGGTGAGCCTTCCCTTTGTTCGCAGGCCCTTCCTGCTGTATCGCCCCAGCCTGAACAGACACCTGATGCTGTGGAAAACATAGTATACTGCTCCAAGTATCAGGAGTATCATCGGTAGTGAGATGAACGTTATCCTCATTTTGTTTTTCCTCCAAATTTACGGGCCCTCCGGCAGGTCGTCCTCGTCATAGGCGCCGCTGCGGAGATCGATCAGAGCGACGATCAGCGGATAAACGACGCCGAAAGCAATGAACAGCCAGCCGACTCATCCGAATATGATCGTGAAGACAGCATTTGCCCTGTCGTCCGCTACATAAAAGACCGTCGGATCCTCAGGCGAGATCATGATCTCCTTGTTCTGGCCCACCTTGTAGGCCGGCTGCCGATACCGCAGCGCTCCTCTTAAGTTTTTACATCGCACTGTGCGAACTATTCCTGTTCCTTGTCATTGGCCCGGCCGGTGAAGAACACCAGCGCTGCGCCGAGGACGATGAAAACAAGTCAGATCAGTGCGGTGCAGCCGGGCTTTACCTCTGTATACAGCTTCATGACAGAGCCAGCAGCATCTCTCTGATGATCTTGCAGGCGACCGCTGTTGAGGTCCCGCTCTGGTCGTAAACAGGGGAGAGCTCGTTGACGTCGCAGCCCACAATATCCAGGCTGCTGCAAACTAGGGTCAGTGCCCTTCTCAGCTCATCGAAGGAAACGCCTCCTGCCTCGGGAGTGCCTGTTCCGGGGAAGACCGAAGGATCCAGCACGTCCAGATCCACCGTGAGATAGACCTTTTTCCCTCTGAGCCGTTCAACGCACTGCTCCAGTCCGTCGAAGGTGAACTTGTGCATCTCAGTGTGCTCCTTGGCGAAGAGGAACTCGTCACGGTCGCCGCTGCGGATCCCGAACTGGAAGATATGTCCGTCGCCGACGTGCTCATAGCACCGCCTGAGAACGCAGGCATGGCTGAGTTGTTGGCCCAGATATTCGTCTCTCAGGTCAGCGTGAGCATCGAAGTGAACGATGTACAGGTCGTCATACTGGTCCTTTACAGCCATAACGGATCCCAGGGTCACAAGGTGCTCGCCGCCGATCATAAAGGGCAGCTTCCCGTCGCTGAGGATCCTGTCCGAGCGCATGGCGATGTCCGCCAAGGCCCTTGTGGGGCTGCCGAAGGGGAGCTCCAGATCTCCGCTGTCGAAGTAGGAGAAGTCCAGCATATCCTTGTCCTGATAGGGGCTGTAGGTCTCTATGCCGAAGCTCTCGTTCCTGATAGCGGAGGGAGCAAATCTCGTCCCCGGCCGGAAGCTGGTGGTCCCGTCGAAGCCGGCACCGAAGAGCACTATCTCTGCGTCTTCGTATTCGCTGTCACAGGCGATAAAGGTGGAAATATTCTTATTCAACATCTCTCAGCATCTCCTCAACGTAGTTTGGAAGGGCGAAGGCACCGCAGTGGAGCTGGGTGTTGTAGTATCTTGTCTCAAGGCCCAGCAGGCTCCATTTTGTGCCGTTGAAGTCCCTTACCGGGTGGTATTTTTTCGATGCGAAGCCGAAGAGCCAGTGTCCGGAGGGGTATGTGGGGATATGGGCCTGATATACCCGGCTTATGGGGAAGCTCTCCACGATCCTCTTATGGGAGCGCTGCATAGCGGCGGCGTCCTCGTCGTAGAAGGGGCTCTCGTGCTGGTTGACCATGATCCCGTCCTCCTTGAGCGCCTTGAAGCAGCTCCCGTAGAACTCCTTTGTGAACAGTCCCTCTCCGGGGCCGAATGGATCGGTGGAGTCGACGATGATCACGTCGTACTTGTTCTCGCACCGGCGAATGAACTTCACTCCGTCCTCGTAGTAGATGTGGACCCTCTCGTCGTCCAGCCGGCAGGCGGTAGTCGGCAGGTATTCCTTGCTGACCTCCACAACCAGCTCGTCGATCTCCACC
Organism: Ruminococcus sp.; assembly: GCA_017460665.1. Classification (GTDB taxonomy): domain Bacteria; phylum Bacillota; class Clostridia; order Oscillospirales; family Ruminococcaceae; genus Ruminococcus. Next base: position 62,640 of record JAFUAO010000059.1, read on the forward strand.
AGGTCTATGCTCTCCACCGAGCGGTATCTTGTGAGCTCCCTGACCACTCCGCCGTCGCCGGCGCCGATCACCAGTATGTTCTTGGGGTCCGGGTGGACGGCCATGGGGACGTGGGTGATCATCTCGTGGTAGATGAACTCGTCCTTCTCGGTGAGCATCATGTAGCCGTCCAGCGTCAGGAACCTTCCGAATTCCTTCGATGCGAACACGTCGATCCTCTGGAACTCGCTGCTGCCGCTGTAGAGCTGTCTGTCCACCTTTATCGAAAACTTAACGTTGGGAGTATGCCTCTCCGTGAACCATAATTCCATATTTTCCTCCTGTCTCAGTTCAGCTTCATGACGTTCAGCCGCTCTATGTCTAGGTCCTCCGTGCCGGTCATCTGGCAGCCCTTTTCCTTGGCGTAGCGGATATACTGTATGATCTGGGGAGTTATCAGCTCGCCGGGGGAAAGGATCGGTATCCCGGGAGGATAGCACATCACCGATTCAGTGCAGACCCTTCCCACGCTCTCCTCTAAGGGGAGAGACTCCTTCTCGGCGTAAAAGGCCTTTCTGGGAGTTTCCGCCACGACGGGGTCGATGTACTCCTGAGTGAGGAGCTGAGCTCCCTCACGACCGAAGCGGCGCTTGATCTCAGCCAGAGCACTGATCAGCCGCTCGATGTCACGCTTCCTGTCTCCCACCGAGATATAGGCGAGGATATTGCCGATGTCGCCGAACTCGATCTGTATATCGTACTCGTCCCTGAGCAGGTCATAGACCTCTATCCCGGCAAGTCCCACCGGCAGGGTGAACACCGACAGCTTCGACACATCGAAATCGAAGATGCTGTCGCCGTTTATGAGCTCTCTGGAGTAGGCGTAATAGCCGCCGATCTCGTTGATCTCGCTGCGGGCGTACTCTGCCATCTCCACGGCCTCTGCGAAGATCTCACGTCCGCTGAGGGCCAGCCTTTTCCTGGAGATATCCAGACTTGACAGCAGCAGATACGAGGCGCTGGTGGTCTGGGTAAGGTTCACGATCTGTCTCATGTGGTCGGAGTTGACGTTTTTTCCCATAAGCAGGAACGAGCTCTGGGTGAGGCTCCCTCCGGATTTGTGCATACTCACGCTTGCACAGTCCGCTCCGGCAGCCATAGCCGTAACGGGGAAGCTCTCACCGAAGTAGAAGTGGGTGCCGTGAGCCTCGTCCACCAGCACCAGCATACCGTGAGCGTGGGCCAGCTCGGTGATCCTTTTAAGGTCTGAGCAGATCCCGTAGTATGTGGGGTTGTTGACCATTATCGCCTTAGCATCGGGAGCCTCTTTGATCGCCTGCTCCACCTGAGCGACGCTCATGCCCAGAGCGATGCCCAGCCTGTGATCCACGTCCGGATCGACGTAAACGGGAACGGCTCCCGTGAGGATCAGAGCGTTTATAGCGCTCCGGTGGACGTTCCTTGGCATGATGATCTTGTCGCCCTCCTTGCAGGCGTACATGATCATACCCTGAACGGCTGAGGTAGTTCCTCCCACCATAAAAAAAGCATTAGCAGCGCCGAATGCCTGAGCAGCCAGAGCCTCGGCATCCCTTATGACTGAGACCGGGTGGCACAGGTTGTCCAGGGGCTTCATGGAGTTCACATCGGCGTTCATGCAGTCCTCGCCCAGGAACTCTGTCAGCTCCATGTTCCCACGTCCACGCTTGTGTCCGGGAACATCGAAGGGTACCACTCTCATTCGCCTCAGGCGCCGGAGAGCGTCATAGATAGGTGCGTTCACCTGTGATAGCTCAGCCATTTCCAAACACGTTCCTTCCGCTGAATATCTCGATCATCTCACGCTGCAAGGCGTTTGTTATATCCAGCCTGCTCCGGGGAGAGAGCTCCCTTACATCGGTGTTGAACAGGTAGTTTTGCAGCTCGATCTCCTTGATCAGCATCTTTGTGTGGAACATATTCGCCTGATAGACGTTTATGTCCACAGCGTCGTACTTGTCAAGGATCTTGTCGTCTATATAGTTCTGGATAGAGGTTATGTCGTGGTCGATGAAGAGCTTTTCGCCCCCTAAGTTCCTTGTGAAGCCTCTTACCCTGTAATCCATGGTGATTATGTCTGAGTCGAAGCTGCCGATCAGGTAGTCCAGAGCGGTCAGAGGAGTGATCTTTCCGCAGGTGGCAACGTCTATATCCACCCGGAAGGTAGCGATACTGGTATCGGGGTGGTACTCCGGGTAGGTGTGGACCGTTACATGGCTCTTGTCAAGGTGAGCCACGGTCTCGGTACCGCCGGCAGGTATCATGGTATCGTCGGCGATGAGGAAGGTAGCTGAGGCGCCCTGGGGCTCATAATCCTGCCTTGACATACTCAGCACCTGGGCTCCGATCATCTCTGTCAGGTGGTACATTATGTCAGTGATACGCTCTGAGTTGTACACCTCATCAACATAAGCGATGTAATCGAGCTGTGCCTTAGGGGTCTTGGCGTAGCAGACATCGTAGATATTGAAGCTGAGCGATTTTGTCAGATTGTTGAAGCCGTAGAGCTTGAGCTTATTTTCCATACAACACACCTCAAAATAAAAAGCACATACCGGCAATATCAGCCTGTATGTGCGTAAGTTCCGTGTCTGGGCGCAGAAACTTCATCGGGTTTCAGAGTCTATAAAGCTAAGATACCTTTTACTACTCTTATTGACCTTTCACAAGCTGGGTATGACCTTCCAAAAACTTATAAAATGTTATCGGCCCATGGCCGAATCAATAAGGCAACAGAAGTTGCCAGCCGAGTTTATCGGCGGTCGGCATTTGACCCGGCTGTCCGTATGGCCTTTCCTCCTGTGGAGTGGTCAAAAATCTTGCTCTGAAACCGAAGCTTCTTTTGCAATTTAATCTATTTTATCACTTTTCGCCCATTTTGTCAATAGAAAAAGTGAAATTTTATCCTTTTCCCGGTCATCTGGGCTTTTAGGCACTTTACGATCCCGGAAAAAAATGCTATAATGGACCAGTAAAGCTATGCATAACTTACGGGTGACGGAGAATACTTACCAAAAAGGAGCAGATTATGGAAAAGAAGAAAGACAGCGCCGGCATACTTGCCCGGAAATGGTACCTATATCTGACTGAGTTTTTTGCTGGGATGTCAGTAATGGCGGTGGAGCTGGGGGCGAGCAGGCTCCTTGCGCCCTATTTCAGCTCGTCTCAGATCGTCTGGACGATCATCATCGGAACGATCATGATAGCCATGGCCCTTGGCAATATCTACGGCGGCCGCAGCGCTGACAAGCACCCCGACCCCGACCGGCTCTACAGGAGGATCCTTGTGGCGGCGGTCTGGATCGCAGCGATCCCCTTTTTGGGGAAGCTGGTGATCGTGGGAGTGACGGCCCTGCTGGTAGTGACGGTCAGCACGAATTTCCTGATCTGGGCGGCATTTTTGACCTGCATGATAGTCTTCGTCTATCCGCTCTTCCTTTTGGGAACGGTCACGCCCTCCCTTGTGAAGTACACCGTTGACAGCCTCGACGACAGCGGAAAGACCGTCGGGACGCTGGGAGCCTTCAATACGATCGGCAGCATAATCGGCACCTTCGTCCCCACCTTCATCTCGATCCCGGCAGTCGGCACAGCGGCCACCTTCATCATTTTCTCAGGGATTCTTCTGGTGATCGGTGCGGCGTATTTCATCTCCGTCAAGCGTGGAAAGGCCGGCGCTGCGGTATCTGCCGGGCTTTTTGCGGTCTGCGGCGTCCTCTCGCAGGTCATGGGCTTCGCCTTCTGGGAGAAGGATCTGGCCTATGAGGGCGAGTCGGTGTACAACTACCTACAGGTCAAGGACGACGCCCACCGGACGGCACTGTCCACCAACGTCCTCTTTGGTGTGCAGTCTGTGTATATGAAGAGCGGCGAGCTCTCCGGCCTGTACTATGACTATGCGATGGCAGCGCCCCTCATGGCGAAGGGCTCCGGCGAGGGGACCGACATACTGATCCTCGGGAACGGCACGGGCACCTTCGCAAAGCAGTGCCTGAGCTATTTCGACGGGATAAGCGCCGAGGGCGTGGAGATCGACGATAAGATCACCGATCTTGCACGGGAATACTTCGACCTTCCGGAGGAGGTAAAGGTCACCACCTACGACGGACGGGCCTTCCTGAACGTCTGCGAGAAGAAGTACGACGTGATCATGGTGGACGCCTATCAGGACATCACGATCCCCTTTCAGATGTCCTCGGTGGAGTTCTTTGAGCAGGTGAAGGGCAGCCTCAGAGAGGGCGGCGTCATGGTAGTGAACATGAATATGCGCTCGAAGTCCTCGGACGGGATAAATGCATGGCTGACGGATACGATCTGCTCGGTGTTCAGCCAGGTCTACACCGCCGATGTCTCCGGCTCCTCCAACAGAGAGCTCTTCGCATCGGAGGATCCTCAGGCGCTGGAACGCTTCCGCAGCAGGTCCGGCGAGCTGGAGGACCCGGAGCTCTACACCATGATGAGCCGCGTGGATGACGGGCTGATCCGCTGTGAGGGCGGAGACAGGATCCTCACTGACGACAAGGCGCCGGTGGAGCTCCTCGGCATGAGCGTTATCGACGAGATCATCAGCGAGGAGCTGGCATACTACAAAGAGGCCTTCCGTGAGAACGGCATACAGGGCCTTATAAACGGATAACTGACCGGAGGCATCTTGCCTCAGGTCTTTTGCATGATCGGCCTCCGAGGAGCATATGCTTTACCAGCAACTATTTGGAGGCGATGATATGGATACGAAGGATCTTAACGCTCAGGCAGAGCGCTACAAAAAGGAAATGATGAGGCTCTACGGCAGGCGCCGCAGCGATGAGGAGCCTGTCCCTCAGCCGGAGGCGGAGGAGCAGGCGGCCCGGCCGGAGGACGAGGAGATCTTCGGCGTGGACGAGGACGCTCCTGACGATACTGCCTATGCTCCTCATTCCGATGACGAAGTACAGGAGGGCTCCGAGGAGGAAGAAGACTTCAACAGCCGCTATCCGGAGCCTGACCTTTCAGATCTGGGAGATGCCCCGTCTGACGATAAGCCCCCGGTCTATGCTTCTGAGGAGAGCCTTGGCTCGGCCACAGGCTATATCCTGGTGAACGTCCGGACGGCAGACGAGGCCTCTCCGGTGGAGGGGGCAGCGGTGCTGGTGACGGCGGTCATAGACGGCTCAAGGATGATCCTTGCCTCGGGGCTGACCGACTCAAGCGGGACTACCCGAAAGATATCCGTTCCTGTCCCGGAGGCAGGCCTCTCTCAGGCACCCTCTCCGGAGTCGAGGCCATACAATCTTTTCGATGTGTCAGTCACGGCCTCAGGATTTTTCAATGCCCGGAGCGTCGATGTGCCGGTGTTTGCAGGGATAACCTCGGTGCAGAACTTCTCCATGATCCCTGTCCCGTCGATGATGAGCTCTGACTCCGAGACCATGACCTACTACAATCAGGAGCCCACACCCTTCCCTTACAACGAATAGGAGGAGCCAAATGCTGACAGGTACGCCATATATCCCGGAGACGATAACCGTCCATCTGGGGACCCCAGATTCTCCGGCGCCTAACGTTACTGTGGACTTCCCGACCTATATCAAGAACGTTGCGTCCAGCGAGATCTTCCCCACATGGCCGGAGAGCGCTCTTCGGGCGAACATCTATGCGATCACCAGCTTTGCCCTGAACCGGATCTATACAGAGTGGTACCGGTCAAGGGGCTACGATTTCGACATAACATCAACTACCCAGTACGACCAGAAGTTCATCAACGGCAGGGAGTACTTCCAGAACATCAGCTATCTCGTTGACGAGCTGTACAACGATTACGTCCAGCGCCAAGGCAGCGTAGAGCCGCTGTTCACGGCCTTTTGCAATGGCACCACCTCCACCTGTGACGGGCTCTCACAGTGGGGGACGGTAGAGCTGGCGAACCGTGGGCTCACGCCCTATGAGATCCTGCAATACTACTACGGGAGCGACATCAACATCGTGAAAAACGCTCCGGTCCGGAGCGCCATGCCCTCCTATCCGGGCATAGTCCTTGAGTTCGGATCAGCTGGCAACGATGTGAAGAGCCTTCAGATCTTCCTCAACCGAATTTCCAGGAACTACCCTGCGATCCCCAAGATCCCGGCTGCGGACGGTATCTTCGACGATGCCACCGAGGAGGCCGTCCGTGTCTTCCAGCAGGTCTTCGGGCTTGCGGTCAATGGCAAGGTGGACGCCGCTACCTGGTACAGGATAGCCTATATCTATACCAGCGTCAAGAGGATCGCAGAACTGGACTCAGAGGGCGTCCGCTTCGAGGAGATCGCTCCTCAGTTCACCGAGGACCTGAAGATCGGTATGCAGAGCATCGAGGTGAGTATGCTGCAATACTATCTTGCTGTGATAGGAGCCTACTATGCCGCCGTTGAGCCGGTGGAGATCACAGGCTACTTCGGGGAGAAGACCGAGCGCAGCGTCAAGAGCTTCCAGAGGGTCTTCGGCCTTCCCCAGACAGGTGAGGTCGACCGTGCCACACGGAACGATCTCTACCGGGCGTATAAGGGCATCGCAGAGTCCGTTCCCCCGGACTATACGGCAGTCGCCCTCTATCCGGGGACGGTCCTCCGTGAGGGAGATTCCAGCCCCTCCGTCCGGACGATACAGGAGTATCTCACCCTGATCAACAGGACCTATCCCAATATCCCGGCGGTCAATAACACAGGCTATTTCGGCCCCCTCACAAGGCAGTCTGTGACGGCCTTCCAGCGGCAGTTCGGGATCGAGCCCTCAGGCATCGTCGGAGCAGTTACCTGGGACAGGATCGCAGGAGTCTATTCCGACCTTAGATACGGCTTCGACAAGCGTCCCTACCAGAACCCCGGCTACACGATAACATGAGCCAGAAAGGAGAGCAGAATGGCATTTTCGGCAAGTCAGAGAAAACAGCATATCATGGAGCTCCAGACCTATCTCCACGCCATTGCGCTGATGGACAGCGATATACCGGCGATCGTTCCCGACGGCGTCTACAGTCAGGAGACCGCAGCGGCAGTAAAGGCCTTCCAGAGGAAGTACGGTCTCCCCCAGACCGGAGCCGCAGATCCTGCCACATGGAACAGTATCGTTTCGGTCTACAGGAAGTACCTCACGGCAGCTCCCGTGGCTTATGCGGCCTTCCCGTCAGCGGCCTATGTGGCCCATAAGGGGGAGCATGGCCAGCTCATCTACATCATACAGGCTATGCTCATGGACATCAGCAGAAGGTACGACAACGCTCCGAGGGTCGATGTCTGCGGAGACTACGACGACGCAACGGCCGTTGCTGTGAAGCGCTTCCAGCAGTGGTGCGGAGTCCCTCAGAGCGGAGATGTGGACAGCGGCACATGGAACCTCCTTGTGAGCTGCTGCGAGCACATCAGCCACACCGGACCCAAGTGATCCTACGGCGGACAGTGAGAGCTGTCCGCTTTTTTTGAGAAGAGCGGTTGCAATTTTTGTGAGACTGTGCTATAATAAGTTCAAACTGACATAGAGATAACAAGGACGTGAGGCTGACTTGTCAAAGAGAGAGTTTATGACAGTCAGTCACACAATATCATTGGAGGGAACTATGCGTATAAGACACAAACCCTGGGCAAAGCCTGAACTGGAGGCCTGCTCGTTCTATATCCCGGATCCTCAGGCTCAGAAGGGCCGGTGGAGAGAGCTTTTTTCCGATCCGGACAAGCCTCTTTATGTGGAGCTTGGCTGCGGAAAGGGCGGCTTCATCTCACAGGCAGCTCCGGCTCACCCGGAGGTGAACTTCATCGCTATGGACATCAAGAACGAGATGCTGGTCCTTGCAAAGCGCAAGCTGGAGGCTGCATTCAAGGAGCAGGGGAGCCTCCCCGACGGCAACGTCCGGATCGCGATCCAGAATATCGAGCGGCTGGAGCTGGCATGGGACGAGAACGACCGTGCGGAGCGGATCTACATCAACTTCTGCAACCCGTGGCCGAAGAAAAAGCACAAAAAGCGCCGCCTGACCCACACCAGACAGCTCATGAACTACAGGAAGTTCCTACGGGGCGAGCTCTGGTTCAAGACCGATGATGACGAGCTCTTCGAGGAGAGCTTCGAGTATTTTCAGGAAGCCGGCTTCCGCATAAAATTTAAGACCTATGACCTTGCGGCGGAGACAGGTATCGAGAACTTCGTTACCGAGCACGAGAAGATGTTCACCGAGGAGGGCAAGAAGATAAAGTTCCTCATCGCTGAGCCTATCAGGGAGGACTGACTATGGAATTTGAGAAGAGCTTCGGGAACTTCACCTTTGGCTACGGCTCTGCGAAGACCGCCGGAAAGGGCGATATGTCCCAGGCTGAGCCGGTGGAGCGTTCCATAAAGAGCAAGGCCGACAGGAAGCTGATGGCGAAGAAGGCCGCCGCCGGAGCAGCGGCTGCCGGTGTTTTCCTGCTGAAACACAGCCTCAAAAAGAAAAAGAAGCGGAAATAAGGCCGTTTACAGCGCCTGCGGAAAAATTTTCTGCAAAACACTGGACAAACGGTCCCGACTGTGATATAATAGTATTGTTGTTTGAAACTAACCTTTAAATCTGATCCTGTGAGGTCGGCAAGGCTTGTTTACTGTAACTGTATGCTATAGCTATAACTATGCCCGTCTGACCCGCAGACGGGTATTTTTCATGCCTGAGAAAGGAGCTGAGCATGGAGGAAAAGCGGATCATCCTTGACGACAAGGCCGTGGGCAGGGCCATTGCCCGTATCGCCTATGAGATCGTGGAGCGCAATAAGGGCACCGAGGGGCTCTGCGTCGTGGGGATCCTTTCACGGGGAGCTCCGATCGGCCGGCGCATTGCCGAGAAGCTGAACGAGCTGGAAAAAAACGAGGTCCCCTTCGGCACCCTCGACATCACCCCTTATCGGGACGACATGAAGGAGGGCGCAGGGCCTGAGTTGACCAGCATACCCTTCTCCATAAAGGACAAGAACGTGGTGCTGGTGGACGACGTCATCTTCACCGGCAGGAGCGTCCGTGCGGCCATAGATGCCGTCATGAGGCGTGGCAGACCACGCTCCATACAGCTTGCAGTGCTGGTGGACCGTGGACACAGAGAGCTGCCGATCCGCCCGGATTATGTGGGCAAGAACCTCCCCACCTCACACAGCGAGGTAGTGAAGGTCTCGGTCACTGAGCTGGACGGCTGCGACAGCGTAGCGATATTTAGTTAACGGGAGGTCAATATGTCATCGATACTGATCAAAAACATCAGAGCGGTCGATACTATCATCGACCAGATCACCGACGTCCTTATCGAGGACGGCAAGATCACAATGGTGGAGAACAATATCCGTGCAGGCGCCGATGAGGTGATCGACGGAACGGATCTTGTGCTCATGCCTTCGCTTTTCGATATGCACGTCCACCTGAGAGATCCGGGCTTCACCCATAAGGAGGACATACTCACGGGCTGCTCGGCAGCGCTGGCTGGCGGAGCAACTGGAGTCCTTGCGATGCCCAATACCAAGCCTCCCTGCGACGATCCTGAGGTGATACGCTATATAAAGGACAAGGCAAAGGATACCGGAGTCGATGTGTATCCCGTTGGCTGCATAACCGGAGGCATGAGCGGAAACGGCCTTTGCGACTACGAGGCCCTAAAGGAAGCCGGCTGCATTTGCATCTCCGACGACGGAAGACCGGTGGAGCGGGCCGAGGATATGCGAAGGGCTCTGGAGCTGTCCAACGAGAACGGACTGCTGGTGGCTTCCCACTGCGAGGACCTTGGCATAATAAACGGCGGTATCATGAATAAAGGCGAGACCTCCAAAAAGCTGGGAGTCCCTGGCATGGACAGGGCCTCTGAGGACTACATAACTGCCCGTGAGATGATCCTGGCTTCATCTGTTGGAGCACGGATCCATATCTGCCATGTTTCCACTGAGGGCAGTACGGCCATGATCCGCTTCGCAAAGTCAAGGGGCGTGAGAGTGACCTGCGAGACCGCTCCTCATTACTTCATGCTGACGGACAAGCTGCTGGAGAAGCGTGACGCCGACTACAGGATGAACCCGCCTCTGAGGACCCCAAGAGATGTTCAGGCTATCATCGAGGGCATAAAAGACGGTACGATCGACTGTATCATCACAGATCATGCTCCCCATACCGCCGAGGAAAAGGCCTCCTTCGAGTCCGCTCCCAACGGCGTCGTGGGTCTGGAGACCTCCCTTGCAGCAACTCTTACTGCGCTCTATCACCCCGGCGAGATCACGCTGAAAAAGGTGATCGAGCTCATGTGCGTGAGCCCCAGGCGCATACTTGGTCTGGAAGTCCCTTCGATACGGGAGGGGAGCACTGCTGATCTGGCAGTTGTAGACCTGAACAAAAAATGGACAGTCGAGCCGGAGAAGCTCCACTCTAAGTCCCACAATTCAGTATTCAAGGGCATGACCCTCACAGGCAAGCCCATCATCACCATATCAAAGGGCGTTATCCGCTACGATATACGAGAGGAAAGGAAGTAAAGCCATGTCATTCGACAGACTCATCGAGAAGATCATTCAGACCAAGAACCCCACAGTCGTTGGACTTGATCCCCGTCTGGAGTACGTTCCGTCACATATCCAGCGCCGCTATTTAGAGGACGACGGCTGGACGCTTAAGGCTGCTGCGAAGGCTATCTACGCCTTCAATCAGGCTATCATAGACGAGATCCATGACATCGTCCCGGCTATCAAGCCCCAGGCCGCCTACTATGAGATGTACGGCCACTACGGTATCAGGACCCTTGAAAAGACTATCCGCTATGCAAAGCTCAACGGTATGTTCGTCATCACTGACGGCAAGCGCAACGACATCGGCGCAACTATGGACGCCTACACCAGCGCTCACCTTGGGACAGTCACTATCGGCGAGAACGAGGTGGAGCCCTTCGGTGCTGACGCTCTCACAGTCAACGGCTACCTTGGAACAGACAGTATAGATCCTCTGCTGAAGGTTTGCCGCAGCCGTGACAAGGGCATCTACGTCCTCGTTAAGACCTCCAATCCCTCCAGCGGCGAGCTCCAGGACATGAAGCTGGCTGACGGAAGGACGATCTACGAGACAATGGGCGATATGTGCGAGAAATGGGGCGAGGGAGCTATCGGCAAGTACGGCTATTCCGATGTGGGAGCTGTCGTAGGAGCGACCTACCCTGAGATGCTCACTGAGCTGAGGAAGAGGCTTCCCCACACCATGTTCCTGGTGCCCGGCTACGGAGCTCAGGGCGGCGGAGCTGAGGGCTTGAAGGGAGCCTTCGACGAGAACGGCCTCGGAGCGATCGTCAACTCCTCCAGAGCAGTTATGTGCGCCTACAAGAAGGAGGGCTGCGACGAGCGTGAGTTCGCACAGGCAGCGCGCCGTGAGGTCATCCGTATGCGTGACGATATAACTCAGTATATTGATCTGAAATAAGGTGATCTTAATGGATGATAAGTATTCGTTCCGCCGTGCTGAGCCTGGAAAATATATGGAGCAGCTTGAAGCGGCAAAAAACAGTGACAAAAGCTTTCAGGAATATCATCGTGAAATTGACGAGAAAGTCTTGACCAACAACGACCACGCTCTTATGCTGGGAAGGATATGGGCTCTTTTCGGAGAGCCGGATGATCCCTCCATGTATGAAGACTTTTATCACTATACCATTGCTGCCGAAAACGGCAGCGGCAAGGTGATCTATTTCGAGGTATTTGAATATATGATGCCTAAAGTCAGCGGGATCTGCGATGACGCCAATGAACTGAATGAAGCCGGAGATCAGCTGTGTGAGCTGATAAACAACACTTCACCGGCAGATTATGAATGGACCGGCGTGATCGAAGAGGACTTTCCTGTTGATGTTATCTATGCTGTAAAAGGCGGTGTTCCGGATTATACCGACTCTTTTATCAGAAAGCTCAAAGCCATTGAAGAAAGATACGGCAAAAAGTACGGCGAGGTCAGTTCAGAGGAATGGGAACGTCTGGAATATGCTTATGAACATGATATGACCTATGAAAAGATAATGGCAATATCTGACGAGGAGTTTGATGAGCTTTATCACAGTGACACGATCGAAGAAGAAAAGAAGATGTTTTCAGATGCAATGGGTATATCCTATGAAAAAATAAAGGATATGACCTACAAGGAATTCAATGAATACTGTACGTCACTCATATTTGGCGGCTCAGAGTGAAATTTTTCCGCACAATGGCGTGCGGAAGAAGTATAAATATCGATCATCCGACCTCTAACAATAACAAGGAGGAAATGAAATGTCATTATTTAACAAAGGCGAAAAAGCCTATCTCATGCTGGCCAACGGCAGAGTTTTCGAGGGATATTCCTTCGGAGCAAAGGGCACAGTCATCGGCGAGGTAGTGTTCACTACCGGTCTTACCGGGTATCAGGAGACCCTCACCGATCCTAGCTACTACGGCCAGATCGTCACTCAGACCTTTCCGCTCATAGGCAACTACGGCGTCAACTCTCAGGACAATGAGTCGGCGAGGTCCTATGTCAGCGGCTATATCGTCAGAGAGCATTGCGATGCGCCGTCGAATTTCCGCTGTGAGGGGAATATAAACGACTTCCTGACCGAGCATAACATAATCGGTATCTGCGGTATCGACACTCGCTGTCTGACCCGTATCATTAGAGAGTCCGGCGTAATGAACGGCGTGATCACTACAGAGGACCCCACCGCTAAGAAGGAGGAGCTCCTTGCCCAGATCGCTGCTTATTCGGTCAAGGACGCTGTTAAGAGCGTCACCGACACCGTGACCCGGACCTACGACCCGGAGGAGAAAAAGTTCCGTGTGGTGCTCTTCGACTTCGGCTATAAGAGGAATATCCGTCAGGAGCTGGTAAAGCGTGGCTGTGAGGTGATCGTGGTCCCTGCTGACACTACAGCTCAGCAGGTAAAGGAGCTTGCACCGGACGGGATCATGTTCTCCAACGGCCCCGGAGACCCGGCTGAGAACACCGAGATCATCGGGAATATCCGTGAGATCCAAAAGCTGGGGATCCCCATTTTCGGGATCTGCCTCGGCCACCAGCTCATGGCCCTTGCCAACGGCGGCAGGACCGAGAAGCTGAAATACGGCCACAGAGGTGCAAATCAGCCTGTTATCGACCTTGAGAGCGGCCTGACCTACGTCACCAGCCAGAACCACGGCTACGCTGTCATCGGCGAGAGCATATCTCCCGAGGTGGGCCATGTTTCCCATATAAATGCCAACGACAAGACCTGCGAGGGCATACGCTACACCGCAGTCAACGCCTTCACGGTGCAGTTCCACCCGGAGGCTCACGGAGGACCGCTGGATACGGCCTATCTCTTCGATGAATTTGTCTCTGTAATGGGAAAGGAGCGTGACTGATATGCCGCTGAGAAAGGATATAAAGAAGGTACTGGTGATCGGATCGGGCCCTATCGTTATCGGTCAGGCCGCTGAGTTCGACTACGCAGGAACACAGGCCTGCCGTGCTCTCAGACAGGAGGGCTTGGAGGTCGTTCTGGTGAACTCCAACCCTGCGACGATAATGACTGACAAGGCCATGGCTGACAAGGTCTATATCGAGCCCCTGACACTGGACGTTATCAAGCGTATCATCGAGATCGAGAAGCCTGACAGCCTCCTGTCCACCCTTGGAGGACAGACCGGCCTGACCCTCTCTATGCAGCTTGCTGAGGAGGGATTTTTGGAGTCCCACAACGTGAAGCTCCTTGGCGCAGATCCCCTGACGATCCACAAGGCCGAGGACAGACAGGCCTTCAAGGACACCATGGAGAAGATCGGCGAGCCCTGTATCCCGTCCAAGGTGGTGGAGACCGTCGAGGACGCCATGGAGTTCGCAAAGGTCATAGGCTATCCTGTTATCGTCCGTCCCGCCTTTACCCTTGGCGGAACTGGCGGCGGTATCGCTGATACTGAGGACGAGCTCCACGAGATCGCAACTAACGGCCTGAGGCTCTCTCCCATAACCCAGATCCTGGTGGAGAAGTGTATCAGCGGCTGGAAGGAGATCGAGTTCGAGGTGATCCGTGACGCTAAGGGCAATGTTATCACGGTCTGCTCCATGGAGAACTTCGACCCCGTCGGAGTCCACACCGGCGACAGTATCGTTATCGCTCCGGCAGTTACCCTTTCCGACAGAGAGTACCAGATGCTGAGGACCGCCGCTATCAATATCATCAAGGAGCTGAAGGTCGAGGGCGGCTGCAACTGCCAGTTCGCACTTCACCCCACCAGCTTTGAATACGCAGTCATCGAGGTAAATCCCAGAGTTTCACGGTCCTCTGCGCTGGCGTCGAAGGCCACAGGCTACCCGATCGCAAAGACCGCAGCTAAGATCGCTATCGGCTATACTCTGGACGAGATCATCAATCAGGTGACGGGCAAGACCTACGCCTGCTTCGAGCCTGCTCTGGACTACGTCGTTATCAAGTTCCCCAAGTGGGCCTTTGACAAGTTCGTTTACGCTAAGCGCAGCCTTGGCACTCAGATGAAGGCCACGGGCGAGGTAATGGCTATCGGCACCAGCTTCGAGCAGGCCATGATGAAGGCTGTCCGCTCCATCGAGCTGGGCATGGACACCATGAATTTGAAAAAGCTGGCCAAGCTCTCCGATGAGGAGGTCAGGGCGAAGCTCCACGACATCGACGATGAGCGCTCCTTCGTGGTCTTCGAGGCCCTCAAGAGGGGGATAACTCCCGAGGAGATCCATGAGATCACCATGATCGACAACTGGTTCCTCTACAAGCTCCTCAATTTGGTGGAGCTGGAGCGCTGGCTGGCCGAGGGCGAGCTCACTGAAGAAAAGTACGACACCGCCAAGCAGTACGGCTACCTTGACAGCACTATCGAGCGCATCTCGGGACAGGCCTGCCCCAAGCGCAGGAGAGCCGTTTACAAAATGGTAGATACCTGCGCCGGCGAGTTCAAGGCAGAGACCCCCTATTTCTACTCTACCTTTGACGAGGAGAACGAGGCCCTGCAATTCATCGAGCGCCAGAATACCGGCAAAAAGAAGGTCATCGTGTTCGGCTCAGGTCCTATCCGCATAGGCCAGGGCATCGAGTTCGACTACTGCTCGGTACACTGCGTATGGACGCTGAAGGAGCTGGGCTACGAGGCGGTCATCTGCAACAACAACCCTGAGACGGTCTCCACCGATTTCGACACCGGCGACAGGCTCTACTTCGACCCCCTCACCAAGGAGGATGTGGAGTCTATCATCGAGACCGAAAAGCCCTACGGAGTAGTGGTCCAGTTCGGCGGACAGACCGCTATCAAGCTGACACGTCACCTCTCCGATATGGGAGTGAATATCCTGGGGACCTCGGCGGATATGATCGACGCTGCCGAGGACAGAGAGCGCTTCGACGAGGTGCTGGAGAAATGCGGGATCCCACGTCCTGCCGGCCATACCGTAATGACCACCGAGGAGGCCATAGAAGCCGCCGAGAGCCTGGGCTACCCTGTTCTTCTGAGACCTTCCTACGTTCTTGGCGGACAGAACATGATCATCGCCCACTCTAAAGAGGACGTTGTGGAGTACATGGGCATCATCACCAGCCACATGATCGAGAATCCCGTCCTGATCGACAAGTACATGATGGGCACCGAGGTGGAGGTCGACGCTATCTGCGACGGCGAGGACTTCCTGATCCCCGGTATCATGGAGCACATCGAGCGTGCCGGAGTCCACTCAGGCGACTCGATCTCGATCTATCCGGCGCAGCACCTTTCAGACCGTATCAAGCGGATCATCGTCGAGTATACCCGCAAGCTGGCAAAGGAGCTGAACGTTATCGGACTGGTGAATATCCAGTACGTCGTTTACAACCATGAGGTCTTCGTTATCGAGGTAAATCCACGCTCCTCCAGAACAGTTCCCTATATCAGCAAGGTCACAGGCATACCCATGGTGGACATCGCCACAAAGATCATGTTCGGCGCAAAGCTGAAGGACATGGGCTATGAGAGCGGCCTTTATCCTGCTGGAGACTTTGTCGCTGTTAAGGTCCCTGTGTTCAGCTTCGAGAAGCTGACGGACGTTGACACTATGCTCGGTCCTGAGATGAAGTCCACGGGAGAGTGCCTTGGTATCGGCAGGAACCTTGAGGACGCACTTCTCAAGGGACTTACCGCAGCCGGCTTCGACCTGAAGCGTGAAGGCGGTGTCCTGATCTCTGTAAGGGACTCCGACAAGCGTGAGATCCTTCCTATCGCCGATAAATTCGAGCAAATGGGCTTCGAGCTCTACGCAACGTCAGGCACTCAGAGCGTCCTCCACAGGAACATGATCGCCGCAAATCTGGTCCGCAAGATCTCGGACGGCGAGCCCAATGCAGTTACTCTGCTTGAAAGCGGAAAGATCCACTACGTCATCTCCACCTCCGCAAAGGGCAGGCTCCCGGAGCGTGACAGCGTGAAAATGAGGAGAAAATCGATCGAGCGCTCCATATGCAGCCTAACAGCTATCGATACCGCCCGTGCGCTGGTGAAGGTCCTCGGATCCGGCCGGACGATCAATGATGTGGAGCTCATCGACATAACCACGATATGAGCCGCTGAGGAACTCTGCGCCAAAAAGCTAGTCCCACAAGACCGCAGTCATATGGCTGCGGTCTTTCCATTCCTGGGATCGGGTCAGATCGGGCCGTGCCGTTTTGGGAGTTGAAAAACCTGCAAAAATGTGGTATGATACAGATATAACGTTCTGAACGGAGGATCTTTATGTTCGATAAACGCCTAACACAGCTATGTCCCGAAAGCAAAAAATACATTGTTGGGAACATCATTTTGCAATGGCTGGAGCTTGCGCTGAATACGGTCATGGTGATCGCCGTAGCGCAGTCGATCTCAAAGTTATACTACAAAGAATGGTCGATTCACGATCTGACCGTACCCATTATCATCATCATTGGTACATTGGTCATTCGCTTTTTTACTGCA
>JAFUAO010000060.1 GCA_017460665.1 Ruminococcus sp.
CCAGAGGCTCTGCCTCTGGACTCCGCAAGCCTTTGAAAAGGCTTGAGCGAAACTTTTAATTGCAATTTGTCATTCACACATTTTCAGATACGTCCGCCGTTGGCGGACACAACAATTCCGCATTTCGCATTCCGAATTCCGCATTGAAAAAAGGGACTGCTTTGCAGTCCCTTTTTTCAAACGATATAATATTTCCCGTCGATCTTGTACATGAACATCCTCAGCGGATAGCCTGTGCCGTAATTGTAGTCGTAGCTGGTGTCGTCATCGGGGATCTTATAGGTGAAGTCCACATAGATCTCCTTCCGGGAGCCAGACTCCACCTTCACAAGGAAGTCCTCCCCCAGAGCGTCGTTCATGATCTTGTCCATATCAGTGAAGTCCGTCCCCACCTTGTCGCTGCCCTCGCCGTAGCAATCAGTGATCATGATGTAGTCGATGTCGATCGAGTCAACGTCCTTTCCGACGTGCTCAGAGATCGCCCCGAGCAGGTTGATCTTCACGGCATCCAGATAATCCTGAGCATTGGTATAGCCGTTGTACTGATAGGAGTATTCCAGATAAGGCGGATAGAAGGCAGTCTCCATTAGCGCCTCGTCTGCGGCAGTGAGAGCCGAAAGATAGGTCGATACCACACGCCCTGCCTCCTCGTCAAGGAAGCGCCCGTCGTACTCGATAGAGATCGGCAGCCCCTCGTTCAGCGAGGGCAGGAGCTGTGTCATAGTCGCTCCGTAGGGCAGATCCTCCTCATCGTAGCTCCCGGAGACATTGGCCGCCGCTAGGTTGCCCTCGTCCTCATGGCCGTGAGCTCCCTTGGGCTCCGTTGTGCTCTTATCTCCGCAGGCAGCGCTCCCTACGAGCACAGCCCCCGACAGCAGCAGCGCCGCTGTTCTTATCAAAATATCCTTCATGATACTGGCCTCCCTTAGCCGAAAGTATAATACACGCCGTCCTTTTCGGCGAAAACTATCTCAAAATCGCTTATCAGGAGAGTTTCCTCCTCGCTTCCCTCGGGCTTCACCATGATGCTGAAATACAGGTCGTACATACTGTCGCTGTCCTTGCTGATCTGGTCGTAGTAGTCCTCCCCGAAGCATTCGTTCAGGTAGGAGAAGAAGGGCTCCATGGACTCGCTGCCGGTCTGCTCAGCTCTTACACGGGTGACGGTGAAATCTCCGCCGGCATTTGCGTTAAGGTTATCGCACTGTATGCCGAAGGACTCCTCCTGACCGTAGCCGTATTCGCTCTGGAGGTAGGCCTCCATGCTGTCCACATATCCGGGATAGACGCAGGTCTTGTAGGTCTCATAGTCACGCTGAGCGTAGCTGGTAAAGTATTTCTCCAAAGCGAGCATGATCCCGGTGGGGATCTGGGTGCTGTCGTAGTAGAGCTTCACTCCGGTGGAGCTGAAGCGATAGTCGCCAAGGTCAGCCTCAAGGCTCTCCGGATCCGGCGTGATGACCTCGCCCACGCCCTCATCTCCCACTGAGATCTCAGGCTGAGAGCCCGGCACATCGCTCCTGACGCAGGAGGCGCTGCTCACACAGCAAATGCAGGCTGCTGCGGCTGCAAGTATCTGCTTAACGGTCATATCGGCTCTCCTTTCTCAGGCCTTGCCCATCGCCTGAGCCCAAGCGTATACTGCCGAGCCCTCGGGAGCGATGATCTTCAGATCCGGGAGCTCCTCAAGTCCCCAGCTCTGATAAGCAAGATCGGGATTGTTGATAGTAAGAGCAGTCATGCTCTCGCAGGCGGTGAAGGCCTCCTCCTGGACTTCCGTGCAGGCGGCCGGTATGGTCAGCTCCCTGAGGCTGGTGCAGGCAACGAAGGCGCCACGCTCGATCTTAGTGACGGCTTCGGGGATATTGATCTGCTCCAGCGAAGAGCAGTCCATGAAGGCGCACTCACAGATCTTATCCACTGTCTCGGGAACGACGACCTTTTTTATGTCGTACTTAGCCTCAAATGCGTAGTAGCTGATCTCACACACAGGCGCTCCGCCCAGCTCCTCCGGGATCTGGACCTCATCGGCCTTGCCGTTATACTTGGTGACGACAGCACGGCCCTCTGTGACCTCATACTCGAAGTCGCCTTCGTCAACGGTAGCTCTTGTGGTCTCGGTGGGCTTTTCGTCAAGTATGTTCCCGTCGGGGTCGATGATGAGCACGCTCTCCTCAGAGCTCTCCTCGGAGGGCGCCTCAGAGGTCTTTCCTGCACAGCTAACGGCTGCCGCCGCCAGAGCCAGGACCGTGAAAAATAAAGCGATCTTTCTCATAATAATGTTATCTCCCGTTTTTGGATATTGTATGATTTTTTTGTGTTGAACAGATGAGATCTGAGCTTTTGCCAGATCTCCACATTTTCGATCCGTCCGACGACACCTGCCTCGTTGCCGCTGAGCGGCAAGGCCTGCCTAATGGACTGTTTTTCATTCACCCCTTGCGGAGCTCTTCAACGCAACGCAGGGCTCTGCCCTGCACCCGCTGGGGCGCCGCCCCAGACCCCGGCAGGGAGCGAGCGGCTCCCTGCACCCCGCACTTATTTATGGTAATCAGAGTTTCAGATCTCGTCCGCCAACGGCGGACACCGCAGCTCTCAACTCTCCACTCTAAACTCTCAACTACATCTAAGCACTATGCACTGATAACTCAGAACTACGCATCAAGTTACTGCTTCGCTCTGTTCTTTGCACGCTGTGTGTTGCTCAGCACTCTCTTGCGGATACGCAGCGACTCAGGTGTGACCTCCAGCAGCTCGTCGTCCGCAAGGAACTCCAAACAGTCCTCAAGGCTCATGGTCCTGGGCGGTACCAGTCTCAGCGCATCGTCGCTTCCGCTGGCACGGGTGTTGGTCAGGTGCTTCTTCTTGCACACGTTCACTACCAGATCCTCGGTCTTGGGAGAGGCTCCCACTACCATTCCCTCGTAAACAGGAGTTCCCGATCCGATGAAGAGCTGTCCACGCTCCTGAGCGTTGTAAAGTCCGTAGGTAACGGCCTCGCCGGTCTCGAAGGACACCAGCGATCCGGTGTTCCTGCGCTCGATGTCGCCCTTATAGGGCTCATACCCCTCGAAAACATGGCTCATAATGCCCTCGCCCTTGGTATCGGTGAGGAACTCGCTCTTATAGCCGAAAAGTCCTCTTGCCGGCACAAGGAACTCGATCCTCATGCGGCTGCCCTGGGGGTGCATAGTCACCAGCTCGCCCTTACGGGAGCCCATTTTCTCCATAACAGATCCCACGCAGTCCTCGGGAACGTCGATGACAAGGCGCTCGATAGGCTCCAGCTTCTTGCCGTTCTCGTCTTCCTTGAAGAGTACTCTCGGGGTGGAGACTCCCAGCTCATAGCCCTCTCTCCTCATGTTCTCGATGAGGATCGAAAGGTGCATCTCACCTCTTCCGGCAACACGGAAGGCGTCGGTGGACCCGGTCTCCTCCACACGGAGCGAAACGTCCTTCAGGAGCTCACGGAAGAGCCTCTCACGGAGCTGACGGGAGGTGACGAACTTGCCCTCACGGCCTGCGAAGGGGCTGTCGTTGACGGAGAAGGTCATCTCGACAGTGGGCTCAGAGATCTTCACGAAGGGAAGAGGCTCCGGGGCCTCGGTAGCGCAGATCGTATCGCCGATCGTGATGTTCTCGATGCCTGAGATCCAAACGATGTCGCCTACCTTCGCCTCCTGCACGGGGACTCTCAGGAGGCCCTGGATCTGGAGGAGAGAGACGATCTTTGAGTTGTAATTGCTCTTAGAGCCGGTATGATCACAGACAGTGACCTGCTGGTTCACCTTGATGCTTCCCCTGACGATACGTCCGATACCGATACGGCCGACGTACTCGTTGTAGTCGATAGAGGAGATCAGCATCTGAAGGGGCTCGTCCTCCTGTCCCTTGGGGGGCTCGATGTAGTCGATGATAGTGTCGAAGAGGGGCTTCAGATCGGTGCCGGCCTCGTACTGGCTGAGAGAAGCCGTGCCGCTCCTTCCCGAGCAGAACAGCAGAGGAGACTCCAGCTGCTCCTCGCTGGCGTCAAGGTCAAGGAGGAGCTCCAGCACCTCGTCGCCGATCTCGTCCAGTCTTGCGTCGGGACGGTCGATCTTGTTGACCACGACGATGATCTTGTGGCCCATCTCTAAGGCCTTCGACAGGACAAATCTGGTCTGGGGCATGGGACCCTCAGCAGCGTCCACCAGCAGCAGCACGCCGTCCACCATTTCCAGCACACGCTCCACCTCGCCTCCGAAATCGGCGTGGCCGGGGGTGTCGATGATGTTGATCTTGGTATCGCCGTACATAACAGAGGTGTTCTTGGCGAGGATCGTAATGCCTCTTTCACGCTCGATGTCGTTGGAGTCCATTACTCTCTCGGCAACGTTCTGGTTCTCACGGAAAACTCCGCCCTGCTTGAGCATCTCGTCAACGAGGGTGGTCTTGCCGTGGTCAACGTGTGCGATGATAGCGATGTTTCTCAGGTCTTCTCTGATCATATTCTTCATATCTCCCTTTATAGATCTAGCTTTGTTTTCAGCTCTTCACCGAGCTGTTCGTGACCTTAGCGTCAAGGCACTTCTCCACGATCCAGTCCATGAGCCAGTCGGGAAGGTCCTCACGCATAGCGGTCACAGCGTAATTGGCTTTATCGATGAGAGCGGCAGCGTCATCGGTGACGACGATCCGCTTTATGCTTTCGTATGGTATCACCACGAGGCCCTGCGGTAGTGCCGGCCGTCTTTATCTAAGCTGTCCTTCATTTCTTCTTGTACCTTGTGCCGAACTTGTTCTTTAGCAGAGCTCTTAGCTGGTCCGGGCTGCCCTCTGTGATCTCGCCCCTGCCGATGATGAAGGCTGTGCTGGCCCTGAGATACAGCAGGAAATAGCCGTCGGTCTCTACTGCCTTGTCCAGCTTGTCGTAGCTCAGCTCCATGCTGTCGGAGAAGTCCGCTCCCTTGTGCCGGGCAGTCATCTTCTCCTCAGTGAAGGTGAAGCACACCTTCTCGTCGCCGAACTTTTTCCTCTCTGTCTTAGCCGCCCGCTTCGGAGCGATGACGTACATATACAGATAGTCTAAAACGATGAAGGCGATCAGGATGATCAGCGGAACAGCGCTGTCGGCCAGATCCTTTGGGGCGCCCTCCTTGGTGAACTTCGACAGAAAGACGAGCCCCAGGAACAACAGCACATTTACACCGGCGGTGGCGGTGCATATGTAGAGCAGGATCTTGTTCCGGCATTTAGCGAGCTGCCGGTAGTGGTCCTCGGTGTATTTCACTTCTGCCTTGATCATTTTCCTGCCTCCCCCTTGTCCTTGAACCTATCTCCCAGCTTCTCAGCAAGCAGAGCGCAGAGCTCCTGAGCAGAGCCCTCAGTGATCTCCGAGGCCGAGAAGACGAGCT
This sequence comes from Ruminococcus sp., assembly GCA_017460665.1. Lineage (GTDB taxonomy): Bacteria > Bacillota > Clostridia > Oscillospirales > Ruminococcaceae > Ruminococcus. The sequence goes on from JAFUAO010000060.1 coordinate 5,394, forward strand.
CGTCCTCCTTTAGCCGTATGAGGAACCACTCACCTCGCCGGTCCGCCCACTGAACGGCCGGGTATTTTAGGTGCTTCTCGCCGAACTCCGCCTTCGCATCGTAGCAGAAGACCACCTGTTCCTCATCGAATACAAGGCTGTAGGAATTGGCGGAAAGCTCCTTTATGACGTGTTTTTTTGCGCCGATGATCAGCACCATCAGCTTCACCAAGGTATAGCCGTTGACAGCGATGAACACCGCCGTATACAGCCAAAGGCTCCAAGCGTGGTACCTCAGCAGGTCGAAGCTGAGCTTGATGAGGAACCCGAGGCTCACGGCCACAAGGATCCCGTAGAAAGCGGCCTTGAGGAAGGGCCTGCCCCGGTTTTTGGACATTACTCTGTAGTGGCCCTCGCCGAAATGGAGCTCTGCCCTTATCATAGCTCCGCCCCCTTCCGCACAGTGAAGCGGCTCCCCAGCTTTCGGGAAAGGAGCTCTCTCAGCTCCCGGGGGCTGCCCTCCACGATCTCATTTTTGCCCACTATACAGGCAAGCTCGGGCTTTATAAATATCACAAAGAAGCGGTCGGTCTCCTCGGCCTTATGTATGAGCTCATAGCGGAAATTTTTCCGTGAGTCCTCGTTCTCGTCCCGGATCAGCTCGTAAAAGCAGCCCTCCTCCTCGCCGAAAACGAAGAGCCTGTTCTCGCCGGTGGTCGGGATCTTTTTGACCTCGTCATCGATATGCAGCAGCTTTAGGAGCTTCTTGGTCTCGCTGTAGGCTGCCAGAGCGAAAAAGCACAGCAGCACCCAGACCATGGTCTTGTTTGACAGCTCCCGGAAGTACCAATATACCAGCACTCCCAAGCTGATGAAATAGGCCACGCAGCCGGCCCTGAACACTATCTGAAAAGGGAGCCTTCTCCTGTTTTTGGCCCGAGCCAGAGCTATCAGGTGTTCAGTTGTGTAGGTAAGATGCGCCTTTATCATGGTGACCTCCTATACTTTTATCCACGATTTCCCGAAAATTCCGTGCAAAAGCTCTTTTTTTCCGGACATAAAAAAGTCCCTGCCGAGGCAAGGAGACTTTTTATTAGCGGTTGGCCTTTAGTTACTGATCCACGCTCTTATTGCCGGTCCTGATAGCGTAAACGTTCTCAGAGATCTCTACCAGCAGCAGGAGCACGCCGATGCGGATAGCATAGCCTGCAACTTCCTTTACACAGCTGATGAGCGTTGAGAGGATCCGGTAGTGGTGGAAGATGATGTTGCCAAGATCGTCCACAACAGCCAGAGCTGCCAGGCCCAAGAACACGATAAGCGCAAAGCTCTTGATGGTCTTTGTCCAGTTCATGATGATACCTCCGTTAAATATCCTTTCTTAAAAACAAAGACCCCGTTTATCGGGGTCTTGCTGGTGGGAGAGGGTGGATTCGAACCACCGAAGCTGAAAAGCAACAGATTTACAGTCTGCCCCCTTTGGCCACTCGGGAACTCTCCCATTAGATGCTAGATGCCAGATGCAAGAAGCTAGATGCAAGAAGCAAGAGGCAAGAAGTTAGAAGTTAGATGCCAGATGCTAGAAGCAAGAGGCAAGAGGTTAGAAGTAAGAAGTTGGAGTAGAGGTTAGAAGTCAGATGTTGGCGTAGTGGTTAGATGTTGGAATAGAAGTCAGAAGTAAGACAGTGCTGGGACGTTTTAATGAAAAATGGAGCTGGTGGACGGACTCGAACCCCCGACCTGCTGATTACAAATCAGCTGCTCTACCAACTGAGCTACACCAGCGCTGTTACTCAACTATTATACCACGAACTCTGCGCCTTGTCAAGCATTTTTTCAAAAAAACCGAAATTTTTTGCTGCCCCTTCTCACGCTCTCCGTGAGCCGTGCGGCTTTGGTCGAGGCGACAGGACTCGAACCTGCGGCATCTTGGTCCCAAACCAAGCACTCTACCAAACTGAGCTACGCCTCGGAAGCCCTCATTTCTTTACCGCCGTGAACACAGCTTTTATATTATACCAAGATCGTCCCCCTCAGTCAAGGGCTCTTCCCTCTTTTTGTATAACTGCACAGATCTTTCCCTGCCCAAATGTGTTCTTTGCACAAAACAAAAGGGAGGCCCTGAGCCTCCCATCATATCCTTAGTCCAGCTTGTCCTCGATCTCTTCAGCTACTTCCTCAGCAGCCTCCTTGATCTCCTCAGCCTTCTCCTCTACTGCGTCCTCTGCCTTCTCAGCAGCATTCCTTGCGTCCTCGATGACCTCGGTAACAGTGTCGTCATTGATCTCAAAGTCGATGCTCTCATCTGAATCGAAAGGATCCGGATAATCATAGATATCATCGTCGTAATCAGGCTGGCTGTCGTCCTTCAAGAGCTTTGAAGCAACATAACCTGCTGCTGCGGCTGCACCAACGGCAAGAACTGCAAATAAAAACTTGTTCATGTTATGATCCTCTTTTCTCCGCAAGAAATACTGTATTACCGAACTGCTTGCGACCAGCTCCGATAATCTTTTTTTATTATACCACAGGCCGGCAGAAATTTCAACCGTTTACATATTATTTGTTAAAAACATCAAAATTGAGACCGCTGTTATTGGTGCAGTTTCACAACGGAGGATCCTTTTCCCCAGCCAAACTCTCACAGCGCCCATGTCGGCTGCTGCCTGAGCCTCCTCTGCATCGAAGCCGCCCTCGCTGCCGATCAGCAGTCCCACGGACTTCACGCCCTCCAGCGGCACCTGGCCGAAGCGAACACCGCCCTCCTCCTCGTAGAGTATTATGCTGCGGTCCAGCTCGGCCATCATGGAAAGGGCCTCCTTGAAGCTGACCATGGGGCAGACCTCCGGGATCCTTCCTCTTCCGGACTGCTTTGCGGCCTCCTCAGCGATCTTGTTGAGGCGGACCAGCTTCTTTGCTAGGTCCTTCGGATCCGGCCGGGATATGCACCTTCTCGTCAGCACCGGCACGATCCTTGCAGCGCCCAGCTCTACGCACTTTTGGATGATCAGCTCCAGCTTGTCCAGCTTGGGTATCGCCTGGAAGAGAGTCACCTCGACGGTGGGCTCGGCGGCGCAGCGGAACTTCTCCACCAGATCCAGATAGACCGTATCCTCGGTGATCTTGGAGATCACGCAGTTGTAGTCGATACCGCAGCAGCAGACCGTCACGGCCTCGCCGGGCCTCATGCGGAGGGAGCGCCCGATGTGGTGGGCATCGCTGCCGGTGAGGGTTATCTGCTCCTCGTTCAGTTCATTTGTAAAAAATCTGGGCATGGTGAGCCTCCTGCGAACGTTATTGAGCCTTTGGCTGACACTATTATACCACGATCCTTCCTGAAATGCAAATGGGGGAGCTATTATTTATTAGTGCGTAGTGCTTAGTTTTAGTTGAGAGTTATTAGTGCATAGTTATTAGTTGTAGGGACGGCCATTGGCCGTCCGTGCCTTCCCGAGCATTTGTAGGGGGCGATGCCTACATCGACCCGGCCATGTGCGATAAACCGCCGGGCGAACGTATCCAGACCACCGCCCCAGAAATACCACTCCAGCAGGCCCGAAGGGTCCTGCGAAGGATAGTCAAAAGCCGGCGGGGTGGGGTGTGAGGGAAAAGAGAGTGCAGAGAGGAAAACCGAAGAGAGGGGAG
>JAFUAO010000061.1 GCA_017460665.1 Ruminococcus sp.
GAGTTTGCTTTCTTTAATTCTGTAGAATATTATAAAAGTCGTGGACTCTTAGCTCTTGCAAATCATCATCTTAAAATTGCTAGATCTCTTCATGATGCTCTTGATGATACTTTATCAGATCACGATGATACTTGATTTCTTGGGGGAAATGTTGTATAATGTATTCAACGCCCCTGTTGAAACTACATACAAAGTTGCACCAAATCAAAGTTTGGTGCAACTTTAGATCGAATAAATGGAAGGAGCCTGCTGTGAAGGTCAATAATGCGGAAAACCCCGAATTTCTCAATGAATACCTGGTCCATCTAAAGGTCGTGAAAATGCTCTCTGAGCGTACTATAAGCGAATATTACCTTGATGTCAGGCTGTTTCTGAAATACTTTTATGAATGTTTGAGAGATACCGGAAAAAACATCGAGGATATTTCAATTGCGTCGATGACTATAAGTGATCTGCGCAGAGTTAATATTTCAGACATTTATAATTTCATATTCTACACTGCTGATGAGCGCCAGAACGCTGACAAGGCTCGCTACAGAAAGCTGTCGGCTCTCAGGAGCTTTTTCAAATATCTGACTAAGGTAGTTCACATTCTGGAAAATGATCCGACTAAGGATATAGATGTTCCTGTGCCGAAGCACGCTTTGCCGAAATTTCTTTCGCTTAGCGAAAGTTTGCGTCTTTTGGAGACCGCCGGAAGCAAGGATTCGCTCCGTGACTATTGTATCATCACGATCTTTCTCAACTGCGGAGTTCGACTCAGTGAGCTTGTGGGCATGAACATTGCTGACATAGACTTTGAAGAAAACCGCATGAAGGTCCTTGGTAAGGGCAACAAAGAACGCATGATCTATCTTAACGAGGCTTGCATCAATGCTTTAGTTAAATATCTGAAAATAAGAAAAGAAAACCCCAAGGCCGCCGAAGAGCCTGCTCTGTTCATCAGCAATCAGAACAAGCGGATCTCCAAGCGAAGGGTCCAGCAGATCGTTGAGGATACTCTGAAACAGGCCGGTCTTGACGGCAAGGGCTTCACTACTCATAAGCTGCGGCACACGGCGGCGACTCTTATGTATCAGTACGGCGACGCCGATGTTCTCACGCTAAAGGAGCTCCTCGGCCATGTCAGTGTTAGTACAACTGAGATCTACACTCATCTCAATGACCAGAACGTCCGCAGCGCTGTTGAGAGCAACCCACTTGCTAAGGTAAAGAACGGACGGAAAAAGGACGAATGATCAGAACAGCCCGAAAGCTGCTATATAGCGGCCTTCGGGCTGTTTTTACAGGAGCTCCTGCCATTCCTTTTCCTTAAAACCGGTCAGGATCTTCTCGCCGCTGATCAGCAGCGGACGCTTGACCAGCATACCGTCCGTGGCCAGCAGCCGGAGTTGCTCCTCCTCGGACATACCGGGCAGCTTGTCCTTGAGCTCAAGGGACTTATAAAGCAGGCCGCTGGTATTGAAGAACCTTTTCAGAGGCAGGCCGCTGGCGGCGTACCATTTTTTCAGCTCCTCATAGCTGGGGTTATTTTCTTTTATGTCTCTCAGCTCGTAGCTCAGGCCGTTGTCGTCCAGCCACTTCTGAGCCTTTTTGCAGGTGGAGCACTTTGGATAGCAGATAAAGATCATAGTCAGACCTCCTTGTCATTGATGAGTTTTTCGGCGAATTTTCGGACCATAGCAGGATCTGCACGGCCCTTTGAGGCCTTCATGCAGAGCCCGATGATGTGGTTGAGAGCGCTCGTCTTTCCATTGCGGAACTCTCTGACAGCTTCCGGCTGCTGAGCGATCACCTGGGTGACTAGCTTTTTGATGCTCTCCGGGTCGGAGTCCTGTTCAAGCCCGAGGCGCTTCGTTATTTCTTTTACATTACCGCCCACGGTCAGCAGCTCCTTCAGCACCTTCTTGGCAGAAGAAGAGGAGATCCTCCCCTGCTCTGTGTCCCCTGCCAGCTCAGCCAGCTCCTCCGGTGTCAGCCTCATGTCCCGGATCTCGCAGCTGTTATCCTTTAGGAACTTCGTGATCTCGCCGACTATAAGGCTGCACAGAGTTCTGGCGGAGGCCTTCTTGGAGCTGAGACTTGCCTCAAAAAGCCGGGCCTTTTCGGTGTCAAAGGCGATGATCTTGGCCTCCTGCTCCTTGAGTCCCAGCTCCTCCGTGTACCGGAACAGCTTTTCTCCGGGCAGCTCAGGCATGGAGCTCCTGATCCGGCTGATAAGTTCCTCAGGGACCGTGATCAGGCCAAGGTCCGGCTCAGGGAAAAACCTGTAGTCCATGGCGTTTTCCTTGGTTCGCATAACTGTGCTGAGCCCCTTAGCGTCGTCCCAGCGGCGAGTCTCCTGCCTGATAGTCTCCCTTGCTGTCAAAAGCCGGAGCTGGCGTGAGATCTCGTATTCGATCCCACGGACTGCTCCGCTGAAGCTGTTGACGTTCTTCATCTCGCATCTTGTGCCAAGGGAAGGGCTCCCCTTCTCTCTCAGCGAAACGTTCACATCGCACCTGACCGAGCCCTCCTGCATCTTGCAGTCGGAAATATCCAGAGCCTTCAGCGTGCTGCGGACTGTCTCCAGAAAGGCGTGGGCCTCCTGAGAGGAGCCTATATCCGGCTCAGTGACGATCTCTATGAGCGGCACTCCGCAGCGGACATAGTCGGCGAGGGTAGTTCCGCTTTGAGGGTCGTGGATCAGCTTTCCGGCGTCCTCCTCGATGTGGATCCGTTCGATCCTGACACGCTTGCGCTGTCCCTCGACCAGCACGTCCAGATACCCGTTTTTACACAGCGGCCTCTCGGATTGCGAGATCTGATAGGACTTCGGCAGATCGGGATAGAAGTAGTTCTTCCTGTCCTGATAGGAGCCCTGCTGAATGGTGCAGTTCATTGCGATACCGGCCTTTACAGCAAGCTCCACGGCCTTTTTGTTGAGCCGAGGAAGAGTTCCCGGGAGGCCCATGCAGACGGGACAAACGAGAGTGTTCGGCTCTGCGCCGAAACGGTTCTCGCAGCTGCAGTACATTTTCGAGGCAGTCTTTAGCTCCGCATGGACCTCAAGCCCGATGACTGGCTCATATTCGACCATTCAGACACCTCCTGACCTAATGACATTTTCAAAGCCGCCTGTCAGCTCCTCAAAGGCGAATGCGGCAGAAATAAGCTGTTTTTCGGCAAATTTCCGTCCTATGAGCTGCGCTCCGAGAGGGAGGGAGCTCTCCCCCGATCCGCAGGGGAAACTGATCGCCGGCAGACCTGTGATATTTGCCGAAACAGTGCAGATATCCGACGTATACAGCTCAGTCGGGTCAGTTCGCTGCTGGCCCAGAAGAGGAGCTGTTCCAACGGCAGAGGGCGAGGCTATCACGTCGCAGGAGGAAAAAGCCTCCTCAAAGCCGGCACACAGCCTTTTTCTCATGGCAGCAGCCCGTCGGTAGTACCTGTCTGCATAGCCTGAGCTGAGAACGTAGGTGCCCAAAAGGATCCTGCGCTTGACCTCCCGGCCGAAGCCCTCGCTCCTTGAATTGCGGCAAAGCTCTGCAAGGCTCCCGTGGTCCTGAGAGCTGTGTCCGAAGCGGATCCCGTCATAGCGGCCAAGGTTTGAGGAGGCCTCTGCGGAGGCGATGATGTAGTAGGCGCTGACGCTGTAGCGGAGCTCCGGGATCGACAGCGGAACGAGCACAGCGCCGTGCTTTTCCATGAAGCGAAGGGCCTTCATCACTGCTGTTTTTGCGCTGTCGGAGATCTTATCGCCGAAGAGCTCCTCCGGGACACCGATCCTGAGCCCTAAAAGTCCGCCCTTTTCAGGCGAAAGGTCGGCCTCGCTCTTCATAACACAGGTGGGGTCCATGGGATCGGGTCCTGAGATCACTGACTGAAGAAGTGCCGCATCTGCCGTCGTTCTGCCAAGAGTTCCCACTTGTTCGAGGGACGAGGCAAAGGCGATCAGTCCGCTGCGAGAGGTACTGCCGTAGGTCGGCTTGATGCCGACAATGCCGCACAATGCGGCGGGCTGACGAACAGAGCCTCCGGTATCTGTCCCAAGGGCGAGGACTGCTTCTCCTGCGGCTACAGCCGCCGCCGAGCCCCCTGAGGATCCGCCGGCTGACCGGGAAGGGTCCCGGGGGTTCCTGACAGCTCCAAAGATCGAGTTTTCAGAGGTTGAGCCCATGCCGAACTCATCCATATTGGTCTTGCCAATGATCACGGCTCCGGCTTTTTTCAGGCGTTCAACGACTCCTGCGTCATAGGGCGGAACGTAGTTTTCCAGCATTTTCGAGGCACAGGTGGTCCGCAGCCCCTTGGTGGAGATGTTGTCCTTCACAGCCACCGGGATCCCTGCCAGCGGCGGCAGATCCTCCCCGGAGCTGATCCTTCGGTCGGTCTCCTGTGCGGCCCTCAGAGCCTCCTCATTTAGGGTGATATAGGCGTTGAGCTGAGAGCTATGCACTCTTTCAAGGTGGGCTGAAAGGATCTCCTCAGCGCTTATTTTTCGGCCAAGGAGCAACTCTCGGAGCTGGCTGACCGTCATTTTGCAGAGCTCCATATCACACCACCGTTTCCGGGATCACAACGAAGCCCTCACGGGTATTCGGAGCGCTGGAAAGGAGCTCCTCCCTTGTGAAATTCTGCACGATCTCGTCCTCACGGAGCTCCATTGGCTCACGCTCAGTATCGGTGCTCTCCAGCTCAGGCAGCTGGCCGATCATACTCTCGATAAGCTCCATATCCTTCGCAAGGAGCTCCGCCTCATCATCGCTCAGCGAGAGGCAGGCGAGCTCTGCGATATGCTTTATATCCATGAGCCTCACCTTGTTTTTTCAAGGAGCTCTTCCTCTGAGATCACGGTGATCCCCAGCTCCTGAGCCTTTGTCAGCTTGCTCCCGGCGTCCTCACCGGCAACTACGAATGTGGTCTTTTTTGAGACAGAGCCGGAGACCTTTCCGCCGAAGCTCTCGATGAGCTGCTTGGCCTGGTCACGCTTCATCGTGGGGAGAGTCCCTGTAAGGACGAAAGTCATGCCTGCAAAGCGGTCGTCGCCGGCGGAGGCCTTGCTGTAGGTCATGTTCACTCCGGCTTCACGGAGCCGTCCGATGAGTTCTATGCGGTGAGGCTCGCTGAGAGCCTGGCTTACGCTCTCGGCCATGATCTCTCCGAAGCCCTCGATATCAGCTATGTCCTCCTTTTTGGCCGAGAGGAGCCTATCCATATCCGGGAACCTCTTGCAGAGGAGCACAGCGGCTCGCTGGCCGATGTTCCTTATGCCAAGGGCGTGGATAAGCCGCTCAAGACCGGCGTTTTTGGAGTTTTCGATAGAGGCGATAAGGTTGTCTGCCGACTTCTCGCCGAACCTCTCCAGGGTCGTGAGCTGCTCCTTGCGAAGGCTGTACAAGTCCGCCGGAGATGTCACGAGGCCTTTTTCCACCAAGAGTTCCATATTGGCAGGTCCAAGGCCGTCTATGTTCATTGCTCCCTTTGAAGCGAAATGGATCATGTTTTTCAGGAGCTGGGCCGGACACTCCACATTGGGACAGCGCAGCACGCTCTCGCCGTTCTCACGGACTGAGGGCGTTCCGCAGACAGGGCAGACCTTCGGCAGAACGAAGGGCTCAGAGCCCTCCTTGTGGCTGACAGAGCGCAGCACCTCCGGGATTATCTCTCCGGCCTTTCTCACTACGATCCTGTCGCCGATGCGGATATCCTTCTCGTCGATGAAGTCCTGATTGTGGAGGACCGCACGGGAAACGCTGGTCCCGGCAAGAAGTATCGGCTCAAAGACAGCCACGGGAGTTATAGCGCCGGTGCGTCCTACGTTCACCTCGATGTCAAGGAGGGTAGTCTCCTTCTCCTCCGGCGGGAATTTATAGGCAACGGCCCACTTTGGAGTTTTGGTAGTCGCTCCGAGGATCTCTCTCTGGGCAAGGTCGTCCACCTTCACAACGACGCCGTCTATGTCGTAGGGAAGGTCGGCCCGGCTCTCGCCGATACGCTGGATCTCAGCCTTGATCTCTGGGAACTCCCTGCACAGCTTATAGGTGATCGTCTTAAAGCCCATGGTGCGGAGGCTTTCGATGGACTGGCTGTGCTTTTTGAGCTCCAAGCCCTGGGTCTGCTGAACGTTGAAAACGAAGATGTCCAGCTTTCTGCCGGCAGTGATCTTTGGGTCCTTCTGCCTGAGAGAGCCGGCTGCGGCGTTCCTTGGGTTCTTGAAGGGCTGCTCGTCAAGGAGCTCCTGCTGCTCCACCAGCTCGAGGAAGCTGCTCCTGGGCATATAGACCTCCCCACGGACCTCGATCATCTCCGGAGCGTTTTTGAGCTTTAGCGGTATGGAGCGGACCGTTTTCAGATTGGAGGAAACGTCCTCTCCCACGAAGCCGTCTCCACGGGTGGATCCTCTTGTGAACTGGCCGTCTGTATACTCCAAGGAGACAGACAGGCCATCGATCTTTGGCTCCACGGTGAACTGCGGGTCAGTCAGCTCGCTCTTGCAGCGCTGGACGAAGCTCTCTACCTGCTCAAAGGAGAAAACGTCCTGTAGGCTGGCCATTTGGACGGTGTGCTGTACTTTTTCAAATTTGCTCAGCGGAGCTCCTCCGACACGCTGGGTCGGCGATGTGGGGAGGATGAGCTCCGGGAACTGCTCCTCTAAGGCCTTTAGCTCCTGCATGAGCATATCGAACTCATAGTCGCTGACCTCCGGGTCGTCAAGAACGTAATACTGATAGCTGTACTTGTCCAGCAGCGCTGACAGCTCTGCTATGCGCTTTTCGGCTGTATTTTTATCCATATGGGGCAACTTCCTTCCATAAATGCTATAATAGTATTCTACCACATTTTCAGCAAAAACGCAACAGTCCGGCTCTCTTTTCAAAATAATGTTCAAGCCCTCCGGCATATGATTTAGCGGAGGTGTAGCTTATGCTGATCGAACTGCTGAAAAACCTGGTTTTCTTCGCCCTTCATGTGGAGAGCGGAGGGGCCTTCCCGAAGCCGCTCTCTAAGGCGGAGGAGCTGGAGCGCTTCAAAAAAATGGAGTCCGGCGACCGGAAGGCCAAAAACGAGCTCATCGAGCACAACCTGCGCTTGGTCGCACATATCGTCAAAAAGTACGGTCAGTCCTCGGCGGAGCAGGACGAGTTGATCTCGATCGGGACCATTGGCCTGATTAAGGCCGTTTCTACCTTTGACTACAAGAAGGGAGCGAAATTCGCCACCTATGCCAGCAGGTGCATCGAAAACGAGATACTCATGACCTTCCGGGCGGCAAAGAAATCGGCCGGAGATGTTTATCTCAACGAGCCGGTGGAGACCGACAAGGACGGCAACGCCCTCTCGCTGATAGACCTGATCGACGATGGGGTCGATATACACGAGCAGGTGGATCTGCTCATGCGCTCACGCCAGCTTTATGGCTTCTTGGAGAAGACCCTTGACGAAAGGGAGCTCGAGATCGTGGTCTATCGCTACGGGCTCTACGACAATGAGCCTCATACTCAGAAGGAGACTGCCCAGCGCCTCGGGATCTCACGGTCCTATGTCTCACGGATCGAAAAACGGGCGATCGCCAAGCTGCGGAAGATGTATGACTCCAGCCCGGTATAAAAACAGCCGCACAGCGTAAACTGTGCGGCGCAAGTTTTATTGATCGTTAGTTTCAAGGACCAGCTTGAACGGCGAATATCGTCTGAACGCTGACTTGTTCCTCTCAACGGTCATACCGTCGGCGATGCCCTCCATATAGGCTACGAAATCATCGTAGTAGCGGAGCTGCTGAAGGTTGGTGATGTAGGTCTCGTTCCACAGGTCGTCCTCGGTGAGACGCTCTCTCAGGTCTGTCCTGATCACGACGTAGATCGTATCGTCGCTGTAATCGTAGACCGTTGCGGTATCCATGGCCAGCTCATCAAAGACGAAGTCCTTGAACTTGGTCAGGTCCTCGTTGGTATCGGCAGCCTCGGTCTCGGTGGTCTCGGTGCTGCCCTCAGCAGAGGCTGTCGTAGTAGTGTTCCTCTGGAGGAGCATCTCGTTCTCGTGGGGATTAGTGGTAGTAGTCTCAGTGGTCTCGGTCTCTGCATCGTCAGCAGCGGCTGTGGTCGTGGTCTCGATGAGCAGAGCGTCCTCCGCAGAGGTCGTGGTCTGAGCGGCAAGATAGTCGCTGTACTGCTGCTTGATCGTGTCCATCTCGAACATCTTGTCCTGACCCTTGGACTTCTTATTGACCTGAGCGGCATAATCCTCGGCCAGCTTGCGGACCTTTCTCGCCTCGTCCTCAGTCAGAGCGTTGCCCTCTGAGTCTGTAAGGCTCATGGAAACGTACTCTACACGGGCGAAGTTCTCGTCGAAGTAGTCCTTGAGCTCCTCCTCAGAGCAGCCCTTCTCGCCGTCGAAGCCGTAGTAGTGCTGGAAGATCTGCTCCTCCCTGAAGGTGTTCTCAGCGATCTCTTTCATGGAGTCGAGGCTGATACCGTTGAGAGAGTTCCTCTCATCGCCGCTGTAATAGTACTGAGCCATCTCAGCGGCGTCCTCCTTATCAGCAGCACTGAGCTGGCCGCCGATGTTGTCGTATTCCTTCTTGACTGCCGCAAAGGACTTGCAGTAGTCAGCGGCCTTGTCCTGGATCCAGTCACTGGACTCGATCTCGTCGATATAGGCGTTCTTTACGTCCTTTAATGTTGGAGAGGTCCCGCCGTTCTGCTCAGAGATGACTGAGATAGCGTCATCGTAAGCCTGCATGGTGTAGTAGATGAAAATACCGGACTTTATCTCATATCCGTCGGCTGTAAGAGCATTCTGAGAGCCGGCTCCGATCGAGGGAGTACATCCGTATGAGCCTGCTGCAAGAGCAAGTGCGCTCAGACCTGCTGCGATCTTCTTTAATGACATCATTTTAACTTATCCTCCGATAAATAAATTTCCATTAGCTTTTTAATTATACTACATATTTTCGGATTTGTCCATAGCAAAGTGAAAATTTTCTTGATTTTTTCACATTTGGTCCTGCTGAGCCGCCTACAGACAGAAATTTGGAATTTTCCTTGACTTGAAAGCAAAAAAATGTTAAAATGATAATATATGTTTTTATGCAGGAAGGATGAGAGAAATGAAAGTCACTCTGCTGGCGCATACCCCCGACCCGGAAAACCTTGCAGCCACCGCAGCCAAGCTGTGCTATTCAAGCAGCGGCATAGGTGAGCTCAGGGAGGGCCTAGACCCCGAAAAGACCGAAAAATTCATCGATATGATCGTTTCTATCGGACACGAGAGCGTCTTAGAGCACGTTAGCTTCACCTTCGGGATCGAGGGCATTTCACGGGCCTGCTCACATCAGCTAGTCCGCCACAGGATCGCCTCATACTCTCAGAAGAGCCAGCGCTACGTTGACGAGAGCGGCTTTGAGTTCATCACTCCCCCGGCTATCCAGGATCTCCCGGAGGCCAAGGAGGAGTTCGACAGGGTAATCGCTTCTCTGACCCAGAGCTATGAGAAGATCGCCGATCTGCTCTGTGAGAACCACAAAGAGCGCTTCCTTGCTGAGGGACTTACTGAGAAGGCTGCTGCTTCTAAGGCCAGAAAGCTGGCAAATGAGGACGCAAGGTTCCTCCTCCCGAATGCCTGCGAGACCAAGATCGTTGTCACTATGAACGTCCGCTCGCTGTTCAATTTCTTCCGTCACCGCTGCTGCAACCGTGCTCAGTGGGAGATACGGGCCGTGGCCAACGAGATGCTCAGGCTCTGCTTGAAGGAGGCGCCCACGATCTTCCGATATGCCGGTCCTTCCTGTGTTGCCGAGGGCAAATGTCCCGAGGGCAAGATGAGCTGCGGCAAAATGAAGGAAGTTAGGGCATATTTCGACAGCTTTAAGCAAAACTGACACAGGAGGTCCTTTATGCTCGAATTCAGAGCTTTGGATATAAATGACAGAGACAGGGCGAACAAGGCCCTGCGCAGCTCCGACTTTATGGGCTGCGAGTACACATTCGCCAATAACCTTGCGTGGTGCAGGCTGGCTGACACGAAGGTCTGCTTCTACAAGGACTTTTACATACTTTGCGCCTTCGGCGGCGAGGGACCTTCCTTCGTGCTCCCGGCAGGTCAGGGCGACCTGAGAGAGGCTTTGGCCGAGATGAAGCGCTTTTCTGAGAGCCTTGGGGCTCCGCTGGTGCTGACAGGTGTCACAAAGCCTTCGCTGGATATGCTGGAGGAGATGTATCCCGGACAGTTCATAACTGAGCCGGACAGGGACGGCTCCGATTACATCTACCTTTCCTCGGACCTTATCAGTCTGGCAGGAAGGAAGTTCCACGGCAAGAGGAACCACCTTGCCCGGTTCAAGGAGCTGGACTACAGCTACTCCCCTATCATAGAGAGGGATATGGACGACGCTATCCTGTTCTGCACCTCAGCCTATAACGAGATCGCAGAGGCAGATCATTCCTCGGTGGCCGAGCAGTACGCTATAAACACCTATTTCAGCTACTTTGACAGGCTTGAGCTGAAGGGCGGTATCATCAGGATCGGTGGCGAGGTCGCTGCCGTTACGATCGGCGAGGGGCTGAACTCCGATACGTTCTGTGTCCACATCGAAAAGGCAGACAAGGCCTATAACGGCGCTTATGCCGGCATAAACAATCTCTTTGCTGAGAGCTGCATGGCCGGCTACAAATACGTCAACCGTGAAGAGGATCTGGGGCTCGAGGGCCTGCGAAAGGCAAAGCTCTCCTACAACCCGGTCTTTCTTCTTGAAAAAAATATCGTAACATTCAAATGAAAGGATAAGCATATGATCTACGTTTTTCTTGCAAACGGCTTTGAAGAGACCGAGGCGATCGCTCCTATCGACCTGCTCAGACGGGCAGGCAAGCAGGTGGTGACTGTGGGCGTGGGCGACAACATCATCGTTGGCTCTCACGGGATCCCGGTGGCCGCTGATACGATCGCTCAGGAGGCTCCTCTTACGGACGAGCTGGAGATGATCGTTCTCCCCGGCGGTATGCCCGGAACTCTCAATTTGGAGAAGTCTGACTACGTTCAGGCGGCTATCGACTACTGTGCTGAAAACAACAAATTCATCGGAGCTATCTGCGCTGCACCCTCTATCCTTGGCCACAAGGGACTGCTCAGCGGCAAGACTGCCGTTTGCTATACCGGCTTCGAGGAGCAGCTCACCGGTGCCAGCATCGGCGACGGCCCTGTAGCTGTTGACGGGAACATCATCACATCAAGAGGCGCTGGTGTTGCAGTGGAATTCGGCCTGAAGCTGGTGGAGCTGGCTGTTTCTCCCGAGGAGAGCCGCCGCCAGCGCAATGCTATCCTCTGTGTCTGATATGCAGGACAAAGAGGAGCTCCGCAGGCGCTTCTCACAGCTCAGGAAGGGCGCAAAGTCTCCCGAAAAGGACAGGCTCATCGTACAGCGGCTCCTTGGGGAGATCGGCGGCGCTGACACAGTGCTGATCTTCGCCTCATTCGGCTCTGAGCCGGATACTTGGACTGTTGCAGAGGAACTGCTTAAAGCCGGCAGGAATGTATGCTTCCCTAGGTGCAGGGCCGGCGGACAAATGACCTTCCACAAGGTGACAGAACTGGCTCAGCTAGTGGAAAACCCCGACAGCTTCGGGATCCGTGAACCGGACGAGTCGCTCCCCTGCCCTGTCATCGGCAGTGATGCGGTCTGTATAGTGCCGGGGCTGGCCTTTACCGAAAAGGGCGAAAGGCTTGGCTACGGCGGAGGCTTCTACGACAGGTTTTTGGCAAAGAACAAAGTTCATACGATCGCACTTGCCTATGAAGAGTGCGTTACCGATACGCTGCCACAGTCGCAGCACGACCTTCGGGTCGATATGATCGTTACAGAAGAAAGGACGGTGCTCTGTAAGTGGATAACGACAACAAGGATCTTGTAAACGATATTCTCAAAGAGCTTGAAAACGACAGCAGCAAGGCTAAGGCCTCTGAGCCGGAGCCGGTGGAGGAGCAGGCTCCTCCGCCAAGCCATGAGGCTCAGCCTGTGAGCCATGAAAAGGCGCCGGAGCAGGCTGTCTCTCCGGAGCAGAACATTCGCCGCACTATGGAGAGCGGAGCTCCCATGCAGCCGCAGCGAGAACCCGGTGCTCAGATGAGAGATCCAAGGCAGGCTCAGCCTGTCCGCAGGAGGAAGCGCCACAAGAAAAAGCAGCGCAGCAGACTGCCGGGCGTTCTTATCCTGACCACGTTCATCTTCGGTCTGTCTATAGTTCTCTCCATGGTTATCATCGGCTACGGAAAGGATATGCTGGGCATCGGAAAGAGCGACCGCACTCAGCTCATGATCATTCCTGAGGGCGCTACGACTGACGACATCGCTAATATGCTGGAGACCGAGGGGATCATCAAGTCTCCCAAGGCCTTCAAGCTCTTCTCAAGGCTGAGAAAGGCTGACGGGCTGTATATCCCAGGCGAGCACTTCGTTCGCCCGAATATGGCCTATGAGACCCTTATCAAAGAGCTCACCAGCGAGCAGGTGGAGGAGCAGGGCGAGACCGTAGAGGTCACCTTCCCGGAAGGTATCACTCTCATCGATGCCGCCCAGAGACTGGAGGAGAACAACATCTGTTCAGCAGACGACTTCCTGTTCTATTTCAACTCAGGCGGCTACGGCTTCGAGTTCGAGGATAAGCTGCCGCTGAATTCCTCCCTCAAATTCATGAGGATGGAGGGCTATCTCTTCCCGGATACCTATTTCTTCTACGAGGGCATGGATCCTGAGCAGGTCTGCCAGAAGATCTACCTCAACTTCGACAGCAAAATGACTGAGGAGCGCTACGCGAGAATGGACGAGCTGGGATATTCTCTGGACCAGATCATAACTCTTGCCTCTATCGTTCAGAAGGAGGCTGCTACTGACGACGTTATGGTCAAGGTCGCTTCTGTATTCTGGAACCGTCTTGACAACTGGGATCCTGCTCTTCTCCAGTCGGATCCTACCTCAAATTACGCAAACGACGTGATCAAGCCCAATATGGAGGTGCTTGACCTGACTATCGCAAATTCCTACGACACCTATCTTACAGGAGGCCTCCCGCCCGGAGCTATCTGCAACCCCGGTCTTGCGGCGATCGACGCTGTTCTGGAGAGGTTCGAGTCTGAGGACTTCTTCTTCGCAGCTAATATCAACACCAAGATCACCTACTTCGCAAGGACCGACGAGGAGCATGAGGCTAACCTGGCTATGATCGAGGAGCAGTATGCTGAGGAGGCTGCTGCTGCCGAGGCCGCCGAGAACGGCGAGAGCTGGTAAGGAGGCCGAGTATGAACAAGCTGGAGGTCCTTGCTCCCGCCGGAGACGAGGAGCGCCTTGCCGCAGCGCTGAATTTCGGCGCAGATGCGGTCTATCTGGGACGTGAGCAGTTCGGTATGAGAGCCTCACCGCAGAATTTCAGCTTCGAGCAGCTCTGCAATGCCGTGGAGCTGGCTCACAGCAAGGGTGTCAAGGTCTATCTTACCTGCAACACCCTTCCCAGGAACGACGAGATCAAATTCTTCGAGAGGTTCGTCCGTGAGGCTGTAGAGGCAAAGGTGGACGCACTTATCGTTGCGGACATCGGGCTTTTGATGCTGATCAAGAGATATGCTCCGGATATGGAGATCCACATCTCAACCCAGACCGGTATCGTCAATTACGTCACCGCCCGTGAGCTCCATGAGCTGGGCGCAAAGAGAGTGGTCCTTGCAAGGGAGCTCTCCCTGGACGAGATAGCTGAGATCAGGGCCAAGACCAGCCCTGACCTTGACATAGAGTGCTTCGTCCACGGTGCGATGTGCGTTTCCTTTTCCGGAAGATGCCTGCTGTCCCAGTACCTTGTGGGCAGAGATGCTAACCGTGGAGAGTGCGCTCAGCCCTGCCGCTGGGGGTATCACCTTATGGAGGAGAAGCGCCCCGGCGAGTTCTTCCCCATATTTGAGGACGAAAAGGGCACCTATATCCTAAATGCCAAGGATATGTGCATGATCGAATACATCGACAAGCTGGCAGAGGCCGGCGTTTACAGCCTGAAGATCGAGGGCAGGGCGAAGTCCGCCTACTATGTCACCGTTGTGACGAACGCCTACAGAATGGCCGTGGACGAGTATTATAAGCACCCTTACGTTTTCAAGCTCCCTGACTGGATCCGGGACGAGGTCTACAAGGTAAGCCACAGAAAATACTGCACGGGCTTCTTTTTCGGAAGGCCTGAGGAGTCCCAATATTACGAAAACAGCGGCTATATCCGCAACTACGACGTTGTGGCGGTCGTTGACCGGTGCGAGAACGGCACTGTTTACTGCACCCAGCGGAACAGGTTTTTCGCCGGCGACAAGGTGGAGCTGCTCTCCCCTTCCTCAAAGCCTGTTGAGCTGACACTGACGGAGCTCTTCG
Organism: Ruminococcus sp.; assembly: GCA_017460665.1. Lineage (GTDB taxonomy): Bacteria > Bacillota > Clostridia > Oscillospirales > Ruminococcaceae > Ruminococcus. Next base: position 14,384 of record JAFUAO010000061.1, read on the forward strand.
ACGAGGAGGGCCAGCCGATCGAGACAGCAAATCACGCAATGATGAGGTTCTCGTTCAAGTCTGATCTGGAGTTCCCCTCGGGGACCGTTATCCGCAAGGAGACAGAATAAAAAGGCAGATCTTTCGTGTACCTGCCTTATCAGATCTATGATCGTCATTTTAATAGTTACAAAAACGTCCTCGGAGCATTTCGAGGACGTTTCTTCATGTATACATTTTTTAGGGGGATCGCCGTTCCTTCGGGCCTATAGAGTTTTGACATATTCCCTCATGGTCTGCTTTCCGCCGCTCATGACGAAGGCGTAATAAACAAGGATCCGTGAGGCGTCGCTGGCGTCGATGACGCCGTCGAAGTTCACATCGCCAAGGAGGAACTGCTCCGAGTCGAAGGTGGGCTCCTTGCCGGTCTGGGTCCGTGCATACTCCATAAGGACCTCAGAAGCATCAGAGGCATCGGTCTTATGGTCACGGTCCACATCGCCAAGATCGTAAAGGCTCTCAGGTGTAGTTGTCGTAACGGTCGTTACTTCGCTAGTTGATGTTGTCTGCGTAGAAGCTGCGGAGGTCGTCGATGTAGTATCCTCTCCGCTTGTCGTAGCTTCTGTGGTCGATGTCAGCGCTCCGGTAGCCGTTGTCGTTGTGCTTGAATTGGTAGATGCAGAGGTCGTGGCAGCAGTCGAAGCGCTTTCCTTCGAGGTCGTAGAGAGGACCGTAGTTTCGGTCGCCGGCTTAGTTGAGATGGTAGTCGTTCTTGAAGTTGTGGCGGCAGTTGCTGTGACAGTAGTGGTCGTTGTCTCAACTCCAGTCGACGTAGATGTAGTAGTTGCTTTAGCAGTAGTCGTAGCTATTGCCTTTGTTGTAGTCGCAGCGGCAGAAATCGTTGTTTTGATCGTTGTTGAGGTGGTCGTAGTTTTTGCCTTTGTTGTAGTTGGAGCAGCAGAAGTTGTTGTTTTGATCGTTGTTGAAGTGGCCGTGGGAGTTGCTGTTGTTGTAGTTGTGGCGGCAGAAGTTGTTGTTTTGATCAAGGTTGAGGTGGTCATGGGAGTTGCTGTTGTTGTAGTTGTGGAGGTAGTAGTTGTAGTTGTTGTGGCCGTAGAAGTGGTCACAGTCGTTGTTTCTTCTTTTTTTACAAGGTCTACAGTTCCATTGCTGACCGATACGGCCAGCTTCACAGCATCCTTGCTCACTACCCCGGGACTGCAAAGCTGTACGGTAGCGCTTCCCTCAGCCGCTGTGTCTGCTATCTCAAACACAAGTGTGAAGAACACGCCTGTGCCAGTGAAGTTTTCCTTTCCGGAATAATCGCCGAAGTTCAGACGATAGCTGCCGCTGTTCTCTATCTCAGCAGCATTATTGTTCGGTGCGAGCTCCTCCGAATAATCGACTTCTATCAGCTTGAGCGCACTGCTGTCCCATGAGACATCGACTGCTCCGACGGCGTATCCGCTGTTCACATCGGCACGGATAGCCAGCTCGACTGTATCGCCTGCATTCAGCTCTGCGGAGAGCGTATCCGCGGAGAGCACAAAGTCAGCAATGGCGTAAGCGCTCGCCGGGATCATCATGAAAATCATGAGCACCGCAGTCAGAAGGAGGGTAAATGATCGTTTCATATGCTCCTCCCTTATACTGTCTTGGTCACGATGTACGCATCATAGCCTTCCCAGCCGGCAATATACCTTGCAAGTATCATCGCATCTGCATTATCGACGGTATCGTCGCCGTTGAGGTCAGCAGACTTGAGATCGATCACGATATTCACCCATGCAGCCGCATAGCGTGAAAGCAGCATTGCGTCGATGCTGTCCACAGTGCCGTTGCTGTTGACATCGCCCATCAGGACCTCCTCAGCCATATTGACGGTGATAGTCTGATTCTCGAAGGAAGTTCCGCTGAACGAGTCCACATACGTCCTCTTGTTGCCGTCATCGGTGAAGGTCGTATCCACTGTTTCCACAACATTATGATCGCTGTCCTTAGAGCAGACCATCTCAGCGGTGACCTTTGAATAGTCGTCGCTCCATGTGTAGGTGGGAACAAGATACGCATGGCCTGTTGCGGGATAGATCGTCGGCCAGTAGTCCTGGATCGACGCCTGAGCGCCAAGGGGGTATCGTGGTGACTCCTCCGCACCTTGTGCAGACCCTGCAAGTCCTGTCGTAGCCGTCAGTTTCGCAGGTTGGGTCGGAAGGCCCGACATAGACCCGATCATGGCCTAAAGCAGGCAGAACTGTCTCCTCCAGTGTACACTCTTCCTCAGCGGCCTCGTCCTTGAAGATCTTGCCGCAGGTGCAGGTATAATGCTCGATCTGACCGGCGTGAGTGCAGTCCGGCTCGATTCCCTCGACCTTTGGGAGCCTGTCCGCATGGACGTGAGCGCCGCCGATAATGACGCTCTCAGCGACCGTTACGCCGTCGCTCTCAAAGATACTTTCAGCGATAACAGCCTCCTCGGGGGAATCCACCTCATAGTCCTCGATGTAGATACCGCCCTCGAAGCCCTTGATGCCATTGGGAGCATTTATCTCGGAGCGGACGATGTTGAGGGTACAGCCTGTTTTATTGGTGGTACCGGAGATCGTAGCATTGACGGTGGCGTCAATTACGTTCACGGTGGAATCGAGAGTTACTGCGATCAATGCGCCGTTTTCTGCGGTAAGAGTTCCGGGGCCGGTTATGGGTCGTAGGAGGCGAAATGCTCGCCGGTTTCACGCTTTTCAGCAGCGTCCGAGCTTTTCGTGAAGAAGGTCTCCAGCTTGTCGATGTTCTCATTAGTGAGCAAATTAAGGTTAATGAGGACGCCGTATGACCGCACGCCGGTTATTTGCAGCTCGCCAGTGACGGGCTCACCGTCCTTATCGACGACAGCGCCGTCCTTGACCTCTGCGTCCTCGGGAGATGAGATAAAGCTGCCGTTAATGGTGATACCGCCGTCGAAGCCCTCAATAGCGGAGAGGTCGGAGGTGCCTTTGGCGGTGAGGCCGCAGCCGTTGAGAATGAGTTTTTCGCCTGTGCCGCTTCCTCTGATATTGCTGTTGACATCAAAGGTCTTGCTGTTGATAGTAAGGGTCGCCCCATTCCCCACGGTCACGCCGCTCCATTCTCTTGTGATAGAGACATTTGTGTCGCAGTTTTTCGTGCCGATTACTGTATCCGCATTTATTTCGAGATCGCCGACACTGAGCCCGGTCTTGCCCTCAGCGGCAGCGATGATCAGCCTGTCGCAGCTTTGGTTGAAGATCTCCGGCTCATAGTTTGAGAGGAGCAGTGTATTCGTGCTGGGGTCATAGATCGGCACAGAGGAAGCTCTCCTTATCCTCCGGCAGACCTCCTCGCCGGGAATGTCCGGCAGCATAAGGTCGAGAACGATAAGGTCAGGCTGGTCTGCTGCGAATATCTCAAGGGCCTGCTGACCGGTCTCGGCAGTTAGGACCCAGATCCCCTTGTGTGTCAGATAGTCCAATACCGCCTCACGGATCTTGGCATCGTCGTCAACTGCGAGCATGATTATGTCCATTATCTCAGTATAATTATACCATATCTATAGGAAAAGAAGAGTATCATCTCCAATTTGCGAAAATGTTTTTTGAGCTCACCAGCAGGTCGTAGGGTATAGTAACTGTATCCTCAGTGTCGGAGCGCTCTGCGGCGCTTATGGCCCAGGGACTGCAACCGCCGTTGGAATTGGCTCCCACCTGATCGGCAGTGAAATGGAAGCCGCAGTTCTGGCAGACAAGGTCTGTGCCCTCCACCTTGTACCTTCCGTTCCCGGAGGTATAGCATGACTGGCAGGTGTTGAAGGCCGTGCGGATATTGCCGGAGCTGTCCTTCACCGCAAAGACCTCCATGTCGGTGCCCTCCACGGTCACAGGGTAGAATTTGGCAGTCTCCGTGATCTCGCTGACAGGGATCACAAGGTCGGCCCTTTCGCCGGAGACCTCTGCTGCCTGGTCAGCTCCCGAACTTCCGCAGCCGTAAAGCCCAAACGATACCGCCGCTGCTATGACGGCACACATCATCTTTTTCATATGCTCAACCTCCTACTACCGTGTAGCCCTTATCAGCGATCGCCTGCTTCATCTCATCAAGGTGTGCCAATTCGCCCGACAGCGTGAGGACTGCCGTTCCCTTTTCATGGCTGGCTGTTGCCTCCTGCACCTCGTCAAAGTTTTCGAGACACTTCTTGACGGTCGCCTCGCAGTGCGGACACATCATGCCATCTATTTTCAGTGTGTATGTATTGCCGCTTAAATTCATATTTATCAGCTCCTTCACTGTATCCTTTCGTGGTCTGTCGTTTTTCGTATCGAATATTTTTGCAAGGTTCAGCCGAAGTGCATTTGTCACCACCGAAACGCTTGACAAACTCATTGCCGCCGCACCGAACATCGGATCCAGCTCCCAGCCGAAAAGCCTGATATACGCACCTGCTGCAAGAGGTATGCCGATGACATTATAAATGAACGCCCAAAAGAGATTTTGCCTGATATTCCGCATAGTTTTACGGCTGAGTCTGAGTGCTGCGGCAGCGTCCGTCAGACGGCTTTTCATCAGAACTACATCTGCGGCATCTATGGCAATGTCCGTTCCTGCGCCGATCGCAATTCCGATATCCGCCCTTGTCAGCGCAGGAGCGTCATTGATGCCGTCGCCGATCATAGCCACCTTGCCCTGCTTTTGCAGTCGGCGGACCGCGCTTTCCTTTTCATTCGGAAGAACCCCTGCAATGACCATATCCACACCGACTTGTCTGCCTATTGCATTTGCCGTGCGCTCGTTGTCCCCGGTAAGCATGACGGTCTTCAGCCCCATATTTTTGAACTGAGTGATCGCTTCGGGAGAATCCTCCTTGATAGTGTCTGCTACAGCTATTATTCCGAGAAGTCTGTTCTCGTCAGCAAAGAACAAAGGCGTTTTTCCCTCGTCCGCAAGTTTTTGAGCTGTTTCTTTCATTTCATTGGAGATCGTTACCTTGCTTCCGATAAACTCCGCATTTCCTCCGAAATAAGCGCTTTTCCCAAGCATTGCAGTCAGTCCGCTGCCAGAAAGCGCCTTAAAATCTGTTGCCTCAGACAGCTTTATATCATTCTCCTCAGCGTATGTAACTATAGCTTTTGCAAGGGGATGCTCGCTTTTCTGTTCGAGCGCATACGCCGTTTCGATAAGCATTTTTTCGTCCGAATCAACGGGGATAACGTTCGTGACAGACGGCTCGCCCTTTGTGATCGTTCCTGTCTTATCAAGGACAACTATCTGCGCCTTTCCCGTTTCTTCGAGTGAGACTGCGGTCTTGAAAAGAATGCCGTTCTTTGCACCCACGCCGCTGCCCACCATGATCGAAACAGGTGTTGCAAGCCCCAATGCGCAGGGACAGCTTATCACAAGAACAGAAATTGCACGGGCCAGAGCATAGCCCACAGTCTGCCCGACAGCAAGCCAGATCACGAGCGTTACAAGTGCAATGCCGATGACCGCAGGCACGAACACGCCCGACACTCTGTCTGCAAGCTTCGCTATTGGCGCTTTTGTTGCGGCGGCATCGCTGACCTTTTTGATGATCTGAGAAAGCGTTGTGTCCTCGCCCACCTTGACTGCTCTGCACCGCAGAGAACCCGACTGATTTACCGTACCTGCCGAAACGCTGTCACCTTTCAGCTTGTCTGCGGGTATGCTCTCGCCGGTCAGTGCCGATTCATCGACTGCACTGGTGCCGTCAAGAACAGTTCCGTCCACCGGGATATGCTCGCCGGGGCGTACCACAAAAACATCACCGATCTGTACCTGTTCCGCAGGGATAGTCTGCTCCTTGCCGTTGCGTTCGACCACCGCCGTTTTCGGGGAAAGCTCCATAAGTCCTTTGAGCGCATTGGTGGTTTTTCCCTTAGAATAGGCTTCAAGCGTTTTTCCAACTGTTATAAGAGTGAGGATCATCGCCGCAGCTTCAAAATAGAAGTTCATCATGTCATCCATAACGGCTTCTTCATTTCCTGCGACGACTGCCCCTGTCATGTGGAACAGCACATATACGCTCCACAAAAATGATATGCCCGACCCCATCGCCACAAGTGTGTCCATATTCGGGCTTTTGTGGATAACAGCCTTGCATCCGCTAATAAAAAATTTCTGGTTTATCACCATGATAATTGCCGTCAACAGAAGCTGCACCAGACCCATGGCCACATGATTTCCGTCTAAGAATGAAGGGAGTTTCCAGTCCCAGAGCATATGCCCCATCGAGAGATACAGCAGCGGCAGAAGGACGATTACAGATGCGACAAGCCGTTTTATCATAAGAGGAGTTTCCCTGTCGGCAAGCTCGTCTGCACGCTCTGTTGATCTTTCTTGACCTTTTACTGATGCTCCATAGCCTGCATTTTCAACCGCTTTGATGATCGCAGACGGACTTGCTGGACCCTCAACGCCCATGGAATTTGTCAGCAGGCTGACCGAAACAGAGGAAACTCCCTCCACCTCAGATACAGCCTTTTCAACTCGTGCGCTGCAAGCTGCACAGCTCATGCCTGTTACATTATACTGTTCCAAAACGCCCCTCCTTACTCGCCGCAGCAGCTGCCGATCTCAGAAATATTGGGAGAACAGCAGCCCGGAACTCTGTCCTCGTCCACTGCTGTGTCCAAGCTTGTCTGAGGCGTACAGCACTCTTCATTCGCAGCTCCGTCAGCGACAGAGATCTGCTGCGCAGTTGTTGTTTCATAAGCAGTCTCATTCTGAGAAGCAGTAGTGACTTCTGCGCCGACCGGTTCAAGAACTGCCTGTTCAATATCTGTTCCGCAGGAACTGAGCATCAGGCATATTACAGCCGAGATAAAAATGATAGATCTTTTCATAGTGACCGTCTCCTTACTTTGTAACGTGAATACTTCCGTATATCATTCCCATCCAGCAGGAATAGCTTATTTCTCCTGCATCTTCGGGAGTGAATTCAATGATATTATTCCCCTCGTGAAATTCATATTCCAGACCGATATCTTTACATACGATCATGTAATTACAGCCATTGATGCTGCTTTTTTCAGCGTGGATATTCCAGCGTACAGGAACACCTGCCTTCACAGTTATCTCGGGATACTTTCCCGGTGTCAGCTCGCTTTCAACGATCTGAACACCGCCGATATCCACCGCTGTGTCCTTTGCTGAGCCTGCTGATGCTAGCGCTGTCGGCAGCAAACCGCTCAATACGCCGCCCTGCGTCAGCAGAGCCAGACCCATAACTGCGACAACTACTGCTCCAACGCTTTGGACGGCATGAGCGAACTTCTTTCCAAGAGCCGCCACAAGAGAGCCAAGCCCCAGCATCAGCGGCAAAGTTCCGAGACTGAACAGCAGCATTGACAGACCACCCTTTATGGGACTTCCGCTTGCAAGTGCGATCAGCCACATTGCCTGTAACGGTCCACAGGGCATGATACCGTTCAGCAGTCCGACTATGAATGGTGCCTTTTCCTTTGCCGAAGCTCTGCCGAATATCCTGACAATTTTTTTCGGCAACGGTACGGAAAATCTTTGCAGCCATGAAAATGCACCGACAAGCCGAAGTCCCATGATAAGCAGCATAACTCCTACAATGATCTTGATGATACCCTGCAATGTAAGAGGGAGCGATAATCCGGAGCCACCGACAAAATATCCGATTGTTCCGAGTACCGCACCTATCGCCGTGTATGAAACTACTCTACCAAAATTATATAAAAACGGTCTGACAATGCTGTGCTTCCCCTTTGGATCGGGTATGCTCTGAGAAAGGCTGATACCGCCGCACATGGCAATACAATGCACCGAGGTCACTGCGCCTATGAGAAACAGCGCACCGTAGCCCATTCCTGACCGTGCAAGCTGTGAGGGGGCGAGCTTGTTTAGCAGCCCTGTATATTGCAGCAGCATATAGAGTACCATGATCGCTGCAAGTGATAATAGACCTTTGATCGGCAAGCCGCTGTCCGCCAAGCCTGCGACCTTGTATCCCTCATTTTCAATTACTTTTACGATATTGTCATAGGGGACGGAATTGTCGCTTTCAAAGTCTGCTTTGGCTTTTTTGTAGCTTACGTTGATGTTATGAACGCCTTTCATATTCTGCAAGGCTTTGGCTATCTTATGTTCACACTGAACGCAGTACATTCCAGATATTTTCAAGTGATATGCTGTTCTTTCTGCCATAGACCTCACCTCACGATATATCATAACAGGTAATTATGTGTTTTTTATGTGCATATAGGCTCTGGAAAAACTTTTATTGAAACACTTGATCTTTATACAGAAACAAACAGCTTCTGAAAAAAACAGAGCTATGGCTTCCGTATTCGGTCACGGAGGACATAGCCCTTTTCTTATGTTATGTTTGTGTTCTTACAGCGAACATACACCAACACTTTACGATCGATCAAAAAGTGTAATAAACAGACGATTTTGCTATAATAAGATCCCCTATTTGATGGCGGCACTAATTGAAAGGCATACAGATACTTAATTGGTATTTGTATGCCTTTTTTACATATTCATAGTGAAAGCAGAATAGACAGCCATGTTTTCTTTTTCGCACGGACGGTATCTCCTCCGGCTCTGTCAGGTCGAAAATGCGGATATGTCCGCCTTCTGTTTCCTCCACACGGGAAAAATTACCGGTAAGGAGCAGTTTAGTTCTGCTTATCGGCTCGTCCAGTATCAGCAGAGCAGGGTCGCCCAGCAGGGCCATTGCGATGCCGACTCTCTGCTTCATGCCGAGGGAGCATTTCTTGAATTTGAGCTTTGCGTTGTCCTCCATGCGGACGATCTTCAATACACGCCGAATTTCCTCATCTCTGTTTTCAAGACCTAAGTTGATCGCCTGCATCATCAGATTCTGATAAATACTTGAATTTGGAAAGCAGCCTGCGTTCTCGATAAGCGCACCGACACGAACTCTAACACCCGGATTATTGTATTGCTTTCCAAACAGACGTATTTTTCCGCTGTCGGGCACAAGATGTCCGCAGATGAGCTTTTCGGTGGTGGACTTGCCCGAACCGTTTTCGCCGATAAAGCCGTATATCGCACCGACGTGGACGGTCATATCCAGTCCGTCCAGCGCATACAGTCCCCGGAAGGATTTGGTCAGCCCCCTTATCTCAATTGCGTTGATGTTATCGCTCATACACTCACTCCCTTTTGCAGTTGTTGGTATTATGATACCAATTGGCTGTTTGAAAAATGTTGCAGAAATGTTTGAGAAATGTTAAAATGCGCAGTATTTACTCCGATTCGCTGTTCTTCTTTATCCCAAACAAGCTGACGAAAAGCATGATAACGGAAACAAGCGCCATACCTAAAAATGCCATATTAAGACCGTGTATGCCTGCATTTTCTCCGTATTTTTCTGCACTGACCGATGAAACAAATGTCATGATACCGACAAAAACAGCAGAGCCGATCGCTCCGGCGATGGTTCGGAGCGATGTGATCAAAGCGTTTCCGTGAGCCGTATTGTCCGAGCTGATACCCGTTACGCCCCATGTGACAAACGGCATCATCACACAGCCTATGGAGATGCAGCGTATGATAAACAATGCAGAAGCAACCCATACCGGAGTTTCAAGTGTGATGAGGAACATTCCGACAGAGCTGAGCAAAAGCCCGATCGCACCGCTCACCGCAAGCTTCTTCATGCCGACTTTGTCATATATTTTCCCTGCAAACGGGCTGACGATCGCCATTGCAAGCGATCCCGGAAGTGTTACCAAGCCCGATACGGTCGCGGATCTTCCGAGGATCGTCTGCACATATAACGGCATGATCACAGAACCGCCCATCATAACGAAATACAGAAACATACTTCCGAGTACGCTTATCGTAAATCTTTTGTTGGAAAATACCCGCAGTTCCAGAAACGGCTGCTCCATTTTCAGCTGACGGAGGATAAAAAACGCACTCCCTATTATCCCGATCATCAGCGGAACGGCGGATACCGGGTTTGTAATTCCCCGGCTGATATTTCCGATGCCTAATGTGAGACCGCCGAAGGCAAATATACTCAATATAAACGAGACTACGTCAAACCGCCTGTTTTCCGTATCGAGCACATCGTCAAAGCAGATAAAGGCAAATATCAATGCCGCTGTCAGGATACAAAGGGTCACTATAAAGATCATACGCCACCCCACCGTATCTACAAACAGTCCCGCTATCGTCGGAGCGATGACCGGGGCGGCGCCTACCGATAATCCGTACCAGCCCATGATCGTTCCCTTTCTTTCGGGAGGATAGATGGTCAGAAGAACTACCTGTGCAAGAGAGGTGGTAATGCCGTTGCTGCAAGCCTGAAGCACCCGCCCTGCCATTAACATGGGAAAGCTGTTTGCAGCCGTACAAACGATAAGACCTGCCACCAGAATAAACAATGCCGTGATGTACAGTTTTTTTGTTGAAAATCGTTTTATGAGAAAAGCGGTCAGCGGCATCGTTATCCCCATAACAAGGGAATAGATACTTGTCAGCCACTGTCCCTTTGCCGCGTCGATCCCGAACTCTGCAATGATCGGAGGCAGCGCAGTTGTGAGAGCCGTAGATAAAAAAGATGTGGCAATACAGGTTATCAGCAGGTTCAAGAATATAAGCGTCCTTTTTCTATCGTTTATTTCCATGATCATAACTCCTTTTTCGCTTTTTGGTTTTCATTTGATAAGATTTTCATTTTTCTTCCTGATTTTAATATCATATACAGCGAGACAGCGATATAAGTAAGACAAATAAAGCCGCCGCTTACAGTGAACATAGTGTCTGTAAATAATCTCTGATCTCTTTAAAAGCGGTTGACATTTGTGCGATATTGTTGTATAATATCCTTGAAATATTATATACACTTGTTCCCGTCAACTATTATATCATAGTACATCTGTTGATTCAAGCATTTGAAGAACACTTTAAACACATCTTGAGATCTGTTTCATATATGTGAAAGGAGACAATGCATGAGTACCCACGAGGATGCTGAAAGAACAAAGAAATATATTACCGAAGCTCTGTTCCAGCTAATGAAAACAACTCCGTATGAAAAGATAACGATCCTTGAGATCGCAAAAAAAGCAGGCGTGGGCAGGGTGACATATTACCGCCATTTCAAAAGCAAGAATGACATCATCATACAGTATTTCAGCAAAGAGACAGCCGCTTTTGCCTTACTTTTTCCCAAAAAGCCTCAGACAAAGGACGATTACTACGAGCTGCTCTTTACCGTTTTCCATTTCCTGCGTGAAAAGAAAGAGCTTATGCAGCTTATCCAAAAAGCAGGGCTTGAAATGATATATCTGGATTTTTTGAATCAGACGCTTCTCGAAAATTTTGAGGTCAGCCAAAGAAAAGAAACAGTATATTCTGCTTACTATGCCGCAGGCTGTCTGTTCAACGTTTCCATGCAGTGGGTGAAAAACGACTGTAAGGAGTCCGTCAAATTCATTGCTGATACTTATTATGAGCACGTTTTTTCGGATTTTAATTGAAAAGGGACTGCTGTGGTCACAGCAGTCCCCGATTTGTATCAAAAACAATTTACTCTTTTCAGCTACAGCGGCAGATCCTTCATAAACAGTATATTTGAAATCATGATTTGTATAATGCACGGAATGAAAATAGCGTCCCAGAAAAACTGAGATGCGAAATTGGCTGCGCAAGCTGATGCTCATCGGCACGGGCGGTCTAACATTGTTCCCAGGCACTCCGCTTCTGGAAGAAGCACATAGGGGCGAGTTTTCACCTCTGTCCGAAAAGGAAATGCTGATCGAACTGAAAACCTTTGTCGAGAACCTGACCTGTGACTGCACATCCATCACACACCATACCGTTTCAGGTAAGAACCTGATAGGTCCGAATCTTCTAAAACGCAAGAAAAGTATCATTTCTGCACTACAATATGAAATTGATAGTGGTGATATTGAAGCTATGGCGGCTATCAGAAGAAGCAAGAGGTCACTATGAGTGTCAAGGGATCTGAGCGCAATGACGTGTTTTTTTCTCTATGTTGGCTTAGAATGTTTGACTGATACATGGAAAACGAACAAGCTGTCAAAAGAAAGAAAAAACAGCTTGAAAAAACGGCAAGGAAAGTGCTTCTCCTTGCCATACAGATCATAATAACTTCAATTCGTCTTTTAGAAATTGCGGATCATATCTTTTTCTATATTCCTTTATCATGATCCTTATTATTTTTCTCTTTTTAACCTCGTCGATCAAAACCGAAGGAATATTATGTGTTGCATCACATAGTAAATACGACCGGCTCATATCATCACAACTATCCAACATCTCACGAAGTATTGCGGATATTATGGAATAGACAACTTCTTGTTTTATGATATATACGTTTGTTGGATATGCGTTATCAACTAACAGCCATGAAAGGATTTCATCGATCTCATTATAATATGGTCTAATTATTTTTCTAATGTTATTATGGTCAACGTAACGGACTTGTGGTGTCATTGTGTAATCAATAATATCATTTAGTGCAGACTTATAATCAGATAAACGTTCTGGCTTGCTCCGAAAAAATATAAATAGAGCTTGTAAATCATAGAAATCATAATTTATAAGATACATACCATATCACCTGTAAATCCTACTGAACAAGTTGCGAAATGCCTTCTTTTTTAAATTATAGATCACAGTTTGGAAAAAGTCAACAACTTCATGAAAAAGAAAGGAAATGAGTGGCTTCATATTCACGCAAACAGTCGTGGACACATATCCTGTGCGATAGAAAGTATTAGCAGCCAAGCCCCTAGAGCATTTTCTAAGGGTCCCACTTGAATTTTATGCCACTTTAATTTCTGTTCTTATCTCCCCACTCACACATCATATCCAGGATCGGGATCAGTGACTTTCCACGCTCGGTAAGCGAGTATTCTACTTTTGGCGGGATCTGCGGATACTCCTCACGGTGAACAAGACCGTCCGCTTCCAGCTCTTTGAGGTTATGGCTCAAAGTCTTGTAGGAAATATCTCCGATGTACTTCTTCATCTCGTTGAAACGGACGATCCCGAACTCCATAAGCGTATAGAGAATGATCATCTTGTATTTCCCATTGATCAGCGACAGCGTGTAGCTGAAGCCTGTGGTATCAAGGCTCTCGTCTGCGATACAGCGTCCTAACATCTTTTACACTCTCCTTTAGGTAAGTATATAACCTCGATGTGCGTACTTGACAGAAGTTATGTTTGTGCTATAATTATAATACAGGCAGGCGAAAAAGTCAAGCCTGAAATGACAATTGGAGGTATTTATCATGGATAAGATCAAGGTTTCGGACTACGAGGAAGTTCTGGCGGTTGTTGGAAAGTATACAGAGGGCTGCAAGGTTGGCAGGAGCGACATTATGAAGCCTGCGTTTACCGCAAATGCCCTGATGTACGGCTATCTGAACGGCGAATACTACAACGGTTCTATCGAAGCTCTCTACGGTGCAGTTGATGCGTTCGGTGCAGCGCCCGATACCCTTGTCCGTGTTGATGTTCTCTCGATCGAGGGTACTGCGGCAGCCGTTAGAGTTACCCTTGAAAACTGGCACGGTCTGTCCTTCACCGACTTCCATAACTTGATCAAAGAGGACGGACAGTGGAAGATCGTTGCAAAGGTGTTCCACCAGTACAATTAAGGTGAGATCATGGACTTTCTGGAATTTTCAAGAAAACGTTTCTCGGTGCGCTCCTATTCCGACAGACAGGTAGAGGACGAGAAGATACAGAAGATCTTGCAGGCAGCAATGATCGCTCCGACAGCGGTGAATTACCAGCCGCAAAAGATATATGTGCTGAAAAGTGATGAAGCTCTGCGAAAGATAAGGGGCATTACCAGAAGCACCTACGACGCTCCCCTTGTGTTTCTGATCTGCTCGGATACGGAAAGGAGCTGGCACAGTCCCTTTGTCAAGGGCTATGACAGCGGCGAAATGGACGCTTCTATCGTTTGCACCCACATGATGCTGGAAGCGGAGGACTTGGGACTTGGCTCGGTGTGGGTACTGCTGTTTGATCCCCATAAGGTAAAGCGAGCGTTTGGTCTGCCCGACCATATCGAGCCGATCTGCCTTTTGCCTGTGGGCTATCCTGCGAACGATGCCGTTCCTTACGCACCGTGGCACGATACGTTCCGTGAGATGAGCGATATAGCGGAAGAACTATGACGGAGGTGCATTATGAAAATATTTGTTGTGGGAACAGGCAGAGTTGCAAAGTGCGTGATAGATAAGCTGACCGCAAAGGGACATACTATCGTGTGCGGCTCCCGTCACCCTGAGAGCATAGCTGAAACTGAGCAATGCAAGCCTGTGCTGTTTGATCTTCACTCTGAAAAAAATGATATCACCGAAACAGTCAAGGGCTTTGATGCGGTGTATTTCCTTGCAGGCTCACGGGGCAAAGACCTTTTGCAGACGGACGCTTTCGGTGCTGTGAAGCTGATGCAGGCTTGTGAAGCGGTGGGTATCAAGCGCTTTATCCTGCTTAGCTCCATTTTTGCCTTGGAACCCGAAAAATGGGCGCAGGAGAAGTCTTTGCAGAACATCACGAATTACAACATCGCAAAATTCTTTGCGGACAACTACCTTGTGAGCTGCATCGACCTCGACTATACCATTGTTCAGCCCAGCGTTCTGAAAGAGGAGGAAGGCAACGGAATGATCGAGCTTGACCCAGAGCATGACGGCTCAAACCCTATCCCCGATGTGGCTGAGGTGCTTGTATCTGTTCTTGAAAGAAAAAACACATTCAAAAAGGTGATCAAAATGCGGAGCGGCGATACGCCGATCGGCTCCGCACTTGCAAATATATAATACGGAGGTAATCACAATGAGAAAGAATTTAGGACCACAGCCGGCGCTTTTCCCCATGCCAGTCGTTATCGTAGCAGCATATGGAGCTGACGGCAATATCTGTGCCATGAACGCAGCTTGGGCCCAGATCTGCGATATGGACAAGATAGCGCTGTTCATCGACGCAGACCACAAGACCACCAAGAACATCATGGAGACAAAGGCTTTCACAGTGAGCATCGCCGATGTTCCAAACATGGAAACTGCGGATTTCTTCGGTATCGCAACAGGCAACAAGATGCCCGACAAGTTCGAGAGAAGCGGCTGCCACGCTGTCAAGAGCGAGTTCGTCAACGCACCGATCATCACGGAATATCCCGTGACGCTGGAGTGTGAGCTTGCCGAGGAGATCAACACCGAGAATATGCACGCTATCGTTGGCAAGATCGTCAATGTCAGCGCCGAGGAGTCGGTCGTAGGCGACAAGGACAAGATCCTTCCCGAAAAGGTCAATGCGCTGATCTTCGACCAGTACCGCAGCGGTTACTTTGCTGTCGGCGAAAAGGTGGGTCAGGCTTGGAATGCCGGTGCCGGACTTATGAAGAAATAATATAACTTTGGACCCAATGGATCCAAAGTGCAAGATCAGAGCTGTTGCTTCGGCAGCAGCTCTTTTCTTTTCAGAAGGACGATTTTTGCTATCTGTTATAAAAAGACAAGTGGCAGAAAAGCGATAGACTCGAAACTACGGGGAAATGAAAAATCATGAAAAATGCTCGTTTTGGTAGATAGTTGGTAGACGGGCATAGGAATAGTAAAATGGTAGACAAGCATTAAAGTTGGAAGATAAAGCTGTTGACAGGTAAAGAAATAGCGGACGATGTTTCATTGAAAGTGAAGCATCGTCCGCTGGTTTTATATCCGAATACCGTACAGGCACCGCATACCTTAGCCTTGCTCATACCTCCGCCGAAGCAGGCGCCTATCTGCAATGCCTGTTTTTCGGTTATGCCGAACTGTTCTGAAAATGCAGCAAATATAGCCTGTGAACACATGAATCCCCGACCAAAAAGGTCAGCAGCCTTTGATACATTATCCATTATTGAAGCCTCCGATCTTTATTGAAATATCTTTTTGTTTTGTTAGCAATCCTGCACAGCAAAAGCATAACAGGCACTTCAGTCAGCACTCCCACAGTAGTAGCAAGAGCCGCAGGAGAAGATGTACCAAACAAAGCGACAGCCACCGCAACAGCAAGCTCAAAGAAATTGGACGCTCCTATCATTCCCGCAGGGGCGGCTATATCGTGGGGCTGTTTTAACAGCTTGCAGGCGATATAAGCGAGTGCAAAAATAATGAATGTCTGCAATACAATGGGAACGGCGATAAGCAGTATATGCAAAGGATCATCAAGAATGATACTCCCTTGAAACGAGAATATCAGTATCAAGGTGAGCAGTAAGCCTATCGTTGTAATGCCGTCAAATTTGCGGATAAAGTTTTTTTCAAAGTATTCTGTCCCTTTGCTTTTCGTGACGATCACTCTTGTGAGAATGCCGAGGGCAAGCGGTATTACCACAAACAGCACCACAGAAAGAAACAGCGTAGTCATTGGCACTTGCACATTCGATACACCGAGCAGGAGCTTGACGATAGGCACGAATGCGATGAGGATGATCAAATCATTGGTAGCGACCTGCACAACGGTATAGGCAGGATCTCCCTTTGTCAGCGTACTCCACACGAACACCATAGCAGTGCAAGGAGCAGCACCGAGCAGAACAGCTCCGGCGAGGTATTTCGCAGCAAGCTCGGGATCAATGAAAGCCTTGAAAACACCCCAAAAGAACAGGCTTGCGATCCCGTACATCGAAAATGGCTTTATCAGCCAGTTCACCACCCAAGTGACAAACAGCCCTTTTGGATCATTGCCGACATTTTTGATACTCTGAAAATCGACCTTCATCATCATCGGATATATCATATGCCATATCAATATTGCCATAGGTATTGAGATACCTGCATATTCAAACTGATCCAGAAAGTCTGGTATCTGGGGAAGAAACCGTCCTATCAGCACTCCCGCCACCATACACAGCGCCACCCAGATCGTAAGGTATCGCTGAAACATGCTGATACCGCTGTTCTTTTGTTCCATAGTATCACCCCAAAATATATTTATAAATTGAAATCAATCAATATATAGTGCTGAATAATAGTCGTGCATACACACGACTTATCATTCACCGCAGCAGCGTTTACCTTCGGTTTCCGTGACCGCTGTCAGCTCGGATATACACTTGATCGCAGCCTCTGCACCATCAGCCGAAATAGAGTAGTGCGTCCACTTCCCCTCTTTCCTGCCGACCACAAGTCCGCTGTCACAGAGAATTTTCATGTGGTGAGAAAGTGTCGGTTGGCTTAATTGCATTTCATCAAGCAGCTCACAGGCGCACCGTTCACCGCCTTGCAGAAGCCTGAATATCTGCACTCTGTTCTCATCGCACAGGGCTTTGAAGATAACAGTTATCTGCTTGTTTGATAGATCCATATCGCTCACCTCATATTGAAAATTTTCTATATTATATCACACATATTGAAGTATGTCAATAGGTTCTGGAACATTTCAATGGTAAATTTACGGACAAAGTAAAGCGTTCTCTCCGAAAAACCAGAAAGAACTCTGTGCTTACAATATGTCTTTAGGGTATGTGAGGATTTTGGTATGCTCCACACTTCTTATTATAACTTGTGAGGATCTGTTTATAGGTGTGCCATTGGACTACGGGTCATTGGTATAGCAATGATCACAATGCTGCTCTTCGATCGCTTATCCTGCCAGTTGAGATCGGCAGACGTATACGATACGGCAGGGCTTATCTCATACAGGTCTGCACCTGCCGTTTCTGCTAAGTTTTGTCTGCCTTTGCGGTCACGCCGCTTGCAGAAAAATACGCTACCATCATTTTGTACACAGTTGGCCTCATATCCACAGGCAACACAGCCTGTGCAGGGATCTACATTCAGTCGACAGACGTTGATCTGCTCGACAGTGTGACCGCTTTCCTCTGCTCCTCTTTTGAAATTCTCAGCAAGAATGCTCGTTGAGCCATTCGGGTTGGGACTGCCCATAAGTATCACGATCTTCATATTGCACCTCACATAAATGTTCTCTTTTTATTCATACGCTATCAGGAAAAGCAAGAGGGCTGTCAGCACCACATCGACCACTCTCTTGGGGACAGTTTTTGTCTTTGTCTGCATCGTCAGCCCTCTTTGTTCAGTTCAGTCCGCTTATCCAAGTGCTGAGCTCGTCCTCGGAGATACCACCGTCGAGCCTGTCACCGTCAAGCCAGTTTCCGTTGCCTGCCTGTGAAGCAAGGTTGCTGCCGCTTCTGCCGATACCGCTGCCGCCCGAGGTACAAAACGGAATGACGGTCAGACCACTGAAATCGTGAGTTTCCACAAAGGTACTCATTATTCTCGGAGCATCGCCCCACCATATCGGATAGCCGATATAGACTGTCGAATACCCGTCAAAGGATACTATATCATCAGCGATAGCAGGACGTGCATCCGGATCGTTCATTTCGATCGTGGTGCGGCTGTTCTTATCGTTCCAGTCAAGGTCGGCATCGCAGTAAGGCTCAGCAGGGATGATCTCATAAAGATCAGCATTTGTGACATTTGCGATACGTTCTGCAACGCCTTTGGTAGTGCCGGTTGCGGAAAAGAATACCACGATCGTATCCCTGCCCGTTGTCTCAACATGATCCACCTTTTCGGGTGCTGCCGTTGTATCAGCAGGAGCAGACATATCATTGCTGTTTTCTTCCTGTTCCGCCGTTTCTGTCTGCTGTGCTTCTGTCTGGGTGATTGTTACAGATGAAGCCGTATCGCTTTCATTCTCCGAATTTCCGCAGGCAGACAAGCCCATCATACATAACATCATGAGAAAGGGAATTATGATTCGTTTCATGGAGATCTCTCCTTATCTCAGCTTGGAATAGTCCTCTTCGGAAACAGCCTCACACCACTCCGTACTGCCGTCCTCACCGGGGATCTCAAGAGCAAGATGTGAGAACCACGAATCGGGCGCTGCCCCGTGCCAGTGCTTGACCTCGGCGGGGATATTGATGGCCGTACCGGGCGTGAGCTCGACTGCCTCCTTGCCCCACTCCTGATAATACCCACGTCCGCCGACACAGATCAGCATCTGACCGCCGCCGCTCTTAGCGTGGTGGATATGCCAATTATTACGGCAGGCAGGTTCAAAGGTAACATTGAAGATAGGCACTTGCTCTGTTGAGACAGGTGCAAGATAACTCTGCCCGACAAAGTAGTCGCCATAGGGGTTCGGCTCGCCAATGGGGAAGAATATCTCGTTCTGATACCTGTCCTTTTCGGTTAGGACGGGTGTCTCTTCGTTCCAGATGTCCTTTGCAAGTCTGAAGACCGCCCAGCCCTTTGGCCAGCCGACATACATAGTGGCGTGGGTAATAATGGCTGCGATCTCCTCCTTGGTGACGCCGTGCGTCTTTGCGTTCTGCAAATGATAGGCAAGGGAGCTGTCCGTGATGCCCGAAGCCATAAGCGACACAACAGTTATTATGCACTTAGTCTTCACGTCTATTGCCTGTTCGTTCCATACCTCGCCGAACAGCACATTGTCATTGAGATGTGCAAACATCGGCGAAAAATCACCGAGCTGGTCTCTGCCAGCGGTCTGTACGATCTTTTCACTCATAATAAATCCCTCCGTTATATTAGCGAGAATGTGACACTCACATTTCCATCGCCAAGAAATGATCTCAATTCGTCCTGTGTGATATTGTCGATATGTCTGCTTTTTCCAAATGGAGTGAATTGTACCACCCCTCCACGTCGTCCATTGAAGCTGTTGCTGCAAACCTTCTGCCGGCAAGCTGATCACTGATCGGCACAAGGTCAGCGATATTCTTCTCACTCGTAGCGATACCGCTGCTTGCAGAGGTGCAGAACGGTATCACTGTTTTATCAGAGAAGTCATAGCTTTCAAGAAAAGTTACCATTCAGATCTTCCTCCGTAGGCTGTGCAAGCAGGAAATCCTGCAAATTACAAATATCTTGTATCGTATAGGAAACTGCCTCTGCCTGAGCATTTTCTATCTCTGCTGATCGTACCGAAGCATTTCCGCTCAGAAATACCGTCAGTGCAGTCATACCCGCCATCAATACAGAGATCATCTTATTCATACGATCACTTCCTTAAACAGTGCGATCGAAAAAGAAACAGTTACTTCATTTCCTTTTCCCACATACGGATAACATTCAGTCCGAGACTGTCTGAAACGCTTTCAAGCTCCGATACATCAGCAGCAGTCAGTGTGATATTCGCCGCTTTTACAGCGTCCTCCACATGGCTGACCTTTGTGACACCGATGATCGGCAGCGTACCCTTTGCGATAGCCCACGCAACAGGAATTTGTGCGATACCGACGCCGTACTTGTCTGCTATCTTGCCAAGGGTGCTGTTCAGTATCTCCAGCTTGTCGAGAACAGGGTCGTATGTTGCTGCCCTTGCCGAGCCTGCGGGCATGGGGTGAGCGGTGTCATATTTGCCCGAGAGTGCGCCCTGTTCAAGTACCATATATGAGAAGAATGTGATTCCGTTTTCCTTGCAGTAGTCAAGAATGCCAGACTCCTCCGAGGAACGGTTGATAAGGCTGTAATGGTTCTGTACCGCCGAGAGCTTCAAGCCGTGCGCCTGCAATATCTCGTTCGCCTGCCTGATCTCCGCAAGATCATGATTTGAAACTCCTATCAGCGGAGCATTGTCTTTCCCCTCAAAATACTTTGCAAGCTCTGTGATCCACTTGGGAGCGTACCAGACATTGTGTATCCAGT
Source organism: Ruminococcus sp. (assembly GCA_017460665.1). Taxonomy (GTDB): domain Bacteria; phylum Bacillota; class Clostridia; order Oscillospirales; family Ruminococcaceae; genus Ruminococcus. The sequence continues at coordinate 35,068 of JAFUAO010000061.1, forward strand.
AAATATCAAAGCGGTCAAGCTCCATTAGACCGAGCTGCATTTCTATCATGTCCTGCATAGCTGTCGGTGACGAACTTGCGCACTGGGGCGTGAACTTATCCGAGATCAGATAGCTGTCTCTCGGCAGCTCCTTGACAAAGCCTGCAAGCACCTTTTCGGAAGTACCCATACCGTAGGCGTAAGCAGTATCCCACAGGTTTAAGCCGTTCTCCATTGCCTTGTCAAAGATCGGACGGAGCGTATCTGCTGTCGGGCTTCCGCCGAATGTTCCGTCATTTCCCCAAGCCCACGCACCAAGGGCGATCTTCGGTAAATTAGTCATAGTATTATCCTCCTTATATTTTCTGATTGCCGGTACCCCAGACGTGCTTTTCGTCCTTGTTGGCAGGCTTGTTCTGTGCCATAACGCCTGCCAGCGCATGAGGTACATAGGGTTCTTCAAGATAGGTTATTTCATCTTTTGTAAGTTCAAGTTCAACAGCCTTTGCTGCACCCTCGATGTGGTGGAGTTTCGTCGCACCGACTACGGGAGCTGATACCTTCGTCAGCAACCACGCAAGGCTCACCTCCGTCATGGAAACGCCGTGCTTTTCGGCGATCTCAGCCACACGCTTGATGATCACATCGTCCTGCTCCTTTGTGGCGTCGTACTTGAATTTTGCGTAGCTGTCCTCCTCGGCACGTTTGGAAGTCTCGCCGGGGAGACTGGCAAGTCTGCCGCTTGCAAGTGCGCTGTATGGCGTCATTGCGATGTTGTCTTCAGCGCAGAGCATCGCCATTTCACGCTCTTCCTCACGGAAGATCAGATTGTAATGCCCCTGAACGCTCACAAATTTCGCAAAGCCCTCACTCTCGGCAAGGGCATTCGCTTTTGCAAGCTGCCACGCATAGCAGTTATAAATGCCGATATATCTTGCTTTGCCAGCCTTAACTATCCTGTTCAGACCGTCCATAATATCATAAACAGGTGTGTTCCAGTCCCACATATGATAGATATAAAGATCAACATGATCCATTCCGAGATTTTCAAGGCTCTTGTTTATCATGCGCTCGATGTGCTGTTGACCACTGATCCCTGCTTCAATATCCGCAGGAGTTCTCGGCAGGAATTTCGTTGCAACTACCACTTCATCACGCTTTGCAAAGTCACGCAGAGCCCTGCCCACATATTGCTCGCTTGTGCCCGACTGATAACCGATCGCAGTATCATAAAAGTTGACACCAAGATCAAGCCCACGCCTGATGATCTCACGGGACTGTTCTTCGTCTATCGTCCATGAGTGCTGGCCGTTTGCCGCATCTCCGAAACCCATACAGCCCATACAGATACGGGACACGTTCAGGTCAGAATTGCCGAGTTTTGTGTATTTCATATCGCGCCTCCCAAAAGCTGGATAACACATTGATAAATGATCTCATAAATGCTGTGCAGTCTGAACTGTATATTTGCCTCTTTCATAGCGTTCAGTTGTTTTTCCGTTGCGACCGTGTACGGATATACGCCGAATAGGAACGGGAAAAAAACGAAGATAAAACGCTCTCTGTCAATATGGGGGAAGAACTTGTCAAGGCAGGCTCGCACAGCACTCAGCGAAGCGTTGTATGCGACCTTGAACTCCTTCAGCCGTTCGGGGCGGGAATGCTCCTCCATATCGTAGTGATTCATGGCAAGCAGTTTCAGGAGCTGTTCACGCTTTTCAAGGGAATGTGCGAGAGCCGCTGCAAAAACCTCGGCTGTCATCGTTTCATTCTCCGATGACAATGCACTCACCTCTGCCGCCCACAGCTCATATTCACGCTGCATAAGAGCGAGGAAGATCTCCTCTTTAGTCTGAAAATAGTTGTATATCGACGGTCTTGAAAAGCTGGTCTCCACGCTGATCTCTTTGAGAGTTATTTCTTTGAAGCTCATGGTCTGATAGAGCTTTTCGCAGGCGTTTATTATCTCCTCTCGGCGTGAAGCTGTCAGTTCGGGTGAACCTTTTGGCATTATTTCGCCTCCTTCAAGCTAAGGCACTTTACAATGATCCCGATATGTGCCGCCAGCGTCCATGTAGATTTATCGCCGTTCATCGTGCTGATCACAGTCACTGACGTAGGGTAGAGTGCCAGCTTTGTATCGATGTATTTCTTCATACAGATCACTCCTCAGCAGTATTCTGACATTGTGTCATTACTAATATTATAGCGCTATTCTGACGCGATGTCAATACCAAATAAAGATTTTTTGATCTTAGGCGTTATCCATAAGAAACGAGCTCTGTTTTGTTGTATATTGCACAAAGGGATAGTTGTTAAGGTGCTGGCTGCGGTACGGCTCCTCACACTAAAAAAGCTGATACCCACACATAGGTATCAGCTTTTCATTCCTGTGGACAGACTGTCACATAACCGATGATCTCGGCGACCTGATCCTGCTCCAGCTCTTCCACATAGAGTAGCTCATAACAATGGGAGAACCCGTGGATAGCCTCCCTGAGCGACAAAATGCTCTGGGCGATGTCCTCGGTCACATATGGCAGGAGCTCAAGCTGCCATTGCTCCGCTGTGTTCAGGTCGATAGGAGCTATGTCCTCAATGGTGAGCTCCGGCTCTTCTTCCGGCTCCTCGTAGGGGATCTCCTCCTCTTCATAGATCGGCTCAGGATCAGGCGGAGGCTCTTCGGTCGGCGGCTCAGTTGGCGGAAGGGTGGTGGGCTCCTCGTACACGGGGTCCGTCACATAGATGTAGGACCTCAGCCCGTCAAATATCCCCTGTCCGATGCCGTTTACGTCCATGAGCTCCTCTATATTGCGGAATTGCCCGACGCTGGCACGGTAATCGACTATCCGCTGTGCAAGGCTCTGACCGATCCCAGGGAGGAGCTGGAGCTCCTCGGCTGTTGCAAGGTTCAGTTCCAGAAGGAGCGGCTCGGTGGGCGCAGGCTCTGCCTCAGTGCTGACAGGCTCGGTGGTGTCGGAGCCCTCCAGCTTTTCGATAACGATAGGATCCCTATGCTTCCTGTCGTGGCGCTCGATCACAAAGGCTCCAACGGCGCTGCTAAAGAAGATCAGTGCTGCCAAAGCTGTGAGAAGCGTATCCTTGGTTTTCATAAAGCAGTCCCCTTTCCACCTTGATAACACTATTATAGCATAGTTTTTGTCGAAATGCAATAGTTTTTGGTAAAAATTAACAAACCACCGGCGATCCTTCTGGGGAAAGCCGGTGGCCTTTTTTCATTTATCCATGGAGCGCATTGAGCTGGTCCTGGGTCACAGGCAGGATATCCGGATCCAGCAGCTTTGCGTCGATCATCTGGACTGCCAGAGCGTCTATGCCGGTAACGCCGCTGGTGCCGTTGTCAACGATATCTGCGTTGGCCATGCCCTGTTCTGTAAGGGCGTATTTTGCCGGAAGAGCAGCATACTGGAGGATAGCGACTGCGTCTGTGAGATCAACCTTTCCGTCGCAGTTTGCGTCTCCCATTATCGCAGAGCCGGGCTCTGTGCTGGGAGCTGTGGTAACAGGCACTGTTGTGACAGGTGCGGTGGTGGTCGTTGTAGTTACAGGAGCTGTCGTTGTGGTAACTATGATCTCCTGCTCCTTAACGAAAACAGTGTACTGCATAACTCCGCTGGACTGTCCGTTCGTCCCGAGAGTCACCCTGTCGCCGGAATTTACATTCAGAGCGTAAACATCGAAGCTCCTGTCGGCTGTACCGTCGTTGAAGATTACAGACTCGCCGGTAGCTGTATAGCTGCCCAGCCACGAAGGGAGAGCCGTGACACGGCTGTCGATCGCAACATAGACAGTTGCGAACGTACCGGCTGTAAAGGCGGCCAGATCCTCTGTGCTGTTCTTTGAGTCGCAGGCTGTGATGATACGCTCGGCACCGGTCAGAGCGACGGGAAGTATGCCGTAGGTGAAGTCACGGTCGCCAAAGACCTTGTCTCCGGCCTGTGCGTTCTCTGCGATAGACCAGTCTGCGGAGTTCTCGCCGTCGTAGACCACAAGGTCCTTAGCGATGATGCCGCTTATGGGAAGTGTGACAGGAATGAGCTGCCAGTCCTGACAGTTGAAACCGTTCACTGTCCACTGCTGTACGTTTGCGCCGTAGTCCATGCTGCCGTTCTCGATCTCTACAGCGGACTTGTCTCCGGAGATCTTGGTGAGGATCTTGTAGGAGCCGTCGCTGTTCTGCACGAATTTGAATTGCTGATTATCGCCGTTATTTGGCTGATACAGGTCGATATTAGTGCCGTCGTCAGCCTTTTTGCCTGCAACGTCCAGCACGAAGCTGCTGCCTCCTGCCAGTGCAGAATAGATGTAGTAGTAGCCGTCGCCGGCGGACATGAGCTTCCAGGTATTCCACTCGCCGGCACCGTTAGTTCCGCTGCCGTTGTTCTCCCACTGCTGGATATTGGAGCTGTTGGCTGCATTTCCGTCTGTAACTTCCATGTAAAGGCCGCTGTTAACGTTCTTGAACATGAACAGTGCGCCGTCAGTGAACTCTGCCGCAGTATTCCCGGAGGAAGAGGAACCGCCGTTGTAGGTCTTCTTCTGGTCCATTCGTCCTGAGTACTCCTTACACTCAGTCTTAGCCTGATCAGCGGTCTGAGGTGTGTAGCTGTACATATTCAAGTCGAAGTTGTCGTAGGCGTCTCCGCCGGACTTCTGGTTTGCGATAGAGGCGCTGGTATTTCTTGAGGTCACGATAGCGTATGCCAGAGCGCTGCCCATGGTGCAGCCGTCGAACTTATCGTTATAGGACTTGATCGTTCCTGAGTAGGCGTCTGAGCCCATTGCCTCTGCTGCTAAGGGCTTGTAGGTGCCCTCGAAGTAATTGGCCTCAGAGAAGATCTTGGAGTTGTAGGAGGCTCCCAGACCGTACTGCTTGTTAGTTGTGAAGTAGTTATTGTAGCTGTGGATATGTGCGTTCCTTGCACGGGGGTTTCTAGACTCTGTATTGCAGAACCAGTTGTGGTGGTATGTGATGTAGTCCTGGAACTGAGTGGGACCGCCGCCTACCAGAGAGGTCTTGTGGCAGTTGATGTAGTAGTTGTAGGAAACAGTGATATACTCAGACCACTTGATGTCTGTTGAGCCGTCGCCGTCCGCCTTGTCATCATCAACTGTACCGTTTCCGGCGTAGGCGTTGTAGCCCTTCTCGATAGTGTTGTTGTGTACCCACATATGTGTGGACTTGTTGGAGGAGTCTCCGGTCATGGAGATGCCGTCATCGGGATACTGTCCCAGCCAGAGGTTCCTTACCTCACAGCTAGTGCAGCGCTTCATCTCGAAGCCCCATTTGTTGAGGTCAGCGTTATAGCCGATACCCTCGATAGTCACGTTCTCGCCGTACTGGAGGTAGAGCATACTTGAGCCGTCGTTCTGCTTGCCGTCGTTGGCCTTAGCACCGCTGGGAACGTCGATAGTCCCTATGAAGCGGAAGCATACGTTGCTGGGCTTTGCGCTGTAGAAGATGTTGTAAAGGCCGGTCTTTCCGCCGTAAGAGATAGTGTCCTTGTTGGAGTTGGTAACATAGATCACGGTAACGCCTGATTTGAGCGTACCGTCGTCCTTATAGGCGCCTACGCCTGATGTGTAGTTGTAGTGAGCATAGCCGCTGCGGTCGAACTTCATGGTAGTGATCTCGCAGGTTGCTGAGCCGGAGGAGCCCTCTAACTTCAGAGTATAGAAGGTATTCCCCTTCAGACCGGGAATGTCTACACGGTTGCTGCGGATCAGCTCTGAGTCGACTTCTGTAAAGGAGGAGCTGCCTGACTGGGCGTAGCTGACCTTGACATTGCTGCCAATCTTTGAGCTGTCCCACTCAGCGAAGGCCTCCTCGTACCAGCCGCCGCAGAGAGTTATCGCACCGTCGGCGGCTCCTGTGGAGCCGGAGGAGCTTGATCCGGTGGAGGCTGACTCGGCAAGATAGGTGGGGGTCCAGTTTTTCATATAGTCTGTGAGCTTGATGCCCTCGGCATCGGAGGCTGAGAGGGTGTGGCCTTTTCTGGAGGAAAGACTCACTGCTGTGCCGTTTGCCAGCTTTGTGCCGTACTCCTTGAATCCGGCAACGTTCTCGGGCTGCACGCCGCTCATGGAGTACCAGCCTGCTGCGTCGATACAGTCGGCGCTCTCAAGGGTGGTATTCACGAACATGACCTTGGCCGTGTCACGCCAGGGGCGTCCCAGATAGCCGGATTTTACGGTGAGAGAGGGGCTCTTCTTAACTGTGCAGTTGGAGAACAGATAGCCTGTATCGTCATTGCTCTCGTCTCTTGCGGCAGTGATGTAGCCGCCGGAGGCTCCTGAGCTGTAGCCCTTCCACACCAGATCGCAGGTGTCGAAAACTGCGGAGGAGTCGCCGAAGATGTAGTCGGTCTGGCCTTCGATATGGCAGTTCTTGAAATAGAGGGGCGAACCGCCTGTATAGAGAGTGTCCTGACTTGAGAGGAACTTACAGCCAAGGAATTCAGCGTAGGCTGCGTCTGCGGAGAGGGCCGCTGCACGCTCTGTTGCTGCCTTGGACTGAACGTCTGTGGAGGAATTTCTCACCTGAGAGATGCTCGATGTTGCGGAGTCGTTCAGTAGGGCAACTCCGTCGGCGACCTCCTCGGTGGTCATATAGCGGTTGAACGAGTTCTCAAAGACGATGTTCTTTGCCTTGAAATAGGTAGCCTTAGGCCAAAGCTGGACCGTAGCGCCCCAGCGGTAGCTGGCAGGCTTCTTTGCGGACTTTGCAGAAGCTGCGCTGCTGTCGTAGTAGCCCTTGTCGTTGCAGCTATAATAAGTATAGCCGATGCCGTAATACCATGTGAGGACAACGTCGCCTTTGGAGGGCTCGTCGTTCACGAAGGTGATGTAGGGCGTCTGGACGATGACCTGCTGGCGGTATGTACCGGGAGCGATGTGTATGGTCACACGGTCATTCTCTGATGAAGGGGCGATGCTCGCCGCCTTGTTTACAGCGTCCTGAACTGTGGAGAAGTTGTTGGCTTTGCTTGAATAGCCAACATACAGGTCAGTTCCGGCTGCACTTGCTGTCTGCTGAGGGAAGACGAGAAGCTGTGCCAGCAGCATACAGATCACAGCGAAAACTGAGATCATAGAAAGCTGCGCCTTTCTGTTTCGGATCATAGTATACAACTCCTTAAATATAATGATATTTCAGCCAATTGACTATAAAAGCTAGAATTGGCCAATTATATTTATTAAACTATACCATATTATTAAGTTTTTGTAAATGATATTTTGTACTTTATAGCTGAGCTATTATGCTATATCGGTCAGCCGGGAAACTATGGGCAAAAAAAGGGACGCATTTGCGTCCCTTCGGCTTATTCAACTGTTACGCTCTTTGCAAGGTTCCTGGGCTTATCGACGTCATAGCCCTTTGCGACCGATACATAGTAGCCTAAGAGCTGGAGCGGGATAACTGAGAGGCTCCCTGCGAAATGGGGGTCTGTCTGAGGAATGTAGACCGTGAAGTCTGCTGTGTCCTCGATGCTGTAGTTCCCATAGGTGGTAAGGCCCATGAGGAAGGCTCCTCTGCTCTTGACCTCTACCATATTGCTGACGGTCTTTTCGTAAAGGTCCTGCTGGGTCAGCACGCTGATCACAAGGATACCGTCCTCGATAAGGCTGATAGGTCCGTGCTTGAGTTCTCCGGCAGCGTATGCCTCGGAGTGGATATAGCTGATCTCCTTCATCTTGAGGCTGCCCTCAAGAACGATAGCGTAGTCGATGCCACGGCCGATGAAGAATGCGTCCTTTGCTCCTGCCAGCTTATTTGCGAACCACTGGATACGCTCCTTGTCCTCAAGGATCTTCTCCATTTTCTCAGGGAGCGTATTGATCTCGGCGATGAGCTCGTCGCAGCGCTCCTCTGTCATTTCGCCTCTTGCAACTGCAAAGCCCATTGCCAGAAGATACCCGGCGATAAGCTGAGTGCTGTAGGCCTTGGTCGTAGCGACTGAGATCTCAGGGCCTGCAAGAGTATAGAACACATTATCGGCCTCTCTTGCGATAGATGAACCGACAACGTTGACGATACCGAGGGTCTTTATCCCCTTTTCCTTAGCCTCTCTGAGAGCGGCAAGGCTGTCGGCAGTCTCTCCGGACTGGCTGATGATGATGACCAGGCTGTCCTTGACCAGTGTCATCTTCCTGTAGCGGAACTCAGAAGCAAGCTCCACTCTGACAGGGATAGACGTGAAGTCCTCGATAACGTACTGTACAGCCATTCCGACGTGATATGCAGAGCCGCAGGCCACGATGTAGATCTGGCTGATCTTCTGCATCTCCTCATTCGTAAGGCCGATACCGCTGAAGTCGATCTTTCCGTCCTTGACGATGGAATTGATAGTATCCTTAACGACCTTGGGCTGCTCGTGGATCTCCTTGAGCATGAAGTGTTCATAGCCGCCCTTTTCGGCAGCCTCGGCGTCCCACTTGATCTCAGTGAGGGGCTTCTCGATGACCTCACGGTCGATATTGTAGAAGGTCACGCTGCCCTTTTCAAGGCGTGCGATCTCCATGTTGCCGATGTAGTAGACGTTTCTTGTGTATTTGAGAATCGCAGGAACGTCTGAGGCCACATAGGTCTCGCCGTCTGCGATGCCGATGATCATGGGGCTGTCCTTACGGGCAGTGTAGATCTCGCCGGGGAAGTCCTTGAACATTACTGCCAGCGCATAAGATCCACGGATCCTGATCATTGCTCTTGCGATAGAGTCCACAGGACCCTGACCATACTTCTTGAAATAGTAGTCGATGAGCTTGACTGCAACCTCTGTATCAGTCTGAGACTTGAACTCATAGCCGCTCTTTGAGAGCTTCTCACGGAGCTCCTGATAGTTCTCGATGATACCGTTGTGAACGGCGATAACGTTCTCGTCGTCGCTGGAATGGGGGTGAGCGTTGAGAGTAGAGGGCTCACCGTGGGTAGCCCAGCGTGTATGGCCGATACCGCAGTTTCCCTGCACGGCCTCGCCGTCGTTGGTCATTTCCTTGAGCACCTTGAGCTTGCCTTTAGCCTTGACTACCTCCGGCTCATCGCTGCCGTCACGAACAGCGATACCAGCCGAGTCATAGCCTCTGTATTCAAGCTTTGAAAGGCCGTCCAGCAGGATAGGAGCTGCCGGATGTTCACCTGTAAAGCCTACGATCCCACACATATTATGTACCTCCTGAGTGAATTTGATATAGTATATTTAGGTATAAGTGCTTAATATGTTTATTATACACTAAACTGTGTGTTTTGTCAACCGCTTATTTCCTGAAGGGCGGCCTTACGGGAGGACCTGCCTGCGGTCTTTTGTTCTGGATAGGCGGAGCTCCGCCTCCTCCGCTGTTATTGCGTATGATAGGAGTCTTGTCCAGCTTTTTGTAGAGGAAGATGTCTCTGTTGTCGCTTAGGCGGAGGCTGTCGTTTATCTTGTAATCTGCGGCGGTCTGCTTGCTGTGGACAGTTTTTAGCTGAGCCTTCAGCGAGCCCACAACGATGAAGGTCATTATGGCCCCCACCACAAGCCCAGTGACGATGTGAGGAGCAGTGATCTGACCTGCGAAGAGGAACAGCACTCCGATAGTCACGATAAAGGCGATGATGAAGGTGCATATGCTGTGCTTAGTGACAGCAGACTTGTCCACAGGAAGGTCTCCCACGAATTTACCGGTCTGGCCGTTCATGGCGAAGGTGTACTTCTCGCCGTTCCAGCTCGTATTCAGCAGCCACACGGGGTAAAGGGCGTACTTTGCCTTTCCGTTGTGGAGCCGCACGCTGCTGTGCTCGCAGTTGACAGAGCTGTAGCCGCTGACAGTAGAGGCGAAGGTCTGCTCTGTACTGCGCTTGATCCGTGAATTTGCCCTGTCGATGCTGTCCTCGGCGGAAACATCGTACCTGTCGGCCATATATCCGGAAAGGTATGCGGTCTTGAAGTCCACGGCCTGAGAGTAGTCATAGGGCTCGATAGACTCCATGAGCTGGTCGTCCATTTTCTCCGAACCGTCAACAGGCACGTTCTTGAAGGCCAGCTTTCCCGAACGGTAGGCCGAATACATATTATGCTCGATATAGGCGAACTGCTGATCCTGCCAGGAGCGTGTCTTCTCGCACTTGAATACCATGTCAGCGTCTGCCTCGGCGTCGAACAGCCATACCGGGACATAAACGCCCTTGATCTCGTCGATGTGGTTCTGTTCCTTGAAAACGCTGGGGAGGAGCTTCTTGCCGCTCATGTGGACGATAAGAGCAGCCTTTGCCGCCTCCTTGTCCACCTTGAAGGGGATTATGGTGTCAGGCCGCCTGTCTCCCGAGAACGTTCCGGACATGACCACGGGATTGTCGCAGTAGGGGCATTTCGAGGCTCCTGTTGTGGAGTCTGCGATGATCTCGCCGCCGCAGGACTGACAGGAATACACGTTCATACCGCCAAGCTCGCTGCTCTGCCACTCTCCCCCGGCCTGGGTCTCCCAGTCCATCTGGTCCCCTGAGGATTGAGAAATAGTGTTATTGTAGTCCTGTACCGCCTGGATCTCGAATTCAGACTCGCAGAACGGGCACTTCATCTTCTGCACAGTGCTGTTGAATTCCAGCTTTCCGCCGCAGCACGGGCATTTGTATTCGTTTATATCTGCCAAATATCCTCACCTCAAATCGTATTAAGAAAAGGGCGGACGCTCAGGTCCGCCCGAGATGTCATTATGAAACGATGTCAGAATCGTCGAAGGGGTCGCCGCACTCAGCGCAGAACTTAGGCGGATCGAATGGATCCTCAGGCTCCCAGCCGCACTTGTCACAGCGGTAGAGAGGAGCACCTGCCGGCTTGGGCTTGCCGCACTCAGCGCAGAACTTGCCCTTGTTGATAGCTCCGCATGAGCAGGTCCAGCCTACAGGCGTACCGTCAGCAGGCTTGGGCTTGCCGCAATTAGCGCAGAACTTGCCTACGTTCGATGTGCCGCAGGAGCACTGCCACTGTCCGGCAGGAGCAGGCTTCTGCTTACCGCAGTTAGCGCAGAACTTGCCTGTGTTGGAAGTTCCGCAGGAGCAGGTCCATGAGTCAGCGGGCGCCTGGTTCTGCTGGTTCTGCTGGTTCATAGCGAAGAGGTTCCCGGCATTTAGACCGCCGGCCTGCTGAGCCATTCCCATACCGAAGAAGCCTGTCATAGCTCCGCCGGCGTTACCGGCAGCGGTATTCATAGCGGAGGCCTGAGCTTCTACCATAGTTGCAGCAGCATTGCCGGGATCCCTGTTCCAAGCGGTATCCTCGGTCTTCTTGATCCTGTCCTCGTCCTCCTTGGAGATAGTGACGGAATTGATCGAAACTGTAGCAACAGACAGTCCTCTGTGCTCCTTCCAGCGCTTTGCAAGAGCCTCGTTGAGGGCGTCGCAGAGCTCGAAGGTATAGCCGGGGAGCTGGTCGTATGTCACGCCCGAAGCAGAGATCTTTGCAAATGCAGGCTGGAGAGCGTTAAGGAACTCGGCCTTGAGCTGGTTGTCGATATCTGCTCTTGTGTAGCGTGAAGCCACATTTCCGCAAACATTGGTATAGAAAAGCAGGGGATCTGAGATCTTGTAGGAGTAAACGCCGTTGCAGCGAACGCCCACTGTAAAGCTCTTGCCCAGATCCTGATAAGTCACTCTAAAGGGAACGGGATTTTGAGTGCCGAACTTATTGTCGATGAGCTCCTTGGTGTTGAAGTAGTAGATGCGCTGGTCGTGGCCGGTATCTCCGCCGTAGCCGATACGCTTCCAGATGGTCTTGAGGGTCTCCTTAACGCTGGCGCCGAAGCTGCCGGAGAAAAGTCCGGGCTCGGTGGACATATCGTATGTATATTCGCCGGGAACAGCGCAGATCTCAACGACCTGGCCCTGATCCACGATGATCATGCACTGACCGTCGGCAACTGCGATGGTGCTTCCGTTGGTGATGATGTTATCGCTGCCCTTGGTGTTGGACGAGTGCTTGCCTGTGCGCTTCTGTCCCTTAACTGCTAAAACGTCGGGCGGAAGGGCGTCGCAGTAGAAGAATTCCTTCCATGTATCGGCAAGAGTCGAGCTTGCACCAACGAGAGCGGCCTGAATAAGTCCCATAGTGATTACTCCTTTCACAGCCAGCCAAAGGGCGGCTTTTGAAAAAACATATTTCTTGTGAATTTGTATGATCAACACACACTATATTGCTATTATAACACACTTTTTCAGAAAATGCAACAATTATGGAGAAATAATTCCTGTTTTTTTATTTACTTCGTAGGAGCACAGTTTATGTCACTGCCAGTCCTTCCAGATGTCGGGCTGGTATCCGACAGTTGCCTGTTTCCCGTTGCGGACTATGGGGAGCCTTATGAGGTGCTGCTCCTCAAAGAGCTTCTCCTCGGCGTCTGAGTCGGAAAGATACCTCATCAGGGTCAGGGTCTGCTTGTCCTTGGCGTTCTCGTCGATGAGTGCCTTGAAGCCTCCGAGGGCCTTTACAACGCTGTCGAACTCTCCCCTGCTCATGCCCTTTTCCTTCATGTCGATGAATTGCAGCTTTATGCCACGCTCCTTGAAATAGCGCTCCGCCTTCTTGGAGTCGTTGGACTTTTTGCTGCCGAAGATCTGTATGTTCATGTTCTCCTCCTTGAATGGTATACCTCAATGATAACACATCGCCGGTGAAAATGCAAGAAAAAAGTCCCGCCTTTCTAAGACGGGACACAGGAAAGAGGTGTTGTTAGACAGTTGCCACAGCAAGGCGCTCCAGTGAGCAGCCCTCGCTCCAGCAATTGTAGTAAACGTTCATGCATTTGCGGTAGCTGGCAAAGCGCTTCTTGGCCAGCTCAGGGTCGCCGTAGACCTTCCAGAAGCCGGTCAGCTTGCAGCTCCTCTTCTCGATGAAGCCGGTGACGTCCTCCGGAGGGTATCCAAGGAAAAGCCCGATCTCATGGGGGAAATCCTCGCTGGTCTTGAGCCTTTCGATGAGCCTTCCGATACACTTCCCCGTGCTCTTGCAGGAGTAGCCGCAGCTCTTCAGCACTTCACATGCGCTGCTGTTTTTCAGGTCCTCCTTCAGCCTATCGGGGCGGTAGATGTAGATGAGCGCCCGGTTGTCCTTGTAGCGCAGGGGGATCGCTCGAAGCCCCTTCTTCACGAAGATCCGGTTGAGGCGGCAAAGCTCGCAGCGCAGGTCCTCCTTGCCGGAGAAGGCAGCAGTGAACATATTCCCGGTCTTTAGGCCGGCCAGTGTCGGCGAGCAGTGGCGGACTACGAGCTCCTCGGACATATCAGCATCTCCTTTGTTAGTTTGTTCTAACTATATTTTATCATGGCGAGCAGCAGTTGTCAAAGGCTGGCAAGGATATTAGTCCTAACTAACAAAATTATTTCCCCTTCCTGCCTGATCGTTGTGGAGGACGACGTATTTTTCCATTAAAGCTGTTTCGCATGGCTAACAATTTGTATTATCCTACAATTTTTCGGCGATATACTTTACTTTTTGCTGATAGGGTGGTATAATATCTAAAGAAAAATATATTTGGAGATGACTTTTATGAAGTTCAAAAGAATAGCGGCTGTTTTTACAGCCTTTTCCGTGCTTTTCGGGCTTTCGGCCTGCGGGAAAAATGCTGCGGTGCCCAGAGATGAGCAGGAGCAGCAGGTCACTGTCCCCTCTGAGGCTCAGGAGACGACCGAGGCTCCGACCTTAGACTCTGCCGTGACTACTGCCCAGGAAGTGACCGATACCCCTGCTGTGACGACAACCGTCGTCCATGGAGCTGACGATGTGGAGTCTATTTACCTTACCTTCTATGAGGCGTCCCTCAGCGTCGGCCAGTCGACCATGCCTTTCGTTACAATGCTCCCGGATAGCGCTCCGAACAAGTCAGAGAAGTGGACGAGCTCTGACAGCAGCGTCGCCAGAGTGGACGAGCTGGGAAATATCACCGCTGTCGGCGAAGGGACCTGCACGATCACAGTTACCTCTGTTTCAACTCCCGATGTGAAGGCTGACGTTGCAGTCACTGTCGCTCCTCAGCCGGGACTGACCTACATGGAGGGTGTACTTATCGCTAACAAGACCTACGGGCTGCCTTCTGATTATAACCCCGGCGGACTTACTCCCGAGACAAGCGCTGCCTTCGACAGGCTCGTTCAGGGAGCTGCAAATGACGGGATCAACATCTACCTCTCGTCAGGCTTCCGTTCCTATGATTATCAGAACGAGATCTATAACAACTACATCGCCGCTTACGGAAAGGCCGCTACAGATACCTTCTCCGCCCGTCCCGGACACTCCGAGCATCAGACAGGCATGGCGATCGACGTCAATATCATCGACGACAGCTTCATCGGGACTCCCGAGGCGATATGGATCGAGGAGCACTGCGAGGAGTACGGCTTCATCCTTCGCTATCCTCAGGGCAAGGCTGACATCACCGGCTATAAATATGAACCTTGGCACATCAGATACGTCGGCGAGGACTTCGTCAAGAAGTTCCGTGAGGCCGCTGATAAGGCTGGAGACCCTAAATACACTCTTGAGGAATACTTCGGTATCGACTCAGTATATCAGGATTGACCTGAAATAAGTATTTCACAGACCCGAAAGCGTATCATTCGCCTTCGGGTCTTTGTTATGCTGCACAAGATCTTTGTCTGCGATTTGTGCAGGGTGACATAGGAAGGAAAATATTAAGGTTTTTCCTTGCAATTGTGATGATCTTGTGATATAATAAATATTGCAGTTTTGCGTATTAAATCACTGAAAGGAGGGTATGATCAGATAACTCTGATCAGATCATCATGTCAAGATCCGTTATCTGCATACTTATCACCATTTTGGTCTATATGGCCATGATGGTAGTTATCGGCGTTGTCTTCTCAAAGAAGAACAACAACGTCGGAGATTTCTACTTGGGCGGCAGAAAGCTGGGCCCGCTGGTCTCTGCTATGAGCGCTGAGGCCTCCGATATGAGCAGCTACCTGCTCATGGGACTTCCGGGACTTGCTTACCTCTGCGGTGCTGCCGAGGTGGGCTGGACTGCTATCGGTCTGGCTATCGGCACCTATCTCAACTGGCTGATCGTTGCCAAGAGACTGAGAGTTTACTCAGCGAAATGTCTCAACTCTATCACGATCCCGGACTTCTTCTCTAACCGCTTTAGGGACAGCAAGAAGATCATCATGGGCATCTCTGCGCTCATCATCATCATCTTCTTCGTTCCCTACACAGCTTCAGGCTTCTCGGCCTGCGGAAAGCTCTTCAACCAGCTCTTTGGCTGGGATTACCATGTGGCTATGCTGATCAGCGCCGCTATCATCATCGCCTACACCTCTCTGGGAGGCTTCCTCGCAGCCAGCTTCACTGACCTTATCCAGAGCATCGTTATGACCACCGCTCTTGTGATCCTGGTCATCTTCGGCGTAAGTACTGCCGGCGGCATCGATAATGTTATCGAGAACGCAAAGGGCCTGACGAATTACCTCAACTTCACTAAGACCGTGACCGCTGACGGCGAGCCTGTTTCATTTGGCTTTATCCCGATAGTTTCGACTCTGGCTTGGGGACTTGGCTACTTCGGTATGCCTCATATCCTGCTCAGGTTCATGGCTATCGACGACAAGAACAAGATCCGTATCTCCAGAAGGATCGCTTCTATCTGGGTAGTTATCGCAATGGGCGTTGCTGTCTTCATCGGCTTTATCGGAAGAGCTCTAACAGCTCAGGGCGACGTCAAGGAGCTCCTTGACTCCTCCTCTTCTGAGACTATAGTTCTGGAAATGGCTACCCTGCTCAGCAAGCACAGCGTTATCGCAGCTCTGGTGGCCGGACTCATCTTCGCCGGTATCCTCGCCTGCACCATGTCTACTTCCGACTCTCAGCTCCTTGCAGCTTCGTCAAGTATGTCCGAGAACCTGCTCAAGGGAGTTTTCAAGATCAAGCTCTCTGAGAAGGCCTCTATGATGGCGGCAAGAGCTGTACTGCTCATTATCGCAGTTCTGGGCGTTATCCTTGCTTGGGACAGCAGCAGCTCAGTATTCCGTGTAGTTTCCTTTGCTTGGGCCGGATTTGGCGCAACATTTGGACCTCTCATGCTGACCTCCCTCTTCTGGAGGCGCACCAACAAGTACGGCGCTATCGCCGGTCTTGTAGTCGGCGGCGTGATGATCTTCGTTTGGAAGTTCGCTGTTCGTCCTCTCGGCGGAGCCCTTGACATCTACGAGCTCCTCCCTGCATTCATCTGCGCACTCATAGCGATCGTTGTAGTTTCGCTGGTAACTCCTGCTCCTTCTAAGGAGATCACAGACGAGTTCGACGCAGTAAAGGCTGAGTTAGATCAGTAAAAAGTTTGAGCGCCGAGGGACTGCCTCGGCGCTTTTTTCTGCAAACAGAAAAGCCATAGTACCTCGGCTGATCCGAGATACTATGGCTAATTTTGCTTCTCTTGCTTAGAATGCGATCTGCTCTGCGATCTTGTGGAGCTTGATATCGTAAGGCTTCTGCATCGCCAGAGCCTCCTGGATATCGTAATCAACGATCTGGTTGTCCTTGATGCCGACAACTCTGTTGCTGGCTCCCTGCTCAAGGAGCTCAACTGCGTAGTAGCCCATTCTTGTGGCCTCTACACGGTCTCTAACTGTAGGAGAGCCGCCTCTCTGAACGTGGCCAAGGATAGTTGCACGGGCCTCGATACCGGTCTTCTCCTGGAGAGCAGTAGCGATCTCCTGAGAATGTCCGATGCTCTCGGCAACGATAACGACGAAGTTCTGCTTGCCCTTCGCCTTCTTAGCCAGCATGGTGTTTGCGATAGCGTCAAGGTCGTAGGGGACCTCCTGAGTGATTATGTCAGTTGCACCGCAGGCGATACCTGTATTTACTGCGATATGTCCGGCACCTCTTCCCATTACCTCAACAACGGAGATACGGTCGTGGGACTGTGATGTATCACGGAGCTTATCCACCAGCTCCATAGCGGTATTCATAGCAGTATCGAAGCCGATAGTATAATCAGTGCAGGCGATGTCGTTGTCGATAGTTCCGGGGATACCGATACACAGCATACCCTGTGCGGACAGGTCAGCAGCACCTCTAAATGAGCCGTCGCCGCCGATAACTACCAGACCCTCTATGCCGAGCTCGTCGCACTTGGCCTTAGCCTTTGCAACGCCCTCTGCTGTTCTGAACTCGGGGCATCTTGCGGTATAAAGGATAGTTCCGCCGTTATGGATAATATCGGAAACGCTCCTCTCGTCCATTTTGAAAATGTCACCGTTGATAAGGCCGACGTATCCTCTGTGGATGCCGTAGACCTCCATGCCCTTGCTGAGAGCCGTCCTAACGACTGCTCTTACAGCGGCATTCATTCCGGGGGCATCTCCGCCGCTAGTTAATACTCCGATTTTCTTGATCATACATATTCTCCATTCTGCGCTTGCGCGTATATTATTGAGCTGCCGGAGCTTGAAGCATACCCAGCTTGCATAATTCCATACATATATATTGTACTACTTTTCTGAGATTTGTCAAGGGGATTTCGGGAATTTTTGTAATTTGTTTATGATCTTTGGGTCATTTTGCGGCTATCAGACCCAGATCCTCGGCTCTGTAGAGCTTTTTCAGCTCCTCGAAGCTCTCTCTTGTGACGGAAATGCTCAGGTCCTGTTTTGGGATCAGCTTCTTTTTTAGGTCAGAAGCGTAGAAGCAGACTCTTGTCTGCCCGGGGCATCTTGCCCCTATCGCTGAGAGCTCAGGAGTCATGCCGACCTTGTCAGAGGTGGTCTTTATGCAAAGGAGCTGGCGCTGCACTAGAGCCTGAAAGTCCCTTTCGGTCCAGATAGCGCCGCAGACTATGCTGCGCTCGTCGTCCTTTACTGAGATCCTTCCGCTGATCAGCACGATCGTCTCCTCGTTAAGTGCATGGCCGGAGACTGTGAACAGCTCCGGGAAAACGATGGCGTCGATCTCTCCCCCTCCGTCAGATAAGGTCAGAAAGCACATTCTGTCCCCTTTTTTGGTGACGTGGAGCTTCTTCCCTTGGATCAGACACATGAGCCTTACGCTGTCGCCGTCTTTCAGCCTTTCGTCAGAAAGCACAGTACTGATGCTTTGCAGGTGCATGAGCTGCTGCAAATAGCCGTACTCGTCTAGAGGGCTGCCGCTGATGTACATTCCTGTGGCTTCCTTTTCCATTGCAAGGAGCCGCTTATAGTCGAATTCCTCCTTGTAGGGGATCCTTGCCCGGAGCTTTTCTGTCTCCTCGCCGCCGAAAAGGTCGAGCTGGCCCTCCATTATCCCACGGGAGCTCTCCCCTGCTGCGTCAAGGAGCATCTCGAAGCTCTCCAGCATTTGCCGGCGGTTGAGTCCCATTCCGTCGAAGGCTCCGGATTTGATCAGGCTCTCAAGAGCCTTTTTGTTCAGCTCTCTGCCCTCGGTGCGCTCGCAGAAGTCCTGTAGACCGGTGAAATCTCCGCCCTTTCTGCGCTCGTAGATGATCTTCTGGCACAGCCCTGAGCCCACGCCCTTGATCCCCATCAGGCCGAAATACATCTTGCCCTCTGAGTAGTAGAACCCTGTTAGGCTCCGGTTTATATCCGGAGGAACGATCTGGATCCCGGCGCTCCTACAGTCTGAGATGTACTCAGCCAGCTTTGCCGTGTTCGCCATGACGCTGGACATTGTAGCTGCCATGTACTCGCCACGGTAGTAGTATTTGAGGTAGGCCGTCTGATAAGCCAGATAGCCGTATGCGGCGGCGTGGGATTTGTTGAAGGCGTAGGAGGCAAAGCTGACCATATCGTCAAAGATTTTGTCAGCGGTCTCCTTGGGAACGCCGTTTTTTAGGGCTCCGGAAACGAAGCTCTCACGCTCCTTTAGCATGACCTCGTGCTTTTTCTTGGACATCGCACGGCGCACTACATCTGCGTGGCCGTAGGAGTAGCCTGCCAGCTTCCGGCAGATCTCCATTACCTGCTCCTGATACACCATAACGCCGTAGGTCTCCATAAGGATGTCCTTCAGCAGAGGGTGGAGGAACTTGATGTGCTCCGGATCCTTTTTGTTGGCGATATAGGTGGGTATGCTCTTCATGGGACCGGGGCGGTAAAGTCCCAGAACGACGATGATCTCCTCCAGCTTAGTAGGCTGTATATCCATGAGGCACTGTGTTATGCCGGCGCTCTCGAACTGGAAAACTCCCATAGTATCGCCCGCGGACAGCATTTTGTAGATGTTGGGGTCGTCGGTGGGTACGGCGTCTATGTCGAAGCTCGGCTCTTTGCGCCGGATAGCCTCTACAGCCTCATTGATCATGGTCAGGTTGCGAAGGCTCAGCAGGTCGAATTTCAGCAGGCCGATCTCTTCAAGGATAGGCGCAGGGTACTGGGTCTCTACTGCTCCGTCATTTAGGCGGATAGGAACGATCTCGTTCAATGGGAAGGCTGAGATCACGACTCCTGCTGCGTGGGTGGAGGTGTGCCTCGGCATACCCTCGATCCCCATGGAAAGGTCGATGAGCCGGCGCACAGAGCGGTCTGAGCGATAGAGCCCGGCCAGCTCGTCATTGGTCTTTAGCTCCTCGGAAAGCTCAGACCGCCCGTCGATCATCTTTGCCACCTTGTCGCAGAGCTGATATGAGATCCCCAGGACCCTTCCGACGTCCCGGACAGCGGCCTTGGCCTTCATGGTATCGAAGGCGATTATGTCAGAGACCTTGTCCTCGCCGTATTTTCGGACCACATAGTCCTTTACCAGGTCACGCTTTATGATACAAAAATCAATGTCCAGATCCGGCATACTGACTCTCTCGGGGTTGAGAAAGCGCTCAAAAAGCAGTCCGAAGCGCATGGGGTCGATACCCGTGATCCCCATGCAGTAGGCGCAGATACTGCCGGCGCCGGAGCCTCTTCCCGGACCCACCGGGATAGAATTCCTCTTGGCGTAGCCGATGAAGTCCTGAACGATCAGGAAGTAGTCCACATAGCCCATTTTTTCGATGACCGAGATCTCATATCCAAGGCGCTCAGTGATGCGGCTCTCCGGTGAAGGTCCGTAGCGCCGGTGAAGGCCCTCGTAGCAGAGCCTTCTGAAATACTCACGGTTGTCGCTGACGCCTTCCATGGTGAACCGGGGCAGCTTGATATTGCCGAATTCCAGCCTTACATCGCACCTTTCTGCGATACGCACAGTGTTCAGCAAAGGCTCCTCCCTTCCGCTGAAAAGGGTGTGCATCTCGTTGGCGGACTTGACGTAGAACTCCTTTGTCTCAAAGCTGAGAGCGTCGGGGTCCCCGAGAGTTTTTCCTGTTTGGATATGGAGGAGAACGTCCTGCAATTCGGCGTCCTCGCTGCGGATATAATGGCAGTCATTAGTTGCCGCAAGAGGTATGCCTAGCTCCTCGGAAAGCTCGTATAATTTGGGGAGAACGGCTTTTTCCTCCTCGATACCGTGGTCCTGGATCTCAAGGAAATAGTTCCCCTCGCCGAAGATCTCAAGATACTCAAGGGCAGTTTTTTTGGCGCTCTCTGTCTCCCCTTTCAGCAGGAGCCGGGGGATCTCCCCTGCTATGCAGCCGGAAAGACAGATGAGGCCCTTGTGGTACTTTTTCAGCAGCTCCCTGTCGACTCTCGGCTTGCTGTAGAATCCCTCCAGCTCTGCGGCAGAGACCAGCTTTACAAGGTTGCTGTAGCCCTCGTTGTTCTCGCACAGTAGGATCAGGTGATAGGGCTTGCTGTCGATCCTTGGCTCCTTGTCGAAGCGTGTCCTTGGCGCAACGTATACCTCACAGCCGATGATCGGCTTGATCCCGGCAGACGTGGCCTTTTTCCAGAACTCGACTGCTCCGTACATATTGCCGTGATCGGTTATCGCTATGGCGGTCTGGCCCAGCTCCTTGACCCTGTCGATCAGCTTGTCTATGCGGCAGGCTCCGTCAAGAAGACTATACTCGGTGTGAACGTGGAGGTTCACGAATTCATCAGCTCTCATATCCGCCTCGCTTTCTGATGTCGTCGGCGATCTTGGCCAGCTTCTTGAAGCGGTGGTTGACTCCAGAGCGGCTTATGGACTCTGAGAGGGCTTCGCCTATGTCGGAAAGGCTCATGCCGCTGTTTTCAAGGCGGAGCTCTGCTACTTCACGGAGCTCCGGGGTAAGGCTGTCAAGGCCGGAAACAGAGGCGATGAGCCTTATATCCTCGATCTGCTTCATGGCTGCGTTGACCACCTTGTCGATGTTTGCGCTGTCGCAGTTTGCGATGCGGTTGACCTTATTGCGGACGTCCTTGTAGATCTTCACGTTCATTATCTCAAGAGTACACTGCTGGGCTCCGATGAAGGTGAGAGTGTCCTCGATGGACTCGCTCCCCTTGATGTAGACTATATGTGCTCCACGGCGAAGGACTGTCTTGGCCTTGACTCCGATGTCAGCAAGAAGAGCTACCAGCTCTCCTGCAAGGGCCTCCTCGGGGGCTGAGAACTCCAGATGATACTCCTTCGAGGGATCGTTGACGCTGCCGCAGGCAAGAAAGATCCCTGCTGTGAAGATCCCAAGGCTGCTGGTGGTGATGATCTCGGAGTTGATATGCCTGGGGAGCTCAGGATCTATGCGGTACTTCGTCATCACAGAGCCGATGAGCTCCCTGTCATCTATATCGAAGGTGTACAGCACCGAGCCGCTTTTCCTCTCATTGGTCCTGCACAGGGGCTCCGTCTTGAAAACACGGGAGAAGAGCTCAGAGAAAGTATCGGCAGAGATCCTGCTCTCGGTCTGGAAGACTATCCTCTCACGGCTCAGTGTCCGGGAGAAGAGCAGCGCTCCGTAAAGGCAGGAATAGCGCTGATTTTTATCGGAGATCGACTCGCAGATCTCCTTTCTGACATCATTGGAAAACGACATTTTATCAGCTCCAGTCAAAATTTGTCCGCACACCATTCAAGGTATGCGGACCTATGATCAGAATTTTTTGTCCTTGGTAATGTCTCTGTGGTATTTCTGGACCTTGTAATTGTTTTCGGTGAGGTGCTTTGCCATGAGCTCCGCAAAGGTGATCGAGCGGTGCTTTCCGCCGGTGCAGCCAAATGCTATGACCAGTTGGCTCTTGCCCTCATGGACATAAAGCGGTATCAGGTAATCTATCAGGTCAGTGAGCTTCTCCAGCAGCTTTTGTGACTGCTCGAAGCTCATAACGTAGTCCCTTACGCAGGCCTCGCACCCTGTATGGCTGCGGAGCTCGTCGATGTAGTAGGGATTAGGCAGACACCTTACATCGAAGACCAGATCCGACTCAGTGGAGACTCCGTACTTGAAGCCGAAGGACATGACCTTGATCGTCATCGAGTCTGAGCGGCGGTCCAAGAAGATCTCCTTGACCTGCTCCTTTAGCTGGTTTGCGCTCAGGTCAGAGGTCTCGATGTAGAAATCGGCGATCTCTCTGAGCTGTGCGAGCTGGTTCCACTCATACTTTATGGCCGCATGGAGGTTCCCGTTGAACTTCTCGTCAAGGGGGTGCTTCCTGCGGGTCTCCTTGTAGCGCTTGATCAAGACCTCGTCGCTGGCCTCGATGAAGAGGACCTTGACCTCCACATCGGTCTCGTCCTTTAGGGACTGGAGAGCTCGGAAGATCTCGGCGAACATATCGCCTGTCCTTATATCTACCGCCACGGCGATCTTGTTGATCCCTGTCTCGGACTTCCGGCACAGATCTACAAATCGAGTGATCAGCTTTGGTGGGATGTTGTCTATGCAGTAGTATCCTATGTCCTCCATAACGTCCATGACGCTGGACTTTCCGGAGCCGGACATACCTGTAACTATCAGAAGCTGCATTCCTTTACCTCCTGTATCGTTCTCACTTCAGTATCACCGGTTCGAGCTCCAGCTGGAAGCCGGTCTTATCCTTTACGATACTCTTGATCTGGTCACAGAGCTCAAGGACATCTGCGCAAGTGGCGTAGCCCTTGTTGATCACGAAGCCGCTGTGCTTTTCGCTGACCATAGCTCCGCCGCAGGAAAGTCCCTTTAGGCCGCACTGGTCGATGAGGAGGGAGGCGTAGCTCCCCTCCGGGCGCTTGAAGGTGCTCCCGGCGCTGGGGTATTCAAGGGGCTGCTTGGAGCTGCGCTTCTGCATACACTCTGTCATGGCCTCCTTGATTTTGTCGGGGTCTCCCTCTGAGAGCTGGAGAGTGACTGAGGTGATCACGCAGCCTGTACCTGTGAAGATGCTCTTGCGGTAGCCGAGCTGCATCTCTTCATTCGTTATACTGCGGATATTGCAGTCCTCGTCGATGTACTCCGCAGAGACCACTATATCCTTCATCTCGCTGCCGTAGGCTCCGGCGTTCATGTAGAGCGCTCCTCCCACAGTTCCTGGGATACCGAAAAGGTTCTCCATGCCTGTCAGTCCCTGATGCTGAGCGTGTACGCAGGCTGAGGACAGGAGCACTCCGGCCTGACATTTGAGCCTTGTACCCTCGATCTCAAGACGTGCGAAATCTCCTCCGAAGAGCAGGATCACGCCGTCGAAGCCTTCGTCCGGCACAAGGACGTTGCTGCCTCTTCCGAGGATGCCGAAGTGGACCTCGTTCTGCTTCAGATAGCGGATCAGCTCAGCGGCAGATCTTGCCGAATTTACGCTGATAAGGGCCTTGCAGGGGCCTCCGAAGCGGAAGGTGATGTACTCGCTGAGCGAGCAGTCTGGCGTTATACGGCAGCCCAGCTTTTCGCTGAGCGCAGTCAGTGAATCAATATCTATCATCGTTATCTCCTATATCAAAAGCATATCTTAGAACGTGTCGTATTCCTTGACGGTCTCTTTGGGGTCGGAGTCCATACCGAGCCTGTTAAGGAGCTCCTGAGCGGCATTGTAGCCCATTTTCTTCTGCCTGTTGTTCATAGCGGCTACCTCAAGGATAACGGCTAGGTTCCTTCCGGGCTTGACAGGGATAGTCAGTGACGGGATCTTCACGCCAAGAAGTGTGACATACTCGGTGTCAACGCCCATTCTGTCATAGATCTTCTCAGAGTTCCACTGCTCCAGCTCGACCACAAGGTCCAGCTTCTCCGTCATCTTAACAGCGCCGATACCGAAGAGGCGCCTTGCGTTGATGATGCCGATGCCACGGAGCTCAAGGAAGTGGCGGATATTGTCCGGAGAGCTTCCCACGAGGCTGATGTTAGAGACCTTTCTGATCTCGACTGCGTCATCTGCAACAAGTCTGTGGCCACGCTTTACCAGCTCGATGGCGGTCTCGCTCTTTCCGACGCCGCTCTCGCCTGTTATGAACACGCCCTCGCCGTAGATCTCGATGAGAACGCCGTGGCGGGTGACTCTGGGGGCAAGATTGAGGTTGAGGAAGGCGATGAGCCCTGACATGAAGTTTGACGTGCTCTCCTTGCTGCGAAGGAGAGGCACCTCGTATTCCTTGGCAAGCTCCAGCATTTCCGCAAAATAAGGCAGCTCTCTTGTGATTATCAGCGCAGGGAGCCTCTGAGCAAAGAGCAGCTCCAGACGCTCACGGCGAGTTTTCTCGTCGATAGTCGAAAGGTAGGCGAACTCCATTTTTCCGATGATCTGGATACGCTCAGGGTTGAAATACTCATAAAAGCCCATGAGCTGGAGGCCCGGCCTGTTCACGTCGTTTTCGTCGATAAGTATGGACTCAGCGTCCTTGTGGATATAAATGACTTCCAGCTTGAACTCATCTATCACCTTTTGCAGTGAGACCTTGAAATTCTCTGCCATAGTTTTCTCCGTTCTCCCTTGAAAAAGGGGCATATTCTCAGCCGATAACGAATGAAGTATATCCGAGATCGGCGATCTCTTCCTTCGCCTTGATCAGCTCCTCGGTAGTGGCCGAGCTCCCTGAGATCCTTACAGCCACATTGAAGCCCTCCAGCTCGTCACCGATGAAGCCAAGGCATTTTTTCGATTTTTCCGCCGGGGTCCCGCTGAACTCATACACTGTCCAGCCGTCAGAGATCCCCCAGCTTATCTCGTCCATGTTTATGTCCACTATCACCGTGTCCGCCGTGAGCATCATGGGCTGGAGGATGTCAGCGTTGCGGCTGAGGATCTCAGCCGCAGAGACCTCCACGATCATTCGTGATCCGCCGGTGGTGATCTTGTCATAGAGCAGGTTCGCAGCCGAGGTAAGAGCCATGAACCGGTCCTTTCCGGCAAGTCTTTGGTCTAACAGTTCCAGATCGGTGGGCCTGAAATGAGGGAACATGAAGTCCGAGCAGACTATCCTGTCAAAGCCGGCAGAAACTGCCTCATCTGTGATCTGGCAGACATAATCGACCGCAGCGTCAGCATAAGGCGACACCCAAGGCTTTCCGCCGGAATCGTAGTTATCGTCGATCCACTGTGAGCCGTCGTCTACGGTGACATAGCCGGTCTGAGGATAGGTCGAGGGCAGGACGTTGTCCCAGAAGGTGCTTATGACCGCAGCCGGCTTATACCCGGCAGACTCGATCGCTGAGACGATCTCGTCAAGGGTCAGCGAGGACTGGACAGCTCCCGAGGACTGAGCCTCATAGACCTTAGTGCTGTAGTAGATATTGCCTCCCGAGGCCTTCAGCGGCACCTCGACATACTCTATCCCTTGATCTGCTGGAACAGCTTCCAGCGCAGCGTTCAGAGCGTTGATGCTGTTCATGGCATTTACGGACAGAGCGGCTGCCTTGTATTGCTGATCGGTCCTTACGTTAGGGACCAGCTCGGCAGATGAGGACTCGTCAGGGACCGTTGTCACCTCAGTTGGCTCTGTAGTAGTCTCAACGTTGGAGGCGTCGTCGTCCACCTTTTTGTTGTAGTTCAAAAGCGGCTCAGCAACGCTGTAGCCGATGAAGCCGAGCCCGCCTATGAGAAGTACGGACAAAACGGCTGAAAAGACCTTCCCTACCGGGCTCTTGCCGTAGTAGTTCTTTTCCTTGGTCTTGTAAAGTTTCCTTCCTTTTTTATTTGTTCTCATTTTTTTCTCCTAAATGCAGTCAGGCTTTTTCTTTATTTCAGTGCCCATACTGCCATTGATATTATGCCAAGATAAACGAGCATCGCCGGGGATCCTCTGAACGCTGCCGGGACCTTCGCTGAATTCAGCTTATGGAAGGCGGCGGAAAGGATCAGTGCGGCGAGGACGAAGCCTACGCCGGCCTCAAGTCCGGCGAACACATAGCTCCCGATGTTGCTCAGAGCCGGGTCCTCGGAGGCTCTTCCACTGATCGTGAAGAGAGTTCCCATCACAGCGCAGTTGAAAGCCGAAATGTGGATATACCTTCTGACGCTCTTGAAGCGCTCCTTACTGATGAAGTAGAAGACTGTCAGGAAGATCACATACAGCAGGCTGACTGTAAGTGTGTAGCAGAGCAGCGTGAGGTAGCTGTACTGCGAGGGCAGAAGGCTGTCAACGGCATATGCCGCCGCAGCACCTGCGGTGGTGAAGAGAGTTATGACCAGTGTGGTGGCTACCAGCTTTCTGCGGCTCCCGGAGGCGATGAAGATCGTGCTCGTGCCGAGGGCCTGTGTGAGTATCAGATTTGCCGCAAGAAGGGCGATGAAGTCGTTGATAAGGAACATTCACATCACTCCCTTCCTGTGCTCTGCTCAGCCGGGAACAGAGAGCGGACAGCACGGTAGGCTCCGCAGAGAAGGCCTAAGAAGATGAAGCCGCCGAAGGGCTGGCCGAGGCCGGAAATAAGAGTATCTGCGTCCACCATGCGGTTGTTGATAGTTCCGTAAGCAAGGAGCTCACGAATGAATGCGGTGATCAGTATGACTGCGTCGAAGCCTGCCACATAGAACAGCAGCGCAGGTATCATTTTAAGGCGCTTCATGCGGAAAAACTTTGCCTCTGTCTGGACCACGATGAGGGAGTTCACCGCAAGCAGAGGGAAATATATCCCGATCCTTGTGATGATGCCCGGGAAGAATTCCTGGGCCGCCATCCTCACCGGAATGTAGATCAGAGATGAGATCACGGCGTAAATGATGATCTTTACTGCGTAGGGCAGTCTTTTGGGAATGAACGAGCATAGCAGCACCGACAGCAGCGTGATCGCTGTGAAGGCCATTGCCAAGGCCTCGGCGTTGCGGAGAGTGTCGCCGCAGATGATCACCGGCGAGATGACCATACAGGACGAGAGCACCGTATTATCGGCCAAAAGTCCGTCAAAAACAGACTGGTTCTTATTCTTCATCGCCGGTCACCTCCTCTTCCTCCTGATCCTCGGAGAGCTCAGGCTCTTCTTCTAAAGGAGGCTCCTCAGAGTCAGCTTCCGGGATCTGCTCCTCGTCAGTATCCTCCGGAGAGCTCTCTTGGGCAGGCTCCTCAGCAGACTGCTCTTCCTTGAGAGCCCTCTCAGCTTCGGCCTGTGCGTCCAGGTCATCGATGCGTTTTTCGAGGTTCTTGAAGGCCAGTGCGATAGGCGTGAACAGCAGAGCAACGATGACTATGGCGTTCTCCTTGGCCGTCGTGAGCACTATTATATATGAGGTCATGGCTATGAAAAGCCCGTAGAAAAATGCGTAGTAATGCCTTCTGGGAGCGATCCTCTTGTCTGAGACGATATAGACCGCCGCAAAGAGCACCATATTTGTTACAAGAGGGTATTTTACTGAGTCGGCGATCCTGCCGGACATTGGGACGAGGTACGAAAGGATCACAGTTCCCGTTACAGTGCCGATGAAGGCTCCGCCGGAGATGTCCCCTCTCAGAATCAGGATCAGCGCCGCTACCGCAAGGAGCAGTATGCTGACTGCGCCGGCCGGTCCGCTGAAATTTCCCATGAGGAGCTCAAAGTCAGTGGCGTCCATCTCACCGGTCAGGTTGAAGCTGTGGCTTGCGGAGGTCACCAGTCCTGTCGCCTTTTCAAGGACCCCGGTATGGACGTGGGGCTGAGTGAACTGGAGGACCTGATTTCGCCATGAGGTCAGCATAAAAACGTAGGCCGCTGCTGCCGGTGAGAAGATCATGTTCAGCCTTCCGCCGAAGATGTTCTTGGCCACGACTACTGCGAAAACACAGCCGATAGCTGCGATCTTGTAGTCGATGACGGTGGGCAGCATGAGGGCGATGATCAATGCGTCGGAGGTGCAGGTCAGGTCGTCTGCGGAAAACCTCCTGTGCATAAGGCGCAGGGATATGAACTCCGCAGCAGCAGACACCGCAACGCAGGCTCCCCCCAGCACAAGGGCGCGGAGCCCGTAGTAAAAGTATGCCATAAGCTCCAAAGTAAGGAGGGTCAGCATTATATCGAGCCAGATAAGGCGTTCCTGTTTTGCTTTTTTCAGCATTTGTTTCCTTCCTTGATGAGTTCTACAGTCTTTTTCATGTCATCGGCACGGAAGAGGAAGCTCCCGGAAACGATGACGTTCGCTCCTGCTTTCTTTGCCTCCGGAGCGGTCTGGGCGTTTATGCCGCCGTCTACTTCGATGTCAAGATCCAGTCCGGTCTCCTGAGCTCTGCGGCGGATGATCTCCACCTTTTCGAGAGTCTCAGGGATAAGGCTCTGTCCGCCGAAGCCGGGCTCGACAGTCATTACCAGCACCATGTCCACCAGCGGCAGATACTCGAAAACGCTCTGCGCAGGAGTTGCCGGCTTTATGGCGAGGGAGACCTTTGCTCCCGCTGCCCTGATCGCAGAGATGGTCCCTCTGACATCATCGGTGGCCTCCAAGTGGAACGAGATGATGTCGGCCCCTGTCTTTGCGAAGCGCTCCACATAGCGCTCAGGCCTGGTTATCATAAGATGTACGTCCAGTATCATATCCGTACAGCTCCTCACCTGCTCCAGCAGGGGCAGTCCGTAGGATATGTTGTTTACGAAGATACCGTCCATTACGTCGAAATGGAGCATATCTGCTCCGCTCTTTTCGAGCCTGTCTATCTCAGCTCCAAGGTGCAGCAGGTCTGCGCTGAGGACCGATGCGGACACTTGATCTTTCAATCTATCACTTCTTCCATCAGATCACTATTGATACATTTTCATACACTTCTATTATATAATATTTCTTGCCCAACGTCAATATACTTCCTTTATTTTTTCTTTTACTTTAATCGCTGCTGCCCGTTTTTGGCCGAACCTTCGCAAAGAAGCCCTATCCTGAAATTTTTTTGAAAAAGTCCTTTACAAGTCTTGGTTTTTGTGTTATAATATTATCACCGTGTACTTGGACATGGGCCTGTCCTCGAGATCCACCCTGTCTATGTTTACGGAATACTATTTATTAAGAGGTGCTTTCAATGTTACTGAAAGAAGAAAAGACTGCTGTTATCGAAGCTAACAGAACTCACGAGAACGACACAGGTTCCCCTGAGGTCCAGATCGCTATCCTCACAAGAAGGATCAACGACCTTACAGAACACCTGAAGTCCCACAAGAACGACCACCACTCCAGAAGAGGCCTTCTCAAGATGGTAGGTCACAGACGTAACCTTCTCGGATACCTTAAGAAGAAGGATATCAACAGATACCGTGCTATCGTTGAGAAGCTCGGTCTCCGTAAGTAAGAAGAAAGCTGTAAGGCAGACGGGCTATATGCCCCTCTGCCTTTAAGTCTATCTGCCGTAGAAAGAGATTAGAAGTCAGAGGCAAGATGTGTGCCCTCCGGCTCACCTTTTGCCTCTAACTTCTAAGAGCTCTGGCTCGGCAGAAATACTATTTTTGGAGGAATAATTATGTTTGAGAATTACAGAAAATTTGAAACTACTTATGCCGGCAGACCTCTCATCGTAGAGACCGGCAAGACCTGTGGACTTTCCAACGGCTCCTGCTGGGTACGCTACGGCGAGACAGTCGTTATGGCTAACGTTACCGCAAGCGCTAAGCCCAGAGAGGGCATCGACTTCTTCCCTCTCTCTGTCGACTATGAGGAGAGGCTCTACTCCGTAGGCAAGATCCCCGGCAGCTTCACAAAGCGTGAGGGCAAGCCCTCTGAGAAGGCTATCCTTACTTCACGCTGCGTCGACAGACCTATCCGTCCCCTCTTCCCTAAGGACATGAGGAACGATGTTTCCGTAGTTATGACAGTTCTCGCTGTTGAGCCGGACAACTCCCCTGAGATCGCAGGCATGATCGCTACATCTATCGCTATCTCCATTTCTGATATACCTTGGAACGGACCTATCGCCGGCATCAACGTCGGTCTGGTAGACGGCGAGATCGTGCTCAATCCTACTCTTGACCAGAGAGCTAAGACTGACCTTACTCTTACTGTTGCAGGTACTGCCGAGAAGATCGTTATGATCGAGGCCGGCGCTAACGAGGTGCCTGAGGACACTATGCTGGAGGCTATCCTCAAGGGCCACGAGGAGATCAAGAAGATGGTGGCCTTCATCAATGACATCCGCTCACAGATCGGCAAGCCTAAGTTCACCTTCGAGTCCATGGAGGTAGACCACGATATGTTCGACGCTATCGAGGCCTTCGCTTCTGACCGTGTGAAGTTCGCTCTCGATACAAATGATAAGAACGTTCGTGATGAGAGACTTGCTCCTATCGTTGACGATATCCACGCTAAGTTCGACGAGCAGTACCCTGAGCAGGGCGCTATGATCGACGAGTGTGTCTACAAGCTCCAGAAGAAGATCGTCCGCAATTGGCTCTATGAGGGCAAGCGTGTTGACGGAAGAGGTATCGACGAGATCCGTCCTCTGGCTGCTGAGGCAGGAGTCCTCCCCCGTGTACACGGCTCAGGACTGTTCACAAGAGGCCAGACCCAGGTCCTCACGATCGCTACTCTCGGACCTGTGAGCGACTCTCAGAAGCTGGACGGCCTTGATGAAGAGGTCTCCAAGAGATATATGCACCAGTACAACTTCCCCAGCTATTCAGTTGGCGAGACTAAGCCCTCAAGAGGCCCCGGACGCCGTGAGATCGGTCACGGTGCTCTTGCTGAGAGAGCTCTTGCTCCTGTTATCCCCTCAGTTGAGGAGTTCCCCTACGCTATCAGAATGGTATCAGAGGTCCTCTCCTCTAACGGTTCTACATCACAGGGCTCTATCTGCGGTTCGACTCTGGCTCTTATGGACGCCGGCGTACCGATCAAGGCTCCTGTTGCAGGTATCTCCTGCGGACTTATCACTCTCCCCGACAGCGACGACTTCATGACCATGGTAGATATCCAGGGCCTTGAGGACTTCTTCGGCGATATGGATTTCAAGGTAGGCGGTACTCACAAGGGTATCACTGCTATCCAGGTGGACATCAAGGTGGACGGCCTTACTCCCGCTATCATCAAGGAGGCCTTCGAGAAGACCAGAAAGGCTCGCCTGTATATCCTTGACGAGATCATGCTCAAGGCTATCCCTGAGCCCAGAGCTACTGTAAATGAGTACGCTCCTAAGATGCTCCAGACCAAGGTGCCTGTGGACAAGATCCGTGAGGTCATCGGCCAGGGCGGTAAGGTCATCCAGAAGATCTCCGCAGACTGCAACGTAAAGATCGACATCAACGATGACGGAAGCGTATTCATCAGCGGTATCGACTCCGCTAACTCACGGAAGGCCCTCCAGATCGTCGAGACTATCGCTAACGGTCCTGAGGTAGGCGCTATCTACAGAGGTAAGGTAGTTCGCCTTATGGAGTTTGGCGCCTTCGTTGAGATCGTTCCCGGAATGGACGGCCTTGTCCACATCTCAAAGCTGGATAAGCAGAGAGTCGAGAAGGTTGAGGACGTTGTCACTGTCGGCGATGAGATCGTTGTTAAGGTAACTGAGATCGACCGTCAGGGCAGGATCAACCTCTCACGCAAGGACGCTCTTGCTGAGATCGAGGCTGCTAAGAAGAACTAAAAACAGCACATTTTTCCCCGTACAGAAATGTACGGGGATATTTTTTTGGAAAAAGTACTTGACAAATGGAAAAAGACGTGGTATCATATAACTGTAATAACCGTACTACTTGATTTAGTACACCTGTTACAGAAAGGAGCGGCTATGTTTTCTATTGATCTTACGAGCCGGGTGCCTATCTATGAGCAGATCCATGACAAGATCATCGCCCTGATCATTAACGGCACTCTTAGTGAGAACGACCAGCTCCCCAGTGTTAGGAGTTTGGCAAAATCCACCGGCGTCAACCCGAATACCGTTGCCAAGGCGTATCAGGAGCTTGAGCGCAGCGGCATAATCTACTCCGTTCCCGGACGGGGCAGCTTCATCGCAAAAAAGGACAGCAGCGCCTTTCAGAAGGCTGTTCTGTCTGATTTCGATCAGGCCGTAACTGAGGCCCTGCAAAACGGGCTTTCTCCTGTAGACCTGAAATGCAGGATAGACAAGATAGACAATGATCTGAGGAGGTAGAATTGATATGATCGAGCTAAAAAAGACTGTCAAGAAGTTTGACAGCTATACGGCTCTCGATGGGATCGACCTTAAGATCGAGAAGGGCACCGCTTTCGGACTTCTCGGCTCTAACGGCGCAGGAAAATCAACCATCCTTCGCCTTCTTTCCGGTATCTACAGGCCCGAGGACGGCCAGGTGCTGATCGACGGCGAGAGCGTTTACGACAACATTTCTGCGAAATCCAAGGTTTTTTTCATCAACGATGAGACCGTTCAGTTCCAGGGATTTACACTGAAAAAGCTGAAGGACTACTACAAGGGCTATTATCCCAATTTCTCTGAGGAGGTCTTTGAGAGCCTCAGGTCGAAGATCAAGCTGCCATTAGATAAGAAGCTCAGCACCTTCTCAAAGGGCATGAAGCGTCAGGCTATCGTGATCATCGGACTGGCTTGCAGGACGGATTATCTCCTCCTTGACGAGGCCTTCGACGGTCTCGACCCCACTATGCGCATCATCGTTAAGAAGATGCTTGTGGACGCTATGCTGGACAGACAACTCACCACGATCATCTCCTCACATAATCTCAAGGAGATCAATGAGGTCTGCGACACCTGCGCCCTGCTCCACGAGGGAAAGATCATCTTCTCACGGGACATCGACGACGTAAAGGGCAGTATCCACAAGGTACAGGTGGTCTTCCCGAAAAACGAGGACGGCACCTCTGTGGAGTACAGCATATCCGACTTCGATGCCTCCGGTATCGATATACTGCACTTTGAGCACACTCAGAGCATCTATTACATCATCGCAAGAGGCGATGAGGACACGGTCAAGGCCGTATTCGCTCCGAAGAAGCCGGTGCTCCTTGAGCTCATACCGCTGACTCTTGAGGAGATATTTATTTACGAATTGGAGGTGCTTGGCTATGACAGCAGCGACATCAACGAAGAATAAGAGCTATTTCGGCAGAAGGTTCGCAACACGTCTTGCCGAGAGCAAAAAGCTTCTTATCGTGAACTTCGTTTTCTCCTTGCTCGGACTTCCCCTATTATCACTTGTGTTCGTCCTTATGGAGTATTACGACAAGAAAAATGTCAGCATCTACGAGGTCTTCCAGCCGGACGCTTATTTAGCTATCGGCGCTGTGGCTGTTTTTGCCAGCTTCGCTATGGGCCTCATCATCGCACTGTTCCATTTCAGATACCTCTACCAGAAGCAGCTAGTCGACATGAACTATTCCCTGCCCCTCAGCTCGGGCCAGCGCTTCTTCGCAGACTATCTCTCTGGACTGTTCATCTATCTGCTCCCGATCGCAGTTGGCACCGTCATCAGCTACGGTATCGTTCTGATCGGTGAGGCTTCCTTCGGCGGCAGTGCCATTACTGATATGCTTGGCCATATCACTGTCAGCGGTATCATCGTTGTTGTGGGACTCATAATGCTCTACACCTTCGCTGTGCTTGGAATCGTTTTCTGCGGCAGCACCTTCGAGGCTATTTTCAGCATCGTTGCGCTGAACGTGATGATCCCGGCAACTATCGCCTGCCTGTGGATCGCTATGATCTACTCCTCTGCCTTCGGTATCGACGAGTCAAGTATAATCAAGAGCCTGTTCTTCACTGCTACCAGTCCATTTGGTGCAGGCGTGTTCTTCGGCGACTATCTATCGAACGGCGAGTTCATCGTTATGGGCAATTACGGTGCTCCAATGGCAACTTGGAACTATTTTAGCTGGCTCATCACTGCTGCTGCAGTTATCTTCATCGCTCTGTTAGCGGCATTCCTGCTCTACAAGAAGCGCAAGGCCGAGGACGTTTCAAAGCCCTATGTTTTCAAGAGCTACTACTATGCTATCATCACAATGGCTGTTTTCTGCATACTGTCACTGTTCATCTCCGACGGAGACAACATCATCGCAGGTATCATCATCTGTGCAGTTGGCTGGTTCCTAATGGAGGTCATCACAAGAAGAGGCTTCAAGAAGTTCTGGACAGCCGGCGTGGGCTTCGCTCTTGCAGTCGGATCCGTCTTTGTGATCTGCGCTGTCTGCAAGGCGACCGACGGATTCGGTGCCTCAAGGAAGGTGCCCTCAGCCTCAAGTATCTCTTCAGTTGAGATCGGATCCTATAGCTATGCCAGCTTCGGCTCTGGGATCAGTGTGTTCACTACCGACGATCCTGAGGTCATCGATCAGGTCATCAAGCTCCATGAGGAGATCATTGACAGGCATTTCCACTCAGAGAACTACGAATACGAGCAGTTCTCTGAGGACAGCAGCGAAAATTACTTCGTAAGCGACTGCAGCTTCAATGTGTCCTACCGCATGAAGAGCGGTTCCACCCTGTCAAGAAGGTATACGATCAACACTGCCATGATGACTGACCTTATGAAGGCTGTCTATCTGTCAGACGACTATGCAAAGGATGCCTCTGAGAGATTCTTCATGAACATGGCCAACACCAGCGACGAGTGGTTCCGCAGCTATGAGGACGCTGAAAAATACGCCACAAAGGGTATCGTTGGCATCGAAGACAAGCTCATGCTGACAGGTGACGCCTTGAACGTCAAGAAGGACGATATGATCCAGCTCAGAGATGCCTACCGCAGGGATCTCGAAGCAATGACTGCCGAGGAGCTCAGCAGCGGCGAGGTATTCTGCTATGTGGGAGATAACTGGGTGCTCGACTCGTTCAAGGAGACCAAGTCGGTGCTCTTATCCATGGGCTATTCCCCCGATGATATGGACGAGGCTTACCTCAAAAACGTTTTCTCCAACGGCAACTACGATCCTTCGATCTATATCTACAGCGACTTTGAGCTCTGCTCGCATATCTCCTCGAATATGAGCGACACAGGTAATTTCTTCAGCTATTACGGCGACGAGGATTGGCATCTGGATAAGGAGAAGACCATGTCACAGTTCGGCTTCGCCTACAGGAACGATTACTACGGCTACGGCTACTACGAAGACGGTCAGTCCAACTATAACAATGGCGTGATGTTTATCAACAGCCGCACCGAATACGATAAGGCCGATGTGGCGCAGCTCCTTGGCCATCTCACTTCGCTTGTGTTCGATGAGCGGCCTATCGCAGTCGTAACGATCAACGGCTCGATCTACTGCTTGAAGGATACCCCTGAGAACAGTGCTCTTCTCGAAAAGGTCGTAAACGGCTGATTAGAACAAGAGAAAGCAAAAGGCAGATACTTGTGTATCTGCCTTTTCGTTTTATGTCAGCCTGTGCTTTTTTCTGCGTCCTGCTGCTGGATCCAGAGAGCGTCGCCGCCGGAGATCCCGTCCTTGCCGTCGCAGTCGGCATTGAACCTTCCCTGTGCTGTAAGAGGATATTTCTGAGGAAGTGAGATATACTGCAAGACCGCAACTGCGTCGTTGAGGCTGAGCCTGCTGTCTGCATTGGCGTCGCCGTTCACAGCTCCCACAAGCTCCACCGTTTCGCCGTTGTCTGATACGGTCGTAGGACTTGAACCATAGGCGTATATGCCTACCTCCTTCTCGATACGAACAGAAAGCTCTGCCATTTCAGCAGCATTCAGTTTTGTATCGTCAGCAGGAACGACCTCATACGCCGGATGTATCTCGTCCCCCACTGGGATCTCCACTTGCTTGATCTTTAGGCCGTTTTCCTCTGTGAAGCTCTCAAGATCTGAGTACTGCTTATCGAAGATCCTGAACGTTCCGTCATCATAGGTAAGTACGTTCCCAAAGAAGCCGATGTTGTTGTAGGTCCAGTACTGAGGCGTATACTCAAAGCTCCTGAGGCCCTGAGCGTCCTTGACCTCGTTCCATATAGCCTTCGCTGCTTCATCAGATACATCGT
Organism: Ruminococcus sp.; assembly: GCA_017460665.1. Lineage (GTDB taxonomy): Bacteria > Bacillota > Clostridia > Oscillospirales > Ruminococcaceae > Ruminococcus. The sequence continues at coordinate 71,154 of JAFUAO010000061.1, forward strand.
ATATGACGCAGCACCTGTTGAAGCCAGTTATCCTTGGAGACTCCATATGGTTTTCGGCTGCATTACGCACAGCAGTCATAAAGACGGCCTCGTTCGTGTCAGAGGTGCAGCCTATCACCAGGTATGATCCTCGCTGACCGATGACCAGCACACCAGTTGCCTCTTCATTGATGTAAGCTGACGTATTGCTGACAGCTTCCAAGCACCACTCATAGCTGCTGGGATCTTCCAGCTTATAGGGATAATGATCAAGCATCTCATTGATCTCTGAACTGCGGTCACCAAATCTGGCGATGGCATTTGCGCTGACAGGAGCTGCTGAACAAACAGCGAGCACTGCCGCAATGATAGAAGTGAATAGTTTTTTCATAGTGATACCTCCTTTATCCTATGGGGCGAGCGATGAAATACGCCTGGCCCTCAGATGTTTGTACAGAGCAGACGATAAGATCTGGGTGTGTCTCGGTCGTCGTCTGAGCATGAGCTAACAACGCCTCAACAGCGATAGTCTTACCGAAAAAGTCTGTCGTGTACAAAGATGTATAGTTTATCATGGTCATGTCTTGCAGATCCTCTTCATAAACACGCTCTCCGGAGACCTCATAGCTCGTTCCGTCGAGAGAAAAGCTGTAGGTCTTTTTGGGGTCGTACAAATATGTTCCTGACTGGACTCTAGTCGTTGTGCCGAGCGGTGTCGGCTCGTCCGGTATCGAGCCCGGATCATCGGTGACGATAGTCGTTATGATGTTCGATGTCACAGCAGGAGAGGTCTGCGTTGCCGGTGCTGTAACAGGAGTGGTCTGCGCAGCCGTATCTGTAGCAAGAGAAGCCGCTGTTGCAGCCGACGTCCTCTCCGTAACAGGAGCAGTCTGGACGGTCCTTTCCGGTGCAGTCACCGCAGCAGCCTCTGTTACCGTATGAGCGGCCCTCTCAGTCGAGGCTGCTGTTCGAGCGGCTGTGCTTTGGACGATCGCCGAAGCTGCGGCTGTCGTCTTGACTGGGTGAGGCTCAGTTGCCGGCGGCTCTGTAGAAGGCGCAGAAGTTCCCTCCGGGAGAGTCGGAACGGCTGTGGTCTCAGTGATCACCACTTCAGTGTGAGGAGGCTTTGCGGCATCTCTGAGGCCGTCGACTGACATGAGCCATACTCCGGCTATCGCCGCAGCACAGGCCCCGGAAGAGACTGCGCTCCGCCTTATGATCTTATCACGCCGCTTTTTCTCGGCGATCATTTTTTCAGCCTTCATGTAGGCATTCCTTTCCAGCTCTTCATAGCTCTTCATTGCCTATCCCCTCCTTTTCCAGTTCTTTCTTGAGGGCAGCCTTTGCCCTGAATACCAAATTGCCTATCTGCCGTTTCGTTTTTTTCATGATATGCGCAGCTTCTCCGGTGTCAAAGCCCTCGATCCACATCAGGAAAAGCACCTGTGAGTAGTCAGGCTCCAGCCGTGAGATCGCCCTGTGGAGCAGTCTCCTGCTCTCCTCGCTGATGTATCTCTCTTCCAGATCTGTCTCGTCAGCGACCTCTTGCAGCTCATCGAGAGCTATTCCCTTAGAGCTGCTTTTGATGTAGTCATAGGCAATGTTCCTGCCTATGGAATAGAGCCAGGTCTTGAAGCTGCTTTTGCCGGAAAATCTGGGCTTTTTAGCGATAAGTACAGCAAAAACGTCCTCAGTTAGGTCCTCGGCAGTATGGATATCCCTGACGATACTGCACAGGTAGAAGATCAGCCCGTCGCTGTATGTGCGGACGATCTCACTGAGGCCCTCCTTGTCACCGGAAAGGAAACGGCGGTAGCTACTTGCACCGTTATCCATAAAGAATTTTCCTCCTATAGGATCATGATCCTCTACTACTTAGTCTGGATCCGTGGTCTCGTTTTCTCACCTTCAAAATAATATTTTTCTTTTAACATATATATCCTGCAAATAAAGGCCGCCCTTGCAGGTGGCCTTTTGCCTATTTTTCTTCAGTTTCGATCTTGTGGAGGGTCTCCGCAAGGATCTCCTTCCGCAGATCCGTCAGCCAGTCTGAGAACTCTGTTACATCGAAGGCGTAGGTCTTGTTCAGCTCGTACTCGTTCTCGGACCATGTGTTTATGGGAGATTCGTTGTGCTGGATCAGAGCCTCCAGCTTGTCAAGGGCCCGGAAGATCTTAGACTCTAAGGTCTGCTGAGCCTCCATTTCGGCGAAAAGAGCCGAAAGCTCCGCCGATACCTGGTCAGGGAGAGAGATGACCCAGTCTTGCAGGAGACTATCCTCCCTTTCTCTGTCAAGGTCAGTCTTGCTGAATGTGGGTATGTCACCGGTGAAGCACTCCCCCAGGTCGTGGACGATGCACATCCTGACCACACGGTCGATGTCGGCCTCCGGGAACTGCTCTCTCAGCAGCATTGCCATGAGGGATATCCTCCAGCTATGCTCTGCCACGCTCTCCGGCCGCCCTTTCGAGGTGGTGCAGTGCCGGATCGTGTCCTTCAGCTTTTCGGCGGTGTGCAATATTTCAAGGAATGCCTGCGGTCTCATAATGCCTCCGATCTGTGTGAGCTCAGCCTGTGATGTAGGCGGCTATGCTTTCAAGGGTATCGTCACTGTAGTGGAGCCCGTCGTCGATGAAGCCGGCCTTTCCGCCGCAAATATCCGGGACAGTCGTGAAGTATCCGGCGCCCTCTGCAAGGCTCTCGCTGGCGTTTACAGCGCTTTGAAGGGATGTATTATAATCCGAAACATAGCGGTTGAAGGTGCTTTGCGGAGTTCCCCAAAGGTCGGAGGTGGTCCAGCACCCGTCGAAGCCCACCACGATCACAAGAGGCCGAAAAACGCCCTCGCCGTTATCATAGCTCAGCTCAGAAAGGCGCTCTGCAGCCCTGACTGCGTCACGAATATAGGTGGAATTCGAGTTGTTGTAAAAGTCGTAGTCGTTGACCGTTGCGAAGAGATAGATCGTGGAGCTGCCGCAGGCGTCGATCTGAGCCCGGAAGCAGCTCTCCACATCGGAAAGGAGCTCGTCATTCAGGATCGAGGGGCTGATCCCGGAGGCGAAATGGCCTCCCCAAACGGCAAAAGCGGCGTACTCAGAGCCGCCGGTGCGCTGCTGATAGATCCCGAGCTGACAGCAGCGGCTGTCGCCGATCACGATGCTGCCGCTGGTATAGGCGCCGGAGCTGCCCCTTGCGGTCAGCGAGCCGTCATGATAGCCGGTCTCGTTGGCCCAATCGGTGTAGTCGCTGAAGCTGTCAAAGGCAGCGAAGGTCTCCTTGGGCTGCTCCGGCTCAGCCTTTTGCTCCTGCTTGGGAGCCGAGATGCTTACTGAGGCTGAGCCTTGGCTCTGCTGGGGAGAGTTATCCGGTGCCGGCTCATAGATCGGCTCCTCGGGAGGATCGTAAGCTTCGTTCACTGGCTCGTTTTGAGCAGGCTGGACATTTGAGCCTGCTGACGGCCTAGCAGTGGCAGTTGGAGCCGGCAATGTGGCCGCAGCAGTCGTAACTGTCGTCGTTACTGGAGCTGGAGCTGTTGTGGTCACAGCTGCTGTGACTGTCGGGACAGTTTCTGACGGGACCTTCGTGACCGTCGCAGTCACCGGCTGGACGACCTCCGGCTCTGAAACTGTATCGTAGCTCCCGCAGCCTCCTGCCAAAAGGAGAGAAGCCGCCGTGACTGCCGAAAATAAGCCTTTAATGAAATGTCTGCCAGTGCTGTTCATTCTTGATCTTCGCCTTCTGTGTAATCAAACTTGTCCTCTGTTTTGACAGCCTTGCTGAACTGGGTCTCATAGAGCTGGGTGTAAACGCCGTTTTGCTTGATCAGCTCCTCGTGACTGCCCTTCTCGACTATCTCGCCGTCCTTGACAACAAGGATCTCGTCAGCGGCAAGGATCGTGGAGAGCCTGTGCGCGATCAGTATGCTGGTGCGAGTAGCGATAAGGGGCTCGATAGCGTCCTGGATCTTCTGCTCGGATATGGAGTCAAGGGCGGAGGTCGCCTCGTCAAAGATCATGAGGACGGGATCCTTTAGGAGGATCCGGGCAATGGAGATGCGCTGTTTTTCGCCTCCTGAGAGCTTTAGCCCCCTGTTGCCCACAACGGTATCAAGACCGTCCTCCTGATTCTGGATAAAGTCGTAGATGTTTGCCTGTTTGCAGGCCTCGATAAGCTCCTCCTCGGTGGCGTCGGGCTTTGCGTAGAGAAGGTTGTCCCGGACAGTGCCGTTGAAGAGGTAGGTCTCTTGGCTGACTATGCCGATATTTCGCCTGAGGAAGGCCAGATCAAGGCTCCTGACGTCTATGCCGTCGAAGCTGACCTTTCCTCCGCAGACATCATAAAGTCTAGGGATAAGGTTGATCAGAGTGCTCTTTCCGGAGCCGGAGGGACCGACGATAGCTATGCACTTGCCTTTTTCCAGCTTGAAATTTATGTCCTTGAGGATCTCACGCTCGGGATCGTAGTGGAAGCTGACGTGCTCGAAGGTCACCTCTCCGTCGGCCTTTCCGGGAGTAACTGCCATGGGAGCGTTCTCGATCTCCACGGGCATATCGTAATACTCGAAGATCCTTGTGAACATGGCCATTGACCTGATCCAGTCTACCTGTATGTTCAGCAGTTGGTTCACCGGACCGTACATCCTTCCCAGAAGTGCCACCAGCACCGAGATCTGGCCCACTGTGATCGTGGAGTCGTACTTCATCATGATGATACCGCCCACAAGGTAGATCAGCATGGGTCCAACGCTTGAGAAGGTGCTCAGTGCCATTCGGAACCAGCGTCCGGCCATGCTCTCACGGATATTCAGATCTATCATCCGGCGGTTGACATCCTCGTAGCGGTCGTACTCCTTTTTTTCCATTCCGAAGAGCTTCACAAGGAGCTGGCCGCTGACGGACATGGTCTCGTTGAGTATGCTGTTGATCTCATCGCTGCAGGCCTGGGACTCACGAGTGATGGTCCAGCGGGTCTTTCCGGCAGTGCGGGTCGGGATCGTGAAAAGCGGTACGATGACTACTCCTAACAGCGCCAGCAGCCAGTTCTCCCGGAACATCACCACAAGGGCCACCACAAGAGTGATCACGTTGGAGATGATACTGGTCAGGGTGTTGGTGATTATCTGCTGGACTCCGGAGATGTCGCTGGTCATACGGGTGATTATGTCGCCTTGGTTGTTGGTGGTGAAAAACCTCTGGGACATTTTTTGAAGATGCAGGTACATGGCGTTTCGCATATCGAAGGTGATGTGCTGAGCGATCCATGTGTTGAGGTAGCTCTCAAGTATGCCGATGATATTGGCTCCCAAGGTCACCGCCAGAGAGAGCACTATGTACTTGACCAGAGCCTTCATGCTCCGGGCGATAAGGCCCTCGTCGATGATCCGTCCGGTGAGCACTGACGGCAAAAGCGTGAGTATCGCCGAGAAAAGTATTGCGATGAGCACCAGCCCGAACTGCTTCCAGTAGGGCTTCATATAGGAGAATATCCTTATCAGCAGCTCCTTAGTGACTTTTGGGCGGTTCTTTTTTTCCTCTTCTGTCAGGTAATTTGCTCCTCTTGGGCCTCCCATTGGCGGCATAGCTATCAGCTCCTTGTGAATAATGTGATCATATTATACCATTTTTGTAGGTGAAAGTCAAATGAAATAAGGCTCCCTATTGCGAAAAACAGCCTGAAAGTTAGTTACTTCAGGCTGCTTATATCAAAGTGTCATTATCATGAGGTAGATGATCCCGACCGCTGCGACTATCATGAGCAGTACAGCTATCGAGCCGGCGGAGGTGGCCAGCTTCCGCTCGCCGTTCTCGAAGGCCTTCCTCTTTTTTGAAGAGCTGATCGCTATGAGGATAGCAATGGCGATGTTGAGCGCTCCGACAGCGATCTTGACGATGTTCAGGATGCCGGACTTGGTGTCGATGTAGTAGTCGCCTTCGATGGTCACATTGCTCCTCAGTCCGTCGATCACCATGGGCGAGAGAGTGTCAGAGGCCTGATGTGGCAGCTTTCTTACTCTGCCCGTGATCTTTACCTTGCCGGTGTTCTCGAATTCCTCGTTGAAGTTCTCGGCGAAGTCCTTGCCTGCCCTTACAGAGATAGCGCTGGTCATATCCTCGTTGGTGACCAGGAAGAAATACTCATGGGCAACTGTGATACCGTTTATAGAATGTGAGAGGTCAAGGTACTCGTGATCGACTCCGCAGTCTGGGACGCCGGAATAGTAGTCGCCCTTCTCAAAGCCCTCTTCAAAGCCGACGGAAAGGTCGATGCGCTCCTTTAATATGCCGCTGATGCCGGAAAACAGCATGAGTGCGGCGATCACAAGGAAGAATAGGTAGGTTATGGCAGAATTACCGCCCTTGTAAACGCTCTGGACTTGGTTTTTCTCTTCGTTCATATCATGACCCTCCAATGACCGTGCAAAAGCACTTATATACATATATGATAGCACAGATGTTGCTTTTTGTCAATGGCAGGGCGGATAATTTGAAAAGAGCAGCTTTTTGCAACTTAAGCAGATCAAACCTTGCATTTTCCCGAAAAATGTGTTATAATAAAGCATCGCTGTATCGTAGTGATACATTAACACAGTAAAGGCGGTCATAACTATGTCGAGCGAACAGATCTCAAGCCTGTTCCGGCTCATGCTGGAGCACCTTCCACCGACCCTAAAGCTATTCGGCTCTACGCTGCTTTATTCCATTCCACTGGGAATGATAGTGGCCCTGCTGAAAATGTGCAGGATAAAGCCTATCAAATGGCTCACGGAGCTGTACATACTCATCATGAGGGGCACTCCCCTGCTACTACAGATAATCGTCGTTTATTACTCAGTACCGATCCTCAAGCTGTCCGGGAGCTGTCCGGAGGGCCTGAGGAGCTTGCTCGAAAAGGTCGATATACAGTCGAGCAGCTATATGTTCCGGATGATCCTGATCGCATTCGTGCTGAATTACGCCGCTTATTTTGCGGAGATCTTCCGTGGCGGTATCGAGTCCATACCCAAGGGCCAGTACGAAGCAGCAGGAGCCCTGGGCTTCGACCGCTTCCAGACCTTCTTTAGGATAATCCTCCCTCAGGTGGTCAAGCGAGTGATCCCTGCCAGCTCCAATGAGGTCATCACACTGATCAAGGACACTTCACTTGCCTACGCTATGGGCTATATGGAGATCATGTACATCGCCAAGAAGCAGATGAGCTTCTACAGCTCGCTGGTGCCGCTGTTCATGGCCGGCCTTTTCTACTTCGCCTTTGCGACTCTTCTGACCCTGCTTTTCCGCTTTGTGGAGAAAAAGCTGGACTACTACAAATAAGGAGACAGAGCTATGTCAATGCTTGAAATACGCAATTTATCCAAGAGCTTCGGCAGCCTTGAGGTGCTAAAGGACATTTCCTTCGATGTGAAAAAGGGCGAGGTCGTTGCGGTCATCGGGCCGTCAGGAAGCGGAAAATCTACCCTCCTGCGCTGCATAAACCAGCTCGAGCACGCAGATTCCGGCGTGATAAAGGTCTGCGGAACTGATATGCTGATCAAAAACAGCTCCGGGAAAACTGTTTATGCCGACAAGAAGACTCTCCGGGAGATCAGGCTGAAAACAGGTCTGGTCTTCCAGAATTTCAACCTTTTCCCCCACATGACCGTCAAGCGGAACATCACTGAGGCGCCGGTATGTGTGCTGAAAAAGGACAAAGCCGAGGCCTCCGCAAGGGCCGACGAGCTGCTGAAAAAAATGGGGCTGGAGACCAAGGGAGGATCCTATCCCTGCGAGCTCTCCGGCGGCCAGCAGCAGAGAGTCTCTATCGCAAGAGCTCTTGCGCTGAGCCCGGAGGTCCTCTTCTTCGACGAGCCGACATCGGCTCTTGACCCGGAGCTCACCGGCGAGATCTTGAAGGTCATCAAGGAGCTTGCCAAGGAGGGCATGACCATGGTGATCGTTACCCATGAGATGGCCTTCGCAAGGGACGTTGCCGACAAGGTGATCTTCATGGAGGGCGGATATATCGTTGAGTCCGGCGCCCCTGAGCAGCTCTTCGGCGAGAACGCCTCCGACAGAGTGAAGCAGTTCCTGCAAAGGTTCAATAGCTGACAAAAACGGCCATAGGTCACCCTATGGCCGTTTCTTTATATCTTCTTTTCCATGAGAACGTGAGGACAGCCCTCGTCGTCGTGGTATTTCCCGGCAGAAGTATACCCCAGCTTCTCATAAAAGCCGTAGGCTCTGCACTGTGCCCACAAAAGGATCTTCTCAGCGCCCTGCTCCTTTGCAGCCTTTTCCAGTCCAAGGACTATCATGCTGCCAAGGTCCTTCTTCCGGTGATCCTTCATGACTGCGACTCTTCCGATGTACCAGCCGTCCGCCTCACGGAAAACTCTACCGGTACCCACTGGAGCATCGCCGTCGTAGACCACTATATGTATGCAGCTCTCGTCTGTTTCGTCGAACTCGTTCTCAAAGCCCTGTTCCTCCACAAAAACAGTCTGTCTGACGGTCATGCAGTCAGGAACTATGCCTCTGTATATCCTTGTCTTATACATCACAGCACCTTTGAGAGGAATTCTTTTAGCCGAGGGTTCTGCGGATTGCCGAAGAAAGGCTCAGGACTGTTCTCCTCCATGATGACGCCCTCGTCCATGAACATCACCCGTGAGGCCACCTCTCTGGCAAAGCCCATTTCGTGAGTGACGACCACCATGGTCATGCCCTCGTCTGCGAGCTGCTTCATAAGGCTCAGCACCTCGCCTACCATCTCAGGATCAAGGGCGGAGGTCGGCTCGTCGAAGAGCATGACATCAGGCCCCATTACAAGAGCTCGGGCAATGGCGATACGCTGCTTCTGTCCGCCGGAGAGCTGGTTGGGATAGGCGCTCTCCTTATCGGCAAGGCCGACCTTTTTCAGCATCTCTCTTGCGCTCTTCTCGGCCTCTTCCTTGGTCATAATCTTCAGCTTCACCGGCGCAAGGGTCAGGTTTTGCAGTATGGTCAGGTGTGGGAAAAGGTGGAAGTGCTGGAACACCATGCCCATTTTCTCACGGATCTCGTAAAGGCGTTTGTCAGAGGCCTTTGTCAGGTCCTCGCCCTCAAAGATCACCGAGCCTGACGTGGGCTGCTCAAGTCTGTTGATACACCTCAGAAAGGTGCTCTTTCCGGAGCCGGAGGGCCCGATTATGACTACCTTTTCGCCCTTTTCGATCTTTGTGCTTATCCCCTTTAGGATCTGGAGATCGCCGAAGCTCTTTTTCAGGTCTTTAACCTCTATCACTTTTAGCGAGCCTCCTTTCAAGTGCAGATACCAGCGAGCTGAGTATCATAACGATGATCAGGTAAATGAGCGCCACTGCGATCAGCGGCAGGAAGGCCTCGTATGTGAGGCTCCTGATGATGTCTCCGCCCTTCGTCAGGTCGTTCAGTGCGATATATCCGGCAACAGATGTCTCCTTCAGCAGGACGATGCACTCGTTGGCTAAGGCCGGGAGAACGTTCTTAAAGGCCTGAGGCATGATGATATACATCATGGTCTTCCGGTAGTTGAGGCCAAGGCTGGCACCGGCCTCGAACTGTCCGTTGTCGATCGACATTATGCCGGAGCGGAAGATCTCAGCAACGTAGGCTGCTGAATTAAGTCCAAATGCCAGTATGCCCACGATAGTCTTGTCTATGGCGACTGAGGCAAAAATGACGTAGTAGATGATCAATAGCTGGACCATTACAGGCGTTCCTCTGATCACCGTCAGATACAGCTTTGCGATCAAGTTCAGGAATTTCAGCTTCCCGGTCTTATCGTGAGTCGATCGTATGATCGCGATCAGGAAGCCAAGGACCATTCCTATCATCACAGCAAAGACCGTGATGATCAGGGTGGTCTTCAGACCGTTGGCAAGATATTTCCAGCGGTCATCGACTATAAAGGTCTCGTGGAGCTTATCTATGAAACTGCTCATGGGCCCCACCTATCAGTCCTTGCGGACTATTATGACCTGAGTGGTCGTTGCATAGCCCTGAGTGAAGGAAACGTTCTTCTCACGCTCAGGTGTTACGGAGATGCCTGCGACTCCCACATCGGCCTTGCCCGAATCAACGGCTGCGATGATAGAGTCGAACTCCATGTTGTCGATCTGGAGCTCATAGCCCAGACGGTCACAGACAGCGTTCATCATATCCACGTCTATGCCAACGACTGCATCGTGGTCCATGCTCTCATAGGGCGGGAACTCGGCATTCGTTGCCATTACCAGCTTTCCGTTGCTCCTGGAGGCGTTAGCATCAGGAGCGTATGGGACCTGATCTGCTGAGTCGCCTACCCAGTGGGAAACGATCTCGTCCAGAGTACCGTCGCTCTTGAGCTCAGAGAGAGTCTCGTCCAGCTTCTTGCCGAGCTCGTCGTTGCCCAGCTTATAGGCGATAGAGTACTCCTCTACTGCGAAGGGATCGCTGAGGATCGTCAGGTCGTCGTTCTTGGAAACGAAGACCTTTGCAGGCTCGCTGTCGATGATAACAGCGTCTACCTTGCCCTGCTTGAGGGCCTGAACTGCGTCAGCGCCCTTGTTATAGGGCTCAACAGTAGCGTTCTCGATGTCTCCGGCGAAGATATAGCCGGTAGTTCCGAGCTGAGTACCGATCTTCTTGCCTACAAGATCATCGGCGCTGTGAACGGTATTTGCAGGGATGCTGGATCCGCACCCGGTCAAACAGACAGCTAAGAGGGAAGCTGCGGCTGCGATAGTTAATGGTTTTTTCATGATGATACGTCCTTTCAAAAATGTGATCTATAATGACAATTATATCACATAGTTCCATAAAATGCAACGGTAATATCGAAATATTAAGGTTCCGTTCATTTTCCGTCGGGAGCTGTCCTTATTTCCTGCCGAGAGAGCGCAGGTGCTCCATGAAGGCTGCCTTGTTCTCAGAGGGCGGTACAGTTGGCCTTCCAAGATCTGGCCGGGAGCCTATAGCCGCCTTTACCTCGATGAAGGTCAGCTCTCTTTCCGAGGCTGCTCTGCTGAGGACCTCCCTGAGAGAGCTCTCGCTGTCGGCTGAGAAGGCCCTCCTGTAGCCGCAGGCCCTAGCTATCGCCGGAAGATCCGCTGAAGAGGCGGCAGTCGGCATACCTCCCACCGACTCATGAGCGCAGTTATTTATGACGATGTGGACCAAATTCTCCGGCGAAGCGTTTCCGATGACTGCCATTGCTCCCATGTGCATGATCAAGGCGCCGTCGCCGTCGATACACCAGACCCTTGCGGAGGTATCCATGGCTATCCCAAGAGCGATAGACGAGCAGTGTCCCATGGATCCAACTGTGAGAAGATCTCTGTGGTGCCCGGATCCTGATCTCTCCCGGAGCTCAAAGAGCTCCCGGCCAGCCTTCCCCGTAGTAGCGATCACAGGGTCCTCGCCGGAGAACTCCGTGATCAGACTTATGGCCTCCTCACGGGTCAGGGAGCAGCCGTTCCTGTAGACCGCCTTTTCATGGACGAGGGCGCCGCTTTTCACCACAAGGGCCACCTGTCTGCCGTTTTTCAGCAGAGGCCCGGCCTCCTCCATTATGCCGGAGAGCTCCTCCTCACCGGTCTCCTCCCCTATGATCCAGTAGGGGATCTCCATAGTGTCAAGGAGCGGAAGTGTCTTTTTCCCCTGAAAGCTGTGCTGAGGCTCGTCGTGAGTCCCCGGCCTGCCCCTCCAGCCGATGACGAAGATCACCGGGATCCCGTATACCTCCGGGCTGAGAAGGCTCGCCGCCGGGTTTATGATGTTGCCCTCGCCGGAATTCTGCAAATACACCACAGGGACCCTTCCGGTGGAAAGGTAGTGTCCGGCTGCGGCTGCGGCACAGTTCCCCTCATTTGCAGCGATAAGGTGACGTGAATTATTGGTCCCGAAGCGCTCACAGAGGCAGTCACACAGGCCTTTCAGGGCACTGTCGGGGACTCCCGTGAAAAAGTCTGCACCAAGTATCTGGATAAAGCGTTCAGCTCTCATTTTTCTCTCCTCTCAAAGATCCTGCGGTAGATCAGCTCAAGACCCTCTTCATCGGGCAGGACGGGATTTCGCTCCAGCCTTCCCGGATCGACAGATCCTGCAAGGGACGAGATCTCCTCATCGGTGATACCCTCCGGCAGGGAAAGCCCTAGGCTCCCCGGAAGATCTCTCAGCATGGCGGCGGCCTCCAGCGGATCCTTCCTGCCAAGGAGGGCTGCAAGCTCGGCCAGGGTATCTCTCAGGTAGGCCTCTCCCCTACTGTCGGTGCATTTGCCCTGTCCCTCTGCCATATAGCGGAGGATCTCCGGCACGCAGACCGCAGCGGCGTGGCCGTGAGGGAGACCGTATTTGCCGGTCAGCTCATAGCTCATGGCGTGTCCGGCGGTGGTCGCAGTTATGTTGATCGCCTGACCTGCGATGTAGGCGGCATCGAGGATCCTCTCGGCACAGCCTTGATCTCCTTCAAGATAGCCCTTCATATCGGCAAGTATGATACTTATGGCCTTTCTGGAGAGCTCCTTGCTCTCCTGCGTAGATCTGACCGACCAGAAGGACTCGATAGCGTGGCAGAGCGCATCCAGCATTGCGGACTTTTTGTGTATGTCCGGCAGTCCTGACAGGAGCTCGTGATCCAGCAGTACAGCCTGTGGGATAAGTGTCTCGTCGGTGACAGAGAACTTCTTCCCATTGTAGTAAACTACGGCGTATCTTGTGACCTCGCTGCCGGTGCCGGCAGTAGTTGGGATCGCTATGAGGGGGATCCCGTTCTCGGCGATCGGCTGTAAGATCCACTCCTCTCCGTCGGGCATTTCAGCGAAGGCCTTGATACACTTTGCGGTGTCCATTGCGCTTCCGCCTCCTGCTGCAACTATCCCCTGACAGCCGGCTCTTCGGTACTCCTCGACTCCGGCACAGGCCTCCTCATAGGAGGGGTTTGGAGAAAACCCGGAAAACTGCACGATCTCTATGCCTGTGCGCTCCGGGAGCTCACGGAAGAACTCTCCGGCCCTTGTCCGTGAAAGGGACCTTCCGCACACCAGCATGAGCCTTTTGCGCCCAAAGGAGGCGATGTATCTCTCCAGCTCCTTATAACCATTTTCTCCACGAAAAACGATCTGTTCCTTCATATTTTCGCTCCTTATCATCAGTTTAGCTAATTATAGCACGTTTCCCTGTAAAAATCAACGCCGCAGCAGCAAAAGACGTGACATTTGTCACTGATCAAATGACGGCTGACAGCTTTAATTTTTCCGGGATCTGATGTATCATAAGACCGTGGAGAGTAATCCTCGTTGACAAAGAGGCTCCTAAGTCTTATAATAAGAAAAAGGAGAATTAAAGGATGTTTTGTTTATACAAGATCATGCGGAGCGTTCTTGCTCCTGTCTTTACCCTGCTCTACAGGCCGAGGATCATCGGCGCCGAGAATATCCCTAAGAGCGGTGCTGCCGTTATCGCCGGGAACCATAAGCACGCTCTCGATCCGATCCTGATCGACATCTCCACAAAGCGTGTCGTGCGGACTCTTGCCAAAAAGGAGCTCCATGACGGGCCCTTTGGAGGAATGTTTCGCAGCGTCGGCACTATACCTGTTGACCTCCACGCTGATCATAACCACGACGCCTTCATCACTGCGGTGGAGGCTCTTGAAGAAGGACAGCTCGTGAACGTTTCCCCGGAGGCTAAGAGGAACTACACCGACCAACTCCTGCTACCCTTCAAATTCGGCGCAGCGGCCATGGCCGGAAGGACCGGAGCTGTGATCGTTCCCTACGCAATAACCGGCGAATACAGGCTCTTTGCACGGAACAGGCTGACCGTTGTTTTCGGACGGCCCATGACTGCCTCTGAGGACGCTGACAGGACCAACGAAAAGCTCTACGGGGCGGTGGCGTTCCTGCTTAGGAGGTCCATGCCAAAGGAACAGCTCTCGGCGAAGTTTTTTACATCATATAGGGAGTGGAGAAGCAATGAAAAGACATCTTGAATATCCTGAGATCTCGGTCTACGATCTTTTGGAGCAAAAGGCCGGAGAATTTTCCGAGCTCTGCGCTTTGAACTATTTCGGGGCAAAGACCTCCTACCGAAAGCTAATACAGAAGATAAAGGAGTGCGCCAAGGCCCTTGACGCTCTGGGAGTAAAAAAGGGCGACAGCGTTTCTGTCTGTCTTCCGAATATCCCGGAGGCGGTCCACCTGTTTTACGCCATTGACCGCCTTGGAGCGGTCTCCAACATGATCCATCCCATGTCGGCTGAGAACGAGATCCTGCGCTTCGTGGAGCTCACCGACAGCCGGCTGATCTTCGGTATAGACCTGATCGGCGAAAAGCTGGAAAGGGTCCGTGAGAAGCGGCCTGACCTGAGGATAGTGACTGTCAGCGCCTCAAGGTCCATGCCCATTCATCTGAAAATGGGCTATAAGCTGACCCAGAAGAAGCCTCCTGCCTGCTCAGCCATGAGCTGGGACAGCTTCATCTCGGGGGCTAAAAACGGCAGGGACATCAACTCTCACGGTGCTGCGGACGATACTGCGGCGATCCTTTACAGCGGCGGCACTACCGGCAAGCCAAAAGGGATAATGCTGACGAATATGAATTTCAACGCACTTGCTATACACAGCATCGACGCCTGCGGAGGCCTTGCGCCGGGCATGAAGATGCTCTCGGTGATGCCCATATTCCACGGCTTCGGCCTGGGCGTCTGCATACACACGATGCTGGTGCTGGGGGGAACTGCTGTGATCCAGCCAAAGTTCTCTGCAAAGGACTTCCCAAATCTCCTGTTCAAGTACAGGCCGGATATGATCGCAGGTGTCCCGGCCATTTACGAGGCAATGATCGTTGACAAGAGCTTCAGCGGCAAGGATCTCAGCTTCCTGAAGTGTATCATTTCCGGAGGAGATTCTCTCGCCCCCTCCACTAAGAAGAAGCTGAACATGATGCTGGCGGAACACGGCTGCAAGGCCAGGGTCCGTGAGGGCTACGGTCTGACAGAGTGCGTCACCGGGAGCTGCCTTATGCCGGAGGGCCCTGATGATCTGCTCAGTGTGGGACTTCCCTACGCCGATACCTTCTACAAGATCGTTGACGAAAGCGACAGGGAGCTCCCTCCCGGCGAGACCGGACAGATCATTCTCCGTGGCCCCTCTGTCATGAAGGGCTACTACAAGGAGCCGGAGGAGACAGCGAGGGCCCTCCGCAAAAGAGATGACGGCTGCACCTGGCTGTATACCGGGGATCTGGGCTATATGAGCGAGAATGGCTACGTTTACTTTGCTCAGAGGCTGAAAAGGATGATCGTCTCCGGCGGATATAACATCTACCCCCAGAATATCGAGGGGATCATCAGCTCCCACAGAGACGTGATCATGTGTGCAGTCGTGGGCGTGCCGGACCAGATCATGGGCGAAAGGGTCCGTGCCTGCGTGGTGCCTGCCGATGGCTGTGACGAGGAGAAGCTGAGGGAGGAGCTCTGTCAGCTCTTGGAGAAAAACGTTGCTCGGTATGCTCAGCCGAGAGAGCTGTTCTTCATGAGGGAGCTGCCTAAGACCTTAGTGGGAAAGATCGCCTACAACGAGCTGAAACAGGAGGCTGTGAATGAAAAATAAAAGAGCCCTTCTGGTCCACCCCGAGATCTCACGGACGAAATATAACTTCGCCGGGATCATCGACAATGAGCCCTTAGAGCTGGAATACATCTATGCTATGCTGAAAGACATGGGTTGGGAGCCCTACATTTGGGACGGTCAGGTGGAAAAGCAGCCCTTCCGCAGCCGCCTTGCAGAGCTTAGCCCGGCAGTGGTCTATATCTGCGGCAGAACTCGGCAGGAGGGCTTCATGAAGGAGTACGCAAAGGCCGCGAAGGAGTCCGGAGCTGAGACCATGATCGGCGGGCTCCACGCACAGCGCTGCTACAGCCGGTTCTTCACGGACTACATCGACGTAGTTTTCACCGGCTTTGACGTTGCACCGATCAGGGATCATCTAAGGGGAGATCCTTCCGAGTCTATCAGTTCCATGTGCTGGAAAAAAGACGGAAAATGGACCGTAAACAAGGCTGTCCCGGCGGAGATAAATGATCTTCCAAGGCCGGACAGGAACTATTTCTACCAGCACTCTGACCGCTACCGCTATCTGGAGCTGCTGCCGGCTGCCCATGTAAGGACCTCCTACTGCTGCCCGTACAAGTGCAGCTTTTGCCTTAGGAACATCCTGAACTGCGGCCGTTATTCCGTTCGGGACATTGCCGACGTGGTGGACGAGATCCAAGGGATAGAGTGCGAGAACATCTACATCATCGACGATGACTTCCTCTTCGGAGAGGAACGCCTCCGGGAGTTCATAAGGCTGATCCGCTCGAAAAATATCCGAAAGCGCTTTGTTTGCTACGGAAGAGCCGATTTCATCGCAGCTCACCCGGACCTTATGCAGGAGCTGAAAAGCATCGGCTTTTACTATATCCTCGTGGGTCTTGAGGCTGCGGACGAGCGCTATCTTGAGTCCTACAACAAGCGCTCGGACATGGAGGCCAATGTCAAGGCGGTTTCGGTCCTTAACGAGGCCGGGATCAACATCATGGGAATGTTCATCGTGGATCTGGACTTCACCGGGAAGGACTTCCGGAGGATCTGGAGGTGGGTGAAAAGATACGGCCTAAAGCACGCCGCTGTGTCCATTTTTACCCCTGAGATGAACTCCACGGCGATCCGGAGCTGCAGGGACCGGCTGATCACCCGTGACCCGGCGCACTGGGACTACCTCCACGTTGTGGCAAGGCCGGAAAAGCTCTCGGTGAGAGGCTACTATTTCTACTATCATATCCTTCTGATTCGCCTGTTCCTCAGGGCTTGGCGGCAGGGGATCTACGACTTTATCGACTACGGCTTTTTCATCAAGTCGTTCATCAACAATATGTTCAGATTTGGAGGCTAAAATGGCTGAGAATTACACAAATCCTGTCAAAAAACTTATCCCCAGCAAGCTGGAGACCGGCTATCAGCAGCTCATGTACAAGCTGATGGGGAAGCATATCCCCAAGAACGCTACCCCTAACCAAGTGACTGCCGTAGGAGCTCTGGGAGGGCTCTTTGCGATAGTTTGTGCTCTGCTGGCCAATATCACGCCCCTGTTCTTCATCGGCACCATATTCGGACTTTTCGTCCATATGACAGCGGATGTGCTGGACGGATACGTTGCCCGGACAAGGGGTATGTCCTCAAGGGCAGGCGCCTATTTCGACCTGTTCACCGATGTGCTGATCTCCACCTTCCTGATACTGGCCTTCGGACTGACGCCCTACGCTCATCTTGCTCCGGCAGCCTTTGCTGCTCCTCTTTACGGAGTCATGAACGTGACCATGATGAACTATATCATCTATTTCAACGAGTTCCAGTTCCCTCGGCTCGGCCCGATCGAGGCCCACATCGCATACTCAGTTTTCTGCATACTTGCCATGATCATGAGGACGAAGGTCCTGTTCACTGTCTTTGGCATAGGAGTTATGATCGGCGATGTGCTCATGATCGTCGCAATGCTGCCCATGTACTACGAAATGGTCAGGATGGCGATAGTTCTTTTCCGGAGACTGAAGGAGCTGGAAAAATGAAGACCGTCTACATCGTCCTTGTAAAGGCTCACACCGGCCTCGGAGCAGTTGCTCGGAAGATCACCGGCTATCCATATACTCACGTTGCCGTAAGCCTGGACCGCTCCATGGAGGACTTCATCAGCTTCTCCCGGAGGAGGCATTTCTTCCCCTTCGACGCCGGCTTTACCCACGAGAGCCGCAGCTCATACGCCTTCGGGGATCACAGATCCTTCAAGGCTAAGATCTTCTCCCTTCCGGTCAGTGACGAGGCATATCTCAGGATCACCGACTATATCTCGGAGTGCGAAAAGGATCCAAAAAGGCTCTTCAATATCTTTTCCATGGCAACTATGCCGCTGATCGGGGGCTTTCGGATCTGGCACGCTGACAACTGTATGTCCTTTGTCTCAAGGGTGATCCAGCTCAGCGGAGCTGTTAAAATGGACCGCTCTTACTGGAGGTATGCTATAAAGGACCTTGACAGGCTCCTTGCAAAGGATCTCTTCTTCGAGGGGAAGATCTTTCGCAGCTCTCCGCCGGATCCGGAGTATATGGAGCCCTTTGAGCTGGGGGCCTTCCTAAAGGAAATGTTCTCTCTCATCGGTCGGCTGACCTACAGGCTCTTTTTCAATAGACCATAGAGAAAGCCCTGCAAAAGCGCAGAGCTTTCTTTTTTTGCCTCATGTTGGTTTGTCAATGATGTGAGACAAATTAAATCAAAAAACTTGACCTGATTTAAGGAAAGCTTTGATGTGATCGGAGGGAGACTTCCAGTTAAGTGGGCACATAGGGAAATTGTTGTATTTTCTGCTGTGAACAGCTAATTGCTTCTTGAAGTCATCGAAGGAATAGAATGTATGAGTAGCATAGAAATACTCGTTATCCTTTCGGTGAGAACGTTCAACTTTACCGTTATGACGAGGAGTGTATGGTTTTATGAGCTTGTGTTTTATGCCAAGTTCTGCAAGCTTTTTCTCAAATGAAGTGGGAGTGGGCTTTTCAGAACTACCGAGCCGCTTTGTAAACTCCTGTCCGTTATCAGTCTGAACA
>JAFUAO010000062.1 GCA_017460665.1 Ruminococcus sp.
CCTCCGGAGGGGAGGGCTTTAACAATAAACTGGTACAAAAGCCGTCGGCCCTCCCCTCTCTTCGGTTTTCCTCTCTGCACTCTCTTTTCCCTCACACCCCACCCCGCCGGCTTTTGACTATCCTTCGCAGGACCCTTCGGGCCTGCTGGCAGGGTATTTCTGGGGCGGTGGTTTTGGATGCGTTTGCCCGGTGGTCTATCTTACATGGCCAGGAGGCCGAGGGCGGCCTCCCCTACATTTTCGGAGACCCACGGACGGCCAGTGGCCGTCCCTACACAGAGACAGGGTCGATGTAGGCATCGACCCCTACATTTTTTCTGTTTCCACGGGCGCACACTGTGCGCCCCTACAGATCTCGTCCGCCAACGGCGGACACAGCAACTCTCAACAAAAGCTAAGCACTAAGCACTAAAAACTAATAACTAACGCATTAAAAAAGGCGCACATGGTGCGCCCTGCTCGTCATAGAGCCTCTTTTATCGCAGCCTTCGCCTTGGTCACGATAGTTTTGTCATTCTCGTATGACAGGATATTGGCAGCGTAAGAGATGTCCACCCAGCGGATCTCGGCGATCTCGTCCTCCTGTGGGTGGAAATCCACGTTCTTCGCCCTTGCCAGAAAGTACACCACCACCTTCATGGTGTCCTTTTTCGGGGAATAGCTGACGGTCTCACGGAAGGTCGGGTCGATGATCACGTCGATCGAGGTCTCCTCCATGATCTCACGGCGGGCAGTCTCCACCTCGGTCTCGCCGTCCTCCACATGGCCCTTGGGGAAGGACCAGTGGCCGCTGTTGATATGCTTGATGAGGAGGATCTCGGTGTTCCCGTGGAATTTCCTGTAAACGATGGCTCCGCATGATTTTTCGTGAAGCATGGTTTATCCTTTCTTGCCGGGAAAAGCGGCATAGTTCCGGGCTTATGCGCCGAAAGGCCCTGCCCGTAGTTGGTTCACCTCCTATTATATCACATATTTTCATGAAATGCAAGGTCTAAGGCCAAGTAATTCCCCGTGAGTTTCGGGGAGGAGATCTGCCTTGGGAGTGAGACTTAATTAAAAGATCCACGGGATCCGCTGTATTTCGCTAACTTAAACGGGATAATAGAACTTTAATAATACATGGCGTATATTTTTATTTGTACAAAACGTAGAACTTATTTGTGCAAATGACCAAAAAGAGTGAAAACCGCTTTAATAATGTATCTAGATGTGATAAAATGACCATAGATGATCATTAAATGGAGGTGCGCATCATGACGGCTAAATACAGTGTTTTCAAGAGAATGATCTCAGTCGTTTCGGCGGTAGCTGTCATGCTCGTCGCACTGGGGTTTTCCTCTCATAATACCTCCGCCGGTGAGCAGGACTACGACCTCAACGCCATGGCTGAGGAGATCGCTCTCTTGGTGAACGAGGCCCGCACAGAGCTCGGCCTGAAGCCCGTTTACGTCGTTCCTTACCTCAACGACGTGGCTCAGCTCCGTTCAAGAGAGTGCGTCGAGACCTTCGACCACAGGCGCCCTGACGGAACTAAATTCATCACCGCTATCGACTATTCTCTGGTGCATTACGGCTACGCTTCCGAGAATATCGCTGCCGGACTGAATACCCCCGAGGCTACCTTTGAGCAGTGGAAAAATTCCTCCGGCCACTGGGCGAACATCACAAATCCCTCCGTTACTCACTTAGGCGTTGGCGTTTGCTACGAGCCTAACAGCACCTACCGCTGGTACTGGACCCAGATCTTCGTTGCCTGTGAAGAGGGCTTCAAGATCTCCGGCCAGTATATCCCCGAGCGCTACAAGGTAGTCCCCAAGGCCACCGGCGACCTGTCCGGCAACGGCTGTGTGGATACCTTCGATTACATCATGCTGCTCCAGTATCTGGACAACAAGTCTATCTACCTCAACGACTTGCAGGTGGAGGCTGCTGACTGTCTGAAGGACGGCTCTGTCACCTCTGCCGACGCAATGATCCTCAAGCAGTTCCTCCTTGGGAAGAACAAGGATCTGCCATATGAATTAGGCTGATATCACAAGTTCTAAAAGGTGTGTTCAAAAAAACCGGCTGTCCGCAATGGGCAGCCGGTTTTTTCACATCTTGATATACACGGTCTCATCACCGAGATAGGCCGCAGATACCGGCTTTTCGCCGAACCAGAGCTCCGTCACGGGAGCTCCTGCACAGATCAGCTTCGTGAAGCCGATCCTGCCTAGGGCAGGAAGTCCCCGGCAGAGGGGATAGCCCTCGTTGACGCCGGAGTCGATCGCCATGAGCCATTCCGGGAAGGGCTCCGTCAGCAGCCGGACCTCACAGAGCTCGGTCATGCCGTTCATGTAGGGATAGCCGTTCTCCACCTCCGGGTGGAGCCTGAACACAAAGTCAGGGTAGGGCGGCGCCAGCTCCCTGAGAGCGGAAGGGTCTGAGAGCTCCTCCTGACAGGGATAGCCGGAATTTTTGCCGGATACTATGACAAAGCCCATCAGCTCTCGCCTCCTCCGCAGACAAATCCGAAGCTCCTGAGATAGGCGGCGTCCTTGCACTGAGCCGTGGTCAGCCCAAGGAGCCTGTAGCTGTCAGAGGTGTAGCTCTTGTCGATCACGGCGCTCCCCACCGCCTGAGCATCGTAGAACGAGGGCGAGGTCATAGTGCCGCCGATGTAGACCCTTATGTCGGTATCGCTCCAGATCACGAAGTAGCAGTTGGCGAAGGTCGTCTCGGAGTAGGCGATACGCATGGTCTTGCTGACCGTTGGTCCACGCAGGTCGTCCAGCTTTATGAAAAAGCAGGTGTCCGCCACTGTCGCATAGCGGAAAAGCGCCCATGCCGAGCCCACCGTGGAGGTCATGCGGCTGGACTCCACCTCCAGCCTGAACTGACAGTGGCTGATCGTGCCCCATTTCATGCACATCCTCTGCTGGTTCCAGTTGATCCTTGCGGCCACGGTACACAGGTCCATGTTCACTGTCAGTGTTTGCGAGGCGAAAAATCCGTCCTCGTCGCCGCCGGTGACGTTGGAATGTACCGACATCATGAACAGGAACTGACAGTGGTCAAGGTCCAGGACGCACTCCTCAGCGGAGCGGAAAAGCGCCACGCTCCGGCCACGGATCACGGCGTTCTCAAGGCTCAGGTCGGTGACGGAGAGCTCTGTGATGCCCTCCGGCACATAGAACACCGACACGCTGCCGCCGGGGATCCCGGCAAGGATATTCCGCAGAGCATAGCCGTTCCCGTCAAATCCGGCGCAGTTGAGCACCACCGGCTGGAAGTCCGCTCCCGAGGGAGCAGAGCCAAGGTCGATGTCCGCACCAAGGGCGAAGTAGACGCCGCTGCCGCCGAGAGTCTCCGTTTGGTTAAGGTCTGCGGCGGTCATGATAACGTATGGATCCAGCTTTGTTCCTGTGCCGGTCATGACTGCACCACCTCCTCATCGATGATAACATAAAGGGAATTTGCCTTGTGGACCGAGCCAGCGTACTCCTGACGGGTCATGGGTATGACCTCGGGGCGGGCAAGATACACGGCGGTATCGGCCTCGATCTGGTCAAGGCGCTGGCCTGTGTGCTCCAGATCGTAGCGCTCAGCCGCCTGCTCCATAGTGATCAGCGCCCCGTCGATAGCGGCGGAGATAGCGCTGACGGCCTGCTCCGCAGTATCAGGCAGGGCGCCGTTCTTTCCGCTGGCAGCCGGCAGCACGTTCACCGGCTCCATGGCGTACTTTATGATGAGCTCAGACACGTCGCCGTTCATCCTTGAGGCTCTCAGCTCAAGGGCCAGCCGCCCTGCGTTGAGGGTGAACAGGTCGCTGACCCGCCACGCCACTAAGATCTTGTCTCCGGAGAGCTCCTTGGTCAGGCCCTGCTGAGCCTCCCAGCCCTCCTCGGTGACTCCACGGATCATCATGTCGCACTCCATGAGGTCGCTGCCGGAGTAGTACCGGTCAAGTACGAAAACGATCAGGTCGGCAAAGCGCTCGCCCTGAACGAAGAGCCGGCTGAACTGGTATGTGGGGATAGTTTTCCCCTTGGCATAGATCTTCAAAATGCTCCTCCTTTCGAGGGAACTCCGCAGTGTTCCGTAAGGGCACGAAAAAACAGGCCCATTCAGCGGAAAACCGTTGAATAAGCCTGTTGTTTTTTTATGCTCAGCCTGCTGTTCTGATCTCAGGAGCTACAGGCAGATCGTAGCCTGTGCCCAGGAAGTAGTCAACGTGAGGAGGCTGGTTGTAGCCGTTGTTCTGGGCAGCTACCTGTACACGGTACTGGGGGTTCTGCATCAGTGTGTAGATGCCGTACTCAGTAGTGTAGGTGGTGGAGAATACTCTCAGGCCGCCGTCGCTCTTGCGGAACACCATCTCTTCTCTCCAGTCGCCGAAGAGGTCGCAGGTGATGCAGGCGTTGGACTTAGAGGCGTTGTTGTAGGTAACGCCGTCGCCGGTGAAGATCCTTCCCAGTCCGTACTGGTCTGCCATAGTTCTGTCAAGAGCGGATCTTTCAAGTGTTCCTGACCAGTAGATGACCGAGTTCTGGCCCCACTTTGTAATTGCGGTGTTGGGGTTATCCTTACCGCCGTTGGAGAAGATCATGGGGTTGCCGTTTGCATCGAGCATCTGCTTGCCGGTCACGCAGTCGTAGAGGACTTCGTTGTGGCTTCCTGCCATTTCAGCGCCCTCGTTGCCTGCAACGAGGTTGTCAGCGATACATCTTCCCGTATCTCCGGCTGCTGTCTCACGGAAGAGGACCTTGCCGTCCTTGCCGGAGCGGAGCACTGTTCCGAAGTTTACAACTGTGCCGTTGGGGTGTTTTTCGTCCTCAAGGCACTGGAAGAGCTCAACGCCACGGTTCGAGGGAACGAAGTCGCCGATGTGGATAGCGTCGCCGTGAGCCATGCTGGAGGTATACAGCAGCTTGCCGTTGTCGTCGATAACGGCAGATCCGCAAACTACCTCGTCCTTGCCGTCCTCATCAACGTCTGCTGCCAGCTCGTGGTGGTTGCCGTCGCCGTAGCCTGCTACAGAAGCATTGAACCCGGTATCGAAGAGCCAGCGCTCTACCAGCTTCTTGTTCTGAACGTCCCAAGCAGCGACTGCAAGTCTCGTGTAGTAGCCTCTTCCGAAGCAAGCGCTGGGCTTCTCTCCGTCAAGGTAAGCAACGCAGGCGGTGTAGCGCTCGCTGCGGTTGCCGTATTCATCGCCCCATGTGGCCTTGCTCTGCTCGCCTCTTCCGGGGTCGTAGTTCTTTGTATCAAGAGCCTTGCCTGTAGCGCCGTCGAAGAGGGTGATGTACTCAGGTCCCGAGAGGACAGTACCGGAGGAATTGCGATAGTCCGCAGAAGCGTTGCCGATGACTGTGCCCTGGCCGTCCTTTGTGCCGTCGGCGGTCTTGCAGATCATCTCTGCCTTTCCGTCAAGGTCGAAGTCGGCCACCATGAACTGAGTATAGTGAGCGCCGGCACGGATATTCTTTCCAAGGTCGATACGCCAAAGGAGAGTGCTGTCCAGCTTGTAGCAGTCGATGAAAACGCTTCCGGTGTAGCCTGTCTTTGAGTTGTCCTGTGAGTTGGAGGGATCCCACTTCACGAAGATCTCGTACTGTCCGTCGCCGTCAACGTCGCCCACTGAGCAGTCGTTCTCAGTGTAGGTGCAGGTGTCGCCGTTAGGCATGGTCTGATCGGCAGGCTTCTGAGTGTTGATGTCGAAGTAAGCGCCGCTCACGCCGGAGTTAGTGTTGGGGAGGTTTATGGAGGCATTTGCGAACTCAGTACACTCGCCGTCAACATAGGTGTCGATCGTGTACCAGTCGGTCTCGGTGCCTTCAGCGTCGAAGTAGTTGGAGGCGTCCTGCATAGTGAAGGTGCCCAGCTTGACGTTGCCGCTGTCTCTGATCCTCCACAGGTCGAAGGTGGTGTTCTCGTTATCGTTGGCAAGGTGTCTCCAGCTGACCAGATTTCCGTTCTTGCCGTGAGCGTTGGAAACGCCTCTGTTCAGGTCCTCCATGATCTTGCCGTCAGTTGCGGCAGCAAGAGGCTGGGCAGCCTTGTCGGTGGACTTTAGCTCGATGTAGTCCATGTTGGGGCCGCCGCCGGTAGTGGTAGCCCTTGCCTTGATCTTGTTAGTTCCGGCCTTGAGGTCGAGGACCAGAGTCTCCTCGGTCCAAGCGGTCCAAGCGCCTGTACCTGCGCAGTCAAGGTAGAGGGCCTGCTTGTGCTCGCCGTTGACCATGATCTTGACGGGACGGCTGGTGTCGGAGCCGTTAGCGTATCTGAAAGTCACCTCGTAAGCGCCGTCGGCCGGTACCTCAACGGTCCAGTCAACATAGCTTCCGATAGCGTTGTTGTAGTTGATATAGCACTTGCCCTCGAAGCCGGCGTTAGTGTCCTCCTCGAAGCTGTCGTAGTAGTCGGTCTCATAAGCGTAATAGCGCTGTGCATAAGAGGGGGCAGCCGTTGTGGTAACGGGGACAGTAGTGGTCGGGGGAGCGGCTGTTGTAGTAGCCGGAGGAGCGGCCGTTGTGGTGGCCGGAGGAGCCGTTGTTACAGGGGGCTCTGTGATCGGCTCAGTGGAAGGCTGGTCGGCCTGGAGCGTGAAGGTCTTATCCGTAACGTTAGAGGTGCGGCAGACCTGGATCGTGTCCACGATCGGGCCTCCGGAGGACTCAGCCGTTACCTTCACTGTCAGGTCGCCGGTCAGGGTAACGGGGACAACTACGGCCTGCTCAGCCCAATCGCTGCCAGTAGGAGGGAAGTCTGCGATGATGTAGCCCTCGCTGGTGGAGATCCTGGCCTGCTTTACAGAGTCAGAGTCGTTCCTGTATTTCAGACGGATCTTGTAATTGCCCTTAGAGAAGGCGTTCCCGGTAACTACCGTGTAGCTGTTTATGCCGGAAAGGTCAGCGCATACCCCTGATGTCGAGTCGGCAACAGTCACTGACGGGCAGCCGCTCTGGTCGTTGTAGGCGGCGATGTCGGGGACCCTGTTCAGCTCGGGGGTGACGTATTCAGCGCAGGTAGCAAGCCTGTACAGAGAGCCGGCGTTCCACATAAGGATAGCAACGGCGTCCTGAAGGTCGATCTTTCCGTCGTGGTTGACGTCAGCGGCAAGAGCCTCCTCGTCGCTGAAAACTCTGAGGCCGGCGTCTTTTTCCATGATAGCGAGAGCGTCTCTGCCGGTGGTGCCGTCGTCATTGCCTATGATGTCGCCCACGAGGTAGTAGCCGTCGATCACGGAAGCGTCGGCCTGGACTGAGGGTGCAGCCGCAAGGGTGACGGCTGCGCTCAGAGCGAGAGAGGCTGCTCTGAGGTGGAGCGGTCTTTTCTTCATTGTGATTCCTCCTGTAATTTCTTTTTTTGAACACAAGCCTAATTGTGTAAAATATTATCGTTGATAACATTATAGCAAAAAAACTGTTTTCTGTCAATGATCTGGCGGAAATCCAGCCTATATCGCCGCAAAAAAAGCACGATTTGTCATAATTTTGGCACGGCGGTCAGGGGAACGTAGAAAATAATCTCTTCGTGGAGATTATTTTCGCCGTCTTTTAGTTCCGAGTTATTAGTGCGGAGTTATTAGTTGTGGTGTCGCCTTCGGCGACGTATTTGTAGGGGCGCACACTGTGCGCCCACGGATCCCGGAATATCTGTAGGGACGGCCAATGGCCGTCCGTGCCTCCCGAAAAATGTAGGGGAGGCCGCCCTCGGCCTCCCGGCCGATCTCCGGGAACAAATTGTAGGGGCGAATTCCGTTCGCCCGGCCTCCTTCGATCGTTTTCATGTGCAGAAACGCCCACCGCCCGGCTAAGGCCGGGCGGTACAGGCGGGCAAAGAGGAACACCTCCGGAGGGGAGGGCTTTAACAAAAA
>JAFUAO010000063.1 GCA_017460665.1 Ruminococcus sp.
ATACTTTACATAGCTCTCGCCGGTGTCGTCCAGCCAGTATTCCATTACCGCCTGATCATCAGATAGGATAGTGTCCATATAAACGATGTCCGGCACGCAGTGGATATAGTTCTGCCAGCAATATGTGGGCTGATCATAGCGATCGAAAATTCCGTAAGCTCCTTCCAGCGCATCAAGAGTCAGACGGTCTCCCACATACGGATCGTGAGCCAGCTCCTTGCGTGCACGGGCGCAGCAGATCAGTTCGTCCGAGGACTGCTCAGTATCGAAAATGAACTGACAGAGCGCCTTGTCCTCCGCAGAAAGCGAGCTGTAGTCCGTGATACACAGGTCGTATTTCAGGAACTTGTTCCAGAGAGAGTTGTCCGGCTCCTTTGCTGAGCCAGCCAGCACTGAAACGCTGCTGACTGCCATTACGCCGGAAATGAATGTTGACAGTAATTTTTTCATGATGATCCCTCCTTTACAAAAAGTGATATTTCCCCTTGTACTAATTATACCAAAACCGAGGGAGAGAGTCAACTTTTTTTGCTGGAATGCCTATTTTTTGGAAACTTTGTATACCTGCACAAAAGCAGCCCCTCTCATTTGTGCGATCGCACAAGTACAGCCCCCCAAAGGAGGCTGCACAGTTATGGAGATAACGTAGCTTTCACATCATTCCTTGGTCATGTTTTCAGCGTAGATCTCAAGGATCGCCGAGGCGTCGGCAGCATCGGTCTTTTTATCGCTGTCCACGTCGCCCAGGTACTGCATATCCATTTTGACGCTGTATCCCGGCTCCTCTCCGGTCTGTATATCGGCATAGTATTCCAGCACGGCCGAAGCGTCCGAGGCTGTGACGAAGCCATCACCGTCAAGGTCTCCCACCACTGAATTGGTGTAGTGGAAGTAGTAATACTCCAGCAGATAAGCTGCGTCCATGGAGTCAACTATACCGCTCCCGTCAAGGTCGAAGTTCGACTTGATGTTGTCGAAGACCTCCTCCGATATGCCGTAATTTGGCGAATAAACATCGCCGGGGGAAAGCATATGGAATGCGTAGAATTTAAGGAGCACTGCTGCGTCGTTCTGGTCGAACTCACCGCTCAGGTCGGCGTCGCAGGGAAGCTCTCCGCTTTCGAGAAGAGACATGACCTGCTCGCCGGACAGCTTCTCGGCGGAAGCGCTCACGGGCGTGGCTGTAAGGGCCAGTGCAAGGGCTGAAATTGCGATGATGATCTTTCTTGTTTTCATAGTGATACCTCCTTTTATCGGGCGTTATGTGTTTGAGCTCCGGGACGTTATCGTTCCTGGGGATCGGGCTCCGGAGAAGCTGTCACTTCTTCGTTTTCCGAGCGGATCGCCGCAGCGTCAGCCTCGCCCTCCTCGGAGGGATATTCGCTGACCTGGACGATCTCCGCAGAGATACCGGTACTGGGGTCGTCGCCGGAAACTATGGTCGTGCCGTTGTCGTCCCTGATCTCCGAACCGTTCTCAAAGGATATATCGATCGCAGGCTCCGCCGGGTCGTAGCTGCCGGTCTTGTTGAAAAAAAGCGAGATGAACTTGCCGTTGCAGTTGGAGTTCTTAGGCATGATGAATGCGATCCCGTAGGTGTGGGGGTCCCGTGCCGAGCGCTGGACCACAAGGCCGTCAGCGGTCTGGGTCGCACAGTCGTCGGTGGTGTAGATCGGCTGGTCGCTGCCATCGAGCACAGGCTCCCAGTCCTTGTCGAACTTCACGAGAAATCCGCCGTTCTGGATCGTGGGGAAGTTCTCAAAGATGATGTCCGCCCGGATCAACGTGGTCTCAGGAGCCTCGCCCGGGGGATCGGTATTAGCCGGCTCGGTCCGGACCGGCGCAGGTGCCTCAGGAGCCGCAGTCGTGCGCACCTGAGTGGGAGCTGTATTTACGGCCGCTGTCTGGACCGCCGGGGCGGAAGGCGGAACGCTCGCTGCCGAGGGAGAGCTCTCCTGCACGGCAGTTACCGCCGCAGTAGCGACCTGCACCGTCTTTTCCGTTACCGGAGCAGTTGTCTGCGCCTCCTTGACGGGGGCTGGGGTGGTCTCGGCAGGGACGGCCTCCTCTTCCTCCGGAGCAGTCGTTACTGCCGGGGCGGTGGTCTCGGCGATCAGCACATCTGACCTGTCAGGCTCTACTGCGCCTTTAAGATCGTTCCCTGAGATCAGCCATATGCCTGCGATCGTGGCAGCACAGGCTCCGGACGAGATCAGGCTCCGTCTGATCACAGCCGCCCTGCGTTTTTTCTCCGCCAGCTTCTCGTCGTACTTTCTGAAAATGCTCTCTATCCTCTCATCATAGCTCTTCATATTCGATTCCCTCCTTTTCCAGAATCTCCCGAAGGGCCTTCTTTGCCCGGTATACCAAATTTTTCACTTGCCGCTGGCTCTTCTTCATGACCCGGCCAGCCTCGGAATAGCTGAGCTGCTCAAAATAGACCAGATAAAGCACCTGACTGTAGTCGTCGCTGAGCTTTGAGAGCGCTCTGTGTAGGGCTATCCTCTGTTCGCTGCGGATATAGGCCTTTTCCAGGTCCGTCTCATCGCTCAGCTCATACATCTGGTCAATGGGCCTGTCAGATGATCGGGAGCAATGCTTCAGCCTGTCCAGAGCTGTATACCTTGCGATAGCATACAGCCAGGTCTTGAACGAGCTCTTCCCCGAATACCGGGGCCTTTTCAAGGCTATATCAACGAAAACGTCCTCGGCTATATCTTCGGAAAGGCCGATATTATGGACGAAGCTGTTGATATACAGGATCAGTCCGTCGCTGTACTCCCGGACGATCTCTGCCAGGCCCTCTCTTTCTCCGGCAAGGAAACGGCGATAGCTGGCCGCACCGTTGTCCATAGCGAATTCTCCTTCTGATATTTTTATCCTCTATTACTTAGTCTGAAAAAAAGGGAAAAAGTCTCACCTTTTTTTGAAAAAAAGTGAAATTTTTTCCGGGAGCCGCAAGTCATCACAGCAAAAAGCGTGCTGATCTAAGCTGTCAAGTGTATATTATCATCATTGTTTTTTTGTCAAGGGGAAAGGAGCCTTCCTCCGATCATTATAAGTCCATATAAAACAAAAAAAGTCCGAATGATCGGACTTTTTGAACGGGTAAGTTCGTTCAGACTATTTGGCTCCCCCTGCCCGGCTCGAACGGGCGACAACTCGGTTAACAGCCGAGTGCTCTACCGACTGAGCTAAGGAGGAATATCAATGCCGGCATTGAAATACTTTCCCAGGCCGTCGCCAGCCAAGTATCATCTTCGCAGCAGAGCTTAACTTCCGTGTTCGGAATGGGAACGGGTGTGACCTCTGCGCCATAAACACCGACTTGAATGGTGACCCGTACCAGAATCGAACTGGTGTTACCGGCGTGAGAGGCCGGTGTCTTAACCGCTTGACCAACGGGCCGTATTGGTGCACCATCGGGGACTCGAACCCAGGACCCACTGATTAAGAGTCAGTTGCTCTACCAACTGAGCTAATGGTGCATTTGGTACTTTTCAATTATACCACAAGCATGGCGCATTGTCAAGTACTTTTTTCAAAAAACTTTTAGACTGAACAAAGAAAGCAATGCTCTGAGCAGAGACTCTAGAAGCAAAAGGAAAAGCCCTCGACCTATTAGTACTCGCAAGCTGAACGTGTCGCCACGCTTACACTTTGAGCCTATCGACCTCATAGTCTATGAGGGGTCTTACTCTTACGAAGGGATA
>JAFUAO010000064.1 GCA_017460665.1 Ruminococcus sp.
CCAGAGGCTCTGCCTCTGGACTCCGCAAGCCTTTGAAAAGGCTTGACCGAAACTTTTAATTGCAATTTGTCATTCAGAATTATTCAGATCCGTCCGCCGTAAGTCGGACATCACAATTCCGAATTAGACAAGGTCGGGCCTCAGATCTGATCCATGGACAGAGTAGCCACGGCGTTGAGGCTCTCGTCGGCTGTGATCCCGGCAAGGAAATTGTAGCTGCCCTGACAGGCGATCATCGCTCCGTTGTCGCCGCAGAGAGACTTCTCCGGCATGAAAAACTCATACCCTCGCCTCTCGCAGGCCTCCGAGAGCGCCGCCCTGACGCCGGAATTTGCGGAAACTCCCCCGGCAAGGGCGATCTTTTTGTATCCCAAGGCCTCCGCAGCCCTCACGGTCTTGTCTGTGAGGATCTGGGAGATCGTCTGCTGGAGACTGGCGGAAAGGTCGTTCCTGTCGATAGTCTCGCCCTTCTGGTCGGCGTGGTGGAGCATATTGATCACCGCAGTTTTCAGCCCGGAAAAGCTGAAGTCGAACTCGCTCCCTGCAACTGCCGGGTGGGGCAGCTTGAATGCTGTGGGGTCTCCCTTCTGAGCGGCAGCGTCAACGTGGACACCGCCGGGATATGGGAAGCCCATTGCCCTTGCGCACTTGTCGAAGCACTCCCCTGCTGCGTCGTCGTGAGTTCGGCCAACTACACGGAACTTCGTATAGCTGAGGACCTCGATGATGTGGGAGTGCCCTCCGCTGGCCACAAGGCACAGATAGGGCGGCTCCAGCTTCGGGTGGCTCAGGTAATTCGTGGCGATATGTCCGGCGATGTGGTGGACCGGGATCAGGGGCTTCCCCGAGGCCATAGCAAGGCCCTTTGCGAAATTCACTCCCACGAGAAGCGCTCCGATAAGGCCGGGAGCGTATGTGACTGCGATCCCGTCAAGGTCAGCAAGAGTTGCTCCGGCGTCGTCAAGGGCCTTCTTCGTGACCCCAAGGATATTCTCACAGTGGCGGCGTGAGGCGATCTCAGGCACTACTCCGCCGTATTTTTTGTGCTCCTCGATCTGGGTGGAGATCACCGAGGAGCGGATCCTGCGGCAGTCCTCCGCAACGCTGGCGGCCGTCTCGTCACAGGAGCTCTCTATTCCAAGTATAAGCATAAAAAGACCTTCTTTTCAGTTTGATCAAAGGGGTATATCGTATCTCTCGACGTCCATTCCGGAGATGTCCCCGTGGAGGGTGTCAATGTAGACGCCTCCGCAGGAAAGGATCAATCGCCGGCTGGGGATATTGGTGTCCCGGCAGATCAGGCGGACCCTTTTCAGCCCCAGCTCACGGGACTTTTCCAGAGCGAGCCTTAGCTGGGCCTGACCGTAGCCTCTGCCCTGCATCGAGGGGCGGATACAGTAGCCGATATTTGAGGCGAAGTCCAGATCCTCGTCGTCGTCATGCAGTTCCGGCCTTATGCAGACCGCTCCCACGGCGGCCCCGTCACTCTCTCTTACGGTGACATAGCACCTGATCTTGCCGTTCATTGAGCGGAGGAAGTCTATCCACTCCTCCACGCCGGAGAACTCCTCCAGCCGGTCAAGGCCGGGGATAAGGTCCGGGTCGGGGGTGGCGGTCATCTCGCCCACGGGGAACTCCGCTGCGATCTGGGTGATCTGTTCTGCGAGCCGGGGAGAGACCTCCGCCAGCCGCAGCTCCTCCGCCGGGAGCTCCTTGGCCATGACGATAGCGTTCTCCAAGGGCTCCCGGTAGAAATTTTTCCTCAGCCCCACCATTTCAAAGCCGAAGCTCCGGTAGAGGGCGATCGCCGGGTCGTTGTATTCCCTGACCTCAAGGAAAACGTTCCTTGTGCCGCCGGGAAGGAGGGCGAGGAAACGCTCCATGAGGGCCCTTGCAAGGCCTCTCCTGCGGCAGCTCTCCGCCACGGCGACGCTGGTGATATTGGCCTCACCCATGGCCGTATAGCCGCACAGCAGGGCCACAGGCCGGCCGTTTTCCGGGATATAGAGCACTATCCCGTTCTCACGCACAGCCTCGCTGCGAAAGCTCTCCGCAGACCAGCCCTCTGCTCCCACGCAGGCCTTATCCAGCGCCGAGAGCTCCTCAAGGAGCTCCTGCCCGGCGCTGCCTTCAAGCTGTAAAACTTCCATACCTCACCTATCAGCCCTTTGCGTCATACCACGTCTGCCCGATGTGGACGTCCACCGCAAGGGGCACCTTCATCTCGTAAACGCCCTGCATCTCCTCCTTCAGCAGCTCCGCACAGCGCTCTGCACAGGAGCGGTCGGCCTCGATGATCAGCTCATCGTGGACCTGAAGGATCAGCTCGGCGTCTAGCTTCTCCGCTTTAAGGCGCCGGTAGACGTTGATCATGGCGATCTTTATCAGGTCCGCCGCAGTCCCCTGAACGGGAGTGTTCATGGCGATCCGCTTTCCGGCGGCCTGGAGCATCTTATTTGAGGAGGAGAGCTCCGGGATCCGGCGCTTCCTTCCGAACATGGTCGTTACCTCGCCGGTCCTTGCGGCCTCCTCCACGGTCTTATCCATGAACTGTCCCACCTTGGGGTACTTGGCCAGATAGTCGGCGATGTACTGCTTGGCCTTGGCAACGCTGGTGCCGATGTCCTTGGCCAGAGAGAAGGCTCCGATGCCGTAGATTATGCCGAAATTCACGGCCTTCGCAGCGCTCCTCATCTCGGGTGTGACCATGATAGCCGGCATATCGAAGACCTGTGCGGCGGTGGAGGTGTGGATGTCTTCCCCCGATGTGAAGGCAGCGATCATGTTGCTGTCTCCGCACAGGTGAGCCATGACCCTCAGCTCGATCTGGCTGTAGTCGGCGTCCACAAGGACCCGTCCCTCCGGCGCCCGGAAGAACCTCCTCATCTTCGATCCCAGCTCGGTCCGAACGGGGATATTCTGCATATTCGGCTCAGTGGAGGAGATCCGGCCCGTGCGGGTCTCGGTCTGGCGGAAGGAGGTATGGATCCTGCCGTCCTCGGCGATCTTGTCCACCAGCCCGGTGACGTAGGTGGAGCTGAGCTTGGTGTACTGGCGGTATCTCAGCACGTTGTCCACCACCGGCGAGAAGGCCCGGAGCTCCTCCAGGATCTCGGCGTTGGTGGAGTAGCCGGACTTGGTCTTCTTCTTGGCCGGCAGACCCAGCTCCTCGAAGAGAACTGTGCCGAGCTGCTTGGGCGAGGCGATGTTGAACTCATGGCCGGCCTCGTCGAAGATGATCTGCTGGGTCTCCTCGATCTTCTCGGAAAGGTCCGTGCCGAAGTCCAGCACGCCCTGTCTGTCGATGAGGATACCGGTGTGCTCCATGGCCGCAAGGACCTCAGTCAGGGGCATCTCGACCTCGTCAAGGAGCTTCGTCATGCCCTGGCTCTCGATCTCCTCCCTCAGTCTCTCGGTCAAATTCTCCAGCGAGGCCAGCTCCTCATAGGGCTGGTTCTCGGTGCAGAAGTGAGCTCCGTACTCCGCACAGAGCTTCTCCACGGTGTAATCTGAGGCGGAGGTGTTCAGCAGATAGCCGCAGATCTCCACATCGGTCTTTAGGCCCTTGAGCTCTCCCCCGTGAGCCATTGCATAGCGGTAGTGGGGCTTGGCAAAGGCGGTGATCTTCTCGCACTCCGATGAGAGAAACTCCAGGATCAGGGCCTCATCTGAGGTGGTGAAGACCCTGCTGCCGCTGCGGACAGAGAGCTCCCCCTCGCTGAAAAGATAGCTTGCCTTCTCAAAGCCTGCGATCTCCTCAGAGGTCAGGGCCGCCTCGGTCAGCTCCACCGGCTCATAGGCAGGTCTCTTCTTCTCAGCAGGAGCCTCCGGAGCAACGGCGCTGACGTGGAGCTTGTCCAAGAGCTTGAACATCTCCAGCTCAGTGAGGAGCCTTCCCACGCCCTCGTCGTCCTGCTCCCCCAGCTCGTAGGAGCTGAGATCCTGCTCGATGGGAGCGTCCCGGACGATCGTGGCCAGCCATTTGCTCTCCTTTGCAGACTCCTCTCCGGCCGAGAGCTTGGCCTTGACGCCCTTCGTAAGGGCTGCGTCCTCATATTTTGCGTAGAGCTCCTCCAGAGTGCCGAACTCCTTCACCAGAGCAGAGGCTGTCTTCTCGCCGATCCCGGGGACTCCCGGGATATTGTCGGAGGAGTCCCCCATGAGGGCCTTCAGGTCGATCAGGCGGATCGGCTCGAAGCCGTAGTCCTCCCGGAAGCGCTCAGGGGTATAGTGTATGGTCTCCTTATTCGTGGCAAGGAGGACTGTGACGTTCTCGTCGATGAGCTGGAGGCTGTCCCGGTCGCCGGTGAGGACGAAGCACTGGTCTCCCCTCTCCGAGCACAGCCTAGAGAGGGTGCCAAGGATGTCGTCGGCCTCATAGCCCTCGCACTCCACCACTCGGATCCCCATAAGTGTCAGGAGCTCCTTGATCAGTGGGAGCTGCTGGGCAAGCTCCGGGGGCATACCCTTCCGGTTGGCCTTGTAGTAGTCGGCGGCCTTGTGCCGGAAGGTGGGCGAGCGCAGGTCGAAGGCCACGGCGACGCTGTCTGGCCTTACCTCGCTGAAATTCTTCAAATATATGTTGATGAAGCCGAAAATGGCGTTGGTGAACACGCCGTTCTTGTTGGACAGCAGCCTTATGCCGTAAAATGCCCGGTTGAGGATACTGTTCCCGTCTATTGCAAGAAGTTTCATATCGCTGCTCCTGTTCATTAGTATAGTTATTGATATTATACCACATAATAAGGAGAAATGCAAACGCCCGGAAGAGATCTCTCCCGGGCGCATTTTCTTATTTCAGGATCACTGCTTTGCCTTTTTCAGAAGGTCGTTCCACTCGCCGATGATGGACCTGTCGACGAAGTAGTCGATACGCATGGCCTTTCTCACACGGGCAAGGGTAGCGTTGGTCTTTTCGACTGCGGCTGCGGTGCCCTCCTTGATGATGTCGTAGACTGCGTCGATGTCGGCCTCCCACTTCGCACGCTCGGCTCTGATCGGCGAAAGGGTCTCCTCCAGCACGTTGATGAGGAACTTCTTGCAGGTGCCGTCGCCGAGGCCGCCTCTGCGGTAGTGCTCCTTCATCTCCTCAAGGCAGGAATACTCCGGCAGGAACTCAGCAAAGTGCTGGTCTGTACAGAGGGCGTCCAGATAGGTGAACACCACGTTGCCCTCGGTGTGGCCGGGGTCGGAGATCTGGATATGGGTGGGATCGGTGTACATCTTGCCGTTGACCTGCTTCTTGATAGTCTTGGCATCGTCCGAGAGATAGATACAGTTCCCAAGGGACTTGCTCATCTTGGCCTTTCCGTCCACTCCGGGCAGGCGGCGCTGGGTCTCGTTCTCCGGGATCATGGCCTTTGGCAGGACAAGGGTCTCGCCGTAGATACGGTTGAACCTCTCCACGATCTCACGGGCCTGCTCCAGCATAGGGAGCTGGTCCTCGCCAACAGGCACCACAGTTGCGTCAAAGGCCGTGATGTCGGCGGTCTGGGACACGGGATAGGTAAAGAAGCCGGCCGGGAGGCCCTCCTCAGCGAAGCCCCTCATCTGGATCTCAGCCTTGACGGTGGGGTTCCTGGAAAGACGGGCGGTGGTCACCATATTGAGATAGTAGAATGTCAGGGCGTGGAGGGCCGGGAGCGCCGACTGCACGCAGATCGTGGTCTTGGAGGGGTCGATGCCTACCGAGAGGTAGTCCAGCACCACGTTGACGATGTTGTCCCTGATCTTTCCCGGATCGTCGGCGTTGTCAGTGAGAGCCTGATCGTCGGCGATCAGGATATTGATCTCGTCGTATTTTCCGGAGTTCTGGAGCTCCACTCTTCTCTTGAGGGAGCCCACATAATGGCCTAAGTGGAGCCGTCCCGTGGGGCGGTCACCGGTCAGGATGATGTTCTTGTTTTCCATGCTTTCACCTTTGTTCTAAAAATATTGTCAGCCCTCGACCTTGGGGAGGGTCTCGAAGGACCTCTGGAGCTCCTCATCGGTGGGGATATAGTCGGTCATGGTTCCGTCATTGTAGGCGGCGTAGGCGTACATATCGAAGTAGCCGGTGCCGGTAAGTCCGAAGAGGATCGTCTTCTCCTCGCCGGTCTCCTTGCACTTGAGGGCCTCGTCGATAGCGACCTTGATAGCGTGGCTGCTCTCAGGAGCAGGGAGTATGCCCTCGATACGGGCGAACTTCTGAGCTGCCTCGAAAACAGAGGTCTGCTCGGCGCTCCTTGCCTCCATGAGGCCCTGATCGTAGAGCTCGGAGAGGACTGCGCTCATGCCGTGGTATCTCAGGCCGCCGGCGTGGTTAGGCGAGGGCATGAAGCCGCTGCCGAGGGTGTACATCTTCTGGAGGGGGCACACCTTTCCTGTATCGCAGAAATCGTATGCGTAAACTCCCCTTGTAAGGCTGGGACAGGAGGCCGGCTCGACTGCGATGAACTGGTAGTCGTCCTCGCCACGGAGCTTTCTTCCCATGAAGGGAGAGATAAGTCCACCAAGGTTCGATCCGCCGCCGGCACAGCCGATGATCACGTCGGGCTTGATGCCGTACTTATCCATAGCGGCCATGGTCTCAAGGCCGATGACCGACTGGTGGAGGAGCACCTGTGACAGGACGCTTCCCAGAACATAGCGGTAGCCCTCGTTGGTGGTGGCTGCCTCGACAGCCTCGGAGATAGCGCAGCCAAGGCTTCCGTTGGTATCGGGGAACTCGGCAAGGATCTTCTTGCCGATCTCAGTGGTCATGGAAGGCGAGGGTGTGACGCTGGCGCCGTAGGTACGCATCACCTCACGGCGGAAGGGCTTCTGCTCGTAGGATACCTTTACCATGTAGACACGGCAGTCAAGGCCGAAGTATGAGCAGGCCATAGAAAGGGCAGTTCCCCACTGGCCGGCGCCGGTCTCGGTAGTGACTCCCTTCAGGCCCTGCTTCTTAGCGTAATAGGCCTGAGCGATAGCGGAGTTGAGCTTGTGGCTTCCGCTGGTGTTGTTTCCCTCGAATTTATAATAGATCTTTGCAGGAGTGCCAAGGGCCTTCTCCAGACAGTAGGCTCTTACAAGGGGAGCCGGACGGTACATCCTGTAGAAGGACTGGATCTCCTCGGGGATGTCGATATAGGGGTCGGTCTCGTTGAGCTCCTGCTTTACCAGCTCATCGCAGAACACGGGAGCCAGGTCCTCGAAGGTCACAGGCTTGCCTGTACCGGGGTTCAGCATAGGAGCGGGCTTCTTCTTCATATCCGCACGGACATTGTACCACTGCTTCGGGAGCTCCTCCTCGGATAAATAGATCTTGTAGGGTATCTTCTCGTTTGCCATGACTTTGCTCTCCTTTATAAAATTTTGTGCTTGCCGTCCGGGTAAAACAAAAGCCCCTGGTCCGGCAAAAATGCCGGGACAGGAGCCTGATCTCAGAGCTTCTGCGGTGCCACCCCGCTTGACGCAAAAAGCGTCCACTTGATGCGTACCTTCATACGCCGGTTTTGTTAACGCAGCACCGCTGCGGCTCGCATACTTGCCAAAGGCTTTCAGTCCGCCCTCGGAGGCCCATTCACGGCTGTTGGTGATACCGGCTCGCACCGAGCGCCGGCTCTCTGAAAAGACCGATCAGCAGCTACTCACACCTCGTCACAGGTTTACGAAGAAATCATAACACAAAAGCCACATTTTGTCAAGGGGCGAGAGGATCTTCGTCAATTATACACGATCGGAGGAAGTCCTTTTGGTGCGATCCGACTAATTCTCAGGAGCCGGGCCTCCTGCAAACTGCACAAAAAGTATATCCGTCTGGCGACAAGATCGCTGTTATTGCCAAAATTCAGAAACAGATACAGAATACTCTTGATTTTTCTGTAAAAGGTGGTAAAATATAATTAGCACTCAAAGAAAGAGAGTGCTAATTTCATAAGATCAATTATTCAGGAGGTATATATCATGACTATCAAACCTTTACAGGACAGAGTAGTTGTTAAGATGGCTGAGGCCGAGGAAACTACCGCAAGCGGCATCGTCCTCACCGGCTCGGCCAAGGAAAAGCCTGAGTTCGCTGAGGTCCTTGAGGTAGGACCGGGAACTTCCGATGTAAAAATGGAGGTCAAGAAGGGCGACAAGGTGCTCATCTCAAAGTATTCCGGCACCAATGTCAAGCTGGAGGGCCAGGAGTACATCATCGTTAAGATGGAGGACATCTTAGCAGTCGTTGACTGAGACCAAAAAGGCCGGCTCCCCCAAGGAGCATGACCCCATAACTTATCAAGGATCACTGATCCGCAATTTTTATTTAAGGAGAGATATACTATGGCAAAGGATATAAAGTACGGCGAGGACGCAAGAAAGTCCCTTCAGGCCGGTATCGACAAGCTGGCTGACACAGTCCGCATCACTATGGGCCCCAAGGGCAGGAACGTGGTCCTCGACAAGAAGTTCGGCGCTCCCCTCATCACTAACGACGGCGTTACTATCGCTAAGGACATCGAGCTGGAGGACGCCTTCGAGAACATGGGCGCTCAGCTCGTTAAGGAGGTCGCTACTAAGACCAACGACGCTGCCGGCGACGGTACTACTACAGCTACTCTGCTGGCTCAGACTATCGTTCGTGAGGGCATGAAGAACATCGCAGCAGGCGCTAATCCCATGGTCCTGAAGAAGGGCATCGCTAAGGCTGTCGATACTGCCGTTAAGACTATCGTCGACAACTCAAAGACTGTTTCCGGAAGCGACGACATCGCAAGAGTAGGTACAGTTTCCTCCGCTGACGAGAACGTGGGCAAGCTGATCGCTGAGGCTATGGAGAAGGTGACTGCTGACGGCGTCATCACTATCGAGGAGAGCAAGACCGCTGAGACCTACAGCGAGGTGGTCGAGGGTATGCAGTTCGACAGAGGCTACATCTCGCCCTACATGGTAACTGACGCAGACAAGATGGAGGCCGTTTACGACGAGGCCTTCGTCCTCATCACAGATAAGAAGATCTCATCTATCCAGGATATCCTTCCCCTTCTCGAGCAGATCGTTAAAATGGGCAGGAAGCTGGTGATCATCGCTGAGGACGTTGAGGGCGAGGCTCTCACGACTATCATCCTCAACAACCTGAGAGGCACATTCAAG
The DNA here is from genome assembly GCA_017460665.1 of Ruminococcus sp. Classification (GTDB taxonomy): domain Bacteria; phylum Bacillota; class Clostridia; order Oscillospirales; family Ruminococcaceae; genus Ruminococcus. The sequence continues at coordinate 9,103 of JAFUAO010000064.1, forward strand.
GTTGCCGCTGTCAAGGCTCCCGGCTTCGGCGACAGAAGGAAGGAGATGCTCAAGGACATCGCTGTTCTTACAGGCGGCGAGGTGATCTCCTCAGAGCTTGGCCTTGAGCTCAGCGAGACCACTATCGAGCAGCTCGGTCAGGCTAAGCAGATCGTTATCCAGAAGGAGAACACTATCATCGTTGACGGCGCCGGCGACTCTGCCGCTATCAAGAGCCGTGTAGCTCAGATCCGTGCCGCTATCGAGACAACTACCTCCGACTTCGACCGTGAGAAGCTCCAGGAGAGACTGGCTAAGCTGGCCGGCGGTGTTGCCGTTATCAAGGTGGGCGCTGCTACTGAGATCGAGATGAAGGAGAAGAAGCTCCGCATCGAGGACGCTCTGGCTGCTACAAAGGCCGCCGTTGAGGAGGGCATCGTTGCAGGAGGCGGTACAGCCTACATCAACGCTATCCCTGCTGTCGAGAAGCTGGTACCCACTCTGGACGGCGACGAGAAGACAGGCGCTAAGATCATCCTGAAGGCTCTTGAGGCTCCCGTTCGTCAGATCGCTGAGAACGCAGGCCTTGAGGGAAGCGTTATCGTTGACAAGATCAGGCGCTCAAGGAAGCTGGGCTACGGCTTCGACGCCTACAATGAGGTATACACCGACATGATCCCTGCCGGTATCGTTGATCCTACTAAGGTAACAAGGAGCGCTCTCCAGAACGCAGCTTCTGTGGCTTCCATGGTACTGACCACCGAGAGCCTTGTGGCTGACATCAAGGAGGAGAACCCTGCTCCTGCAATGCCTGCCGGCGGCATGGGCGGAATGTACTGATCAGAGGCAAGAAGCAAGAAAGCAAGAAGCAAGAGAGCCAGAGGCAAGAGGCAAGATAATAAGAAAGGCGGACCCTTCGTGGGTCCGCTTTTTTGTTTGGAGAAGTCCCCATAAAAAAGGGCGCACGATGTGCGCCCCGATCGGCTCTCAGGCCGAGAGCTTTTTCCTTATGTCAGTGCGGTCCAGCGCCACGGCCAGTGCCACGAACAGAACTGCGCTCGCACCCACCTGCACAAAATAGGAGGGCGTCTGGGTGAAGGCCGCTATCAGCGCCGCCTTGGACAGAGCCTTCGTCAGGACCACGCCCTCGTAAACGCTGTACCCAACGATACACAGCAGCAGCGCCGGGATGATGCCAAGGATGTTCCTCACGCAGAGGATCTTGGAGGTCTTCCGGCTGAAGCACAGTGCCGTCAGAGCCTTGATCAGGATAGTCGCCGGGATCCATATGGGATAGCCGGAAAGCCCGTCAGCAAGGGCTCCGCCGACAACTCCGGCAGCCACGGCATAGGGCGCCGGGAGTATGCAGGCCGCAAGATAGATCAGGCCGTCGCCGGCGTGAGTGTAGCCTGCTCCGGTGGGTATGTGAAGGTAGGCGGTGAACACGAAGATCAGCGCCGCAAACAGTCCTGTGGCCGTTATGAGGCGGATCTTCTCCGCCGGAAATCTCTTTGTTCTTGATCCAGACATGATCATCTCTCCTTTCAGTGATCCTATTATACCATTTATGAGACCTGAGCGCAAGTGCGGAGCCGATATTATTTCTCTATAGCCAGTTATATACTCTGCAAAATAAGGCTCTTAGGTGGACTTTTTGTGCATACTGCCTTTTTGTGCAGTATCATCTCCCGTTATTCAGCACAAATTCACATTGACAAACCGGCCCGAAAGTGTTAAAATAAACTCACGATCAAAACAAGAATAACTTTTAACTAATTGTTAACAGGTTATTTGATTTGGAGGGAAAACATGAAAAAATTACAAAAGGCAGCCGCCCTCGCCGCTGCGCTCTGTCTCGGTACCGCAGGCACGGTACAGAGCCTTGCGCCCCTTAGCGATCGGGCCATCGCTGCAACAAAGGACATCTCATCAGACATGGAATGGGGCACGCTCAAAATAGGCGGAGCAGGCTTCGTTTCAGGCATCATCACCGGCCAGAAGGAAATGTATCTTCGCACAGATGTAGGCGGTGCTTACAGATACGACTACGACAAGAACGCCTGGTCACAGCTCTTCGGCTTCATCAGCGAGGACGACAGAGGCCTCCTTAGCTGCAAGGGCATCGCTATCGACCCGACAGACGATATGACGGCATATTTTCTCTGCGGCTGTGCTTACTTCTCTGACGCAAAGACGGTCATTTTCAAGACCACCGACGGCGGAAAGACCTTCACCAGCACCGATGTCACCGATATGATCCAGGTACACGGCAACGGCGACGGCCGTGAGTGTATCGAGCCTATCGCTGTGGATCCCGACGACCCCGACACTATCTACGCCGGCGGCGACGTGACAGCAGGGAGCTCCGCCCTTATCAAGTCCACCGACGGCGGAAAGACCTGGTCCCCTGTTGCAGGATACGACGCTCTGGGACTTTTCTCCGGCGAGCTCAAATACCCCAAGTGGACAGAGCATATTGTAAGAGGCACTGAGCCCAACAAGGAATACAACGAGCAGAACGGCATCGGCTGTATCTATATCGAGGGCGGAAAGGTATATGTCGGCACCTCAGTTACGGGTCAGGCGAATATCCACGTCGCCAGCGTCAAGGACGACAAGTTCGAGCCGATCGAGGCTCTCCCCAATGACAACTATCCCCTCTCTATAACCAGCGACCACAACGGAAACCTCTTCTTCACCTACATCGCCGGCCTTGCTTTTGCAGGAAGCGCAGGCGGAGCCTACAAGTATGAGATCAAGTCAGGCAAGGCCGAGAAGCTCTCCGTTTCGGACAATGCTGTCGGCATGATCGAGGTGGACAGGAACGATCCCAACAAAATGTTCGCCCGTACCTGCGGCGCATGGCTCGATCAGTGGTATGACAACGAATGGATCCAGGACGACCCCAATACCCTTGAGAACGAGGCCACTGTCGCATGGGGAGATCACTTCTTCCGTTCAAACGACGGAGGCAAGAGCTGGGAGAACATCACTCCCGGCCAGGGCGAAACGGACTACTCAACAGGCACCGGCGTCAAGATATTCAGCTCTCTGCCTATGAGCACCAACGGATATGACTGGATCGACAAAAAGGCCTGCCACTGGGGAAGCGGTATCGTTATCGACCCCAGAGACACCGAGGGCGACAGGATCCTCCTCACATCAGGAAACGGCGTTTTCGCCTGCGATAACGCTTGGGCAGAAAAGGGAGTACAGTTCTACTTCCAGCCCGATGGCGTGGAGGAGTGCGTCAGCCTCGACTTCGTCAGCACAACAGACGGACTTGACCTGTCGGCTATCGGCGACTACGACGGCTTCGTCCATGAGAGCATAGACAGTATACCTCAGCAGTACAAGCCGAATATGGGCTCCACCTCTGCTATCGCAGTATGCCCCCAGAACACCGATGTCTGGGCAAGGATCGCTGAGGGCGCCGGCAACAACCAGGGCAGCGGCTATATCACAACGGACCGAGGCAAGACCTGGACCGCCTTCAACGCTGCGTACCACGGCGGAAAGCTGGCTGTCACTGAGCTCTCCAAGGGCAAGTACAGGATCATCAATACCGGCGCAGGCGGAGATAAGGGCAGCGGTATGTCATATTCAGATGACAACGGCAAGACCTGGACCAAGTGCGAAGGCGTAGAGGTCTCAAAGTCTGCTTATGCTCTCGTTGATCCTGAGGATCCCAGCGTTGTTTACGCTGTCGGCGCTAAGCACAACGACTACTGGTCCTCTGATATGACCAAGAAGGAGCCCACCTTAGACGAGTCACACTACTCTTATTTCGTCAGCGAAGACTACGGCGCTTCTTTCAAGGAGGTCCTTATCTGCCCCTATAACTGGGAGCTGACATGGAAGTTTGAAAACACCGGCGAACCGGCTTATCTGGGCAACGGTACTATCGCTTTCGCAGGTGCGAACCACGGCCTGTTCCTCATCTCCGACAAGGGAGATAAGGTGGAGCAGCTCGACAGCGTTGCCTATGCAAAGTGCGTGGGCTACGGCGCTCCTGAGAAGAAGGGCAGCCCCAACACACTGTTCATCTTCGGCAAGCCTGAGGAGTCCGACCCCGAGGGCATCTACCGCTCCACTGACAGCGGAAAGACATGGGTGTGCATAAATACTGACCACATCTACGGCGGCACCGGCAACGGCAACTACCTTGTGGGCGATATGGACGAGTTCGGAACAGTTTATATGTCAACTGTTGGCTGCGGTATCGTTTACGGAAGGCTCTCCACCGGCGAGAAGCCTCCCACGACCACAAAGCCTGCGACTACGGCCTCAGGAATCTCATGGGGCGATGCGAACGTTGACAAGAAGGTGGATCTGAACGACGCAGTTGCGATCCTTCAGTATGCTGCACTTCCGGCGAAGTATCCTCTCACCGATCAGGGAGCGCTCAATGCTGACGTCGTTGACAACGGCACCAGCGGCGTTACGGGTATCGACGCACTTTCGATCCAGATGTACGACGCAAAGCTCTTTGACCAGAGCGCATGGCCGATGACTATGGCACAGCTCGAGAAGCTGAAAAAGTAAAGAAAAAGGGACTGCTTGGCAGTCCCTTTTTCAGTTCGGAGTTATTAGTGCATAGTGCTTAGTAGGGGCGCACAGTGTGCGCCCGTGCCTCCCAAAAACTCTGTAGGGACGGCCATTGGCCGTCCGTGGGTCGTATACGTTGTGTAGGGGAGGCCGCCCTCGGCCTCCCGGCCGATCTCTGGGAACAAATTGTAGGGGCGAATTCCGTTCGCCCGGCCGTTTTTGAAATGCCGCCTCGTTCGACGTTACCTGCCTCGTTGCCGCTGAGCGGCAAGACCTACATTATGGACCGGTGGGAGGGGACGCCCTCTATCGCAGGGCCTCCCCTCTGAACAAACAGTCCCCCGGACTGTTTATTCATTCACCCCTTGCGGAGCTCTTCAACGCAATGCAGGGCTCTGCCCTGCACCCGCCAAGGGCTCTGCCCTTGGATCCCGGCAGGGAGCGAGCGGCTCCCTGCACCCCGCAATTATTTCGTCCGCCGTCAGGCGGACA
>JAFUAO010000065.1 GCA_017460665.1 Ruminococcus sp.
AAGGATAGTCAAAAGCCGGCGGGGTGGGGTGTGAGGGAAAAGAGAGTGCAGAGAGGAAAACCGAAGAGAGGGGAGGGCCGCCGGCTTTTGTACCAGTTTTTTGTTAAAGCCCTCCCCTCCGGAGGTGTTCCTCTTTGCCCTCCTGTGCCGCCCGGCATGAGCCGGGCGGTGGGCGTTTCTGCACATGAAAACGGTCGAAGGAGGCCGGGCATTTCAAAAAAGGCCGGGCGAACGATGTTCGCCCCTACAAAGTGCTATGAACTCGAAACTGAAAAGCATACCACGTTCCTCTGAAATAATTATTGCAATTTAACGCTTTGTATGCTATAATGAAGATGCAATACTTTTTCAATGGAGGAATTTCTATGTATATTACTTGTCTCGACCTCGAAGGTGTTCTCGTTCCGGAGATCTGGATCGCTTTCTCTGAAGCCAGCGGTATCCCGGAGCTCAAAAAAACAACCCGTGATGAGCCGGACTACGATAAGCTGATGAACTGGCGCCTCGGCGTCCTCAAGGAGCACGGCCTCGGCCTGAAGGAGATCCAGGACACTATCGCCAAGATCGACCCCATGCCCGGCGCTAAGGAGTTCCTGGACGAGCTCAGGAGCCTTTGCCAGGTCATCATCATCAGTGATACCTTCACCCAGTTCGCTTCTCCCCTCATGAAGAAGCTGGGCTGGCCGACGATCTTCTGCAATTCCCTTGAAGTTGCCGAAAACGGCGAGATCACAGGCTTCAAGATGCGCTGTGAGCAGTCAAAGCTGACTACCGTCAAGGCCCTCCAGTCGATCGGCTATGACACGATCGCCTCCGGTGACAGCTACAACGACCTTGGCATGATCAAGGCCAGCAAGGCCGGCTTCCTTTTCAAGAGCACCGACCAGATCAAGAAGGACAACCCACAGCTCCCTGCCTTCGAGACCTACGACGAGCTGCTCTCTGCGATCAAGAGAGCCATAGCTGACTGATATGTGGATCGCGATCTTTGCAGTATTACTGGCTCTCGCCATTGCCGGGATCGTCTACCTTACCTGCGGCTTCCACCGGTTCAGACCGGTGAAAAGGCTGGCTGAGAAGAGCAAGCTGGCGGCGTGGGCGGTGTCACTTTTGTGCGTGGGAGCAGTAGGAGCTCCCTTCCTGCTGGTAAACGTGTGGTCAGTCATCGTGGTGCTGATCCACCTGTTCGTGTTCTGGCTGGCCTGCGACATCGTGGGCTGGCTGATCACAAGGGCCAACGGCGTGAAGCCCTACCGCAACTACAGCGGCGGAGCTGCGATCGTCATAACTGCCCTGTATCTGGGCATGGGCTGGTTCATGGCCCACCACGTCACCCGCACGGACTATACGGTCTACTCCCAGAAAAACGTTGAGTCCATGCGTATCGTGGAGATCGCCGACCTCCACCTTGGCATAACTCTTGACGGCGATGAGTTCGCTCAGCAGATCGAGCGCATGAACGCCTGCTCGCCGGACATCGCCGTGATCACGGGGGACTTCGTGGACGACGACTCCAAGAAGGAGGACATGGTGAAGGCCTGCGCTGCTTTGGGGCAGCTCCAGGCTGAAAAGGGCGTGTACTTCATCTTCGGCAACCACGACAAGGGCTACGGCGACTACCGGGATTTCACCTCCTTCGAGCTTCGGCAGGAGCTTGAGAAGAACGGCGTGGTGATCCTTGAGGACGAGGCCGAAGAGGTGGACGGCTGGCTCTGCATCATCGGCCGTCAGGACCGCTCCGAGGAGGAGCGTGGCGGCGGACGGGCCACTATGGAGGAGCTCACCGCCGAGCTGGACCGGGAGAAGTACATACTGGTACTGGATCACCAGCCCAACGCCTACGATGAGGAGGCCGAGGCCGGAGCCGACCTTGTGCTCTCGGGCCACACCCACGGCGGACACATTTGGCCGGCAGGCCAGATCGGGCTGCTGATCGGCGCAAACGACCGGATCTACGGCTATGAGCGCCGCCAGAACACCGACTTCATCGTCAGCAGCGGCATCTCCGGCTGGGCTTTGCCTTTCAAGACCGGCACCAAGTCGGAGTTCGTTATCATCGACATTCGCAAGGGCTGACAGCGAGCGCCCTCTCCGTCAGCCAGAAAAGGGCAGCGCTCTGCTGCCCTTTTTGCTTAGTAGACCGCATATCCGGAGCAGACCTTTGAGCTCTCCACTATGCGGATCTGCTTTTGGAGGAGCTCCGGGTCGTCGATCCACTCCCTAAGACCGGCTTCACCGGCCCAGCGGTCCTCGGCGCCCTGCTTGTAGCCGGCCAGCCCGATCACCAGATCCACCTCCGGGCAGACCATGGCCTCCCACTGGCGGAGGGTCTCCTCGAAGGGACAGGTCTCGTTTAGGAAGCCGAAGTAGAGCTGGGGGACGATGTAGTCGCAGCAGCCCGGCTGACCTGCCCAGAGCCTTACGTCTGCGAACTGAGAGGAGTAGTCCGCAGAGATGTTCCCCTGCGGACTTATGCCGAATTTTAGGCCTTCGCCGTGGCTCTTCACAGTGCCGTAGAGGACCTTCACCAGGCGTGTGCAGTTCTCCTGACGCCAAAGGGCAAGATCCTCGGCTCCGCTTTTGGTGAACTCCTCCCGGTCGAACCCCACGTCGGCGGTGGGGTAGAAGTAGTCGTCGATGTGGAGCCCGTCCAGCTCGTAGCGGTCAAGGAGCTCGTCGGCGCAGTCGGCGATGAGCTCAGTTACCTCCGGGTAGGAGGGGTCAAGGTACCAGCGGTCCCCAAGGAGCTTGGCCTGACCGGTGCCGGCCTCCGCCCACTGACGGATCCGGAAGTCCGGCGGGAGGGCCTTCATCTGCTCAGCGGTCTGACAGCGCAGGGGATTGAGCCAGCCGTGAACGGAAAAGCCCCGGCTGTGGGCCTCCTCCAGCATGATCGACAGAGGGTCGTAGTCCCCGTCAAGGTAGGTGCCTTTTGGGAAAATATCCGATCGGTAATATGCGTCGCCGCAGGGGTGGATGTGGATATACAGAGTGTTGACGCTCTCCTCCGAGAAGCCGTCCAGCTTCTGACGAAAGAGCCTGCGGAACTCCTCCTCGGACCGGCCCTGCATATAGTCCGCAAAGCCCATGTAGGGCAGCCAGACTGCCCTTTGATGCTCGAAATTGACCGGAGAATAGCCTTCCTCGGTGCTGACCTGGGGCCGGACGCTCTCCGGGAAGAAGGGCTCAGGTGCCGGCCTCGACGAGCAGGAACAAAGAAAAATGGCTCCGCAAAGCAGAGCTGACAGTAGTTTCAAAATATCATCTCCCATAAAAATATATGCAGACAGATCTAAGATCATTTCAAGTTTTTTGCGGTAGCATAGTACCATGGGAAACTGTACGAAAGGAGCGCTATCCATGAGCATTTTCAGACGGGCGGCTGCGCTGGTGACTGCGGCTGCTGCCCTTTTTTCAGCAGGCTGCACAGCAAAGGACAAGGCCAAGGAGCAGACCGAGGCCTCGCTGACCGTGACCTTCCTTGAGGTGGGGAAGGCCGACGCTATCGTGATCAAGACCGCCCAGCACGCTGTCGTTATCGACTGCGGCGAGAAGGGCGACGGCAAAAAGGTCGTGGCTGAGCTGGAGGAAAAGGGCGTAACTACGGTGGATAAGCTGATCATCACTCACTACGACAAGGACCACGTCGGCGGAGCGGCAAAGGTGATCAAGAGCTTCGACGTGGGGGAGGTCTATGCTCCGGATTACGAGGAGCAGAGCGATGAGATGGACAAGTTCAGCGCCGCTCTCTCCGGGAAGGGCATGGCTCCTACGCTGCTGACCGAGGACACCTCCTTTGAGTACGACGGGGTCAGCTTTGAGGTGCTGGCTCCCAAAAAGACCTTCTACGGCGAGGACGACGACAACGACTTCTCTCTTGTGACCAAGGTGACTCACGGGGAGAACGTGCTGCTGTTCACCGGCGATGCCATGGAGCAGCGCCTTGACGAGATCATGGACATCGGCACCTGCACCTTCCTGAAGATCCCCTACCACGGCCGAAAGCTGAGCAATTTAGGGGAGTTCCTTGACGCTGTTGAGCCGAAATGCGCCGTTGCCTGCACCTCTCAGAGCGAGTTCGCTTCGTCGGTGCAGACCCTGCTCACCGAGAAGGGGATCCGGTTCTACTCCACCTGCTTCAACGGCAGGATCGAGCTCTCCAGCGACGGCAAGAGCGTGGCCTTTTCCACAGAAAAATGACAGGGACCGGGGTCTGCAAGGATCCCGGCCTTTTTGCGGAACGGCTTGCTATTTTTTTGAATGTGTGCTATAATAGTCTTATTAGAACATAAAGGAAAGTGATCACCATGGATCTTATAAAGACAAGGCTGGCTCTTCTCGTTGCGGCTGCGGCAGCGCTCAGCTCCTGCGGCTCTCAGGTGGGCAAGGTGAGCTCCTCTGTTGAGAGCTCCCAGGAGACTGCTCAGGAGGAGACCTCAGCTCGGGAGAGCTCCCCCGCAGAGGCTGCTCCCACCCAAGAGACCACCGATGAGAGCTCCCCCGACAAGAGCTCAGGAAAGGCTTCGGTCCGGGGAAAAATGTATGACTGCGACGGCAGGCTCCTGATGTACTCTCAGGACGGCAGACGCTATGTGACCGAGGAGTACGCCGTGCCCTTCGCAAACGTGCTCACCGAGATGTCTGCCGGGCTGGACGCCACATTCAGCGACCTCCTCACCGAGAAGAACCCTGCTCCCGTTGACGGCAGTGACGACGTTGGACAGGGCATACAGGTGACCTTCGACGGTCAGGTCCAGAAGGCCGTTTACGACTATATGCAGAGCATGAACATCGTGGGCTCTGCGGTGGTCATGAGGACCGACGGCTCCCTTATGGCCGAGGTCTCATACCCCTCCTACGACCCAAATACCTACACCGATACCAGCTACGACGAGGAGCTGGCTTGGGGCGAGTGCGGAAACAAGGCCTTCCAGAACTTTGAGCCCGGCTCCTGCTTCAAGATCATGAGCGAGGTGATCTCCGACAAGCACGGCGTCACCTCTCAGACCGACCCCGGTATCTGGGAGTTCGGCGACTTCCCCATAACTAACTGGGACTACGAGAAGAACGCCTCCAGCTACCCCATGGAGCGCTCGCTTTACTCCGCCTTCGTCAATTCCAGCAATATCTACTTTGCCAAGTCCTTCGACCAGATCGGCGCAGACGCTGTCCTCTCGGACCTAAAGAGCATTTTCCACTTCGGCGCCGCCCCCGAGGACGACATCATCTGCGATTTCGGCTCGCTGGAGAACAATATCGAGATCTACTGCGACGACGACCTGCGCCGCTCGGCATTCGGCCAGTCCTACGTCCTGACCTGCCCGATCTTCCTGGCAGCTCTTGGCAGAGAGGCGGTCTTTGGCGAAATGGTGAGGCCCTTTGTGCTGGAGAACGTGGTGGACTCCAACAACTGCGGAACGGTCCTTGATCACGGAACGGCTGCCGGAGAGGTGATAGCCTCGATCCCGGAGGAGTACCGCCAGGGCCTGCTGGACGGCATGACAGGCGTAGCTTCGGGACTTTCCGTGTCAGTTCCTGCCGGGACGACCCTTTATGCCAAGACCGGCACGGCTGAGACCTGGATCGGGGACGTGCTGTACATAACGGGATGCGTGAAGAACGACTCCGACACGGGGCACGCCTCCTATCCCACCTACAGCGATTATGGGCAGTCCGGGTCATACATTATCGTGATGCAGATCCAGAACCCTGAGTCTCACGGTTTTGCCTTTGCCAGCGAGAGCGCAAGGGTCTATGACGGGATCGTGAATGCTGTGATCAGCAATGTATAACGCAAAAAAGGGACTGCGAGAGCAGGCCCTTTTTTTCAATGCGGAATTCGGAATTCGGAATGCGGAATTATGGTGTCGCCTTCTGCGACGTATTTGTAGGGGCGCACATTGTGCGCCCGTGGACCGTATACGTTGTGTAGGGGGCGATGCCCACATCGCCCCTCAACGTTTCTGCGACGTGTAGGGGCGAATTTCGTTCGCCCGGCCTCCTTCGACCGTTTTCATGTGCGTAAGACCTCACCGCCCGGCTAAGGCCGGGCGGCACAGGAGGGCAAAGAGGAACACCTCCGGAGGGGAGGGCTTTAACAAAAAACTGGTACAAAAGCCGTCGGCCCTCCCCTCTCTTCGGTTTTCCTCTCTGCACTCTCTTTTCCCTC
>JAFUAO010000066.1 GCA_017460665.1 Ruminococcus sp.
GACACCCCGAAGCACACAGACTTGTTAGAGGGTTTTGCACCCCTAAGACCCCGCTTGATTTATGAAAGAAAAAGTGATATAATAGAGAAGAAAGAAATGGGCAAATCGAAAAATAAAGGAGACTGATCTATGAATGTAAAGACCGATAATGAACGTAAAACTATGCGAATGAAATTAAAGCTCAACAGTAAAGAATATGAAAAGCTGAAACGCTATACGGAGGAAAGCGGTCTGCGCTCAATGTCGCAGTATATGCTCAACTCGATTATCGCCACTCCCATAATCGAGATCACAGACGAGGAGCTTGCACCAATCAAGGCAAGAGTTGATGAAATTTCCGACAGCATAAACAGCATCGCAACTCGGGTTAATCAGACAAATAAAATCTATCCCGAAGATATGCAGGAAATACGTCAGGGAGTTGAAGAAATATCCGCTATGCTTGCAGAGTATCGGGCGAAGTTAGAAAGCCTTGCCGTCACTCCGCAGACATTCAGGGCGATAGTCGATAAGGCTCACAAAGAGGTGAAAGAATAAATCTCTATATTTCAAAAAATCAACCCGCCCCTGAGCCATTCAGGGACGGGTTTCAAACGTATTTACTTCTCCATGAACTTCACAATCTCCGCAGGTTTCAGCACCTTGCCCGATGAAACAAGCTGTTCGTTCACCACGAGCGCAGGCATTGACATAGCACCATACTCCATGATCTTCTGCAAGTCGGTGATATACTCGACCTCGATAGCCATACCCTCGACAGCTTTGAGTGCGTTATCGTAGAGCTGATGACAGGACTTGCAGCCCGAACCCAGCACCTTGATCTTTGTTTCCATAATGATGACCTCCTACACGATATAGTTTTGAATGATATTGAAGAAATATCCCACAAGGATAATCCCAACCGTACAAATAGCGATGAAGATACCCAGCAGCTTTGCCTTGACCGCTTTTTTCAGCATGATCATCGAGGGTAGCGACAGCGTGGTAACGCCCATCATAAATGACAGCACCACGCCGAGCCTTGCGCCCTTTGCAAGCAAGGCTTCTGCTATGGGAATACACCCGAAAATGTCGGCATACATCGGGATACCACAGACCGTAGCGATTACAACACCGAACGGATTGCCCATGCCGAGAGCCTTGACCACCCATTCTTCTGGTATCCAGTTATGGATAAATGCGCCGATACCCACACCGACTATGACATAGGGAAAGACCTTTTTCGCTGTTTCAGCAACTTGTTCCCAAGCATATTTCAGACGGTCACGCTTTGTCAGCTCGTTTTGCGGAGTATCAATGCTCTTGCCATTTCGGATAAACTCCTCTACCTGATTTTCAAGATGCAGCTTTTCAATAAGCGTACCTCCTACTACGGCGATAACAAGTCCGACAACCACATACACCACAGCGACCTTCCACCCGAATATGCTCATCAGCAGGACAAGAGAGCCGAGGTCAACCATTGGTGACGAGATCAGAAACGAAAATGTCACACCAAGCGGAAGTCCTGCACTTGTAAAGCCCATAAACAGCGGTATGGACGAGCAGGAGCAAAACGGTGTGACCGTACCGAGCATGGCGGCGATACAGTTTGCTCCGATACCGTGAAACCGTCCAAGTATCTTTTTTGTCCTCTCAGGAGGAAAGAAGCTCTGGATATAAGAGATCACAAATATCAGCACACCGAGCAAGACCATGATCTTTATCATATCGTAAATGAAGAATTGCAGGCTGCCACCGAGCTTGCTTTCGGTATCAAGACCGCAGGCAGAAAGCAGAGAGCCTATCAGCCTATTCAGCCATTTCATGCCGAATATCTCGTCCTGGATAAAATCCCATATACTCATATCATCACCACTTATGATACGCTGTCCTCAAACAGCTTTTTCGTGTTGTTTGCTATTCTGCACAACAAAAGCATAACAGGCACTTCAGTCAGCACTCCTACCGTTGTCGCAAGAGCCGCAGGAGAAGATGTACCGAACAATGCAACAGCCACCGCAACAGCAAGCTCAAAGAAATTGGACGCTCCTATCATTCCCGCAGGGGCGGCTATATCGTGGGGCAGTTTTAACAGCTTGCAGGCGATATAAGCGAGTGCAAAAATAATGAATGTCTGCAATACAAGGGGAACAGCGATAAGAAGTATATGCAGAGGATTTTCAAGAATGACATTCCCTTGAAATGAGAATATCAGTATCAAGGTGAGCAGTAAGCCTATTGTTGTAATGCCGTCAAATTTGCGGATAAAGGTGTTTTCAAAGTAGTCTGCACCTTTGTTTTTCGTGACAATCACTCTTGTGAGAATGCCGAGGGCAAGCGGTATCACCACAAACAGCACCACAGAAAGAAACAGCGTAGTCATTGGCACTTTCACATTCGATACACCGAGCAGGAGCTTGACGATAGGAACGAACGCTACGAGAATGATCAAATCATTAGTAGCGACCTGTACAACAGTATAGGCAGGATTTCCTTTCGTCAGCGTACTCCACACAAACACCATAGCCGTACAAGGTGCAGCACCGAGCAGAACAGCCCCAGCGAGATATTCCGTAGCAAGGTCGGGAGTAATGAAAGCCTTAAAAATCACCATAAAGAACAGACTTGCAATTCCGTACATCGAAAACGGCTTTATCAGCCAGTTCACCACCCAAGTGACAAACAGCCCTTTTGGATTTTTGCCGACATTTTTGATACTCTGAAAATCGACTTTCATCATCATCGGATATATCATAAGCCATATCAATATTGCCATAGGTATTGAGATACCTGCATATTCAAACTGATTCAGAAACTCTGGTATCTGGGGAAGAAATCGTCCTATCAGCACTCCCACCACCATACACAGCGCCACCCAAATCGTGAGGTATCGCTGAAACACGCTGATACCGTTATTCTTTTGCTCCATAGTATCACTCCAATACATATTTATAAATTGAAATCAATCAATATATAGTGCTGAATAATAGTCGTGCATACACACGACTTATCATTCACCGCAGCAGCACTTACTTTCGTTTTCCGTGACCGCTGTCAGCTCGGATATGCACTTGATTGCGACCTCTGCACCCTCCGCAGAAATGGAGTAGTGTGTCCACTTTCCCTCTTTTCTGCCGACCACAAGTCCGCTGTCACAGAGTATTTTCATGTGGTGAGAAAGTGTCGGTTGACTTAATTGCATTTCATCAAGCAGCTCACAGGCACAGCGTTCACCGCCTTGCAGAAGCCTGAATATCTGCACTCTGTTCTCATCGCACAGGGCTTTGAAGATAACTGTTATCTGCTTGTTTGATAGCTCCATATCGCTCACCTCATATTGATGATTTTCTATATTATAGCACACATATTGAAGTTTGTCAATGGGTTTTGAAATATTTTTATTGCGATTTTCACTGAGGATTTTCTCCATATTACTGCGCCCTGCACAAGAATTATTACAAATAATTCGCAGGGCTGGACTCCGAAATAATCATAGGCTATAATATAGCTATTATGAAATTGGAGGTGCTGTATATGTTGGCTATACCCGAATTGGCAATGCCCCGAAGCTGTAAGGTAACAACCGTATGCAACGGCAAGCGTGAGGTCTGGACGGACTATGAACAGGCAAAGGCATTTTTTCTTGAAATGATGATGACCACCGAGGGCGAGGAGCGTGACCGTGCGGAGTGTGTTTATATCCAGCTCATACACGGACTTGGCGAGTGTTCGGATGAGGACGAATAATCACAAAAAAGGCTTTGCAGAAATGCAGAGCCTTTTACTTTGCCCTCAGACGAACGGAAATGCCACTTAGAGCCGTCTACATTGTTTATGGGGGAAACCATATCGACTGATAGAAAAAACAGTGCTATGCCTTCCGTACACGTTTACGGAGGACATAGCCCTTATCTTATATTATTTATATCGAAATATGGCTGTCTGATTTTACCCTGTATCCATTAAATGTGGTTTCCGAGCATACACATTCAGCACCGATACAAGCAAGCCGTGAGCGTTGCGGACGGTCTTAGGAGATTTATTTAGCGCAAGGCGGTTTATAAACGCTTGTATATCTGTTGCAGCCAAGTCTTTGATATAGGTATTGCAGAGCGGAGCAAGACTGTTCCTGCGATCTTTCCGATATCCGGCTATTGTTGTAGGTGATAAAATGTTTTCTTTCAGACTGATATACTCATCTATACACTCACCGACAGTCATTCCAGCTTCTTGCTTCTGCTTTCGCCCAAGCTGATATTCGCGAGCCATAAGTTCGGCTTCAGCTTTTCCGGCTTTTCCCGGTAGCTTAGATGTGAACGACAGATATTTCCCGGTCTCTTTGTCGTATACTTGCACTCTCCAGCTCCCCGAAGGAAGTTGCTTTGCCTTTGCCATTAGATCACCCCTTTATAATTTTTCCCCTCAGTTTTCACGGAGGGGAGATTTTCATTTGAACAAATCAAATATGCTGAATGTAGTTTTCTTATAGATCTTGTTTTTGATTTTGCGCTTCGGGTGCAACCAACCTATGCCTTTTTTGCCATACCACGGAAAAATTGCTCTTTTTATGCTTCTTTTAGCCCTTCCAGTAGTCCGAGCCTTAAGGCTTTTCTTCAAAGAAGGCTTTCTCATTCCTATTTTCATATCATCACCACGGTTTACAATTTCCGCATGGTGCATAGCCCATACTTTCAAGGTCGGATATAGTTCCGGTATAATCTGACCTGTTGCTTTCTTTAATATCTTTTACGGACTTGCAATTCGGATCATGAGCTTTCATTGTGTTGTTATTCAACACAAAATCGTATACACGCTCAGTTGTTTCGGGTATAGTTGTCATTTCAGGAACTGTTGTTGTTACAACGGTAGTTTCTGGCGGAGTTGTTGTTGTCTCAGGTGGGGCGGTGGTCGTTTCTTCTTGAACAGTCGTTGTTGTTAGCTCCGTTGTTGTAACGGTCGTTGATGTAGATGTTTTAGTCACGGTACTTGCGGTCGTTGCTGTTGTTACAGTTGTGGTCGTAACTGCTTCGATTGATCTTGTTATACTTGCATCGTTCGACTCTTCTCCACAGGCAACGGCAAATATGCAAGCGGCTGAAATCATAATAAATGCAAGTATCTTTTTCATTTGATCACTCCTTTGCAGCTTTAGTTAATAATCTTTCAATAAGTTCGTCTTTATGCTCTATTTTATTAAGTAGGCCTTCAATAACCTCATCTTTCCGATTGACAACATCTTCCCGGAAGTCCAGATTTTTTTCAAGGCGTTCGATTTGTTTATTAAGATGAGCTATCCGTTTTTCATAGTCGAGCTTGCGCTCTTCGTCTCTTGCTATCAGAACGTTGATCGTCATATTTTTATCCCTTATCAAAGATTTGAGAGCTTCAATATCTGCCGTGCCGCTCTGATCGTTGTAAAAGTCCAGCAGGACGTCAGCGAGGGGAGCAATAGTATCACGGTATTTGAAGCTGTTCGGGTCAGCGTTCTCGGAAAACACACGCTTCACTGTAGCCTCTGACAAGTAATATCCGGCTTTTTCAAACATTTCAAGGATATTCGCCACAGTAAGAGCTTGCTCCTTTTTGACTTTTCTTAGCCTTTCGACAGTGTCTTTTCTCAAGCTGTTGACTTCCATTAGCCTTTTCATCTCCTTAAATGATACGTTTTTTAGCTTGCAATTATCCCTATAGATTTGGTATACTTAGCACATAGACCGCCACACATACCACAGATACACATTTATTTTACCACGATCTCACTCCGGCGGTCAATACTTTTTATAAGGGTGGTAGCATGACAAGAGAAGAAATGAATGAGAGAATAATATATCTATTAGAGCAACTCGGAATTATTCCGAAAACAGAGACTCAAGAAAATCGAGAAACTTCTTGCACTGTTCGTCAGGCATAGAATATACTTTACTTATGATAGCACTTCTGACTTCATCAGAGGTGCTATTTTTGTTATCTCTGCCTATCAGATAATCTACTGATACTCCGAGATAGTCGGCGATTTTTGAAAGATTATCAAGTGTAGGCATTGATCCCGAAGCCATAGTCGAAAGAATGTTCTTGTTTACACCACAGACTTGACACATTTCTTTTACCGATTTTGACTTGTCTTTTTTTAATTCATTTTTTATAACATTTTTTATATCTTGTGAATTTAGCACAAAAAACACTCTTTCCTTTTGTATAATGAAACAAAATCCAAAAACTTTTGGTTTTTCTATTGAAAAATCCAAATGAATTTGGTATAATGTAATTAAGCTAATTCAAGGCATAAGAAACACGCCCTCAAAAGTGGGCGACTTTTGAGAAAAATATGCGTATAGGTTATGTGACAATTACATTATACGCTATTTTTTTTCAAATGTCTATTAGCTAAATTAACAAAAAGGAGGCAAGAGCTATATGACATTTGCCGAAAGGCTTAAAAAGCTGAGGGCTGAAAAAGGATACTCGCAAGCTGAGCTTGGCAAGCTCATCAACGTTTCGGCGGCAACCGTATGCAATTATGAGGCTGCAAAGATCAAGCCGTTCGTGAACACTCAGATTCAGCTTGCAAAGGTGCTCGGCGTGACCGTTGGCGAACTTATGAAGGAGGACTAACATGACCGATATTCAGAGAGCACACAAGCGGCTTCTGGGCAATCTCAGACTGATACAGAAGATCTATACAGCGGCGGAGCTTGCAAGAGTTCTCGGAATATCCTTAAAAACGTGGAGCAACCGCATGAAAGAGCCGTGGAGGTCATTCAGTTTCGATGATTTCCGGCTGATAGCACGGTATTGCAAGATCGACTTTGTGCAGCTTGTGGACGGAGAGCTAAAGATCAGATAGAGAATAAGGAGGCAACTATGGACGCATTAGCTTTGATCATAATACTTACATTGGCCTGTATCGAGATATACTGCGTTGACTGGATCATGACGTATATATCCGATAGGGCAGAGGAGAAGGCTGAGAAGCGCAGGGCTGTATACCGCCGGAAAGCGTATCAGGTGGTACACGCACGGCGCACGGTCAGCAGTAACAGGGCTGCTTTATGGCAGTCAATCGAAAAATAAGGGGTGATAATATGATTATAAAAGCAGATCAAGCCGAAAAAATTATCATTGCCTTGCTTGAAAGGAATGATGCAGAAGATTTCTTTGAGGAACTTAACCAGCTTTTCTTTGAGTACGAGTGCGACTCAGGTTTCCATTCGACTGGAGAGCTTTTCTTTGACCACACGTCAGACAAGATCAAGGAGATCATTCTTGCAGTCCTTGGTAGCGAGAATAGAACAGAGCAGTTTGACAATTTGTTAAACTTATTCACAGATTATCGGCTCAGACTGCACCGAGAAAGAAAGGAGTCAGCATGACAGAGTACGAAAAGGCAAGATATATCGCTGACAAGCTGACGAATATTCTCTGGAGCGTGCCGCCTTCGGTGCAGTTGCCGACACGAACGCTTATGGACAGCAGTATCAACAGCCTGTTCCACAGCCGCAGAACTTCACAGCTCCGACTATCAGGGCGGAGATCGTGCAGATAAGCGGAGACCGAGAAGAGGCGGAGAATTATCCTGTTCCCACAGGTGGTACACAGATGATGATCAACAAGGCTGAGGACAAGATCTTTATTAAGACGGTCTATGCCAACAATCAGCATAACCTCGATGTATTTGTCAAGCAAGCTCCAGCTCCTCCACAGCCGCAGCCTGACTTCGACAGTTTTGTGACCCGTGAGGAGCTTGAGAGGAGAATTGCTGAGCTGATCGTATCGGCTACACCACAGAATAAAAAGGAGGAAAAAGTAAATGAGTATGTTTCAGAGGTTAGGTAATCAGCCACAGCAGCAATCACAAGATCCACGCTCGGCAGCTATGGAGCTGATGAAGAAGCAGGGCATAGATGTGCCGCAGGGCATAGAGAACGACCCACAGGCGATTATACAGCACCTTATGCAGAGCGGCAAAGTTCCTCAGAACCGCTTGAACATGGCACAGCAGATAATGCAGAGAATGTTTAGTAGATAAAAAAAGAACGTCCCGAAAGACGTTCTTTTATAGTCCGAATATCTCTACCCGAACCGCTACACATTAAGCTGCAACTTCAATGTGTCTCATGAAAATTGTAGACAGATTAAGCCGTCTGCTAAATCTTTGTAACATAAATATTATATCCCATATCAGATCATTTGTCAAGTAAAACGCAAAAAATGGTATGATTTTGCGTTTTGTAACTTGCTAATAACAAAAGTATGCTTAAATAAACTTGAAATTTGCGAAAGTAAATTTAAAATCTGAAAGAAAAATTTAAAATGAAAGAGAAAATCGAAAAGAAGATCACAGCACACATCAGATCTATACTCAGCAAGACACAACTCAGTTACAAGGTCTATCAGACTCTTGCTTCTAAGCTTGGAAGGATAAAGGGTGATGAAGCAGCTAAAAAATGGGAGGAAGAAGCTGATGAACGCAATGAGAAAATGGCACAGTTTCTTTGTTCTACATTCAGCAAGTGATTAAAAATCAAAATTGCGCTCAGATTGAGCGATAGATTAACTTGCATTTGACTTGTACAAGACTTGTATTTGACTTGCAAATGGCTAAAAACAGGCATATTTTAACTTGCTTGTAATTTGCTGATACAAAAAGCGAAACGCAAATAACAACCAAAATTGAGTGTATTTGGTTTTTGGTGGTAAGGACATTTACGTCCTTAGCATAAATTTCCGGCTATCACAAAACTTAGGAGATAGTCGCTTACCGGGTACAATTTCCCGGAGAAAGGAGTGTGTATGGCACTTACAGATGAGGGCATGGTTATGCCCGTACAGCCTCTTAATGGGTATGGCTACGGCAACGGTGGCGGAGGCTTTGGCTTCGGCGGAGATTGGGCATGGATCCTGCTTCTGCTCGTTCTCGGCGGCGGCTGGGGCGGATTTGGCGGCTTCGGCATGGGCGGTATGCTCGGTGCTGGTATGTTTGGCATGGATATGCTTTATCCTTGGCTCAACAACTCGCAGAACATCAATGACGGTTTCAGAGATCAGCAGTTACAGACTACAGTAACCTCTGTTCGTGACGGAATATCCGACCTGTCAACTCAGGTATGCAATGGTTTCGGAAACGTCCAGCTCGGCTTGGCCAACGGTTTTAACGGAGTAAATAACTCTATTTTCGGCGCTCAGACCGCTATTTCTCAGCAGCTCAACACTAATGAGCTTGCTTCGCTAAACAGGTCATTTGCTGGGCAGACTGCAAATATGCAGGGTTTCAACGGTGTACAGGCTGGCATTGCTGATCTGAGGTACACTGAGGCAACTGAGGGCTGTGCTACAAGAAACGCATCGGCTCAGAACACAAGAGATATCATTGACGCTATCAAGAGCGGCGATCAGATGATATATGACAAGCTCTGTGCTCTGGAGCTGGACGGTGTTAAGACACAGCTTGCACAGGCTCAGCGTGAGAACGTTGGTCTCCAGAATGCAGTGAATATGGCGACAACAAGGGCAGAAAACCTTGCAAACGCCGATAACATCGTAAATTCACTGTATAACAGACTTTCCACCTGCCCTGTCGGAACTACTCCTGTATTCGGAAATCAGCCGATTTTCACCTGCGCTCAGAACGTTGCAGGTAGCGGTTGCGGTTGCTCCGGCAACTTCTAAGGCGGTGATCTAATGGCTGCTGAATACAGTGCTAATGCAACTCAGGCTGTGCTTAGCAATCAGCCTGTTATCTTCACTGAGTCGCCTGTCCCGTGCAATCGAGGGCTTGTATTCCACCGTGACGAAAGTGGTACTTTCCTTCTTGCGTCTAACGCTCCGGAGTCTGAGGGGTGCGGTTGCGGTTGTCGGAGAGTGTATGAGACCTTGTATAATGTGTCTTTTCATGCTAATATCTCTCTTCCTACTGATCCGGCGGGAACTGTCGAGCCTATCAGCCTTGCAATTACTGTAGGCGGTGAGACTGATCCAAGCAGTATAATGACTGTTACAGTTCCGCTTGTGTCGGACGTTTCGGGCGATAATGTGGGAGCTGATATTATGGTCGCTGTTCCAAGCCTTTGCGGTTGTAGTAGCGTTTCAGTCCGCAATATCAGCACTCAGACGATAAATGTAATGAACGCAAACATAGTCTTCGAGTATGAAGGCGTTCGCCGTATAAGATAAGGAAGGAGGATATCATGGATAAGCTGTGCAGATACCTCGATAGGGAGCTGGAGGAGTATGAGAATAAGGTCGCTAATGGTGGCAAGCTCTCCAGAACTGAAATCGAGGACGGAAAGAATATTGCGAAGTTCAGGACTGCTCTTCTCACCAATAAGGCAATGGAAGAGGAAGGCTATTCAGGGGACTGGGGCGGCACATCTTATGAGGGCGACAATCGCTCTATAAGAGGTATATCCGGCACTCGTGGTCGCAATGCCCGGAGAAGTAGCCGGGGGCAGTACAGCTCTGAGGGTGGCTATAGCCGGGCAGAAGCGAAGGAAGAGTTCATCGAAAAGGTCTATGAGCTGATCGATGAAGCTCCCGATGAGCACACTCGCAAGAAGGCGGAACGTTTCGCCAATGAAATAAAGTAAAGGTGGTGTAGCCGTGATTACGGTCGATGATCTGAAAGCGGCAATCGCCGAATGTGAGGGTGAACGCAACCCTAACGCTAACACTTGCATGAAGCTGTCTGCATATTATATCTTGCTTCGGGAGAAAGAAAGCGTACCAGATAACGCCTATAGCGCTTCTCCTGCCCCTGTAAGCCCGGTCAAGGAAACGGTTGACTACTACTCCGGGACTGAGTTTGCGGCGGCTATAGAAGGCAAGAAAGCCTCCTCAGCGTGGGCGGTGATAGATGAGCTGATGACAGTCCTGCAAGCTATCAAGCCGGGACTGTATGAAGGTGTTATGCGGAAACTGCGTGAAATATGAAAAATCCCCTCTCGGTGTCCGGGAGGGGATTTTTTGAATATAAATAAGCAAAAAAATCACTCACGGGTGCAACCGTGAGTGATTTAAGAAGTATTCATATTAAAAGCTGGTTGTACTTCTCCTTGTTTATTCCATTCTACCACAACAAAACAGATTTGTCAATATTCATGAGATATATTTTTATGATTTAACAAATATTTCGTGTGATATTTCGTGTGATATTTTGCTGCAAAACGTGTGATATGATAGGTAAAATATTACATATTGCTAGTAAATAGTTACCGCTTTGGACAATGAAAAACCCCCGATAAATCGCCGCTTTGGCGAAATATCGGGGATTTGCTTCTGGTGGAGGCGAGGGGAATTGAACCCCTGTCCGAAAGTCCGTTCATGCAACTTTCTACGAGCGTATCCTACCTATTTTGGTTCCCCCTGAGCGGCGCCGGTAAACGGGCTCCGCAGAGGAGTAGTCCGTATACATCCAAGGGGCACGGACGCTCCCCGAGGACGTTCACCACTAAGTCGATGCCCAGCCGGAGGCCGTGGTCCTCCACCGGGGGGCAGTAGCTGACTTAAGCAGCTACCTGTACAGCGTTTCTGCTTACAGTGATGTTATTTCTTGCGTTTATATTTAAACGTGGCCGAGGTTATGGAGATCAGGCCATTCTCCGCTCGCTTATCACACTTCAAGACCCCCGTCGAAACCTTTACGCCCCCATTTCGGGGGAGCAGGTGCGGAGCCTTAGCTCTCTTCTTATTATACACCAGATCCCCGGCTTTGTCAATGGGGGAGCCGCAGTTTTTCTGTCGGTCAAAGGAGAACTATCTCCTGTTTATTTGCGTCGATCATGGCCTCAGCTCCGTAGGGGAGGATCGCTCTTGGTGAGGCATGGCCGAAGTTCACGTTGTAGAGTATGGGCAGCTCCGGATCGTCCACGGTCTCGGTCCAAACGGCCTTGTACTCCTCGTAGAAGCACTGGTCGATCGGCTTGCCGACCAAGACGCCGCTGACTGAGCTGAAAACGCCCTCAGCCTTGAGAGCCTGCAAGTATGTCCTGAGCCTTTCGGGGGAAGTCCTTAGCTCGCTGGTCTCGGCGAAGAGTATCTTGCCATTCCATTCCTCCATTGTGGGGAAGATCCCGTATCTCCGGGTGATCTGGCCCTGCTGATCGAAGACCTCAGGGGAGGGCAGAGAGCCTTCCAGCTCAGGCTGATCCCTAAGCATCTCTCTGATGAGCTGTCCGCAGTCCGAGAGCAGCATATCGCCCATGGACTCGATACAGCCGCCAAGGAGCTGTCCACGAAAGACAGGGGAGCCCTGCAGGAGCTCGAAGCCCCGGCTCTCCTTATGGGCATTGGCAGCGGTCCCGACGGCCTCCGGTGCGAAGCTCTTCCGCTCCTCATACCAGAGCTGTGAGGGAGTTATCCTCCGGCCGAGGTATGGCTCGAAGAGGCTCAAAAACTGCTCTTTGGAGTAGGGGAGCATATCCCCCGAGAGCTCAGCCAGGTCGGTGAGGAATGCTTGTCCGTAGAAGGTCTGCAAGCCCAGACGGTGGAGCATAAGGTGGTCATTCGTTGTGTCGGAGAAGCCCAAAAACAGCTTCGGGTGATCCTTCACGGCCTGAATGAACTCCGGGTCCTCCATGAGATAGGGGAAGATCCGAAAGGTGTCGATGCCGCCGATCGCAGTTATAATGCCCTTTATGGAGCTATCCAGAAAGGCCTCCTTCAAGTCGGCAGCACGGGCCTCCGGGTGGGCGCAGATGAAACCGGTCCCGGAGAGTGCATGGCGGGTATACACAGGCTCCAGTCCGAAGCTGCGGAGCATTCTCTCGCCCAGCTCCCTCTCGTGAGCGCACCAGTCCTCGCCCAGCATACCGCTGGACAGGCTTATGACAGCGACCTTGTCGCCTTTTCTCAGAGGCTCAGGTATGAGCGTAGTTCCACCTCACTGGTTCTTCTGCTTGAGACCACGGTCGATCTCACGCCTTGCGTCACGCTTTGCCATGTCTGCACGCTTGTCGTAGAGCTTCTTGCCCTTGCACAGCCCAACGGCCACCTTGACCTTTGAGTCCTTAAAATAAAGGCTCAGGGGGATCAGGGAAAGTCCCTCCTGCTTGACGGTCCCGTAGAGCTTATTGATCTCACGCTTGTGCATGAGGAGCTTTCTGACACGAAGGGGGTCACGGTTGAAGATGTTGCCCTTTTCGTAGGGGGAGATGTGCATACCCCGGACGAGGATCTCGCCCTTGTCGATCGAGCACCAGCTGTCTTTTAGGTTGACGCCGCCCTGACGGATCGACTTGACCTCGGTGCCCACCAGCTCGATCCCGGCCTCATAGGTCTCGAGCACGAAGTAGTCATGCCTTGCCTTGCGGTTCTCGGCGATGGTTTTAGTTCCTTTTGAGCGCAAAAGAGCTCACCTCCTTCAGCTTCCATTATACACTTTTTTTCTCTGTAAGTCAATATTGCCGGAAATAAATTGCTCCGTAAGCACTAAATTGCTATTTTTGAAAAAACACTTGCGTTTATGAAAATGCTGTGTTATAATACGATGAGACACAGTTCGTGATCATTCAAAAATAGCAGGGAGATGACACTATGGGCAGCGAAGCTGAGATCTATATGGCGGCGAAATATTTCCCCTCCCCGGGGCAGGGCTTCAAGCACGCCTCAGTTGACCGGGAGATCGCCTTTTACGAGGCCATTTGCTCCGGGAACATGGAGCTGGTGAGGGTGTTCATGAAGCCGCTGTGCTGTGAGGGCTGCGGAGTCCTCAGCGAGGACCCGATCAGGAACATGAAGTATCACATGGTGGTGCTGGCGGCGATCATCGCACGGTCCTGCATCAACGGAGGCATGACTCCCGAGCAGTCCTACAGCCTCAGCGACCACTACATCATGAAGACCGACAAATGCCGTACTGAGGCGGAGATCCGGGCAGTCCACCTGGACATGATCGAGGGCTATACCAAGCGCATGAGGCAGGTCCGGCTCAGCGGTGTATACTCCAAGCAGATCGTCCGGGCGGTGGACTACATCGTCAGCCACCTCCACGGGCGGATTCTCATAAAGGACGCCGCAGAGGAGCTGGGGATCAGCCCCTCGTACCTGTCAAGGCTTTTCAAGGCAGAGACCGGCCTTGCATTCAGCGACCACGTCAACCGCACCAAGTCCGAGGAGGCGGCAAACCTGCTGCTCTACTCGGGATACAGCGACCTTGAGATCAGCGACCTCTTCGGTTTCAGCTCCCAGAGCCACTTCATCAGGACCTTCCGAAAATACATGGGCATGACTCCCAAGGAGTACAAAAAGCGGTACAAGCTGGACTCTCCCACAACAAAATAGCAAAATGGCGCCTTAGATCAAAAAGGCGCCTTTCTTTTTCCAAAAGGCAAGAAATGTCATGATTGTGCTATTTTCGTCATTATAGTAGTAGACTCTTAGGATCTTCTTGTGTATAATGGAAGCATAAAATACGAACGAACTGCCGGGAGCGCACTGTCCGGCAGTAGAATGAGAGGGAATGATCATGAAAAAGACGATCAGACGTACTATCGCCGGCATCGCAGCAGCAGCCATGCTCGCAGCGGCTGTCCCGGCAGTTTCTGCCCCCGTCCATGCGGCAGGGAACATCATCTCCAACTCCACCTTCGAGTCCGGCACCTCCGGCTGGGGCACCTACAAGGAGAGCGGCGGGAGCTGCTCCCTTTCCACAGACAGCGGCAGGTTGGCCCTCAAGATCTCCAGCGTGGGCCAGAAGAACTACTCCGTGCAGGTGTTCTACGACGTAGTTCCCCTTTATCAGAACGGAGTCTACCACCTGAGCTACGAGATCTCATGTACCACGGACCGCTTCGTTGAGGGCATGATCCAGCAGAACGGTGGCACCTATCAGGCCTACACTTGGAAGGGCCTGGACTTGACCTCCTCTCCTCAGAGGGTGGACGAGTACTTCACCATGGAGGAAGCCACCGACATCATGGCCAAGCTGGTGTTCAACTGCGGCGTCCAGGAGTCCGACGGCTACCTTCCTGAGCACACGATCTATCTGGACAACGTTTATCTTGAGCTGATCGACGACAGCAAGGTGGACTACTCATCGTCCCGGCCCT
Organism: Ruminococcus sp.; assembly: GCA_017460665.1. Taxonomy (GTDB): domain Bacteria; phylum Bacillota; class Clostridia; order Oscillospirales; family Ruminococcaceae; genus Ruminococcus. The sequence goes on from JAFUAO010000066.1 coordinate 15,024, forward strand.
ATGCGCCTTCGATCCTGACCAACCAGGTGGGATACGCTCCCGACGCCCAGAAGACCGCTGTTTTCCGTGATGTCACGAACCAGACATCTTTCGATGTCATAAATACTGCTACAGGCCAGTCCGTTTACAGCGGTCCTCTGGTCAGCAAGGGGAACAACTCTCTGGCCGGCGAGTCCGACTGGATCGGAGACTTCTCCTCGGTGACTGCTCCCGGAACATACTACATCAAGTGCTCCGGCCTTGACGACTCATACAAATTCACTGTGGGCGAGAACGTTTACGACAGCCTTCTGGCAGACTCAGTGAAGATGCTCTATCTCCAGCGCTGCGGAGTTGCTGTTCAGGACTCTGTTTTCTCGCATCAGGCCTGTCATACATCCATGGCTACGGTCTACGGCACCGGCCAGCAGATCGACGTCAGCGGAGGCTGGCATGATGCCGGCGACTACGGCAGATATGTAGTCCCCGCAGCTAAGGCGGTCGCTGACCTGCTCTACGCATATCAGACCACTCCCGGCGCCTACAGCGACAGCCTCGGTATCCCCGAGAGCGGCAACGGCGTTCCGGATATCCTTGACGAGGCTCGCTTTGAGCTGGAATGGATGAAGAAGATGCAGGCCTCTGACGGCGGAGCCTATCACAAGGTGAGCTGCGCCAACTTCCCCGGCTATATCATGCCTGAGAACGAGACCGATGCTCTGATCGTGACTCCCGTTTCGTCAACTGCTACAGCAGACTTCTGCGGAGCAGTGGCTCTGGCCTATGAGTTCTACAAGGACATAGATCCCAGCTTTGCAAACGACTGTCTTGACAGGGCGAAGAAGGCCTGGAGCTGGCTCGAGGCAAACCCCAGCTTCGTGTTCCAGAACCCCGGCGACATCGTTACCGGCGAGTACGGCGACAAGAGCGACAAGGACGAGCGCTACTGGGCCGCTGCTCAGCTCCACAGAGCTACCGGCGACTCAAAGTACGAGAGCGCCCTCAGCTCTGCCTCAACTGGACTTGACTGGTCCACAGTCGGCGACTACGGCAACATCGCTATCCTCACCGACAAGAACGCCGACACAGGCTCTTCGATCTACCAGAACGCAAAGAAGGCCGTGACCTCTCAGGCTGATAAGTTCGTCACCAATTCCTCCAGCTCGCCCTACGGCGTTGCTCTTACAAAGTTCGACTGGGGCAGCAACATGACAGTTGCCAACGCCGGCATCATCACCGGCCTTGCCTATCAGCTCACCAAGGAGGACAAGTACCTCACGGCCGCCACAAAGCAGATCGACTACCTGCTGGGGACTAATGCTGTCGGCGAGTGCTTCGTTACCGGCTACGGAACAGTTTCCCCTGAGCATCCTCACCACCGTCCTTCCATGGCGAAGGAGCAGGCCATGAAGGGTATGCTGGTGGGCGGTGTCAACTCCGGCCTTGAGGACAGCGCTGCAAAGGCATACTGCATGGATCTTCCTGCTGCTAAGTGCTACGTTGACAACTCCGAGAGCTACTCCACCAACGAGATCACGATCTATTGGAACTCACCTCTGACCTTCCTGCTCTCCCTCACTGACGAGGACGCATCTATCCCCGAGACTGAGCCTGCCACGGATCCCACCGATCCTACCGGACAGACACCTGACTTCCTCTGGGGCGATGCCAATTGCAGCGGAGATGTTTCCCTCAATGACGCAGTTGCGATCCTTCAGTTCTGTGCACTTCCTGCGAAGTATCCGCTGTCCGAGCTGGGAATGCTCCAGGGCGATGTTTACAATAACGGCGACGGTATCTCCGGCATGGACGCTCTTTCGATCCAGAAGCTGGACGCAAAGCTGCTCTCATCGCTCCCTGAGTCATGGTCAGCGATCACGCCTCCCACGACTACCACACCGGTGATCTACACCGCTCCCGTACCTACTACTACCGCACCGGTGATCTATACTACCCCCGTTCCCACGACCACAGCTCCTCCTGCGACTGAGCAGGCCGTATACGGCGGCTTCACCGACTACGGCACTCCCATGAACGCAAACGCCACGGCCGTTGCAGACTTCCGCAAGGGCAGCACACCGTTGTTCTTCGCATCTGACGGCTGGGAGAACGGCGATCCCTTCGACTGCGGCTGGTACAAGAACAATACCTCCCTCAATGAGGGCTTCCTGAAGCTGACTATCGACAGGGACTACACCGGCAAGTACAGCTACTCCGGCGCTGAGTACCGCACCTCCGACCACTACGGCTACGGCTACTATGAGACCTCCATGCAGGCTATCAAGAACCCCGGCGTCGTTTCCTCCTTCTTTACCTACACCGGCCCTTCTGAGGATGACCCTTGGGACGAGATCGACGTGGAGGTACTGGGCAAGGACACTACTAAGGTGCAGTTCAACTACTACACCAACGGCGTTGGCAAGCACGAGTATATGTACAACTTGGGCTTCGATGCTTCACAGGGCTTTCACACCTACGGCTTCGACTGGCAGCCCGACCACATCACCTGGTACGTTGACGGTCAGGCTGTATACACAGCATACAGCAATATCCCCTCGACTCCCGGAAGGATCATGATGAACACATGGCCCGGCAGGGGAGTTGACGAGTGGCTGGACCACTACAACGGCAATACGCCCCTTTCTGCAAGATATCTCTGGGTAACATACAATAGTCAGTGATCATCTTCATTCTCTCTTAAGGCAGGCTCCGATCTTGGGGCCTGCCTTTTGTTTGACGATCCGGCCGGGAAGTGGTACAATAAAGGTACAGACATCGGAAGGAGAGATGATATGACTAAGATAGACCTTGTGACCGGTATCCTTGGCTCCGGAAAGACCACCTTCCTCCGGGGGTACGTCCGCCACCTGCTCTCGAAGGGCATGAGAGTTGCGGTGCTGGAGAACGACCTTGGCGCCGTTAATATCGACATGATGATGCTCTCGGACCTCCAGAGCGAGAACTGCACCGTTACTATGATAGTTGGCGGAGGAGATCCCTGCTGCCACCGCCGCCGCTTCAAGACCCAGCTCATAAACCTGGGCATGGAGCACTATGACCGTGTGATCGTAGAGCCCTCTGGGATCTTCGACATGGACGAGTTCTTCGACATACTCCATGAGTCCCCGATCGACCGCTGGTTCGAGGTGGGGAGCGTCCTGACGATACTTGACGGCACCACCGAGGACGTCCTCTCGGAGGAAATGGAGTACATCCTTGCCTCCGAAGCGGCCTGCTGCGGAAGGCTCCTGCTGAGCAAGGGGGGAGCTACAGAAAAAGAGCGCTCTGCGTCGGCGGAGAGGATCCTCTCCCACCTTGACAGAGCGCTGGAGTTCATTCGGTGCGACAGGCGCTTTAGCCTGTCTGATATAGTTACGAAGCCCTGGGAGGAGTTTTCTCCTGAGGACTATGACAGCCTCATGACTGCCGGCTACCGTGGCTCAGCCTACGTCAAGCGCTACAGCACTGAGACCTTCCGCAGCGGCGTCCATTACTTCATGCACGTCCGTTTCCCCCTTGATAAGACGGAGGAGCTGGTCCGCAGCATTTTTTCCGACAAGGCCTGCGGAGGTGTCTACCGTGTGAAGGGCGCATTCGTGGACAGCGACGGGAGCTGGCACAGGCTCAACGCCACCGCCGAGCGCACCGAGATCTCGCCCTCGGCAAAGGGCCAGGCAGTCCTGATCGTCATCGGCGACGGTCTTGACAGAAAGGCTATAGACGGCTATATCTCGGCGATAAATGAGGATCCGGAGTACGTTTCGATCTGATCATGAGGCGAACTGGCTGTTGTAGAGCTGTGCGTAGAAGCCGCCCTTCTCCATGAGCTGGCTGTGGCTGCCCTGCTCGATGATGCTGCCCCTGTTCATCACTAGGATCACGTCGGAGCTCTTGATCGTGGAGAGCCGGTGGGCGATGATGAAGCTGGTCTTGCCCTCCATGAGCTTTGCGAAGGCCCGTTGGATCCGGTGTTCGGTGCGAAGGTCGATGGAGCTGGTGGCCTCGTCAAGGATCAGCATGGGCGGATCCATGAGCATCACCCTTGCGATACAGATGAGCTGCTTCTGGCCCTGAGAGAGGCCGCAGTCCTCTGAGATCTGAGTGTCGTAGCCCTTGGGGAGGCGCTTGATGAAGCCGTGGGCGTGTACCGCCTTGGCCGCAGCCTCGATCTGCTCACGGGAGGCTCCCGGGAGCCCGTAGGCGATGTTCTCAGCCACCGTCCCGGTGAAGATCCAGGTCTCCTGAAGGACCATGCCGAAGCTGCTGCGGAGGCTGTCACGGGTGTAGTCCGTGTGAGGCCTTCCGGAGACAGTGATCTGGCCCTCCTGTATGTCGTAAAAGCGCAGGAGAAGGTTGATCATGGTGGATTTTCCGCAGCCCGTGGGCCCGACGATCGCGATCCGCTGGCCGGGCTGGACATCCAGGGTGAACCCCTCGATCAGCTTGGTTTTCGGGCTGTATGAGAACCTGACGTTTTTGAATGAGAGCTGGCCGCTTGCTGCGGTCAGCTTTTCCTTTTCGGAGTCGTCGCTGACCTCATCCTCGTCCAGCACGTCGAAGACTCTCCCGGCGGAGGCCACGGCGTTTTGCAGCTCAGCGAACACGCCGGAGATCTCGTTGAAGGGCTTGGTGTACTGGTTGGAATAGGCAAGGAAGCTGGAGAGCTTTCCAACGCTCATGACGCCAATGAAGGAGGAGCGCCCCACGGCCCCCAGAGCTCCCATAAGGCCCACAACTGCGTAGATCAGGCCGTTGACGAAGCGAGTGGAGGGGTTGGTCATGGAGCTAAAAAACGTGGCCTTAGCGCCGATCTGACCGTAGTCAGAGTTGATCTTGGCAAAGGCCTCCTGAGCTCTTTCGCCGTAGACGAAGGACTTCACCAACTTCTGGCTCCCTGCCATCTCCTCAGCGAAGCTGACCATGTCTCCACGGAGCTTCGACTGCTTCATGTAGGAGTCGTGAGAGGCCTTGGTGATCCGTGAGGCCACCACGAAGGACAGGGGAGTGAGGATCACCACAGCAATGGCGATCTTCACGTTGATCGTCATCATGAAGATCAGTGTGCCGAGGATCGTGATGATCCCGCTGAAAAACTGGGTGAAGCCCTGCAAAAGGCCGTCGGAGACGATCTCGATGTCGTTAATCACACGGCTGGTCAGCTCGCCCTTGGTGTGGCGGTCGATGTAGCGCAGTGGGACACGCTCCAGCTTGGCGAAAACGTCAGCACGCAGGTCCCTGACGGTCATGAAGGCCAGCCGGTTGGTGGAAAGGCTCATGAGCCACTGGAAGAGAGTGCTGGCCAGCACCATGGCCGCCAGCTCCACTGCAATCTGGGCCAGCCTATGGAAGTCCACATTTCCCGGCCCCACGCAGCAGTCAACGGCCTGTCCGATAAAGACCGGCACAGCCAGCGACAGCGAGATCCCGGCGGCTGCGAAGATCAGCGTCAGCAGGAAGTATACGATGTAAGGCCGGGCGTAGGAGAACACCCGTTTGAGAGTTTTAAGCATTGTCTCCGCCCTCCTTTTCGCTCATCTGGGACTGATAGATCTCCCGGTATACCTGACAGCTCTGGATCAGCTCCTCATGGGAGCCCTGCCCCACGGCCTCTCCGTCCTCAAGGACCACGATCAGGTCGGCGTCCTTCAGTGAGGTGGTCCTCTGAGAGATCATGACCACGGTGGTCTCCGGAAGATCTGCCTTCAGAGCCTTTCTCAGGGCTAGGTCCGTTGCATAGTCAAGAGCGCTGGTGGAGTCGTCGAGGATCAGGATCTCAGGCCCTCCCACGAGAGCTCTAGCGATCGCCAGCCTCTGGCGCTGACCGCCGGAGAGGTCCCATCCGCCCTGAGCGATGCGGTGGTCAAGGCCCTCGGGGAACCGTGAGACGAACTCCCAGGCCTGTGCGGTCTTTAGGGCAGCTATGATCTCCTCATCGGAGGCCTCCTGCTTCTGCCAGCGCATATTCTCCCGGACCGTCCCGGTGAAGAGGACGGCCTTTTGTGGAACGTGGCCGATGATCCGGCGGAGCTCCTCCCTGTCCCAGTCCAGCACATCACAGCCCCGGACCTTGACCTGCCCCTCGGTGGCATCGTAGAAGCAGGGGATAAGGGCCGCCGCAGTAGATTTACCGCTGCCAGTACCGCCGATAAAGCCCAGCATTTGGCCCTTTTTCACTGAGAAGGACAGCCCCCGGACAGAGCAGTCCCCGGCGCCCTCATAGGCAAAGGACACATCCCGGAACTCTATCTCCTCCTCAGTAGGCTCCGGCACGAGGCTGCCGTTTTCCTCGCTGGGAAGGTCAAAGACCTCGCTGACCCTGTTTGCGGAGGCTAGAGCCTTTGTGAAGATCACGATCAGGTTGGCCAGCACCACCAGCGCCAGCAGGATCTGGGTCATGTAGTTGGTGAAGGCCGTGAGCTGGCCCTGAGTGAGGCTCCCGGAGTCGATACGGACGCCGCCGAACCAGAGTATTGCCACGATCCCCAGGTCCATGACCATGAAGGCCACGGGGTTGAGGACCGCAGAGATCCTTCCCACCCTTGCGGAGCTCTCGGCGATCTGGTCTACGGCCTCGTCGAATTCCCGGATCTCCTCCTTCTGACGGGAGAAGGCCCTGATCACCCTTGCACCTTCGAGGCTCTCTCTGGTGAGGGTGGAGGCCCTGTCCAGCAGCTTCTGGGTACGCTTGTACATGGGGACGGTCCTACGCATGATGAGGAAGATCACTGTGGAGATCAGGGGAGCTGCGATGAACATGACCGCCGACAGCTTTACGTCGATCGTCACCGCCATGACAGCCGCTCCTATGATGAGGAAGGGAGCTCTCACAGCCAGCCGTATGAACATATTCACGCCGCTCTGGACGGTGTTGGTGTCGTTGGTGAGCCTGTTCACCAGAGAGGAGGTGCCGATCCTGTCGATGCTCTCATAGGAAAGGCTGTTTATGTGGCGGTAGAGGGCCTCTCTCAGCTCCGTCCCGAAGCCGTAGGCGCACTTTGCCGCAAGGTACTGACAGGTCAGGGCGAAGGCCAGGCCGCAGGCTCCCAGCACCACGATGAGCCCGGACATTTTCAGGATATAGCCGGTGTCCCTCTCGGCGATGCCACGGTCGATGATCTTGGCCATGACCATAGGCACCATCAGCTCGAAGATCGCCTCCAGCAGCTTGAAAAATGGCCCCAGGACCAGCTCTCTCCGGTAGTTTTTTAAGTATTTTAGCAGTTTTTTCATTGTTACCTCATACGAAATTCAGGCGGACCAAAAGCCCGCCTGTTGTAGTTATTACAGCTCGACGCCGTTCTGCTGAAGGAGCTCTCTTGCCGACTCCACCGAATCGACGCCTGTTGGGTTCTTCACCGGAGCGAATTCCTTGCTGCGGTCCACCTCATAGGGGAGGCAGCTGGACTGCTGGTGTACCATATCAAGGACCAGGGTCTCGAACTTGTAGCCGTTGGGTTCCTCGGGACTTATGAACTGGCCGCTCTCGTCCATATAGGGGATCTTCTTTTCCACCACATGGACGGGCAGCTTCTCGCCCACGATCTGCTCCAGCTTATGGATATTGAACAGGTAATTGAGGATCACGCCGTATTTGTAGGCCAGCTCGCCCTCGTCGGTAAGGAGGGTCCGCATCTCCTCGGTCATCTCGTAGTACTCCACGATCGAAGGCATACCGTCCTCAAGGCAGAGCACGCCGACTCTCTCATCGGGATCGGCCTTGCTGACCACCTTTCCTCCGGACTCACAGCCTGACTCGATCACAGCGCCGATGAACAGGGGGTCTGCGATCTGCTGGAGGACGTTGTCAACTGCGAAAACGTTGAGCCACTCGATGCCCTTGTCTCTCAGGTCGGACAAAAGCCCTGCCCTTACCATGGAGGAGAACCAGCCGCCGTTGCCGTTGGGTGAAGAGGAGATCCTGCCCTTGTCCTCCATAAGGATCTTGCCGTCGTAGCCTACTGAGGGCGCCATATCCTGTATAAAGAACCGGACGCTGTCCTTGTCGTAGCCGAAATAATCCTTCTCCTCGAAGAAGGCGGTGGTATCGTTGTGGTTCTTCTCGCTGGTCATGATGTACAGCGGCACCCAAGCGCCGGCCTCCTTGACCACCTTCATCAGGTTATTGATAAGGCACTCAAAGATGTAGAGCTCCCTATTGACGCCGATGTTGAACATACCCTTTGGCTTGTCGAAGCCCAGTCTGGTGCCTTGGCCGCCTGCCAGGAGGACTGCTGCTGCCTTGCCGCTGCGGATAGCCTGAAGGCCGGTCTCACGGAAGAGATCCTTCTTGCGGCTTATGTCATCTATCGTGGCAGCGCCCAGTGGCCTGAACTGTCCACGGTGGGAATTAGCGTTTTTTTCCTTGTCAAGATTATCCAGAACAGAGAAGTCAACTCGCTCTATCTGCTGTAAGAGGTCCAGCTTTTCGGGCTCTGACAGCTCCGCAAAATGGCCGAGGATATGCTGCTGGCCGTATTTTTCAAGTATCATCTGAGCATCGTTCAGTGTTATCATATTGCAACTCCTTTTAACAGCCGGACAGAGGAGCCCAGCATTTATAAATATTATTATAACACATCATCAAAAAAAATGCAACCGCTTATTGCACATCTTTTCATGCAGGAAGTAAGACTTTCATGACAGACCGAAGCCCCGGCAGACCAAGTGAGGTGAAGTCTGCCGGGGCAAGGATCTAAGGTGGAAAAATTAAAGTATCAGCCCTTAACACCGCCCAGAGCTACTCCGGCGATGATGTGCTTTGAAAGCAGGAAATAAACTGCCAAGATCGGAAGTACCGTCAGACACAGTCCCAGATAGATCGAGCCGTACTCTGTGCGGTACATATCGCCTCGGAGCTGGCTGACCATCATAGGCATGGTGTAGAGCCTATCCTTCGTCAGGATAATAGACGGCATGAACAGGTTGTTCCAGCTGGAAACGAAGGCGAAGATAGCCTGTGTAGCCATAGCCGGCTTCATCATGGGAAGGACGATCTGGTTGAATATGCGGAACTCTCCGGCGCCGTCGATCCTTGCCGACTGGAGGATCTCCATAGGCAGGGAGGGGATCATGTACTGTCTCATGAAGAAGACGATAGCAGGTGAGGCGATAGCCGGCAGGATCAGTGCAAGGAAGTTGTTGACCATGCCGATCTTGTACATGAGCTGGATAAAGCCGATGCTAGTCACCTGTGCCGGGATCATCATGACCGCCAGTATCACGGTGAAAAACCCCTTTTTCAGCTTCCACTCATAGGCCACGATAGCGTAGGCCGTCATGGTGGAGAAGTAGATAGCGCAGATCGTGGACCCGATCGAAACGATCAGAGAGTTCACGAAGCCCCTCATGGGGTGGAAGGAACCGGTGGTGAGTATGCTCAGGTTCTTCATCAGGTCAGTTCCGGGGATAAAGCTGATAGCGTGCTCCTGGATCTGAGCCGTGCTCCTTGTGGCGTTGACAGCCATGACCACGAAGGGCACGATGCTGAGTATTGCCAGAAGGATACAGAAGGTATACGCCACTATCGCAAAGATCACAGTGGAGGGCTTTTTAGTATTCGTAGCTATCATTGGGTCCTCCTTGCTTCCAGCTTAGCGGCTTTTTTTGCTGCACGGCGTTCTTTGTTCTCTCTGGCCTCGTCCTTGTCACGCATGATGTAGAACAGCAGTCCGGAGAGGACTGAGATTATGATGAACATGATCATACTTGCAGCAGCGGCCTGATTGTAGAGATAGGTGCCTGAGAAGGCCTTTTTGTAGATGAAAACGCTGGTGGTCAGCGTGGCGTTGTCAGGACCTCCGTCCAGATACAGCTTAGGTATGTCGTACATATTAAGGCCGCCGACCAGACTTGTGACCAGAGTGTACAGCAGGACCGTTTTCAGGTTCGGGAGGGTGATCCTGAAGAAGGTCTGTACTCCGTTGGCGCCGTCGATCTGGGCAGCCTCATAGATGTCAGGGCTTATGCCCAGAACTCCGGAGATCAGCACGATCATGGTGTTGCCGTACCACATCCAGAACTGGATAAAGGCCACTACCAGCTTCGATACCACCTTATCTGTGTGGAAATCGTAGTTGGTCTGGAAGATCCCCACGTCCTTCAAGAGGTCGTTGATCGGGCCCTTGGGGTACGAGAAGAGCGAGTAGAACAGCATTGCCACGGTGGCCGCCGTGATGATGTTGGGCATATAAAAGACTACCTTGAAGAAGCCCTTTCCCTTTATGTCGAAGCTGTGGGACGTGAACCAAGCCGTCAGCACCAGAGCGATCGTCATCTGAGGTATGAAGTTGATGATCCAGATCACGAAGGTGTTCTTCAGCGAGGTGACGAACATACCGTTCCTGAAGATCTTCCGGAAATTTGCCCAAATATCGCCTGATAGCAGGTGCCAGTCGGTGTTGCCCAGGCCCTTGCAGTCGGTAAAGCCCAGTATCGCCGTATAGATCGTGGGGTAGAGCGAGAAGATCAGGAAGGCTGCCACAAAGGGTATACTGAACAGATAGCCATATTTAGCATAGCTGAATGTCTTTAGGTTTTTTTTCAAACCAAGACCTCCTTTTTACAACAACTGCTCTGCATGAGCGGAACGCCTCCGGAGGCTCCGGCTGCGCCCGCCCGTGCAGAGAGTCATGAGCGTTTGATCATTCTGCTTCGATGTCCAGAGTATCCTCTACCTGATCCTTGAAGGACTGGATAGCGTCGTCCTTGGTCTTCTGACCGGAGGTATACTGACGCACCTGATCACGCCAGATAGAGTTGATGCTCTCATCGTACTGAGTGAGGTTCTTGCCGTTTGCGAAGGCGTTGGCAGGCTCGAATACGTCGAACATATTCTGACCGCCCAGGAAGTCTACAGAACCGTCGGACTTAGCCATAACTGCGGCAGAAGCTACAGCGTCCTTAGTGCCGGCGTCGTTGTAGGTACCGTTCGCCCACATATACTGGAGGCCGTCCTCGTTGGTGTTGAGAGTTACCCAGTCGATGAACTCGCCCACAGCGTCCTTGTTCTCGCTGTCCTTGTTAGCTAGGAGCCATGTGCCGCCCCAGAAGAAGCCGATAGGAGACTCGCATACGCCCCAATCGCCGTATGTGCCTTCGCCGACCTTAGTGCCTCCGCAGTGTTCGGCCATGGTGTAGTTGATCAGCCAAGCGGGTCCGAAGAAGCCGAGGACGCCCTTCTCGCCGGTGCCCTGCATATCAGCGAACCAAGCCTCGTTCCAGTCTCTTGTATCGTTGTAGTAGTTATTGTCCTTGAGCTTCATGGAGATGTCCATGAATTCCTCTCTCTTGGGATCGATGTGGAGCTTTCCGTTCACGATCCAGCCCTGATCGGAGGAATTCTCGACAGCGTGCCAGATGTCGCCGTCGCCGGAAACTATACCGTAGCCCTTGCCCTTGAGCTGCTCAGCAGCGTCCCAGAACTTATCCCAGCTCTGTGAGCCTCCGCCGATAGCCTCAGAAACTGCTGCCGGGTCGTCTGAGCCGAAAACGTCCTTAGCGATCGAACGGCGATAGATGAAGGCGCCGCCTGTAGCCTGATAGCCCAGACCTACTACCTTGCCGTCCTTGTTGGTGCCGATGTCTACTGCGTAGGGAGCGATCTCTGCTGCTGAGATCTCTGAGTCAACGCTGATGCCCAGATCCTCGTAGGGAGCAGCATACTTGGAAGCGTCGCCCTGTGTGTACTTGAGAACGAAAGCAGCCTCTGCACAGTAAAGGTCAGGAGCGTCCTTTCCGCCGTTTGCCAGAGCCATATCCAGAGCCGGCTGATAAGCGCCGTCAGTTGTGGGGATGATCGTGGACTCTACCTTGTACTTCTTGCCGAACTCAGGGTTCATCTCGATGTACTTAGCCATCATCTCGGGAACTTCCTTGGTGAAGGAGTAGAGAGTCAGGACAGTATCACCGGAGCCTGCGCTCATGGTCTCGATGTCGGTAGAAGACTCAGTGTCTCCGCCGTTGTCGCTGGAGCCGTTGTTGCCGGCGTTTTTGCCGCAGGCTGTCATCGATGCCAGCAGAGCCAGTGCAGAAAGAGCAGAAATAACCTTTTTCATGATGTGACCTCCATATAAATATAATGATTTTTTCGGACCTTAGTCCAGTTTGATCTTAACTGACAGGCACTTGCTGCCGGTCAGAGTTTCGCTTAGTTCGTCCGGCTGAGAAGTGCCGGCGTAAACGGTGAACGAGGAAGCGTCCCTAGAACGCCTTCCCTCATCATCGACAGTGGTGAAGGACCTCTCACAGAGGGGGATCTTCACCTGAGCTTTCTCGCCCTTTTTCAGAGCGATCCTCTTGATCCCGCAAAGACAGGGATAGGGCGGTGCGTTAGGGGAGTCGGCCTTGATGTAGATCTGGACCACGTCCTCGGTGTCTGACTCTCCCGTATTTTCGGCAGTTACAGTGATAAAGCCTTCCTCATAGCTCAGTCCCGAGCAGACTACCCTTGAATAGGTCAGGCCGTATCCGAAGGGATAGAGGATACCGTCCCTTGTGTAGCGGTAGGTGCGGCCCTTCATGCTGTAGTCGGTGAACTCCGGCAGCTCAGCGGTGCTCTTATAGAACGTCACGGGGAGCTTTCCGGAGGGTGAGACCTTGCCGAAGAGGATATTTGCCAGAGCCTTTCCGCCGCACTGACCTGGGTACCAGGCCTGGATAAAGGCATCGCAGTCGGTCTCAGGGTCGATAGCGCTGCCGGCGGCGTTGACGATGATCACAGGCTTGCCCTCGGCCATAACAGCCTTGACCAGCTTTCTCTGGGACTCCGGGAGCCTCAGGTCCAGCTTGTCGCCGGAGGAGAACTCGTTGCCGGTGTCGCCCTCCTCGCCCTCGATGCCTGCGTCGAGCCCGACACAGAGCACCACCACGTCCGAGTGGGCCGCAACAGCCTGAGCCTCAGCGATACGGTCGTCAGCCATAGCCAGTCCCATGACTCTGTCCTTGTAAAGGTGACAGCCCTGAGAGTAGAGGACCCTGCCCTGGAACTGGTCCTGTATCCCTTCCAGGAAGGTGATATACCTGTCGGCGGTGCCGTTGTAGTTGCCCTCAAGAGCCGTTCTGCTGTCCGCATTTGGCCCGATGACGCCGATGGTCTTTATGCTGTTCCTGTCAAGGGGAAGTATGCCGTTGTTTTTAAGAAGGACCATTGATCTCTCGGCGCATTTGAGAGAGAAGTCCTTGTGCTCATCGCAGGAAACTATGTCCAGCCCGAGGCTGTCGTAAACGGTCTCGCCGTCGAACATACCGAGCCTTGCTCTTGTCCGCATGAGCTTAACGCATGAGCGCTTGATGTCCTCCTCAGTGATCAGGCCCTCGTCATAGGCGATGAGGAGGTGAAGATAGGTATTGCCGCAGTTCAGATCGCAGCCGGCCTTCAGAGCCATTGCCGCTGACTCAGGAGCAGTCTTCGTGACCATATGTCCGGTGTGCAGATCTCGTATAGCCCAGCAGTCCGAAACGAAATATCCGTCGAAGCCCCATTCCTTCAGCTTCCCCATAAGGAAGCTGCTGGCAACGGAGGGTTCGCCGTTGACACGGTTGTAGGCGCCCATGACGCTCTCCACCTTGGCCTCCTTGACCAGCGCTTCAAAGGCCGGAAGGTAGGTCTCCTCCATGTCCTTTGGGGAGGCGACGGCGTTGAACTCATGTCGGGTAGCCTCAGGGCCGCTGTGTACTGCCATATGCTTTGCACAGGCAGCGGTCTTTAGGACTTTTCCGTCTCCTTGGAGCCCCTTAGTGAAGGCGACTCCCAGCTTAGATGTCAGGAAGGGATCCTCTCCGAGAGTTTCCTGGCCTCTGCCCCAGCGTGGGTCACGGAAGATATTTATATTAGGTGACCAAAGGGTCAGGCCCTTGAAAATATCCCGGTCGCCCCGTGCAGAGTATTCGTTGTACTTGGCCCTTGCCTCGTCGGAGATCATCTCCGCAGCGTGGAAGATCGAGTCCTCGTCGAACATAGCCGCCAGCCCTATAGCCTGAGGGAACATGGTAGCTGTGCCGGCCCTTGCCACGCCGTGAAGGGCTTCGCTCCACCAGTTATAGGCAGGGATACCCAGTCTCGGGACAGCAGGAGCGTCGTATTTTAGCTGAGAGGCCATTTCCTCCACTGTCAGCCGGTCTGTAAGATCCTCAGCTCTTTCCTGCGGTGAAAGGTCTTTGTTCCTGAATTTTTCCAAACAGCATCTCCTTTCCTCAGCAAAGCTGATGAGATATGAAAGAATATGCTCAGGAGCGCTAAGTGCTCCCTTGCCCTTTTCTTAATTCGATTATATAACGATCCTACAGAAATGACTAACCATTTATTGCGGCCTCTTATTCAAGAATTGCTGATTTTTCACAAATTGTTCAAACACTCTTTACAAAATATGATGTTTTGGTGTATAATGCAATTGGAAAAAACCGTTCGCTTTTGGCGAAAAATTACAGCCTATCGCAATAATTGGGAAAAATCACCGCAATTTTTGGCAAGGAGGGTCAACCATGATCAAACACCTTTCCGGAGTCGTTGAGACCGTCGAGTACGAGGACAAGCGATTCGTGATGCTTTATGATAATGATGAATATGAGGAGTACCCGATCCACTGGCATGACGCCGTGGAGATCGTGATCCCTCTCCTGGAGCCCTTCACCGTAATCGTGGGGGGAGAGTACTTCCACCTGGGGGTCAACGAGATCTTGATCATACCCCCGGGGGAGCTCCACACCATGCCCGCTCAGCACGGCAGGAGGCTCTTCTTCCAGTGTGACAACAGTGTGATCAGCGGAGTCTCCACCCTTGATGCGGTCCTGCCGGTGTTCTCCAAGGCCGTGAAGATCACTCCCGAGACCGACAAGGAGCTGTACATCTTCTCACGGAAGACGATCCTTGACATCTATTCCGAATACTACTCGGGGGACGCTCTGGCGGACGTGAAGATCTATCTGTGCCTGCTGAATATGCTGGCGTCGGTCCGTGAGTCTCAGCTCCTGAGCAGCACCGAGGCACCCATTTCCGGCAAGCCCTCCGAGGACGAGAGCCAGCGCTTCGCCCTCGTGACCAAGTACATAAACCAGAACTATATGTACGAGCTGCCCCTGGAGAAGCTGGCACACATGGCCGGCTACAGCAAGTATCACTTCTCCCGGATCTTCAAGGAGCACAACGGTATGTCCTTTATCCAGTACATCAACGGCAAACGGATCAAGGCTGCGGAGCGCCTCATGGCGGACTCCTCCATGCCGATCACCGAGGTGGCCATGCAGTCGGGCTTTGCCAGCCTGACCACCTTCAACAGGGCCTTCCGCAAGGCCAAGGGCTGCTCGCCCACGGAGTTCCGGCGGATGTACAAGCTGCCCAACGACCAATAAAAAAAGGAGGCATCACGCCTCCTTTTTCTTATGCTTATTCGTCATCGTCTTTCCTTTTCAGCAATGCCGAGCCCACCGCCAAAACTGCGGAAGCTCCAATTATCGCCGAAAGGAGAGCAAGCGGCATATTGTCGCCTGTGAGCACAGCGCCCACCTTCTCGATGATCGTTTCGGGCTTTTTCGTGGTGACGGCCTGAGTCGTAGTGGTGACGGCCCTGGTGGTAGTCTCCTCCGTTGTGGTGGAGGTGCTGGTCTCCGTGACAGTAGTGGTCACAGCAGTCGTCGTGGTGGTCTCAGACTCTGAGAGGGCGATGTTGCGGAACTCTAAGCGCTCCGGCTTCTCATCGCTGCCCTCCAGAGCCGCCGTAACAGCGTACACCAGCTCCTCGCCCTGGGTGTTCTCCACATAGACCTTCACGGAGAAGATCCTTGTGTCGTACTCGGTGTCCGGATCGGACCCTGCGGTCTGCCAGACCCTGTAGCTGTAGGTGCCGGGCTGGTCTACAGTTATCCCGAAGTACCCGGAGCTGTCCTCGCTTAGCTGCAAAGCATCAGGCACGGGAACAGGGGAGAGCTGATCCTGGGGCTGGATCTGGAGCTGATAGATCTGATCTCCGCCCTCGGTTATCCCAAGGCAGTAGACCGGGATCTGGACAAAAGCCTGATCATAGGCCTTTGCCGGGAGCTCCCTAAGCAAAAAAAGGGAGAGCAGGCACATAAAAGCCGTGCAGAGAGATCTCCCGAAAGCCTTCATATGCATACCCTCCTTTATCGATCGATGATCCTGCAAAAGACTACTGTCCTTGAGGCAGGGCTGTCGCCGGCGCAGGTAGAAAGTCCTATGATCCTGCCGCCGCCGTCTCCCAAAAATACATCGGCGCTTGACTGGATATACGAGCGGATATCGCCCTTTCCCGGGGAAAAAACGGTATCTGCCCTTGCGGTAGTTTTCATAGCAGCGAACACCTCGATGTCATAGACGGTCTCGGCGTTCCTTCCGACCATTAGAGTGCCGGAAGTGTGTTTTTTTAGGTAGGACTCCTTCAGGAAGTCGTCCAGAGCGCCGAACATCTTTCCCAGCTCCATGTGATGACCGTAGATAAGGGAGTAGTCATCGGAGAAGTCGGGAGAGCACGCACTGTCGAGGAAGATGCTCCCGGACAGCGAATAGGCGCCGAATGGGTCAGTGTTCAGGTATTTTACATTATCGCTGGCCTGCATAACGGGGTAGTCGATAGATGTGCCGTCGATAGTGAGCCACGCCACCATATCCTCGGTGATCGGGGAGTCCGCAACAGCGGAGGAAACTCCCGGAACAGGCTTGTACTTGGTGACGGTCTCATCTGCTGCGCTGCTGTAGACATAGTAGTTGTCGTAGGCGCACCACACGCAGATGAGCAGCACCAAAGCCATGAATATGAGCAGTAAGCGCTCATAGAGGATATTCAGCGTTTTCCAAAATCTGAGCAACTCTTACTCTTCCTCGGCCTTTCTTCTGTTCTTAGCCAGAAGAGTTACGATGAAGCCGATAGCGATAAGACCGATAACAGCAGGAGCTGCGATCGAGAGCAGGATACCTGTGGGGATCGTACCTGACTTAGTATTTGTGAAGGCAGCAGTAACGTCCTGATCGATACCTGTGGAGTTGGAAGCTGTGTCGGTATCGGTCTCTGTGTTCTTCTTGGTATCGCTGTTGTCAACAGAAGGAGTATAGTCCTCCTCAGCCTCCACGATCGTGTACTTAGCGCCGGCAGGGAGGCCGTTGATCTTAACGCTCTGTCCGTTCTGGAGGTAGAAGTCCTTAGTTACTGTGCCTGATGTGGCAACGATCTGCTGGCCTGGGAGAGTGTCGTTGTCGTCGACGCCATTAGCAGCAGCCATATCTTCGGCAGAATACTCAGTTGCTGTATTTGCAGAAGGCTCTGCCTCGAAGGTAGTTCCTTTGCCGATAACGTCGAAAACAGTACCTGCAACGATGTTCTCGATAGTAACGGTGAACTTGAAGTACTTGTCCTTTGAGGCCTGGTTTCCGGCAACGGTCTTGGAGAAGGTCAGATCGTTGGTATCGTAGCTGTTCTGATAGCCGGCGACCTTCTTTCCGTCGCTCTCGCTGCTTGTACCGCCTTCGTTCTTGTAATCGTTGGTGTCGATAATAGCATTATAAAGTACATAGTTGCTGACTGACAGAGTGCCGTTAGTATCCACAACATAAACGTCCAGGGTCTTAGTAGCTGAGCCCTCGATATCGCAGGCCTGTGAGCCGGTGCCCAGCTCCTCGGTAACGACATAGCGATAAACGCCGGGCTCAGGGAACGTGATACCGGTAAAGTCAACGGTAACGGTCTTCTTAGCGTACTTCTCGGTGTCTTCCAGCTCAACTGTGTCTTCGGTCGGAGCAGTATCGTATGTAGTGTCCCCAGCCTCGAACACAGCGTTCGTGATAGTGGGAGTACCGAGACCAGCATAGACCTCAGACTGCTCGGCAGTCGTTGCAGCCTTAGCTGCGCCGGCAGCGATAGAGTAGTTGAATGTTGCGTTAGGGACGTTAGCCTCCTTGTCCATAACGAGGTACTTGCTGAATGTAGTGGTCGAACCCTCTGCCTGCTTGTCATCTGCGTAGTTGGCAGCTCCGGCAGTCAGGCTCATTGCTGACATAGAAGCGATGGCAACTGCTGATACAAGTGCGGCTGTGATCTTTTTCATGTTCATATAATATCCTCCTTAAAGAATAACTTATATCCCACGCCTGCGCATAACGAACATAACAGCTCCCTGTACGTCGTCGAGACTGATACCGCCGTATGTGCGGCTGTCCGTGACGTCTGTCCTGTAGTCGTTGAGCACAAAAACGCAGTTTTCCGGAACGGTATAGGGGTAGGTCAGTGCCGACCCCGGGGGCGATGAGCGGAAAACGGCATCCTCGAAAAAACCAAGTCCGTTGACGGAGATGTAATCATCGAAGATCTCGACGCTGTCGCCGGCAAGAGCGATGACTCTTCCAAATCTGATCTTCCCGTCCAATTTGTAGGCTATCTCGTCGCCCTGCTTGAGGTCGGACAGGCGATAGGTGATACACAGATCGCCGTCCTTGATCATGGGGAAGGACGAGTTATCGTGGCAGACATAGACGCCGCACACGAATTTCAGCAGGAGCGCCACCGCTCCGGCAGTAACGCCCAGCTTGATGAGAAGGCTCAGGGCGTAGCTCCTTGCGGTAGGCCGCTTCTTTTTCTTTTTGGCGGAAGGATCTTTTTCGGGAGGGGAGACTGGTGTTTTCTCCTCCAAAGGCATCACATCTTTCTTCATAGCTAAGGCGGTCTGGTCCAGCCCCGCCGCTCCGTTGGACGCAGCACCTGCCAAGACCTCATCTAAAAAAGGACATAGATCCACCTTGCCTATTAGCATTATACCACTAATAGAGAGCTAATGTCAAGGCGGGAAAACCATTTTTCGATGATTTTTAACAATTCTCACATAAAATACCGCTCGTTTCGGGAAATAAAAAATACAGATCTGTGCAAAATGACAAGAATGATCGTTGAAAGAGCTTCCGGTGGGAAATACCTGCCAAAAACTCGGAGAAATTCTGTGTTTTCAAAAGGGAGTTCCATGCTGATATTGCAATTTGAGAGGGACTGTGATATAATATAAAGGATACATTCCTTGAGATCTTAGAGCAGACAGCCTGCCGGATCGACGGTTTCTGCACAGGCATCGGCACCGGCGACGGGATCATCCCCTCGATCCTTGACCAGAAGATCTACGACCACATACACATCGTCACCGACGCTGACGCTATCCGTACCGCCGTCGTGACTATACTCCCGGACACCGCCGAGAGGTATCTCTCCACTCCGCTGTTCGGCTAAAGAGGAGGTCAGTCTATGATCCTGCTTTCGGCACAGGACATCTCAAAAACTTACATGGAGCGCAAGGTGCTGGACCGTGTCTCATTCTTCCTCGGGGAGGGGGACAAGGTGGGGCTCATCGGCATAAACGGCACGGGGAAGTCTACCCTCCTGAGGATCCTTGCAGGCGTCGAGGAGCCAGATCTGGGGCAGGTGGTCCGCACTAACGGGATCAGGATCTCGTACCTGCCTCAGATCCCGGAGTTCGACCCTCACGGCACGGTGCTCAGCCAGGTGCTGCTACACCTGCCGGAGGACCTTAAAAACTCCAAGGACCACGAGGCAAGGTCGATCCTAGGGAAGCTGGGGATCTCGGACACTGACAGGGACATCAGCACTCTCTCCGGCGGCGAGCGCAGGAGAGCCGGGATAGCCGCTGCACTTATCCAGCCCAGCGACGTGCTGCTCCTTGACGAGCCCACCAACCACATCGACAACGAGACCGTCCAGATCTTGGAGGAGCTGCTCATGCGCTACCGTGGAGCGATCGTCATGGTCACTCACGACAGGTACTTCCTTGACAAGATCTGCCGCCGGATCGTGGAGGTGGACAGAGGCGCCGTCTATTCCTGCGAGGGCGGCTACAGCGGCTACGTCCGGCAGAAGGCCCAGCGTGAGGCCGATGCCGAGGCCTCAGAGCGGAAGGCACGTTCGATCTACCGCAGAGAGCTGGAGTGGATCAGCCGTGGCCCCCGTGCAAGAGGCACCAAGTCCAAGGACAGGATCGAGCGCTTCGAGGCTCTGAAAAACCGTGAAAAGCCTGTGGCTGCGGAGAGGCTGCAATTGCAGTCGGTCTCCACAAGGCTGGGCAAAAAGACGGTGGAGCTGACAGAGATAAGCAAGTCTATCGGCGGAAAGCAGCTCATCAGCGGCTTTTCCTACATCATCTCACGGGACGCAAGGATCGGGATCGTGGGGCCAAACGGCGCCGGGAAGTCCACCTTTCTGAAAATGATCTTGGGCCAGGTCCAGCCTGACTCCGGATCCGTGATCGTCGGCGACACGGTGAATATCGGCTATTTTTCTCAGGAATGTGAGTCCATGGACCCCTCCCTCAGGGCTATCGACTACATCCGTGAGACCGCCGACATCGTTCGGACTCCCGACGGCACTGTGACGGCCTCCCAGATGCTGGAGCGCTTCCTCTTCACCCCGGAGCTCCAGTACAACCGGATCGAGAAGCTCTCCGGCGGCGAGCGCAAGAGGCTGTACCTGCTTAAGGTGCTGATGGGAGCGCCCAATATCCTGCTCCTTGACGAGCCCACCAACGACCTTGACATCGCTACCCTCACGATCCTGGAGGACTATTTGCAGTCCTTCAGCGGTGCCGTGATCGCAGTCTCCCACGACAGGTACTTCCTTGACAAGATGTGCAGCGAGATCTTCGAGTTCAAAAACGGGAACTGCACACGGTACAACGGGAACTATTCCTACTACGCTCAAAGGGCCAGAGAGGAGCTGCCGAAGGAGGAGAAGGCTCCCAAGGCCGCCGTCAAAAGGGAGCGTGCCCCGGGAAAGACCAAGCTGAGATTTTCATTCAAGGAGCAGCGTGAGTACGCCACGATCGAGGAGGACATCGCAGCTCTGGAGGAGGAGATCTCCCGGACGGAGGACCAGATCGGGCAGTTCGGTTCCGACTACGTCAAGCTGCAGGAGCTCTCCGAGGAGCGTGACCGGCTGTCGGCGGAGCTGGAGGAGAAAATGGAGCGCTGGGTCTATCTCAGCGACCTTGCCGAGCGGATCGAGCGTGGAGAATATCAGTAAAGGAGCGAAAAATATGGAGCTAAAAACATTGGAGGGACAGTTCTCGGTATGTAAGGTGAGCTCCCTTGCAGGCTTTGATATGAGCAGCAGGCTCTTCTTCATCGGCAGGACCGACCGGGAGCTTTCGCTGGTATGCCCCACAGAGGACGTTCTGGAGGAGACCCTCCGCCGTGACGACGGCTGGAAGGCCTTCCGCATCGAGGGGGAGCTGGACTTCTCCCTGACCGGGATCCTGGCAAAGCTCTCGGCTGTCCTTGCACAGCAGGAGATCGGGATCTTCGCCGTTTCCACCTACGATACTGACTACATCTTAGTGAAGTCAGAAAACTTCGACAGGGCCCTCTCTGCCCTTGCTCAGGAGGGCTACACCGTTATCTGAATATGATCGGAGGCAGATCATCGTGAACTACAAAAACCCAGTTATCCGGGGCTTCTACCCCGACCCCAGCGTCTGTGAGGCGAACGGACGCTTCTACCTTGTGACCAGCTCCTTCCAGTATTTCCCGGGAGTGCCGCTCTTTGAGAGCACCGACCTTGTGAACTGGCACCAGATCGGCCACGTCCTCACCAGAATGAGCCAGCTCCCCTTGAAGGGCGCCCTCAGCTCAGCAGGGATCTTCGCCCCCACAATACGCTACAACGAGGGGACCTTCTACATGGTCACCACCAATACCACCACCGGGAAGAACTTCTACGTTTCCGCCAAGGACATCTATGGGGAGTGGTCCGAGCCGATCGAGGTGGAGCAGGACGGCATAGATCCCTCCCTGTATTTCGAGGAGGGGAGGGCCTATTTCATGTCCAACGGCTCCGACGACTTCGGCGACCACGGGATCACTCAGTGTGAGATCGACATCGAGACCGGCAGGAAGCTCTCCCAGAGCCGCACGATCTGGCACGGCTCCGGTGGAAGGTATCTGGAGTCTCCCCACTTGTACAAGATCGGGGGCTGGTACCTGCTGACCGCCGCCGAGGGAGGCACCGAATACGGCCACATGATCACCTGCGCCCGGAGCAGGTCCCTGTGGGAGGGCTTCGAGGGCTGTCCCCGTAACCCGATCCTCACCAACCGTGACCTTGGGGGCTATCAGATCCAGGGCGTCGGCCACGGAGACCTGGTCCGCAGGCCGGATACCGGTCAGTGGGCCTTCCTCCACCTGGGCTTCCGCCAGATCGACCAGTGGCTGCCCTTCCACCACCTTGGCAGAGAGACCTTCCTGACCCCCGTCACCTTCGATGAGGAGGGCTGGCCTGTCTGCGGAGAGGACGGCACCTGCCGGGAGGAGTTCCAGATCTCAGGGGACTTTTCTCAGCAGGAGCAGAAGAGCTTCACCTTCGCCGATCGGGAGAGGTGGCTGTATATCCGTGAGCCTGACATGGACCGCTATGAGCTCAGGGGAGAGACCCTGCGGCTCACCGGCTCTCAGGACACCCTTGACGGCATAGGATCTCCCACCTTCACCGGGATCCGCCAGACCGACTTCTGCGGAGTGCTCAAATGCCGAGTTTCCGCCGAAAACGGCGAGGCCGGGATCAGTATCTACATGGACGAGGACCACCGCTACGATCTGGCCGTAGTCAATGAGAACGGCCAGAGCCGGGCTCAGCTCCGGCTGGTGATCGGGGACGCAAGATACGTCCGGGACAGCGTTCCTCTTGCCGGGAACAGCGCCGATCTGACCGTTAAAATGAACAGCTTCGTCTACGATTTTTCCGTGGCGGAGGAGGGCGCCTCCCACAGCTTTGGCTTTGCCCACACAAGGTATGTCTCCACCGAGGTCGCCTGCGGATTTACCGGCGTGATCCTTGGCCTCTACGCTCAGGCAGAGGGTGCAAAGGGCGAGTTTTCGGAGTTTTCCGTTACATACGAATAAAAAAGGCCCGGAGCTCTTCCGGGTCTTTCATATTATCCCTGACAGGTCGAAGTTCGGGACGTAGCTCTCCGACGCAGAGGACTTCTCCTGAGTGTAGCCCTTTAGTCCCAGCTCAGCGGCAAGGTCCACCACCCTGTTGTACTCCATTTTGGTGACTCTTCGGCGGAGCTCCGGGAAGCTCTCCGGCAGGTGTGGGAAGGGCGTGTACTGGTCCATGATGCTCACAAGGGCCTTCTCAGGAGGTATGCTCCGGGCGATCCACCGCATGATCTCCATGGAGTCCTTCCGGCAGCCGGGCAGCACAAGGTGGCGGATCACCGTTCCCTTCAGGAGCTTGCCCTCGCCGTCGAAGACCAGCTCTCCGGCCTGGTCGGTCATGGCAAGGACAGCCTTTGACGCTCTCTCGAAATAGTCCGGCGCTCCGCTGTATCTGGCCGAGAGCTCAGAGGAGAGGTACTTCAGATCCGGCAGGAAAACGTCCACATATCCCTCAAGGAGAGCGATCGTCTCCGGCAACTCATAGCCGCTGGAATTGTACACCACCGGGATCCTCAGCCGCCCCTTCACAAGGTCCAAGGCCCTGAGGATCGAGGGCACGAAGTGGGTCGGGGTCACAAGGTCGATGTTGTCGGCGCCCTCCTCCTGCAGCGTGAGGAAGATCTGGCCCAGCCGCTCAGGAGAGATCTCCGCCCCGAAGCTCCGGCTGCTGATCTTGTAGTTCTGACAGAAGCAGCACCTGAGGCTGCACCCGGAGAAAAACACGGTCCCGGCGCCGTTTTTGCTGGAGATACAGGGCTCCTCCCATTTGTGGAGAGAGGCCTTTGCAGCGAAGATCTTCCCGGTCATGCCGCAGGCTCCGGCTGTTGAGCTCCTGTCGGTGCCGCATTTTCTCGGACAGAGCCGGCAGGCCCTGTATAGCTCCTCCCAGTTCCTCATGGCAGGCTCCTTTCGTTTTTCGTAAGGTCGGTTCTGCTTCTATTATACCACGTTCCGCACAAAAATGGAATACCCAAAAGCGAAGCCGGGGGTTTTTTTCGCTTGACATCGTGGCTAAAATGTGGTATAATACCAAATGTACGCCGGTGTGATGGAATTGGCAGACGTGACGGACTCAAAATCCGTTGGTGGCAACACCGTGCGGGTTCGACCCCCGCCACCGGCACCAGCGCCGAGCGGGCGCGCGCGATTCGCGCGTTCGCTCGTAAACTCGCTTAGTTTCATAGTGCGGTGACATTTCTCCGCGCATGAAAGTCATCTATTTCGTATAGATAACACAGGCAGCGTGACGCTGCATCCAGTTTCGTGCCTCACTTTATGTGGGGCTCAAACTTTTTTTCGCGCATGACACGATATCAAAAACGGAACATATTTTCAGCAGCGCCCCTCATTTCATTCGGGGCTCAGTGAAGAGTGGATAGTGAATAATGTATAGTGAAGAGTAATGCTCGCCGGGCGTTTATGTACTATTCGTTATCCACTGTTCGCTTTTCACTATTCACTAAAATTGCGGACATTTACGCTTTTCCTGAGAAAACTCAGGCACCAAAAAGCTCCCATACAGCGATGTGTGGGAGCCTTTTATTATTGGCAGAGATCAGACTGCCGGTGAGCTACCTGTTCTGGTTTGCATAGTGCTCCACAGCACGGCGAAACGCTCGGTCAGGGTGGTCATTATCGTGTCGATCGTCATTTTATCTTCTCCAAAATATCGGCAAATTTAGCGTAGTTCACCTTCACGCCGTCGTCCAGATCTATGTCGATCATCTGGTCGGCCAGGTGGTGGACCTTCTCCTCATAGGCGTTGATCTCATCGAGCTGAGCTGTCAGCTTCTCCTGCCGCTTTTTCAGCTTCACACGCTCGGAGGGATCCGCCTTCTCGATCTGCTCGGCGAGCATGGAGAGCTGCGTCCTATAGCGCTCCTGGAGCTCATGTACATAGCCGGTCCGGACCGTCGCCACCGTTGTCCGCTCCCAGCGGTGCATATACACCAGCGCTTTGAAAGCGTGCTTCTTGCCGGAGCTGAAAAGCCAGTAGATCGGGCGTTTCTGGTAGATCTTGCAGTGGTCGGCGTAGAAGCCGGTCAGCAGGTAGTTCCGGATCGCCTCACGGGGAGTCCCCTTGCCGCCGAGGGCGCTGGCAATGAATTTCAGGTTCTCCTCCAGCGTGTCGTCGCCGTAGACGATGCGGATGAACTCCACGATCCTGCCGGTGAGGTCGTCCTCCAGGTAGTCGTCATCGCAGATCGGCAGGACGTTGTCATCATCGGGGATAATGGTCTTGTACTTGCTCGGATCCCACTCACCGCCGGCGTAAGCGAGGCCCTTCACGTCCAGAGAATACCGCCCGAAAAGGCAGCCCACGGCGTAGCTGATAAGGCTGCGGATCTCACGGGAGAGGTCGGCCCGGCGCACGGTGACGTCCTTGTCCTCCACCTGGGGGGAGAGTTCGTCCTGGAGGCCGTAGATGTCGATGAAGATGCGGTTGAGCTCCTCCTCGTTGGCCTTTAGTTTGTTGAAGCGCTGGGTACATTCCTGCTCCCATGCGGCGTATTTGTCGGATATTAGTGTTCCCATTTTTACCTCCATTAGATCAGCGAGTGCTTTTCAAAGTCCAAAGCTGTAATGTTCCGATCACGTCGATATGTTCATTTATATATATTATACCATATAAGCGAAGCGATATGGTATAATTGTCCGATCGCAGGGAGCAGATCGAAGATCAGCGTATCTGCGAGGACATTAAAATAGAACATAATGTTCGTTTACGAACATTATACCATAAAGCCTTGTGGATCTCAATATACATTCATTTTTTTATGACCTGACAGGGCATATCGGAGGAGGGCTGATCTCAGCGGCTCCACCGCAAAAAAGCGCCCCCTATCTCTAGGGAGCGCTTTCCGCTTTCGTTATCATCATTCGCTGGGCAGAGCAAAAGTAAAGCTGCTGCCCTTTCCCGGCTCGCTCTCAGCGAAGATCGTTCCGCCGTGAGCCTCGATGATCGCCTTTGCAACTGCAAGTCCCACCCCGGAGCCTCCCGTGCTGCGGCTCCGAGACTTGTCCGCACGGTAGAACCGCTCGAAGATATGGGGCAGATCCTCAGGCGAGATCCCGATCCCGTCATCGCTGACAGTAAGTCGGAAGATCCCGCCGCTGCTCTCGGCTCTGACAGCGATATGGCCGCCGCTCTCGGTGTATTTAACTGCGTTGGAGAGCAGGTCCATCACCGCCTGAGCGATCCTGTCACGGTCGGCACAGACCGAGATCTCGCCGCAGTTTATCTCAACGGTCAGCCCCTTTGCCGCAGTTTCGTTCTCAAACAGCGACACGATGTTCCTGATCAGCGGCTCTATGTCGAATACCGTCCTATTTAAGATGAGCTGGTCGGCGTCGATCCTGTGGAGCTTCTCCATATCCTCCACCAGCCCGGAGATCCGCTGTACCTCCTCGTACAAGCCGCTGAGCCGCTGTGGATCCGGCTCCCAGATCCCCTCGCACATCATCTCCAGGTGTGAGGCGATATTCGTAAGGGGAGTCCTCAGCTCGTGGGCCACATCGCCTGTCAGCCTCTGGCGGAGCTTTTCCTGCCGGTCAAGGGCCTGTGACATGTCAGTTATGGCCTGTGAGAGCTCCTGGAGCTCCGCAGAGCCGGCGCTGAGCTCCTCCCCGGGGGAGAGCTCGCCCTCTGCGATCCTTCTGGTGCGGCCGATGAGCTTTGAGATCGGCCGAGCCATTCGCCTTGCGAAAATAAGGCCGGTGACTACTGCCCCGATCATGGAGACCGCTCCGATCGCCACAAGGATCATATTCAGCGAATAGAGGAAGTGGAAGGCGTTGTCGTTGGCGTAATATGGGGAGTAATACTTGATCTGGGCATAGCCTGCCACAGTCTGATCCTGATACAGGGGGAACTCATGGGAGACAAAGCTGCCCTTTGCACTCCTCAGCCGCTCCATGTCGGACCGGATCTTCTCCATCATCTCCTCACAGCAGGCCATGTCGTGCTCCTCGATGTCCCATACCGTGTTTCGTTCAGCGTCAAGGACCCTCAGGAAGTACCCGTCGTTCACCGCATACATACCTGCGCCGTGGATATAGTCGGTGTTCCAGGAGGCTGTCTCCGGGTCGTACTGGGTGGCAAGCTCCTCTGCCAGCTCACCGGCGATGCGCTGCTGTTCGCTCTCCATATACGCCTCGAAGCGGCTCTTGATCAGCAGGTTAGAGGCCACGCTGACAAGGGCGATCACGATCAGGACTATGGTCCCGAAGCCGGCCGAGAGCTGTGTGCGCAGCTTTAGCTTCTTCATTTGCTCACCTCGAACCTGTACCCCAGACCGTGGACCGTTTTGATGTATTCGGGGGAATGTGGGTCGCCCTCGATCTTACGGCGCAGGTTTTTGATGTGGGTGTCGATCGCTCTGTCGTAGGACTCAAAGTCTGCACCGAAGGCCCTCTCGATGAGCTGCTCACGGGAGAGGACCCTCCCGGTATTTTGGAGAAAAACGGTCAGCAGCTTCCACTCGCTGGCGGTGAGCTGGATCTCATGGTCGTTTTTCCTCAGCTTCATTTGAGCAAGATCTGCGGTCAGCTCCCCGAAGGCCACCTGATCGCCGGTGGGGGCGGTCCTGCGGAGGACAGTGCGGATCCTGGCATGGAGCTCCTTGAGGCTGAAGGGCTTTTTGATGTAGTCGTCAGCTCCCAGGTCCAGCCCCCTCAGCATATCCTCCTCCTGAGACTTGGCCGTCAGCATGATGATCGGCACAGAGGAAGCTCTCCTTATCCTCCGGCAGACCTCCTCGCCGGGAATATCCGGGAGCATAAGGTCGAGAACGATAAGGTCAGGCTGGTCTGCTGCGAATATCTCAAGGGCCTGCTGACCGTTCTCGGCAGTCAGGACCCGGATCCCCTTGTGTGTCAGATAGTCCGAGACCGCCTCACGGATCTTGGCCTCGTCGTCAACTGCGAGCACGTTCATGTACATCACCTACTATAATAATAATTGGTCGTATAAATCCATGGCAAGCCAGTCATGGTTTACACGCACTTGTTACTTAAGCTATAATGGAAGCAGTGATTGGACTAACGTACATCACCAAGGGACACCACGCCCGTAAGTGA
>JAFUAO010000067.1 GCA_017460665.1 Ruminococcus sp.
TCACTTACGGGCGTGGTGTCCCTTGGTGATGTACGTTAGTCCAATCACTGCTTCCATTATAGCTTAAGTAACAAGTGCGTGTAAACCATGACTGGCTTGCCATGGATTTATACGACCAATTATTATTATAGTAGGTGATGGTATGATTGCTATTGAAAAGTATGTTGGTAAGAAAGTAAATATCGAATGTGTTGATGGCGAAATATACCAGAATTATTTTGTTGATTGCTTTACATCAGCATATGATAATTACGAACCTAATGAAGATAGCATAGACATCTTGAAATTCAAAGGAGCTTTAGACGGCACGACATTATATCGTTCAGAAATTAAAAACATATCAGAAACCGCCCAGCAATGAGCGGTTTTTTCATGCCCATTTGAGGGAGGTGAAAAGAATGGAACTGAAAGACACTGTCGAGCTCATGCAGTCGGAGGACTGCAAGGAGCGGCTCAAGGCAGCGACCCTAAGAAAAAGACGGCTTCGGCCGTCTTTTTTGCGTTATTCAACGGAAAAGCGTTGAATCCCTCCGTTTTTCCGGCCAATATCAGAGGCCTTGGAAGGAGGGAACATGAACGAGATCATCATAGCGCTGCTCTCGCTGGCCGGGACTCTCGGAGGGAGCCTCGGGGGTATACTGGTAAGCTCGAAGCTGACCAGCTACCGGATCGAGCAGCTCGAAAAAAAGGTGGACCGCCACAACCGCTTTGCCGAGCGCATACCTCTTGTTGAGGAGCAGCTCCGCATGGCCGGCATCCGTCTTGACCGACTGGAGGGGAGAAAGCATGAAGGAACGCCTAACTAAGCTGCTGAGCGTCAAGAGCATAGTCACGCTCCTGCTCAGCGGAGCCTTTGTCTGGCTGTCGGTCTGCGGAGAGCTGGACGCCCAGCAGTTCCTGACGGTCTACACGGTAGTCATCAGTTTTTACTTCGGAACACAATCCGGAAGAATGGGGGATAACACAAATGGCTGAATACAGATACGACAGCAACGAGAAGCTGACAGAGCACTTCACGGTGAGGGAGTTCCGCTGCAAATGCGGAGCCGCCCACACCACCCACATCGACCCTGCGCTGCCAAGGAAGCTGGAAGAGCTCCGGAGCAGGCTGGGCTGCAAGGCGATCGTGATAAACAGCGGCTACCGCTGTCCTGCCCATGACAAGAGCGTAGGCGGCAGCGGCAGCGGACCTCACACAAAGGGGATCGCGGCGGACATAGTCTGCTACGGGAAGGACGGCAGGGCGGTCTCCTCGAATATAGTGAGCTGTGCGGCCCAGAATCTGGGCTTCGGAGGGATCGCCAACATCGACAAGAGCCGTACAGCGACCCATGTCGATGTCCGCACTGAGAACCTCTGGAAGGGCGACGAGACGGTCACCACGGCCTACAGCGTCACAGGGGACTTCTACAGCTACTACGGCCTGACGAAGGCGGCAGTTTACGGAGCCGGAGAGTGTCAGGTGACGGTGAAGATAGGGGACACCACCTACACCGGTACTCTTACGGAGAAGAGCTGAGGCTGTCCTGATGAGCGGCCAGCCATTCCGCCAAAGCAGCGATATACAGCGAATTGGTAGGGACGTCCCGCTCGCTCTGGAGGAAGCTGCGGAAGATCTGCTCAGAGAGGGCCTTATCACGCTTGCTCCAGCCCTGATTTATGGCGAAGCGGATATTCCTCTCCACGGCGGCTGGAGTTGTACCGTAGTGTACGGCGACCCGGCTGTAGAAGCCCTTTGACAGGTTCCGGCAGAGCTCTCTGTCCTCCAAGCACAGCAGCATACCGGTCCGGAGGAAGGTGAAGCCCTTGTTATTGGGCTGGTTCCCCAGACGGATGAGCAGCTCGGTGATATTTTTCTCATGGATCATGTCGAGCCTCCTATCTGCGCTTTTTCAGCACACGGTCAATATATGGTGCGAACTGCTCCATTACCTAGAACTCAAGAGGATCCGTGAGGAACCTGTTCCTTTTGCGGAGCTCTCTCAGTCTGCCTGCACGGTAGGAGGCGACCTTAGGCGACACCCGGCAGATCCGGGCGATGTCCTCGGCTGAGCGCACGTCCAGGGCCCACAGCACGCAGGCCGGAGCAAGTATATCCATGGCGAAGCGCTCCGCCTGATACTCCTCCGGCGACACCGGGTGGTGGCAAATGCCGAAGGTCCGGCCGAGAGAGCTGCCGTTCATGGGGTGGCGCATGAAGATATGCCCCAGCTCGTGAGCGATGGTGAAGCGCTGGTCCTCAAGGGAGTCCCTGCCGCTGACAAGGATATTGTAGCAGCCGTTTTGCAGGAAGGTAGCGCCGTGCTCCTCCGGCATAAGATAGGTACAGGCGGTATCCTGATAGATCCTGATACCGCTCCTCAGGCAGATCGTACTAAAGCTGACGGGCAGCTCAGTGACCAGGTTCTCGATGAGGAACCGCCACGCAGCGGCCCTTGCCTCCTTATATACGGGGTAGTTCATAGCTCGCTGTTGTCGGTGATGTCCTGAAAGCCGGCCAGCTGATCGGCCTCGGGCTGTTCCTTCAGCCGGTAGATGCCGTCGCTGCTCCTTGCAGCGGCCTTCAGCTCGCCCATTTCCGGCACCGCCCACTTAGGAGGAGCGGAAAGGCGCAGGGCCTCGGTCCTTACAAGGTCAGTGACCGCCTTCTGAGAGACAGGGTCCAGCCGCCTATAGGTCTCCACGATCTCACGCTCGGCAGGGGAGAGGCCGTCGGAGCTGACCATATCGCCGAAGGAGCAGCCAAGTCCCCGAAGGATAGCCTCAGCCGTAGCGATAGTGGGGTTGGTATTGATCCCGGCGCAGAGCTTGCTGAGGGTGCCTTTCGACACGCCGGAGCGCTTCGACAGCTCGTCCACGCTCATGCCGAGCTCCTTCCGCTTCTGGTTGATAAAGTCCTTAAAAAACATAGTCGCACCACCTTTTGACATTATAATACCATATATTGAACCATTTGTCAAGGGACAAAATTCAATTTATGGAATTTTTCTTCCAGCTTCTTCCATGATTATCCTTCCTGAGAATGTCAATAATACTTCCATAAAGCGAATGGGAGTGTGGCTATGGCATACAACAAGGTGGTCATATCGGGGATAAGCACATCGGAGCTGACGGTCATGAAGGAGGAGGAGAAAATGGAGCTCCTCCGGGAGTTCAAGGCCACCGGCAGCCGTGAGGCACGGGACAAGCTGATCCGTGGGAACCTGCGGTTGGTGCTCAGTGTGATACAGCGGTTCATCGGGCGAGGCGAGGAGGTGGACGACCTGTTCCAGATCGGGGTAGTCGGGCTGATCAAGGCCATAAACAACTTCGACCTGAGCAAGGAGGTGCGGTTCTCCACCTACTGCGTGCCGATGATCAGCGGAGAGCTGAGGCGGCACCTGCGTGATCTGGGGCAGGTGAGGGTGAGCCGCTCGCTGAGGGACCTGGCATACAAGGCGATACAGGCCCGGGAGAGGCTTACTCTCCGCAACCAGAGCGAGCCAACGATCGACCAGATCGCTGCTGAGATCGGGCAGAAGAGGGCGGACGTGGTCATAGCGCTGGAGAGCATAAGCGATCCGATCTCGCTTTACGAGCCGGTGTATTCCGACTCGGACGACACGCTCTACATCATGGACCAGATCGGGGACCGGAACGATGTTGAGAGCTACATGGACGAGCTCTCGATCCGGGACGCTATCCGTGAGCTGGGGGAGCGTGAGCGGCATATCCTGTATCTGCGGTTCATACGGGGGAAGACCCAAACGGAGGTGGCCTCGGAGATCGGGATCTCACAGGCGCAGGTGTCCCGGCTGGAGAAGGGCGCAATAAACCGGATCAAGGCGAGCTGTCAGTGAAAAGGGCGAACTGTGTTCGCCCGGCTGTGAACGAACAAACGTAGGGACGGCCAATGGCCGTCCGTGCGATATATAAATTGTGTAGGGGAGGCCGCCCTCGGCCTCCCGGCCGTGACCGAAAAACCGTAGGGGCGGACCCGTGTGTCCGCCCGGCCGCTTTTCGTGTCTCCCGTTTCCTTCGACGAAACATACCTCGTTGCCGCTGAGCGGCAAGGCTCACATTATGGACCGGTGGAAGGGGACGCTCTCTGCTAAAGCATATAGCATCGCCAGCCAGATCAAAGATCTGGGGCGCTGCTTAACTTGCAGAGCGTCCCCTCTTGAAAAACAGTCCCCCGGACTGTTTTTCAATTCACCCCTTGCGGAGCTCTTTAACGCA
>JAFUAO010000068.1 GCA_017460665.1 Ruminococcus sp.
CGGTGTGATCGGTCTTTCAGCGAGTCTAATGTTCCGTCGTATCGTTTGAGCCAGCGATATATCGTTGCTCTCCCAACATTATAGCGCCTTGCAGCAGCGGTAACACCTTTTTTCATTGAATATTCAATTATGGCTTGACGGCGACGGGTTATCTGTGTTATAGTATTCATGGCGGATCAGCTGACCTCCTGTTGCTTTTATTTCTCGCAACTTAACTGTAACACAGGTCTATGCTGTTCCGCTACCTTTTTTTGTAAATTGTCTCATATCTATTGTAATCCTACAGCGCAGAGCTTTCTTTTTTTGCCTCAGGTATTGCAAATCCTGTCATTCTGTGATATAATAAAATAACTATGAAAAATCGAAAGGATAGACTGTAATGTCCAGAAATAACGACAAAAACAAGAATTTTGAGATCCCTCGCCCGGTCTTCCCAAAGAGAGCCGTCGTGACAGGCGGTATGCCCTACGGTAACAAGGAGCTCCACTTCGGCCATGTGGGCGGTATGCTGGTCTTTGCTGACACCTACGCCCGTTTTCTCCGTGACCGTATTGGCAAGGAGAACGTGATCTTCGTCAGCGGTACGGACTGCTACGGCTCCCCTATCGCTGAGGGCTGGCGTGTGAAGGTCAATAACGGCGAATTCGAGGGCTCTCTGGAGGACTTCGTTGCCCGCAACCACAACAAGCAGAAGGAGACCCTTGCCGCTTACGGTATCTCTCCAGATCTTTTTGCAGCCTCCGGTCTTGGCCGCTCTAAGGAGATCCATGCGGAGGTAACGGACTGGTTCATCAGCTCTCTTCATAAAAAGGGACAGCTCGACCGCATAACTACCATGCAGTTTTTCGACGAGAAGGTAGGAGTGTTCCTCAACGGCCGACAGGTCATCGGAAAATGTCCCGTCGACGGCTGTACCTCGGACAAGGGCTACGCTGACGAGTGCGATATGGGGCATCAGTATATGCCGGAGAACCTCATCGACCCGGTGAGCACTCTCACCGGCGAAAGGCCTATCATGAAGCCGGTCACTAACTGGTATTTCAAGCTCCGTGACTACGAGCAGCTCATGAAGGACTGGGTGGAGGAGCTGAAAAAGCGGAAGGACATACGCCCTGTCGTTTGGAAAACTATCGACGAGTTCCTCAAAAAGCCTGTGATCTACGTCAAGCGTGAATTTGAGGAGAAGTACTTCTCTTTGAAGGAGTCCATGCCTGAGCATGAGTACTTTGAGGAGAAGAAAAAGCCCTCCTTCACGATCCAGTTCGAGACTCTTTCTGACTGCGACGAGGCCTGCCGTGTGCTGACCGAGAACGGTATCCGCTACCGTACCGGAAAGACCCTCGTTCCCTTCCGCCTTACCGGAAATATAGAGTGGGGCGTCCCTGCGCCTGTCATGGACGGCGTAGAGGGACTTACCGTGTGGGTATGGCCGGAGTCTCTCTGGGCCCCTATCTCCTTTACTCAGACCTATCTTGAGCAGGAGGGCCGTGACAGGAGCGAATGGAAGGACTACTGGTGCAGCAAGGACTCTACCGTTTATCAGTTCATCGGTCAGGACAACATCTATTTCTACGGTATCGCCGAGCCTGCGATGTGGATGGCTCAGCAGGAAAGCCCTGAGAAGACTGCCTCCCCTGCTGAGGGCGAATTGCAGCTCCCGGTGATCGTTGCAAATCACCATATCCTCTTCCTCGATAAGAAGGCCTCCAGCTCAGGTGCTGTCAAGCCGCCTATGGCCGACGATCTCCTGAGCCACTATACTCCCGAGCAGCTCCGTATGCACTGGCTGGGCCTGGGACTTGGACAGCGCTCTGTCAGCTTCATGCCTAAGCCCTACGATCCCGACGCTAAGCCGGAGGACACAGATCCCGTCGTTAAGGACGGCCTGCTGCTGTCCAACGTTTACAACAGAATGATCAGGACCGCCTTCTATACCGCTCAGAAGGAGCTGGACGGGATCCTCCCGGATCTGGTTCCCGAGCAGGAGTTCATCGACGATGCGAACAAGGCCGTTCTCGAATATGAGCGGCATATGTCGAAGTTCGCCTTCCACCAGTGTACCTACGTCCTTGACAGCTATATCAGAAAGGGCAGCAAGTTCATGGCAAGGAAGCTGACCGGAGACTACCCCGACAAGGAGGCTCTGAAGCAGGATCTGGCCAATTTGTTCTACATCATCAGGATCGCCGGGATCCTCCTCCACCCCATGGCGCCCTTCGGAACTGAAAAGCTGAGAGAGTATCTTGAGGTAGAAGAGCGGATCTGGTCCTGGGAGACTATCCTTGAGCCTTTGACCTTCTTCACAGGCTCAGGCCACAAGCTGAAGTTCCTGCCGCCAAGAACTGACTTCTTCACCCGTCACGAGAGCCAGTTCGCTCAGGCTGAGACCAACGAATGAGAAAAGACCGTCAGGCATTTGATCCTGACGGTCTGTTTTTTTACTCTTCTGTTGCTGTTACCTCGATGCCGAGCACATCAAGGCTGGCCTTATCGACGGGCGAAGGACACTCGCTCATGAGCTCGCTGGCGTTCTGTACCTTCGGAAAGGCCAGCACGTCACGGAGGCTGTCTGCCTTGCACATGATCATTGCCAATCGGTCGAGTCCGATACCCATTCCGCCATGAGGAGGGGCAGCATAACGGTAGGCGTCCACAAGGAAGCCGAACTTCGCCTGGATCTCCTCATCGGTCATACCAAGAGCCTCGAACATCTTCTGCTGGAGCTCGAAATCAGTGATACGCATGGATCCGCTGGAGAGCTCTGTGCCGTTGAGCACCAGGTCCCAAGCCTTTGCACGGACGTTTGCAGGGTCACTGTCAAGGTATTCAAGACACTCCTCCATAGGCATAGTGAAGGGGTGGTGAGCAGCTACCCAGGTATTGCTGTCCTCGTCTAACTCAAAGAAGGGCATCTCTGTGATCCAAAGGAAGTTGTATTGATCCTCAGGGATAACGTCAAGGCGCTTTCCGCAGATAAGACGGATAGCTCCAAGAGTTGAAAGCACTGTCTTTGTCCTGTCAGCGCAGATCAGGACCAGATCGCCCTGCTGAGCGTCAAGGGCTGCACAGATCTTCTCAAGATCGCCCTCGCCGAGGAACTTCTTGAAGGAGCAATTAGGCTCGTCGGCCCAGCGGATATAGGCAAGG
The DNA here is from genome assembly GCA_017460665.1 of Ruminococcus sp. Lineage (GTDB taxonomy): Bacteria > Bacillota > Clostridia > Oscillospirales > Ruminococcaceae > Ruminococcus. The sequence continues at coordinate 3,148 of JAFUAO010000068.1, forward strand.
CCCTTCGCACCGATGCCCTTTGCGTGCTCCACCAGCTTGTCGATCTCCTTGCGGGTGTAGGTGGCAGCGCCGTTCTTAACGTTTATCGCACGGACGGAGCCTCCCTCTTCTATAGCGTTCTTGAACACCACAAAGTCGATGTCCTTGACGGTCTCAGTGATGTCCTGGATCTCAAAGCCGAAGCGTGTATCGGGCTTATCGGAGCCGTAGCGTGCCATTGCGTCTGCGAAGGTCAGTCTCGGCAGCGGAGTCGAAACGTCAACGTTCATGACCTCCTTGAAAACACGCTGGATAAAGCCTTCGACGCACTCCTGTATGTCCTCAGCGTCAACGAATGACATCTCCAGATCGATCTGAGTGAACTCAGGCTGGCGGTCCGCACGAAGGTCCTCGTCACGGAAGCAGCGTGCGAGCTGGATATAGCGGTCGTAGCCGGCGATCATCAGGAGCTGCTTGTAGATCTGAGGCGACTGAGGCAGAGCGTAGAAGCTGCCGGGGTGTACCCTTGACGGGATCAGGTAGTCTCTTGCTCCCTCGGGAGTAGACTTCATCATCATGGGAGTCTCGATCTCTAGGAAGCCGTTCTCGTAGAAGTACTCACGGGTCACCTTTGCGAGCTGGTGGCGCATGATGATGTTCTGCTGAAGAGGAGCTCTTCTCAGGTCCAGATAGCGGTATTTCAGGCGGAGCTCCTCGTTGACCTTGGTCTCGTTCGTGATCTCAAAGGGAGTAGTCTGAGCCTTTGAGAGGATCCTCAGATCGGTGACGAAGATCTCCACATTGCCGTTTTTCAGCTTCTCGTTGACGCTCTCACGCTCCATGACGCTGCCTTTAGCCATGAGGACATACTCGCTCTTACAGGAGGAGGCCTTCTCGAAAACGGCGGGATCTGACTTATCGTTGAAGGTGAGCTGGACAACGCCTGTCCTGTCACGGAGGACTATGAAGATGACGCCTCCCTTATCACGGATCCTATCTACGAAGCCGCCTACAACGACCTCCTGACCTGCCTGAGTTACCTCACCGCAGTAATGTGTGCGCTTTAAGCCTTTCATACTGTCTGCCATTTCAGTTATCCTCCCCTGTCAGCGGCAGGAAAGCCAGGTCATCTGCACCTGTATCCAGACTGCTGAGCATTTTATCTATATAGTAGCTGTCAAAATTCCCGGTGAACTTATCGTCGAGAGTGATCTCCTTCTCCTCACCGGAGTCCATATCCTTCAGCCGAGCCTTATTGTTGGCCAGCTCATCGTCGCCCAGGACCACAGTGAAAGCAGAGCCGATCTTGTTGGCGTACTTCATCTGAGCCTTCAGGCCTCTGCCCATGAAGTCGTGGTCGGCGAAATATCCGTACTCACGCAGCTCACGGCAGAGCTCCATAGCCTTATCGAGAGCTGCATCGCCCATAGTTGCAAAGTAGATGTCACACTTCTTGGGAACGAGGTAATCGCAGTTCTGCTTGTCCATGACAAGGAGGAGCCTCTCGATGCCCATACCGAAGCCTAGAGCAGGGGTAGGCTGGCCGCCGAGCTGCTGGATCAGGCCGTCATAGCGTCCGCCTCCGCAGACAGTTCCCTGAGCGCCGATCTCAGTGGTCACGAACTCGAAGACCGTCTTTGTATAGTAGTCAAGACCACGAACTATCTTCGGGTCTACGGTGTACTCGATGCCCATGGCCGTCAGGTACTTCTTCACTTTCTCGAAGTGATCGCTGCACTCCTCACAGAGGTGATCAAGAATGAGAGGAGCGTCCTTGCCGATCTCCTGACAGATCGGGCTCTTGCAGTCAAGGAGCCTCATGGGGTTCTTGACGAGCCTTTCCTTGCAGGTATCGCAGAGCTCGTCCTCTCTTGCGGAGAAATAGCTCCTTAGGGCCTTATTGTACTCGGCACGGCACTTAGGACAGCCGATAGAGTTGATCTTCAGAACGATGTTCTTGAGTTCCAGCCGGTCAAGGATCTTCTTTCCGAGAGAGATCAGCTCTGCATCAGCGGCCGGTGAAGCCGATCCTGCCATTTCCACGCCGAACTGGTGGAACTCTCTCAGGCGGCCGGCCTGAGGCCTTTCGTGGCGGAAGCAGGAGATCAGGTAGAAGATCCTCTGGGGAAAGGCCTCGTTAAGCAGGCCGTTCTGGAGCATAGCACGGATAGCGCCGGCAGTTCCCTCAGGACGGAGGGTGAACTTGGTCTCCTTAGCCATGACGGTATACATTTCCTTCTGGACAACGTCAGTGGTCTCGCCCACCGAGCGCATGAACAGGTCGGTGTTCTCGAATGTTGGAAATCGCAGCTCGCCGAAGCCGAAGCTCTCAGCGGTCTCTCTGGCGATCTTTTCCACGGTGTGCCATTTGTGTATGTCCCGTGGGATAACGTCCTCCGTGCCGGTGGGACGCTTGATATTCTCAGCCATAAATTTCAGCCTTTCTTGATCTTAATATACATGAAAATTGTCCCTTGCGAGAGGGACAATTCATTCTCAGATAGTCGGTGTACCGACCTCACGCCAGTCAAGGTCGCCACGCTCAAGAGCAAGGATAAGAGCCTCGGCGGTAGCGATATTGGTGGCAACGGGAACATTATGGACGTCACAGAGCCTCAAAAGGTTCATGTCGTTCACATCGGTCACCTTAGGATTGATGGGATCCCTGAAGAAGAGGAGCACATCCACCTCATTACATGAGAGCAGGGCAAGTATCTGTTCTGCGCCTCCACGGCCGCTCAGGTAGCGTTTGATGGGCAGTCCGGTCGCCTCGCTGACCTGTTTTCCAGTCGTATTAGTAGCCATTAGTGTGTGTTTGGAAAGTATGCCGCAGTATGCGCTGCAAAACTGTACCATCAGTTCCTTTTTTGCGTCATGCGCAATGATAGCGATCTTCATTTATCTGTCCTTTCCCCGCAGTGAGCGGAATTTATTTTTTATCAGGAGGTCTTTACTGTAAGGGGAACGAATTCTCCTCCAAGGCGCTTAGCGATAGCGTCGAAGGCCTTCAGAGCGGAGGCATCTGTAGGGATAGGAGTGCCCTTACCGGTAGCAACGGTCATCTTGAAATCGTCGGGGATGACGCCGATGAGCTGTACGCCCACCTTGTCGATGATCTCATCGAGGTTGGCAACGAGGGCATCGCCGATGACCTTCTTGCTGATCTTATTGATGATGAGACGCTGGCTCTTATTGCCTCTGTTGTAGAACTCATCGGACATGAGGCTGGCATCTCTGATGCAGACGGGATCCGGAGTAGAAACGACGAGGATAAGGTTAGCCTGCTCAACGATATCGAAAACGTGAGAGTTGATACCTGCGCCGGTATCTATTATTATGTATTCAAAATACTTCTTTACTGAGCGGCAGATCTCAACGATCTGGTCAGCGCTAACGCTCGTAAGTGTCTTAGGAGCGCAGAGAAGATTGAGGTTAGTAGCCATGGGGACCTGCGCAACGGCGTCAAGGGCAGACTTTCTGCCTGCAAGGACGTCGCCGAGGTCGAACTTTATGTTATCCTCGACGCCAAACATGATGTCGAGGCATCTGAGTCCAAAATCGAGCTCGATGAGAAGGGTCCTGTGACCCTGCTTAGCCAAGGTATAGCCAAGGCCTGCACAAACGGTAGATTTTCCTGTGCCTCCCTTACCGGAGGTAACTGCGATTATCTTAGACATTATGCATTTCCTTTCCTGATCCGCAGTTTTTAGGCTGGGATCCCATAAGTCTTGATGAAATAATTATCCTAATGTACATTATATCACAAAAGCGTATTTTTGTCAAAGAAATATTTTAACACTCGCTCAAAATTGTGCGATCAGTCGCTTTTGACTACAATATATTGTGCAATTCTGACAAATCACTACTTTAATTCTGCCATGATCTTACCAACTGTTTTCTCGATGCCGCAGCCGGTCTCGTCGATCACTATGTCGGCCCAGCGCTCATACAGGGGCTTTCGCTCGTTGAACAGGTCCGAAAGGCGCTGTCCGGGACGGATCACCACTCCCCTGTTCTTGATGTTCCCGAGGCGGTATTTCAGCTTTCGGTAGTCAAGGCTCAGGTAAACGACAGTACCGATCTGAGAAAGGTGCTCCATAGCCTCTTTGCCGTAGACCACGCTGCCGCCGGTAGCGATAACAGAGCGCTCAGCCGCGAGCTGTGAGCAGATCCTGTTTTCGGTATGAAGGAAGCCGTCTATGCCCTCAGAGGCGATGATCTCCTTCAAAAGCCTGCCCTCTGACTCCTGTATGACAAGGTCAGTATCGACAAAACGGTATCCCAAGAGCTTGGCAAGGATAACACCCACGGTGCTCTTGCCTACCCCTGGCATACCGATAAGTACAACATTATTTTTCACTTAGAACATTCCTCTTCAAATCATTTTCACTAATAATATTTTACACCGGATCTGCGTTCCTGTCAAGAGCAGTTTGCCCGAAAATTGCGAAGATCTGTCGGGATCTGTCATTTATTGACAAAGGCCTGCTCATGTGATAACATGAGATATGGAGGTGGTAAGATGCAAAGCTCGCCATTCATCTATTCTTCGGACAATAAGCGCTATCACACACTGAATTTCCATATAAAAAGAAAATTCGGGCGAAGGGTCTTTAAGGCAGTCATCGACGCAGGTATGACCTGCCCGAATATCGACGGCAGCAAGGGTACCGGCGGCTGTATCTTTTGCAGCGGCGGGAGCGGCTATTTCACCCGATCTGGGATCTCTGTTACAGAGCAGCTCGCAGCAGAGAGCCGCAGGATCTCAGCTAAGGCCGGGCCGAGAGCTCCCATGATCGCCTATTTTCAGGCAAACACCAACACCTATGCTCCGGCAGATCAGCTCCTTGAACTTTTCTATGAGGCCCTTAGCTTTCCGGGAGTTGTGGGGCTTTCGATCGGTACAAGGGCCGACTGCCTGCCCGATGAGGTCTTGGAGCTCCTGTCCGAGCTGAACGAGAGGACCTATCTGACCGTTGAGCTGGGTATGCAGAGCGCCCACGAGGGAACGATCGCCCGGATAAACCGGTGCTGCACTCACCGGGAGCTCCTAAAGGGCTATGATGAGCTGAAAAGCCGTGGGATAAGGGGCTGTCTCCACCTGATAAACGGCCTTCCGGGAGAAGATCCGGAGATGATGATACAGTCTGCACGGGCGGCGGCTGAAATGGAGCCTGATGCGGTAAAGCTGCAAATGCTCCACGTTATCAGAGGGACTGCCCTCGCTGAGCTCTGGGAAGGCGGAAGTTTGCCTCTTTTGAGCCGTGAGGAGTACATCGAGGTCGTCGTAAGGCAGCTAGAGCTCCTTCCGCCGGAGACTGTGATCGAGCGGATAACTGGGGACGGCGACAAGTCGATGCTACTTGCTCCGAAATGGAGCGCCGATAAGATCGCTGTGCTGGGCGGTATCGACAAAAGGCTCGCAGAGCTGGACACCTATCAGGGACGGCTTTTCGGGAGATAGCTCGTTCACAAAAAATTTACAAATTTGGCTGCGTTATTTGTTCCGCTCGCCCGTTAAACACTGTGAAGGGAGGTTTCGATATGGCTATAGATCTGCGTGAAGAATATGACAAGATCTTTCGCTACTGCTGTATAAGGGTACATGACCGGCATACTGCCGAGGATCTGACCCAAGAGACCTTCCTGCGCTATCTTGAGCGCCCTCAGTACCATACCGGGAACAAAACGCTCAGGCTCCTTTACACCATCGCACGCAATCTATGCGCCGATGAATACCGCAGGCACAGCTCTCAGCAGCTCCCGGAGGATCTTCCCTCAGGAGCTGACGTCGAGGAGGGAGTTTTGGAGAGCCTCTCCCTTCAACAAGCTCTCTCAGAGCTCCCCGACGACGACCGGGAGCTGCTGCTCCTGCGGTATGTGAACGATGTGCCTGTGGGAGTCATCTCCGGGCTGATCGGAGTTTCAAGATCCACGGTGAACAGGCGGCTGAAGCGGCTTACTGAGGATCTTCGGATAAAGCTGGGAAAGGAGGAGCTCGAATGAAAAAAACCGAAAAACAGGCCTTAGCAAGAGCATTTGATCTGCCTGATCCGGAGCGCAAGGACGAGTTCTTCCGGGAGCTCAGCTACAAAAGACGCCGTCCCGTGGCGCTGATCGTGAGGTTTGCTTCTGTGGCAGCTATGGCTGTTCTTGCAGTTGGCCTTTGGGGACATTTTAGGGGATCTGCTCCCGACAGGACACCCGAGCCGGACGGCCAGATCGTTACAGTGACGACTACAACTGCCGAGGCAGAGCCTGCTGTGACCACGCAGACCTCCGCTGCTGGCGCTGCCGTTGATGAGGACCCGGAGGATCCTCATACCGATGTGAGAACTACCGCTGTTTCCACGGCAAGGGCTACTGAGAATAACACCCGTCACACCACAAGAGCGTCAGTCTCCCCTGCTGTTCCGAGACAGACGGCTCCTGCAAGGACTTCGCCTCCGGCAAGGACCGCCGCTCCTCAGAGGACGACAGCGGCAGCGGTCCGCACAACGGCTGTTTCCACAAAGGTCGAGACCGTGACCACTGTGCCGGCAACTGAGGCGCCGATCACAGATCTGACCATTGAGCCGGAAAACGTTTACGAGAAAAAGGACTTTGTTGTAGACATCGAGTATCTGCGCCCAAGGTTCTCGGACGGGGAGGCTCTCCCACCCGGACAAGAGGAACCGGTGGGTCAGATACAAACAAGTCCGAAAGATGCGGTCATGGCTGCGGCCAAGGACTGTGATACTGCTGTTATCGGAGAGGTCCAGAACGTGTTTTACTTCGTGGATAGCGGAGCTCCGTACACCCAGATAGATCTTCTGGTCACCGATCCGCTGTTAGGTGAACTGGAGGAGAACTACCTCATTTCGGTGGTCTTGGGCGGTGGTTATATCGCTCCGAAGGATCTAGGGAGCATTAACAGCGATGATCTGGAGGACCTGCGTGACGAGTTCGGCGATAGGGAGATCTCTATCAGAGACCTTGGTGAAAGGACCGATGAGCAGGACCCCCATGAGGGTGACACTTTCTTGCTGCTTTTGAATGACATTGGAAGAGGATACTGCTTCGTTACGCCTAACGACGAGTTCTCTGTACTGCCGGTTGACGGAGACAAGGTCAGCTTGAAAGGAAAGAGCTTTCCTCTCGATGAGATCCTAGAGCTCATAAATAAATGAAAAAAGGCCGATGTCAGTGACATCGGTCTATTTTTTCAGCCATTGGGATAAAGCTCCAGGAAGCCGTTCAATATGCGAAGTGCAGCCTCTGCTGAGGCCTCAAGGGAATTGGAGAAATCGCTGCCTGAGTTCTCGTCGCCGTTGTCGGAGATCGTCCTCAGCACGGCAAATGGCACATCATTTGCAGCGCAGACGTGTCCGATGCTCCCGCCCTCCATTTCGCAGACTATCGCCCCGAAGCTCTCTGCGATACGCTCTTTGGAGGCGCTGTCGTTGATAAAGGCATCGCCGGAGGCTATTGGTCCCCTTCTACACGGGATCTCAGCGTTCTGTGCGGCTTTTTCCAGAAGAGCAGCGCACTTGCGGTCGCACTGTATGAACACACGCTCTATCCCCGGAAGGAAGCCTGCCTCAAAGCCGAGAGGCGTCAGGTCCATGTCGTGCTCCACCACTTTGTCTGCGACTGCGGCGCTGCCGATACTGAGCTCCCTGCTGAGAGCTCCGCCCACGCCGATGTTCACGATACAGTCCGGAGAGAACCTCAGGATCATGGCCTCGGCGCAAATGGCGGCGTTGACCTTGCCGATACCGCTCATAGCTGCCACCACGTCGACGCCGTGAAGCTGTCCGTAAACGAAGTCGGTGCCGCTGATACGGACGCTTTTCGCTTCGTTTAGCTGTGATTTTACGGCGTCTATCTCCTCTGCCATCGCTCCGATGATGCCTATGGAAGGCCTTGTTTTATCAAAATACATACTATCACCTACTATAATAATAATTGGTCGTATAAATCCATGGCAAGCCAGTCATGGTTTACACGCACTTGTTACTTAAGCTATAATGGAAGCAGTGATTGGACTAACGTACATCACCAAGGGACACCACGCCCGTAAGTGAG
>JAFUAO010000069.1 GCA_017460665.1 Ruminococcus sp.
GGACGCTTTTCACAGCTTTTAGAGAAAAGCGAAATAAGATCGAAGGCGCATCTGCACGGGGTGAATGAAAAAACAGTCCGGGGGACTGTTTTTTCAGAGGGGACGCTCTGCAAGTGAGAGCGTCCCCTTCCACCGGTCCATTAGGTGGGCCTTGCCGCTCAGCGGCAACGAGGGAGGTGGCGTCGAACGTTTTCATGTGCAGGAACGCTCACCGCCCGGCTTTAGCCGGGCGGCACGGGCGAACGATGTTCGCCCCTACACAGCATATATGGCGCACGGACGGCCAATGGCCGTCCCTACAGGTGTTCCGGGTTCACGGGCGCACACTGTGCGCCCCTACAAATAAGTCCGCCAACGGCGGACACAGCAATTATGCATTATACATTATGAATTGAAAAGGGCGCTTCGTCGCCCATGCCCGAAAGGAGAAAACAATGGAAAAAGACAAGACCCTCACCCGAATGGCGGAGACTCCCGTCAGCCGCCTTATGCTGACCATGGGGATCCCCATGATCGTCTCGATGGTGCTCCAAGCCTTCTACAATATCGTGGACAGCGCCTTCGTTTCAAACATGAGCACCGGCGGCGAGGAAGCCCTCAACGCCCTGACACTGGCCTTCCCGATCCAAATGCTCATGGTGGCCGTCAGTATCGGCACCGGCGTCGGCACCAACGCCCTCCTTGCCAAGAGCCTTGGCCAAGGCGACAAAAACCGTGCCGCAAAGGTCGCCGGCAACGCTGAGTTCCTCGGCGCCGTGATCTTCGCAGCCTGCCTGATCTTCGGGATCGTGGGAGCTCGCCCCTACATCGTGAGCCAGACCTCTAACCCCGTGATCACTGAAATGGCAGTGAGCTACCTGCGGATCTGCTGCGTGCTCTCGCCGGGGATCGTGTTCTTCTCGGTGTTCGAGAAGCTGCTGCAAGCCACCGGGCTCTCCCTCTACTCAACTATCGCCCAGATCAGCGGCGCCCTGATCAACATCGCCCTTGATCCGATCCTGATCTACGGCCTCTTTGGTCTGCCTGAGCTTGGCGTCCGTGGAGCAGCCTACGCAACTGTCCTTGGCCAGATCGCATCGTTCCTCATCGCACTTTTCTTCCACCTAAAAAAGAACACCGCCGTGGAGAACGGGCTGCGCTTCATGAAGCCTGACAGACTGGTGATCCGAGGGATATACTCTATCGGACTTCCGGCGATCATCGCTCAGGCGCTGATGTCGGTGATGACCTACGGGCTGAACCTGATCCTTGTCCGGGTGGACGAGTCCATGGTCACCGCCTACGGGCTCTACTACAAGATCCAGCAGTTCATCCTCTTCGCCGCCTTCGGCCTGAGAGATGCCATTACGCCGATCGTTTCCTTCAGCTACGGAATGGGCAGCAAGGAACGTGTCCGGCAGGGCGTCAAGTACGGTATACTGTACACTCTCATCATCATGTCAGCCGGCCTCATCGGTCTGGAAATATTCGCCTCACCTCTTGCCGGAGTTTTCGGCCTTTCGGGAAATACCCAAAGCCTCTGCATAAGTGCGATCCGGATCATTTCCCTGTGCTTTGTATGTGCGGGAATAAACATCGCTGCTCAGGGAATATTCCAGGCCCTTGACCGGGGAGGCTATTCTCTGGTGATCTCCGTCCTGCGCCAGCTCCTGCTGGTGCTGCCGGTGGCGTGGGGCTTTTCCCTTTTGGCAAGAAGAGACATGAGCCTTAGCTGGCTGGTGTGGCTGACATTTCCCATTGCGGAAATTCTCTCGGCAGCGGCAGCGCTGGTGTTCCTCAGAAGGACGGTACCCTCCGGAAAAGGAGCCTGACCTTGAACTTTTCCCGAAAGTGTAGTATAATAGCTGTGAGGTGAGATCATGAACAGGCTTATACTTATCACAAACGACGACGGGATCAGCTCCGAGGGGCTGATCGCTCTTGCAAGGGCAGCCTCAAGGCTAGGGGAGGTCTGGGTAGTTGCCCCGGACAGCCAGCGCAGCGCAGTTTCCCATGCAATAACTCTCCACGGGACCTTCGATGTTTTCCCGGCTGAGTTCCCGGTGGATGGCGTAAGGGCCTTCTCCTGCACTGGGACTCCCTCTGACTGCGTGAGGATCGGGGCCCTGACCGTGCTCCCCCGAAAGCCGGACGCAGTTCTCTCCGGGATCAACAAGGGCTACAACACCGCAACGGACATACAGTATTCTGGAACGGCCGGCGCCGCCTTCGAGGGGGCGTTCCAGGGCTGTCTATCGATCGCATTTTCGGAGCAGGCCAGGAGCTGTCATGAGGTGTCTGAGGCTTATCTTGGGGATATTTTGGAGGAGCTCATGGGGCGGTCTCTGCTGCCCGGCCAGATCTGGAACGTGAACTTTCCGGGGTGTCCCTTGGCGGAATGCAGAGGAGTCCTCTACGACCGGACGGTGTCTGAGGGTATGTTCTACCGGGACCGGTATCGGGTGGTGGAGGAGCTTCCCGGCGGCGGAGTGCGGTACGAGGTCGAAGGCATCTACAACGAGGACGCCGAGGAGGGCACCGACTTCCGAGCGGTGGTGGAGAATTACATATCCGTGGGGATCGTGAACAACGTAGGGTGAATTTTTCAATTCGGAATTCGGGATTCGGAATGCATAATTGTTGTGTCGCCGAAGGCGACAAATAATAATTGCGGGGTGCAGGGAGCCGCTCGCTCCCTGCCGGGATCCAAGGGCAGAGCCCTTGGTCGCCCTCCGCAGAGGGCGAAACTCTCCTTGCGGACCTCTTTAAGGCAATGGAGGGGTCTGCCCTGCACCCCGCAATTTTATTATTTTGCTCGGAAGAGATCATCGCCAAAACAAAAGCTCACAGGGATCATTCCCTGTGAGCTTTTTTGCTTATCCCTGCTCCGGTATCACAGGCAGGCTCTTCACCAGCTTTGCGTCCAGCATCTGGATCGCCAGAGCGTCCCAGCCGGAGATCCCGTCGCCAGGTGCATAGCAGTCAGCGTTTTTCTTGCCCTGCTCGGAAAGGCCGTACTTCGCAGGAAGCGCCATGTACTGCAAGATCGCTACAGCGTCCGTCAGATCCACCGTGCCGTTCACATTAGCGTCCCCCGACAAGGTCACATCGGGCTCAGTGGGAGCCGCAGTCGTTGCCTCGGTGGTGGGCTCAGTCGTGGGCTCAGCCGCCTCGCTGCCGAAGATCTGGATCTCGGCCACGTTGCAGCAGTAAACATCGTCGGTGTTGTAGCCGTTGTCAGGAGCGCCCTCCGGCACCTGATACCTGACGTATCTGGCCTTGGTCTCAGGGAGGTCGGTGACGTAGGTCAGCCTGAACTGCGGCAGCTCAGAGACCGTATAGATCTCAGTCCAGTTCTCGCCGTCGGCAGAAACTGAGAAATATCCGTCCACCATGCGGACCTCATGACCGCTCCTTGGGCAGTAGCCGATAGCCTCGATCGAATAAAGGCCGCCCAGGTCAGCCTCTACCCAGCCGGCGCCCACTCCGTCGAAGAACGAGGCGATATTCCCGTCGAAGGCCTTTGCCGGGCCGTTGGAGGAATTCTGATAAGGGGCAGAGCCGGTCACTGAGGCCGGGTCGATCTTAGTCAGCCCGGTCATGACCGAGGGCTCGCCGTAGAGCTCGATCTCAGCGATATTGCAGCAGTAAACGTCGTCCTTGTTGTAGCTGTTCTGAGGAGCGCCCTCCGGCACCGCAAAGCGGATATACCTTGCGCTGGCCGTACCCGTGAGGGAGGTTATGTAGTTCATGCCAAAGGGCGGCTGGCCGGCGACGGTCGCCACGGTGGTCCAGTTGGTCCCGTCCTCTGAGAACTGGAAGAAGCTGTCTGCCATGCGGTATTCGTAGCCGCTCCTTGGGCAGTAGCCGATAGCTGTGATGTCATAGACCTCGCCCAGATCTGCCTGTACCCAGCCTCCTCCGACGCCGTCGAAGTAGGTGGAGGTGTTCCCGTCGAAGACCTTGCTGTAGGAGGTAGACGCTGTGCTGTGCCAGGAGTCTGTTCCGCTGAGCGTGGCCTTGCTCAGGTCGATCTTGTTGTCCAAGGTCAGCTTGCCCTTGACGCCGCTGATGATGAAGGTCGTGACTGAATTTGGAGCAAGCTCAGTTCTCAGGGTCTTCCCGTTAAGGGCAGTATCACCCACGTCCTTCCAGTTTTCAGAGCTGCTGGTGCGGATCGTCTGAGCCGAGGCTCCCACCTCGGAGAAGCCGGAAAGGTCGAAGGTATAGGCGTTGTTGGAGGCGGTATCGTTCACCGCAACGATCACCAGCTCGCCCTTATCGTCGTCGTATGCAGCCATGGTGTTCCCGGAGGACTTCAGCATGATCATGCCGGGCCGGATATATCTTGAGAACTGTCCGTAGGCGTAGTATTTCTTGGTGAGGATCACCTCGTTCTTGTCGTGGTCAGCGACTGCAAGTCCCCAATAGCCGCCGTCAAGGTCCACCATACCGGAGTCCTTGTTGCCGTTATAGCCGGTGGAGGAGATGTGGTTGTCGATAGCCTGCCAGAGGATCCACGCCGAGGGGCTCAGGCCGTTGCAGTCCGTAACTATCCTGTTTGCCAGCCAAAGACCTGCTCCCATCTGTCCGGCATTTGATCCGGCAACGGATCCGCCGTCCACCTCGCTCATCCAAAGGTTCTTCCCCTCGGAAACAGCAAGGCTGCGGAGCCCTGAGCGGTCGCTCCCGCTGTAGGTATGGGTGTCGATACGTCCAAGGGCGCTCTTGGCATCGGCCGAGAGCTTGTTGTAGGAGCTGATCTGGGTGTCGATAGAGGTCTCGTCAGTTCCGCACAAAATAACGTCTCCCATGCCCCGGTCGGCCATTGCCTTTTGCAGCTCAACTATGATCTTAGACTCAGACTCGCCCTGATCGAAGTGACAGCCCTCCTGCTTGTTGGAGTTAGCTCCCCAGTAATTCGTGTAAGGCTCGTTCATGGGGTCGATGCTCTGTATATCCACGCCCCAAGTGTTCTTGTAGTGGTAGCAGACCTCCGCCAGATACTCCGCAAAGGCCGTATACTGGTCGCTGCGGAGGTTATCCTTCCCGGCATCGGTGTTTCCGGTGGAGCAGCCGCTGTTGGTCATATAGTAGGGCGGCGAGTTGGAGAACATCTCCACGATCATGTCGTCACCGGCAGCCTCGATACACCTCAGCAGCACATTGCGCTGGTTGTAGTCGGCGCTCCAGTCGTAGGTGACGGTGCCGTTATTGTAGACCGTATAGCCGGGCATATTCGAGTCTGTCCTTGTGATGTGGTCATGAGTGGGGTCGTCGCCTCCGCCGATATTGAAGCGGGCGATGTTCATTCTCAGGCCGTCCTGTCCGAAGAACAGATCGGCGGTCTTCTGGGCGAGGGTGTCGGAATAGCCCACACGGTTGGCCCACCAGCACAGCGATGTGCCCCAGCCTTGGAAAACTCCGCCGTTTACCTCGTACCTGCTCAGCGGTGAGAGGGATACCGTGGTGGCAGCGTCAGCTCTTACCGGCACCGCTATGCCGGACACAGCCAGACTAGCCGCAGCCACTGCCGCAGTCAGTTTCTTGATAGCTTTCATGATAGTAACTCCTTTACATATTCTTATCCGACGACGACAGTCGCCGTTACAGTTTTATAGCAGTCCGCCAGCTCGGCCTCGTCGCTGAGGCAGATCACCGGGTCGCCGTTCCCGTCATAGACCACTCTCTTGATCCTTGTGTGGCGGCAGGGGTCGTACAGTGGATCCTTGCTGTAGGTGCCGCAGTCCTGAGAGGCATGGCTGGCCGGCCTTGCGTGGTAGACGATCAGCAGGTCCCCGTACTCATCGGTGACGAAGCAGTTGTGTCCCGGACCCGACGGCCCGTTGAGATCGGCAGTTTTAAGCACCGGCCGGTCCAGCTTCGTCCAGCTCGAAGCGTCCATAAGGTCGGTGTTCTCGTCAGCCTCCAGCCGTCCCACGCAGTATTCCGAGCCTGTCCCGGAGGCCGAGAAGAAGATGTAGACCTTCCCGTTGGCCTTCATGACCGCCGGGCCCTCGTTGACCCTGTTGTTGACGGTCTCCCAGGAGAATTCCGGCTTGGTGAGGAGGATCGGCTCGCAGGTGAGCTTCCAAGGCTCAGCCGGGTCGATCTTTGCCATGAAGAGGGAGGAGTCGCCCTTGATCTCCGCCCAGACAACATAGTGCTCACCGTTGTGCTCGAAATAGGTCATATCCAGCGAGAAGTTGGCGAAGGACTCGCTGTCCCCGGCGGAGGCCTGCATCTGTCCGCACTCGGTCCAACCGCCGGTCCAGGGGTCGCCGTCGCACTTTAGCACATAAGGCCTTATGGCCCAGACGTTGTCGCTGGCGCCTGCCGCAAAGAACATATACCAATAGCCGCCGATCTGGTGCATTTCCGGAGCCCAGATATGCTTGGCCATGATCCCGGAGGAATGAGCCTTCCAGATCGTTTTCTCCTCCGCCTGAGCGAGCCCTGCAACGGTGCTGCTCCTCCGGAGGACGATCCTGTCATAGCCCTGATCTGGGCTGCCGTAGGCCGGATATGAGGCGGTGAAGTAGTAATACATACCGTCAGTCGTGATGAAGGGGTCGGCCCTCTCCTGGATAAAGGGGTCCGAGTAGATGTCCCCGGAGGAGTGGAGCTTCCCGTGGACGGTATAGGTCCCGGGCTTCGAGGTGTCGATGCCGTAGAGCTCCTCCTTGTTCCAGTCAACGCTCATCTCGGTCCTTCCGCCGTCGGAGTAGGTGGCAGTCACCTTGCCCAGCTTCACGGTCTTGACGCCTAAGTTCGCATGGTCCGTCAGAGGCTCGATACCGGTATTCACGGCAGTGAGCCCGTCGGAGGGATAGGCACTGACCAGAGCAGTATACTGGTCGGCGTTTATGGGGATGACATAGCCGTGACGGGGAGTGAAGTCGAAGCTGTAGCTGTCCCGGCTGACAGTGGTGAAGCTCTCAAGGTCCTCGGTCTCCTGCATGACGTAATAGCCGTCACCGTAAGCGTCGGACATCATCAGCCACTTGTCCTGGCCGATGAGCCTGTAGATATTCGGCCCCTCGACGCCGATGTTCCCCTCAGAGACCTGCCTTATCTCGGAATAAGGCCCCGAGGCGTGCTCGGCCTTCGCAAGGTAGATCCTCTTGTTGGTCTCGTTCTTGTAGTACATATAGTAGGTGCCGTTCTCGAAGATGATGTCCGAGTCGATCGCATCGTTCCCGTTCTGAGGAGCGAAAAGCAGCGCCGGAGCCGTATCCAGAGTTTTCAGGTCCCTGCTGTAGGCGTAATACATGATCGTTCTGTCGTCGGTCCCGGGGACCCTCGCCGCAAAGTAGATCATGTAGCTCTGCTTCTCCGGGTCGTAGATCGCCTGAGGAGCCCAAGCTCTGTCCGCACCCATCATGTTGGGGTACTGGTCCGCTATCTTTATCAGCGACTCGTCGGACCAGTGTATGAGGTCGGTGGACTTAGCCGAGATCAAGTTGCGGTTGCTGTTCCAGCCAAGAGAGGACTTCATGTCGGTGGCCAGAAGGTGATAAAGGCCGTCCTCCCCTTTAAATATGTAGGGGTCCCTGATGCACTCGGTGCCAACGGAGGATTTCCAAACGGCAGCTCCGCCGGCAAGGGCCTTGAAATGGTACCCGTCAAGGCTGACAGCGTAGGAGAGCCGCTCCTGCTCGGGGGCATTTCCGAGGAAATAGGCGAAGAGATAGGCCACGTCCGGCTTTTCATAGGGGAGGCTGCACCAAGGCTCCATATCGGTCTCCTTTCCCAGAAGGAAGTCAGTCATCAGGTCAAGATCCTTGCTGTCACACACGCCGCTTCCGTCCAGATCCGCTATCACCGAGGCCGCCCGGTCGAAGCCCTGCTCAAGGCCGGTCTGCATGAGGATCCGGTCGTAAACGTCCAGCCTGCCGTCAAGGGTCAGGTCCCCCCGGAGGAACCTGTACTCGCCATCAGCCGGTCTGATGTAGAACTTCTGGCCCTCGCCTGCCCAATAGTCCCACTGGTCGATGTTAGCGCCGTTGTCATAGCTTATGTCGTACACGTCAAGAGCGGCCTTTCCGGAGCACTCCGCCGTGATGTAGTATGCGTCGTCTGTGCGGTGGAGGATGAAGTGCTGAGAGGGCAAGTCCTCATAGGCCGAGAGGAAGATGTTGCGGCCGTTCTCGCTGTCGCCGCCCTCCACGGTGAGAGCCTTGCCAGTTTCAGCGGAAATTATGGCGCAGCAGCCCTTTCCGGCGCTGATGATCCTCCAGCGCTGAGAGGAGCTTGCCTTGTCCTCCCACTGGATCACGTTGTCCTGATCGGCGGTGAGGAGCTTGCCGCTGAGCCTGATCATGAGGGTGTAGTCAGCTCCGCAGAGCACATCGCCGAAGGAGTCTGCAAGGGGGACTGTGACCGGTCCGGCGGTATCAGCAGGAGCGGCCTGAGCCGGTGGAGCTCCGGAGAGCGTCACCGCAGCAGCGAGGAGCGCTGCAAGGTGTTTTTTCAGATCCATACCCAAAACCTCTTTTCCGGCTGCCGGGAAACGTAGGGAGGCAGCCTGTCCCGAGCGATATATACCCAGTTTAATGATAACACACATTCACAAAAAATTCAACACTTTTTGAGTTTTTTAGTTTTAAGTTATGAGTTATTAGTGCTTAGTAGGGACGGCCAATGGCCGTCCGTGCCTCCTCGAAAATTTGTAGGGGAGGCCGCCCTCGGCCTCCCGGAAACTGGACAATGTGTATTGAAACGGACTGTAGGGGGCGATCCCTAACCGGGACCCGTCCCCTCTGTCAGCTTCGCTGACATCTCCCCACACTGTGGGGAGTCACCCACATCGCCCCTCCTTATATGGAAGGTGCCATGGTATAATTGTAGGGGCGAACATCGTTCGCCCGGTGGTCATACAAAAATGGCCGGGCGCACAATGTGCGCCCCTACAATTTGTTCCCGGAGATCCGATTGATCGGGCGGGACGTCGAGGACGCCGTCCCCTACGGTCACACAGGTCATGCGGACGGTGGGTGGCCGTCCCTACATTAAAATTTCGTCCGCCGTTAGGCGGACACCACAACTAATAACTACGCACTAATAACTTGAAACTGTACGCACTAATAACTCGAAACTAAAAAGGACTGCGTGAGCAGTCCTTTTTTAGCTATGTACGGCCTCCATGGGGAGCCTGAAAGTCACCTCCAGCCGGAACACGCCTCCCTCGGCCTTAGCCGTGAGCGTCCCGTCCAGCTCCTTCACCGCCCGGCGCATATTCCTCATGCCGAAGCCGTGATCCTTCTTGTCCTGCTTCGATGTGGAGCCGGGCTCCGCAGTCTCCGAGCAGGGATTTGTCACCGTAAGGATCTGCACTCCGCCCCTCACCGTGCCACGGATCACGATCCGCTTCTCCGCCTCCCCCTCGTATCGGCAGCAGCCCTCAACAGCGTTGTCGATAGCGTTGAAAAGAACGGTACACAGGCTGAAGATCGGGATCTCGCCGGAGATCGCCCCCGAGAAGTCGAGGGTGCAGCCGTGCTCCGCCGCCAAGCTGTACTTGCTGTTAAGGATAGCATCGGCGAAATCGTTGCCGCTCTTGATCGTATCCGTGCGGAAGGGCGAGCCCTCGATCATGGCGTGGAGGTACTCCACCGCCTCGTCGGTCTTGTTCTTTTTCAGCAGAGCGTTAAGGCACTGCAAATGGTTCTTGTAATCGTGGCGGAAGCTCCTGATCTCGTTTGCCATGAGGCCGGACTTTTTGTAGTATTCCGCCTGAGTCAGCATCTGGCCCGACAAGAGCTCCGAGGCCTGCTTGTACTGCATCGCCGAGAAGAACATCTTCAGCATATAGATGACTGTGGTGCAGGAGAGTATTATCAGGAAGATCACCAGTATGCTGATCATGGGAGCTCTCACGGAGGAGGGTATGAAGACTGCGGAGACGAATGCGCTCAGCAGGCTCAGCAGGAACACCAGTGCCAGAGCTACTCCGGCTATGCTTTTCGGGAGAGATCCGATGTAGGCCGCAAGGCTCAGCCGCTGAGACTGCCTTTTTTTCAGCAGCACCAGCAGGAAGACCAGGTCGAACACCAGTGACACCAGCTTCGCCGGCAGCATACTATCGTCCCTTACGCTGAAGAGCTTCAAGAGCAGCGCCGTCAGCGAGGACAGCAGCGAGTCCGCCATAAGGAACATCACCGAGCAGTAAAGGGCCTTAAGCCTGTCCTTTTTGCAGACCAGTATTATGGTCAGGAAGAGCAGTGCGTACATACCGGCGAAGGTCAGGATCCTGACCCTCAGCGGCAGTCCGTCGAAGTAGAACAGGCACGACAGCGCCCCGTATGGCACAAGGAGCAGCAGGCTCCTCTTCTTTATCCTATCCGGGAAGATCATCGCCGAGGCTATCCCCATAAGGTCCAGTCCGTAGAGGATATGGGAAAGCACCGAAACGACCGCCGGGAGCCTTTCAAGTAACGCTGTCATTGCTTTTCAAGAATGCGAAATACCGGCTCTGGAAGTCCTTGAACCTTCCCCGTGAGATCAGGGCACGGTGGCCGTTTTTAAGCAGTATCTCAGTTTTTGAGTATGAGGCGATCTGGTCCATGTTCACAAGGAACGAGCGGTTGGTCCGGCAGAAGCGTCCCGGGTCCAGGGCCTCCTGCAATGATGAGATGCTGTTCATATACCGATAGGCGGCATCTCCGGCGGTAACGATCGAGTAGACGTTATCGGCCTGAGCGTAGATTATATCCCGTTCAAGGACCGAAACGTTCCTGTCATGCTCCATGTCTCTCAGAAGGATCCTGCGGACGTCGGCGATCTCTCTTTGAGCGGCGTCAAGGGCTTCAAAGAGCTCCTCCTTTTCCACAGGCTTCACAAGGAAGCGAAAGATGTTGTACTTTATGCTCTCAAAGACTATATCCGGATAGCTGCTCGCAAAGACTATCCTTGTGGTGAGTGAGCGTGAGCGTATCTCCTTTATGGTATCTATGCCGTTTATGCCGTTCATCATGTAGTCGAGGATGATCACGTCGAAGCTCATATCCGAGCTCAGCAGCTCACTGCCGCTGGAAAAAGTGAAGTATCCTACAGGAACGCCTCTTTCGGCGGAATAGAGCCGGCTGAGCTCAGCGAGGCGGTCCCGGAAGATCTTTTCGTCATCGCAAATCGCAATAATCATAAGCTACTCCTGATCAGGTGGTGATAAGAAAGGTGGAACGTATAATGTATGCCGCAGCGAGGGTGCGGCATTGTGGTAATATTAGCGAACTATAGTTGGTCAAACAATTATCTATTTCAAAAAATGTCAACATTCATATTATAGCATTTTCTTTTCATGTTGTCAAGGCGGAGGACCATTCACAAAAAAAACGGACCGCTCACAAAAAATCCGTTTACAAAAAAAGGGATAATGCTATAATGGTAAAGGTAAAAATTTAAGAAAGAGGAAATGTGCAATGATCTGGGATATTTTAAGATCGCTTTTCGGGAGGCCCTAAGGGGCTCTCCTTCCGCTTAGAGCGGAGAAGAAAAAAGAAAAGGAAGGAATGATAACGATAAGAAAGCATGCATTTTTCATCCCCACTACCCGTCAGTGCAGCGCTCCGGTGGAGAGCGCCCTCGAGGAGATAAGCCAGTATCAGCTCGAAGAGGACGAGACAGTGGACTTTGTGCTCCTTGAGCAGAACAGGGACAAGATCTCTGCCGCCAACGGCCGGGCTTTGAAGGAGTATCAGAAGCAGTACCCTAACATCAGTATGTACCACATCTACGCCGAGGACATCGACCGCTTCTGTGTTTCATATCTGGTAAAGACCAGAGATATGGACCCGGAGGAGGCCGCCGAGTGCTTCGGCCACGTCTACTCCTACGGCATGACCTACAACAGGATCTTCATCATCGCCGCACTTCTGGGAGCAGACTACATACACCGCCGGGACTCCGACGTTTACACTCAGCACATCGACGGCAGGAACCTGAGCCCCTTCGAGATGGAGATGAAGTACCTCGGCAAGCGCCTGAGCAGCGTCTCCAAGAAGCGCCCGGACGACGACAGCATGGTCTATATGGTGGGTGGAGCCTACCGTGGCAACTGGCCTATCAGCTATCAGGACATCGCCGCAAAGGACCTTGGCATTGTCTATAAGCTGATCAAGAACGGCCGCCCGGAGGAGTCCGACGCTGAGATCGTGGACTTCGTCCAGAAGAAAATGGTCCGGGGTTGCGCCGAGGTCTATGAGAAGGACAAGGTGGAGCACTACTCCAAGGACATGGTAGAGGTGGGCTCACAGGCCATATACAAGGTCTTCCAGTACCTGCCGATCCCCCCGGCAGAGCAGACCTCCGGCCTTGACTACATGATAAACTTCATGCTGGAGTGCTCCGACAGCCCGATCGTCTACCACAACCGCCGTGTCCACCACGTCTACACAGACGAGCGCCAGGGCCAGCGCTGGAACGAGAAGTACCACATCGGCCTTGCGGAGTACCGTGCATGGTACCCGGTGAACAAGAAGCTGAAGGACGTTTTCTCAGGGAGCGATGAGAAGGACTACGCCACGATCTCGCTGACCATGGCCAAGGAGCTGGAGGGCATCGACTGGAGCAGCATACGCTCCCAGCAGGCCGAGATGCTCCACAGGATGTCAGACCTGTACAAGGAGAGCGGCAACGACAACTACATCGGCGCCGCCGGTGTCATCGAGGACAGCATAGATCAGATCATCGACAAGGTAAAAGAAAGCGTCAGCGCATATAAGGCTCTGCTGATCAACTGGGGCGCCCTTATGGAATACGCCTCAAAGAGCTCAGTGAAGAGCGTTTGCAGAGCATGAAAGGAAGGAAGCAATGACAGGATTTATCAACTATAACATCGACTACGTTATCAAATTCGGCGGCAGTATCCTTGAGGACTTCGAGGCCTGCAAGAAGACCGTTAAGGCCATATCGAAGCTGCCCGGACTGGGCGTCAGAGTGCTGGTAGTGCCCGGCGGCGGCCCCACAGACAACACTATCGAGCGCCTTGACAAGACCGCACACTTCGTGCCCTTCACCCACCATAAGGCCTGCGCCCGTGCTCAGGACCAGACCGGCCTCATGATCTGCGATCCGGTATTCGGCGACACCTTCGCTCCCTGCCAGACCTTCGAGGAGGTCAACGAGGCGACTGCTGCCGGAAAGGTGCCGGTGCTGCTGCCCTCCTACACGATCTTCGCCTGCGACCCCTTCGAGCGCTGCTGGGAGATCACCTCTGACGCAATGGCAGCCTGGTATAGCTGGTTCGTCCACAGCAAGAACATCATCATCATCACCAATGTTGACGGCGTATACCCCTCCGACAAGATCGGTCAGGAGGGAGCTCTCATCTCCGAGATCACCGCAACTGACCTTATAAAGTACGGCCACAACGCCGTTGACGCCTGCACAGCGCCCTTCTTAAAGGAGAACGGGATCAACTGCTGGATCGTCAACGGGAGCTCTCCCGAGAGAATCATCGACATCGTTCAGGGCAGAAAGACAGTCGGCACCTTCATCAAGGGAGAATGAGCCATGGAGAACCTTGAAAGCAAGCTGAGGCAGGGCCTCCTCGGGATGACCGTGTACTCTCCGGACGTTCACGCCTCGGGGATCAGCGGCGACATCGACGAGTTCATCGCCCGGCGCACGGGACTTGTGCCGGTGCTGAGACACAGGCTCTGCCATACGGCCGCTTCGATCGAGAGATTTTACGCCACCGGCGTACACAAGAACGTTCCCAACTGGCATCATGTGGTGGACTTCTTCACCGGCGGCCCCTCCCTGATCACCTTCTGGTACGGCGAGGAGGCTATCGACAGGCTCAACTCCGTCAAGGGCAAGAGCCACCCGGCAAGAGCCGCTGCGGACACCGTCCGGGGACACTTTTTCTGCGACAACGCAGTCTGCAACCTGATACATACCAGCGACGACGTGCCGGAGCTCATCCGTGAGCTGACGGCTGCTGAGTGCTACGGCCTGCTGAAGGCCCCCTTCACCGGCAAGGCCGTTCCCAGCGAGGGCTTTTCTCAGGGAGAGCCTGAGCTCCGCCACAACGGAGCCTACACCTTCCTGAAGGTCATGGGCAGGATCCTGGGCCGTGACGTGGAGACAGATCCCGGCAGCTTCGAGGGCTCGGCAGAGCTTTACGGCGCCTGCATCGGGGAGCTACGCTCCATGGCGGAGCAGGCACCTGCGCCGGAGAGAAAGCTGATCTCCGCCTTCCTCCGGGGGGACGAGACAGTTGCCGCTGAGCTGGAAAAGTACGGCGCCTCCCCCCAAGAGCGCTTCATCGTGGCCTGCTCTGCTGCCACCCGGTCAGGCTGGGAGGAGCAGACCGGCCTTCTTGACGCAGTTACCGAGCTCCTTGGCCGGCTGGAGGGCATCGAGGGCTTCTTCATCGGAGGGAGCAGTGCAGCAAGGCTCTACGGCTACAAGTGCCTTCCCGACGACATCGACGTGATCTGCACCGACAAGGCACTGGGAGAGATCGCAGAGCGGCTGGGCCTGAAAATAAAGCGGGCCGAGAAGAGCTTCGGCAGCTACAGCTATTGCAGTTACAGTTTCGCCGGCTATGAGGTGGAGTTCTCCACCATGGCGGACTACGCAAAGGGCTACAAGATCCTGATCGACAGCGAGATGCTGGCCCGGTCCGCCGGACAGATCCCCCTTATGCCCCCTGAGGACCTGATCTGCGAGCTGTACTCCCTCAGCCGCACAGACTATCACGACGACATCGTCAGAGCAAAGAAATACCGCAGCTTCTTCGGCAGCGCCCTTGATACGGAGTATCTGGAAAGGCGCTTCACAGGCAGCGGCATAGGAGAGGCAGCCCTTGCCGATCTTATGGGCTGAGGAAGGAGGCAAAATGAAAAAGATCTCAGTCATCATACCCACCTACAACAGGAGCTTCCTGCTCTCAGTGACCCTCAATTCCCTCTGCGACCAGACCCTTCCGGCGCAGGACTTCGAGGTGATCGTGGCGGACGACGGCTCCTCCGACAACACAAGAGAGATCCTTGAGGAATACTACCGCTGGCTGGACATAAAGTACCAGTTCCAGGAGGACAAGGGCTTCCGTGTGGCCAAGGCCAGGAACATGGGCATAGCCAGCGCCGAGGCGGAGCTCTGCCTCTTCGTGGACTCAGGGGTCTACCTTGACAGGAGATGCCTTGAGGAGCACGTCAGGCTCTATGAGCAGGAGAAATGGGACGTGGTCATCGGCAACGTCTACGGCTTTTCCTCAAAGCAGGACTACCGCTTCTCGCTGAAGGAGAGGCTCTCGGAGATCGGGATCGCCGCCACTCTGAAGGAGTGCGTGGACACCGGCTCCTACAAGGACACAAGGATCCCCCACTACGAGAAATACGGCGGAGACATCTCAGGTCTTCCGGCGCCGTGGGTGTTCTTCTGGACCTGCCACGTCGCAGTCACCACGGATATGCTCAAAAAGGCCGGCTGCTTCGATGAGGCCTTCACCTCATGGGGGGCCGAGGACCTGGAGCTGGGCTACCGGCTCTTCTGTCAGGGAGCTAAGTTCCACTTCGGAGAAACTGCCATCTCCCTCCACTACCCCCACGACCACGACCCCAAGGAGCAGAAGAAGAGCGACAGGAACAACCTTGAATACTTCCACAAAAAACACAACAACGATGTAACAAAGCTGCTTACCGAGATCCATATCATGGAGATCAACGACAGGCTGTTGACCACGGCAGGCAAGATATGACTATCATATTCGCATGATAAAGAGGAGAAATGAAAAGTGAGTACTACTACAACAGCAACAACATCTACACAAACAGCATCAACTGACAACGCAGAGCTCAAAAAGTATCTTTTCAGAGGAGAGTACGACATCCACGACCTGACCTTCGACAGGTGCGAGGGGATCTACCTCTGGGACACTGACGGAAGAAGATATATCGACACCGCTGCCGGCACCTTCAATCTCAGCCTTGGCTACACCAACAAGGAGGTAGTGGAGACTGCCAAAGAGCAGTGCGACAAGATGATCCACCTTTCCTCTTCATATTTCAACGAGAACGTGCTCCAGCTGGCCAAAAAGCTGGTGGAGGTATCTCCTGAGAACCTGACCAGAGCACACCTCAAGGTCAGCGGCGGATCCACAGCCAACGAGGGCGCTGTGAAGCTCTCACAGTACTACACAGGCAAGCGTGAGGTGATCAGCTACTACATGAGCCACGTCGGTCAGACGATCTTCATGCAGGAGGCCTCGGGCCTTTCCTTCCGCAGGTCCAAGTTCGACTTCGGTATCGGCGGGATCTCTCATGTGCAGTACCCCTACTGCTACAGGTGTCCCTACGGCCACGGGAACTGCGAGAACTGCGGACTTGAGTGTCTCAATGAGCTGAAGAACTACATAGCCTACGGCTCCAGCGGAGACATCGCCTGCCTGATCATCGAGCCTATACAGGGCAACGGCGGCAATCAGGTGCCGCCTAAGGCCTATTTCAAGGAGCTGAAAAAGATCTGTGACGACAACGGCATCGTGCTGATCTTCGACGAGATCCAGACCGGTGTCGGACGTACAGGAAAGATGTACGCCGCCCAGCACTTCGACGTTCAGCCCAACATCATCACTACTGCAAAGGGCCTCGGCGGAACAGGCTTCCAGATCGCCGGCATACTCATGGAGGAGAAGTTCAACCGCATGGAGAGCTTCCTCCACTCCTTCACCTATGGAACGAATATCCTCAGCGTTACGGCTGCTCTGAAAACTCTCAGCATCATCGACGACCCCAAGTTCCTCAACAACGTGACGGTCTGCGGCCAGTACATCATGGACAGGCTGAGAAAGATGCAGGACAAGTACGAGTTCATCGGCGACGTCCGTGGAGTAGGCCTGATGATCGGCTTTGAGATCGTCAAGGACCGCAAGACCAAGAAGGCCGACCGTGAGCTGACTCTCCAGATCGTACACAGAGCTCTTGACCAGTACGGCCTTATGCTGAGGAGCTCTCTCTACGGCTTCGGCAACGTCCTGAAGATCCGTCCTGCACTGAACATCACCATGGATCAGTGCGAGGAGATGATGGACATCCTCGACGAGTGCCTTGCCTCCTTCGACCACTGATGATAAGACGGTATCTAAGGACGCTCCTTCACGACCTAAGGGGCATAAGCGCCATAGCGGTCCCCCTTGTCTTTCAGGGCCTTGTGTATCAGCTCCAGACCCTGACTGACAGGAAGTTCCTTGGCAACCTTGACATAAAGTACCTTTCCGTGGTGGGGAACACGATCTTCCCCTTCAATATCACCACTGCCGTGATCTCCGCCTTCGGGATTGGCATCACCATAAAGATCGCTCAGAGCTCAGAGGACAGGGAAAAGGGCGTAGAGGACTACTGCAACAGGATCCTCATCTACAACACCCTGATCGGAGCAGTTATCGCTCTAGCGTGGGCAGTCCTTGCGGGGGCGGTCTTCCGGGGCATGGGCGTCAGCTCAGAGCTGCTGCCCTACTGCACCAAATACGTCAGAGTGCTCTGTCTCTTCGTGCTGCTGCTGGGACTGGACAGCGCTGTTCAGGCTACCCTGCAGGGCCTTGGGCAGACCAGGCTGATCTTCGGCGTGGGCGTCGTGAAGGTGGTGCTGAACGTTATCTTCGACATACTCTTTATATTTGGCAGGCTGGGGCTCCCTGAGCTGGGAGTCGTCGGCGCCGCCCTCGGAACGAGTCTGGCCAACATCATCGCTAACATCATAACTATCGTCGCAATAAAGAAGCTGCACTATTTCGACCTAAAGATCGTCGGCTGCATAAGGCGCCGCAGCCCTGAGCGCTTTAAAGAGGTGGTACAGACCGGGCTCCCGGCCAGTATCGAGACCTTTATCTGGCATATGAGCAATCTTGTGCTGGTGCGCTTCATGAACAGCCTTGACGATCTTTCCGTGGGCATATACACACTTATCTACAACCTTGAGATCACCGTTTACCGGGTCTACTACGGCTATGCAAAGGGACTTGTCACCGCCGCAGGCCGCAGTATCGGCAAGCGCCGCTACGACCGGGCCTACAGCAAGGGAGTCAGCCTCATGACGGCGGACGTCCTTTTCTGGGCAGTGGTCTGCGTGGTGTCCGTGGTCTTTGCGTCCCAGATCCTCGGGGTCTTCATCCACGATGAGAAGGTAGTCGCTGACAGCCGGATCTACGTTTATTTCACCGCAGTCTGCATACTGCCCAAGTCCCTCAACTCGATCGTGGGCTCAGGCATAAGAGCAGCCGGCGACACCAAGTGGATGCTCTTCACTCAGATCATCGGCAGCGTCATCGTCATATCCAGCGCCTATATCCTGATCGAAAGGCTCGAAATGGGGCTTTTGAGCATATACATCACCCTTATCATCGATGAGTCGGTGAGGTGTATCCTCAACCTTATCCACTACAGACTAAAGTTCCGCCGGCTCATGGCGGAGGAGAGGAGCGTGGAGCTGTGCTCAGATTTTTAGGCTCAGGGAGCGCCTTTGACGCCTTCCGCTGCGATACCAGCGCCTATTTTCGCCGGGGAGACACTCTCTTTATGATCGACTGCGGCAGCACCGCCTTCAAGTGCGCTCTCAGGAAGCGGATCTTCGAGGGGGCAGAGCGTGTCTGCGTAATCCTCACTCACCTTCATATGGACCACTGCGGCAGCCTCAGCCAGCTCGTGATGTATCTGCTGTACAAGTGCGGCGTGAAGCCTGTCATAGTGTTCCCGGACCGTGACGTGAGGGAGCTCCTTCGGATCACGGGAGTGGGGCCGGATATGTACGTCCATATCTCCGGAAGAGGAGCAGAGCTCCCCGAGGGAGTGAAGGTCCGCTATCTGGAGTCCGCCCATGTGGACACCATAAACTGCTATTCGCTGGAGCTCTCCCTCCCCGGCGGAGACGAGATCTACTACAGCGGAGACTCCGGTGCGATACCCGATGCCGTTTTGGAGAAGTTCCTTGACGGCGGCTATAAGGCCTTCTATCAGGACACCACCGGAGAGCGGATCCAAGGCACGGTCCACCTGCACATCGAGGACCTCTGCCGGCTGATCCCCGAGGACCAAAGGGGCAGGGTATACTGTATCCACCTTGACCCCCTCCTCACCGAGGAAAGGGTCCGCAGACGGGGCTTCAACTCCGTTGAGATCTGACATGACACTCACCCATCGGCGGCCATTGGCCGCCATTTTTTTGCCTTGACAGAGCTCCTTTTGGGGTGGTATAATTTACAGGAGATGAGGTGAGAGGATGAGCTATACCAGACAGGAGCTGGCTGCCCTTGACCGGGAGGAGCTGGAGAAGATCTTTTGCAGCGTCATGGGCGTTGAGGGCTTCATGCCCTATCAGTATGAGGTCATAGCGGCAATGCTCCGTGGGGAGGACGTTATGGCAGTAATGCCCACGGGAAGCGGAAAATCTGCCTGCTTCCAGTTCCTTGCGGCGGTCTCTGAGGGCGTCACTATAGTGGTGGAGCCCATAACTGCCCTTATGGAGGATCAGGTCAGGCGGGCAGGAGCTCTCTCGATCCCGGCCCAGATCCTGAGCAGGTCGATCTCCGCCCAGAAGGTGAAGTCGGTGCTGCCGGAGCAGAAGCTGCTCTTCCTCTCGCCGGAGACCCTTACTCACCCGAAATTCATGGCGCTGGCAAGGGAGCACCTGCCGGATATCTCCATGCTGGTGGTGGACGAGGCCCACTGCATACCTCTGTGGGGAGCCTCCTTCCGGCCGGCCTTCCTGCGTATCTCCGGGTTTTTCCGGACCCTTGGACGCCGTGTCCAGACCGCCGCCTTCACCGCTACCTCCACTCCCGGCATGGAGCTACAGATCAAGCTGGCCCTTGGCATGGAGGAGCCCTTTGAGCTCCGCCGGGAGCTGGACCCCGACAGCCAGAGGGCCCTCTTTGAGATGACGGGGCTGGATATGCAGGTGGTCCAGATCTCCGACAGGTACTACGAGCAGACCCACTATCTGGTGCTCCACGACCTGCTGCTCCCCGATAAGGAGCCCAAGGCCAAGGGCAAACAGTACCTCCTGAGCCGGGCATACAAGGCCATTTTCCCCAAGGATCCCAGCCAGAGCACCGACCTGCCGGAGAGCACTGTGAACAGCTGCCGGGTGGTGAAGAGGTGGCTTTCCCTCCGCAGGACCTACGACAGGCTGAAAAAGGCCGGGACTGTCACCGAGAAGGCCTATCACCGCTATCGGCGCAGGGCGGTCTACGCCTATGAGGACTACCGCCGCAGGGTCCTGGACAAGGCCATGCTCAGGGACAAGTACCAGCGGCTGGTCAGCGACCTGATCTGGTCCTGCGGCCATTTTGAGGAGGGCAGCAAGATCATCGTCTACTGCACCCTGAGAAGGACGGTGGACCTGCTGTGGGAGAGGCTCTCATCGGAGGAGGAGCTGCTCTCACGGGGAATCGGAGTGCTCCGCTACCACGCCGGCATGGAGGGCCCAGAGAAGCGCTCCAGCGCCCTTGACCTTGCCGAAAAGCCCGAATGCAGGGTGATGCTGGCAACGATCGCCTTCGGCATGGGGATCGACAACAAGGACGTCCGCATGGTCATAAATTACGAGTTCCCCCACGACGTCGAGAGCTATTATCAGGAGATCGGCCGTGCCGGACGTGACGACAGACCGGCGGCCTCGCTGCTGTACTTCTACCGTCCCGACATCAAGAGGCTGGAGAAGATCGCCGATAACAGGAAGAGGTCCGATGCCGAGGGCCAGAGCGCAGAGGAGCTCCTTCGGGAGGCCCAGCGTGATCTGTCAGGCAAGCGCCTTCGGGAGATGCTGGCCGTGGCGGACAGCGGCAGCAGCTCGGTGGAGACCGACCGGCTGATCCAGCATTTCCTTGGGGCCGAGGACGGGGACCAGCCGCTCAGCGAGGACATGAGGACCGTTTGCAGCTCCCCCGGCAGCCTCTACATGAACGTGTGCCTTCCGGCCTACCGGATCCTCCGTGGGGAGTACGAGCCCGGCCGCCCGGAGGAGTGCGTCCTCGGAAGCTCAGAGAAGAGCCCGAGGGTCAGCTTCACCCTGGAGGGGGAGCGGATCGGCTGGCTGGACATGATGCTGGCCAACGCCGTCTATACCCTGTATTTCGGGGGAGATCCCGAGGCGGATCCGGAGAAGCTCTTCGCCCTTTTGAACGGCACGGTGAAGGCCTCCCTCACCGGCGAGGACAGGGAGGAGATCCTTGGGCGCCTTAGAAAAATGGCGGCCGCTGTGATCGAGATCTCCTGGGGCGAGAGGCGCTTCCAAGGGAGGTTCCTGCCCCTTGACGAGGAGGACGGCAGGCTCCTGTGCAGGGAGACACCGCCGCTTTTCGCCTATGCAGAGGCCGACGGCCGGAGGTTCTTCTCGGTGGATCTGAGCTGGCTCAACGTGACCGGCAGAGGCGGCAAAAAGCTGCCTATGACGCTGGAGAACGTGAAGATCCGGACCTTCATCGCCATGCGTGTACACCTTCTTCCAAGGTACCGCACCGACGCCAGAGCCGGCATGAGCGACAAGACCTTCAACAGCTTCCGGCTGATCCAGGAGGACCGCCGGCGGAAGGGTATGTATCAGATCCTCCAGATCCCGGAGGAGCGCCAGAGAGCGGTCCGCACCACGGCAGAGCAGGTGCTGAGATACTACGTCAGCGCCGGGATCATCAGGGACTTCAAGCCCCAGAAGAGCTTCATCGGGGGCAAAAAGGAGGTCGTGGGCTACGGGATCGACATAGTCAGCGGCCCGGCGGCGGAGCTCCCGAAGGAGCTGCGGCTCTTCGGCGGGGAGGAGACCGAAAGGCTCAGAGGCGAGCTGAGCTTCTTTGACATCATGTGCCTGGGAGCAAGGCTGACTCTGCAAGCTAAGGTCGTCAGATCGCCGGGGGAAAGGTCGGTGCTAGCCATGATCTCAGGCGATGACGAGATCTCTGCAAAGGGCGAGCTGAGGCGTGCTGCGGCGGAGAGCCTTAGCCGGACAGGGGAGGTCTCCACGGAACAGGGAGAAGTCATCATCCCCAGAAAATGGCTGGACGTGACGGGGCCCAGCGGCAAGAAGGTGGTGCCCTGTACTGCGGAGAACATAGCGCTGAGAGGCTATATCTGCTGGAAGGCGGCCCTTGGTGCGGATAGGCTGGACCTTGAGGAGTGCAGGCCTCTGCTGGCGGAGAAGGGCCGGGATAAGCAGGAGGCCTATCTCAGGAGGATGATCCCCAGCATACTGCGGCATCTTGTGCGGAAGAGGGCCTTGAAGAGCTATAAGGCGGTCAAGGACAGCGCCGGACAAGTCACGGGATATGAACTGAAGAGCAGGAAGAAAAACAGGCCGGAGAGCAAGTAGCTCTCCGGTCCTTTTTTTTGGGTAAATATCCGGCAAAAACGAGGCCCCGACTGGAGATTTTTTTCTTCGCACTAAAGGATATAGTATACAAACAAAGAAAATGAATGTATTGTGTATAAAATACCTGTATGGATAGGTCATTATTTTCTTTGGGCCACGTACAGGCCGTGGCAATTTGTTTATTGAGGCCAAAGAAAGGTGGTGATACTTGTGTCATGGCTCGTGATCATAGCGGCGGTCTTACTTCGCCAGAAATGGAGGAAAGGCAGGCTGACAGGTGACGATCTGTGGACGCTGGCGATCATATTGGCGGTGATCCTCCTGATCTGAGAGGCGTTTCCGTCTTGCAGCAGTCAGGTACGCAGAAAAAACAACGCAGGGCTGGGTCGCAAAGGCGACCCCGATGACTATAGTGCAGGCAGTTAGCCTGATAACAAAGCAGGTGATCCCGTCGTCAGCGTATCGGCGCCGGTGACGCCTCAGAATAATAAATGAAGGGCCTTGTGCTCTATCTAATAAGAAAGGAACAACTAATATGAACAGATCAAATTTCCCTATCGACAAGCACGGCGAGGCCGTAGTCAGCCAGTTCCTAAAGGAGAACTACTTCGACTGGCTGGTCAGTTCTGGCCAGATCAGGAGCTTCCGCTTTTGCGACGACTTCCAGTCTCAGAGGAGCGGCACTGATCTTGTCATTACAAACAATGACGGCTCAGAGTTCGCAGTAGACCTAAAGGCGGCGCTCACTTACATCAACCGCCCAAGCATGGACACCTTCGCCTTTGAGGTGGACTATAAGAACCGAGGCGTCCTCAAGACCGGCTGGCTGCTGGATAGCTGCGTGATCACCGACGTGCTGGCCTTGTGCTGGTTGAAGGGCAAGTACTTGCAGGACAGTCTCGGACGCACGGTCACCACGGGCTACAGCTACATACGGGCCATGGAGAAGGACGACCTTACCGAGGCCACCGTCATAAGCATACGAAAGCTGGACCTGCTGAGCGCTCTCCTTGACGCAGGCCTGACTCCCGATGTGATGAGGGCCCACAGTGCCTTCATGAGGGAGAACGGCCTAAAGGAGATGAGGATCTCGCCCGACATGAAGCTCTACCTGTCCGGGCATCTGGCTGAGGAGCCCTGCAACGTGGTCGTCAGCAGAAGAAAGCTGCTGGAGATCTGCCAGAGCGCCTACACTGTCACAAGAAATGGAACAAAGCCGCTCATACCTGAGAAAGGAGGCAAAGAAAATGACCATAGATGAGCTCAGAGCCAAGGCCTATGACCCAGTGATCAAAGACAGTGAGGTCATCGCAAGAGCCGCAGAAGCAATGCTGCGGCTCCCAGCCGATGCCCTCTACAAGTCCGGCGCTAAGGTGACGGTCGGCACCTTGAGAGAGGCCATGCTTAACGACATCTGCTACAGGCTGGACATACCCGTTTCCCCCAGCAAGCCCTGGACCCTTGCGGACCTAATAGAAAAGACAGCAGTCTTCAAGGGCAGCAAGCCGAGCACCATGTTCCTGCTGAAGGCCTTCTCACGGCTGTATACAGGCTTCCTGCCCATAAGAGAAAGGAGAAAAAGATGAAACTGGAAATAGATACGATGAACAGCCTGTGCCAGGGAGACATCATACAGAGCGTCTTCATGCGCATAGACCTTAAAAGCTACTTCACGGTGATCGCCTCGATGACAGGCGATGCCCGTTTCAAGCACTCCTATAAGGAGCTGGAGAGATACACACACCTAGATCCCGTCCACCTTGTCTATATGCCCTTTGAAATGGGCTGCGACGCCCCTCCCAAGATAGAGGACATCACCGTGGGCGAGATCCTGTGCGCCGCCAGGAATATGCTGGACCACAATGCGATACTTCCCGAAGATGCCTACACACCGGAATTGTCTGTTCTTGACGATGCAGGCATGAAGATCGTAAAGGCCGTTCTGGTGGAGCCTCTCAACGCACTCTCAAAAATAAGAAAGGATGAAAAATAATGAGACCGAACATCATCAAAGAGACCTTCAAGGGGTACCAGTGTACCTCGATCCCCGACGAGCTCTTCCGCAGGAGGACGCTGTACTTCACTGCACCCATAGGGCCTTCCACGGCTGAGGAGCTGATCGGTCAGCTCCTCTGGCTGGAGCAGGCTGCTCCCGGGAAGCCTATCACCCTTGTGATCAACAGCCCCGGCGGAGATGTGTTCTCCGGGCTTGCGGTATGCGACGTGATCTCTCAGATCAGCTCTCCTGTAGACACAGTGTGTGCAGGCATGGCCGCAAGCATGGGAGCGCTGGTGTTCCTCTGCGGGCGGAACAGGACCATGTTCCCACATTCAAGGCTCCTTATCCACGATCCCAGCTTCAGCAGCGGCGATCTTGCAGGAGTCAAGCCTATCGACCTCAAGGAGGACCTTGAGAAGCTGATGGCGATCCGCACGGAGCTTGCTCAGATCATCGCCGACCGCACAGGCAAGAGCCTTGAGGACATACTGGAAAAGACCAAGACCGACTTCATCATGACCGCTCAGGAGGCCCTGGAAATGGGCGCCGCCACAAGGATCGGCATCCTGAGCCTGAACAATGAAAAGGAGGATAACGAAGATGAATAACAGACACTTTGCAAAGGGCATCTCAGTCAGCAGCAACAGCCGAGCCACAAGGCTCAACAACAACGATGTGGTGATCGGAGTCTCCGGCAGCGGAAAGACCGGTTCCTACGTCGTGCCCTACATCATGACCAGCGAGGAGAGCTTCATCGTCACCGACACTAAGGGAAACCTCTTCCGCAGATATAAGGACTACCTAAAGGGCCGAGGCTACAGGGTCCGCAACATCGATCTGATCAGGCCTGAGAGAGGCGGTGGCTACGATCCGCTGCACTTCATAGGCAGGGCCAAGCGCCACGGAAAGCTGGTCTACAGCGAAAAGGACATACTCACCGTGGCGAGCACCCTCTGCCCTGTCCAGAACAGCCGTGAGCCCTTCTGGGAGCACCAGGCACAAGAGGTCCTCTGCTGCCTGATCAGCTTCGTGCTGGAGGAATTCGACGAGGCCGACCGCAATCTTTCCACGGTATCGGACGTCTTCCGCCTGATGAGCACCTGTATCCGCAGCCAGAAGAGGGTCCCCTTCCTGGAGGAGCACTGCGTGGCCCACCCTGACTCCCTTGCCTCACGAAAGTACGAGCTGATGAGGGGATCCTTCGATGCCGACAAGACCTGGGGCTCCACCTTCATGTTCGTATCGACGGCCCTGGACGTGTTCGACTTCGACACGGCAAGAGACATGGTGACCAGCAGGGACACCCTTGACTTTGCGGAACTTGGAAGGCGAAAGACAGCGCTCTTCCTGAACGTTTCCGACTCAGACCGCTCGCTGGACAAGCTGGTCAGCGTGTTCTACACACAGGCCTTCCAGAACCTCCTCCGTGAGGCAGACAGCCGCCCCGACAGCAGGCTTGCCGTGCCTGTGCGGATCATTCTGGACGACTTCGCCACCAACTGTCAGATCCCGGACTTCGACAAGCTGATCTCAGTTATCCGTTCCCGTGAGATCTCGGTCAGCGTGATCCTACAGTCCATATCCCAGTTGGAGGCGGCCTATTCCGAACCTCAGAAATGGACGATCATCAACAACTGCGACGATCTGCTCTACTTAGGCGGAGCGGACCTGTCCACGATCTACTATGTAGCAGAGCGTGCCAGACGCTCCCCCGAGGACGTCATGGCGCTGGATCTGGACAAGGCCTACTTTATCCAGAGAGGCCGGAGCTCGGCCATGCTGGTGAACAAGCTGCTGCCATACGCCATGGAGAAGGAGCTCCCGATGAGCTCTGCTGAGGAAAAGGCCAGAGAAGCTCTGGCGCCTCAGTCCCTGGTCTGAACGAAAAAGGGCCATAGGGAGGGTCTCTCTATGGCTCTTATCTGTTTACATTGATAGTCTTATTATATGTGTGATCTTAACTTAAAAGCTCGGACTGCATTGCGGTCCGAGCTTATTTTTTTTATTCCTCTGGCTCGTGTACTTCACCGACGATCGGCAGGGGATCTATGCCCTGACGGGTGTAGTAGTCCGACAGCGCCGCTCTTACGGCCTGCTCAGCCAGCACCGAGCAGTGGATCTTAACAGCCGGGAGCCCGTCCAGAGCCTCCACCACGGCGTCATTGGTCAGCTTCAGTGCATCGTCGATCGACTTGCCCTTGATCAGCTCCGTGGCCATAGAAGAAGTGGCAACAGCCGCTCCGCAGCCGAAGGTCTTGAACTTGGCGTCGGTGATGATACCGCCGTCGATCTTCAGATACATCTTCATTATGTCGCCGCACTTTGCGTTGCCGATCTCGCCGATACCGTCAGCGTTCTCGATCTCGCCAACGTTCCTGGGATTTGAAAAATGGTCCAGTACCTTTTCACTGTACATCATAATAGTATCTCTCCTTTATTTGATTATCAGATCGCCCTGTTTTATATCCTTGCGCTGGAGCCCTTTCAGCAGCATTCCGGCTTCTTCCCCTTCGCTGACTGAGGTCCTCACCTTGCGGAAGGTCTCCAGCCTCAAGATCTGGGTCTCACGGAGCTCCCCGGAAAGATCATCCAGCATGACCTTATCCCCTACAGAGAAGGTGCCTTCTGCAACGACTCCTGCCACCACGACACCTCGTCCGGCAATAGGGAATGCATCGTCTGCAATGAAGCAGGCAGAGCCGTCGGTCTGGGGAGCCTCATTTGCTCGGCACTCCTCATAGAGCCGCAGCTCCTTCTGGTCGTCTGACTCCTTGTTTTTGTTTAGCAGTTTTCCCAATAGTCCCATAGCTGATCCCTGTTATTCGTACTTCTCGCCCTTCATCATCTTCTCCCAAACAGGGGACATGGACCTGAGCCTGTCCACCACCTTGGGGATCACCTCTAAGATGTAGTCAACGTCCTCGTCGGTGACGTCCTCCTCGATAGAGAGGCGGAGGGATCCGTGAGCGATCTCATGCTTTAGGCCGATAGACAGCAGGACGTGTGACGGATCCAGCGAGCCTGATGTGCAGGCCGAGCCTGACGAGGCGCAGATCCCGTTCATATCCAGCATCAGCAGCAGCGACTCTCCCTCAAGGCCCTCGATAGAGATGTTCAGATTTCCGGGGAGGCGCTTGTCCCTGTCGCCGTTGAGCCTGGTGTAAGGCAGCTCCAAAATGCCGTCGATCAGTCTGTTCCTTCTGGGAGTTATGATCTCGGCCTTCTCCTTGATGTTCTTAGTTGCAGCCTCGATAGCGACTCCCAGACCCACGATCGCCGGAACGTTCTCGGTGCCGGCACGCTTGCCACGTTCCTGACCGCCGCCGTGGATAAGGTTCGGCAGGACTATGCCCTTTCTGACATAGAGGGCGCCGATGCCCTTCTGAGCGTGGATCTTGTGGCCTGAAAGAGAGAGCATATCGATCCCCTGCTCATGGACGTTGATCTCCACATGGCCAACGGCCTGAACAGCGTCTGTGTGGAAGATCACGCCCTTTTCGTGACAGATCGCCGCGATCTCCTCGATAGGCTGGATCGTACCGATCTCGTTGTTGGCGTACATGATAGTGACGAGAGCTGTGTCCTCCCGGATAGCCTTGCGAACGTCCTCCGGGTCGATCAGGCCCTTGTCGCTGACAGGCACATAGGTCACCTCATAGCCCTGCTTTTCCAGATATTCGCAGGTGTGGAGCACGGCGTGGTGCTCAAAAACAGAGGTGACGATGTGCTTCTTGCCCTTTTTGCCGAGGCGCTCTGCGATGCCCTTGATCGCCCAGTTGTCGGACTCAGAGCCGCAGCTAGTGAAGAAGATCTCACGGGGCTCAGCGCCCAGTGCCTTAGCTACCTTTTCTCTTGCGTCCTCGATGTCACGCTGAGCGTCTCTGCCCAGCTTGTAGATGCTCGATGCATTGCCGTAGGCCGTAGTGAAGTGTGGGAGCATAGCCTCCAGCACCTCCTGAGAAACAGCCGTAGTTGCCGCATTATCGGCGTAAATGAATCTTTTTTCCATGGGGATACCTACCTTTATACTATTTCAGTGAGCCGCATATCTGTCCCGCTGCTCCACAGCGAGCTGGTCGCAGCGCTCGTTTTCGGGATGACCGGCGTGACCCTTGACCCAGACGAAGGTGACCTCGTGCCTTTCCAGCAGAGGCAGCAGCCTCTCCCACAGGTCCACGTTCAGCGCAGGCTTCTTGTCGGCCTTGATCCAGCCCTTTCTCTTCCAACCGTAGACCCAGCCCTTAGTGACGCTGTCCACAACGTACTTGCTGTCGGTGGTAAGAGTGACCCTGCACGGCTCCTTTAGGGTCGAGAGTGCCTCGATGACGCCCATTAGCTCCATGCGGTTGTTGGTGGTAGCGCTCTCGCCGCCGGAGAGCTCCTTGACGAACTTTCCGTAGCGGAGGATAGCACCGTAGCCGCCGGGGCCGGGATTACCGCTGCAAGCGCCGTCGGTAAAGATCTCAACAGTCTTGATAAAGCTCACTCCTTTTGATCCATTTTATATTATATATCATTTTGATATGCATTGGGGCGGTCGTTAACCTCTGGAAACACTTTTTCAGTTAGCACGCCCTTACTAAATATACTCCAGCCTTTTCAGTACGAACAGCCACCCGGTCAGGGTGAAGGCGCTCAGCAGAGTGGTCAGCATGACCGAGAGCGCCGTGATCGAGCCCTTGTGTCCCAGATTTTTCGCCATCACGAAGCAGCTCCCGGTAGTGGCGCTGCCCAGCATGACGAGGGCCGCCACCAGCTTTTCGCCCCGGAAGCCCATATACACCGCAGCAGGCAGGAAGGCTCCGCAGAAGAGGACCAGCTTGATGAAGGCTATCCCCAGACATACCGGCAGGTCTCCACGGGCCTCGGAGGTCTTGAAGGAGGCGCCCAGTGCGATGAGGGAAAGGGGCGTGGCCATGCCTGCAAGGTAGGATACCGACCGGGAGAGGATCGCCGGCTGAGGGATCCTTGCCAATGACCAGATGATCCCCACGACGATACCCAGTATTATGGGGTTCGTGGCGATCCCCTTCAGAGTGGTCAGAGCAAGTGATCGGCCGCCCTTTTTCTTCTCCGGAGAGGTAAGGGACAGCACCGTGACCGCTGCGATATTGTACAGGGGGACGGTCCCCACGATCATGAGCGCCGCCATAGTTGCCTTGCCGTAGATGTTGTTGACGAAGGCTATCCCCAGCACCGCAGCGCTGCTACGGTAGGCCGCCTGCACGATCTCGCCGCGCTCCGCCCTGTCCTTGTGGAGGAGGGAGAAGGCCGAGGCTATGCCGATGCTCAGCAGGGTGATCACTGCACAGAACAGCACGAAGCGCCCGTCCCAGACAGACCGGAAGTCCGCCTGAGACAGGTCGGAGAACAGCAGGGCCGGCAGAGTGGTCCGAAAGACGAAGCGGTTGAGCTGAGAGGTGGTGTGGTCGTCCAGCAGGCCCACTCTCCGGCAAAAATACCCGAACACCATC
Source organism: Ruminococcus sp. (assembly GCA_017460665.1). Taxonomy (GTDB): domain Bacteria; phylum Bacillota; class Clostridia; order Oscillospirales; family Ruminococcaceae; genus Ruminococcus. The sequence continues at coordinate 29,758 of JAFUAO010000069.1, forward strand.
ATCAGGAACACCGGGACGGTGGCGTTCAGGCTGAATAAAAGATCGCTGAAAAACATGGGCGCCGCCTCAGAAAATGTCTTTCTTGGCCTTGATATGGCGCCGGATCAGCACGAAGATCATCAGTGCCACGCAGAAAATGAGGAAGATCGGGGTGATCCACCGGTTGGTGTTCTCGTCCTCGGCGGACTTCATCTCGGTCCAAAGGTCCTGCATCTTCTTGTTGGCCTGGTCGGAGAGGTTGACGAAGACCGTGGTCTTGTCCCTGATGAACTCCTCGTCCGGGTAGGAGACATGGCTCTCACGGGTCTCCTCGTCCAGCATCTCGAAGGCCGCCGAATGGGGCGTAGAATAGCAGATATAGTCGATATTTGCGAAGGCGATGTCCGGCTCGCACATGAAGTTGATGTACATCTCCGCAGCCTCCTTCTGGCGGGCGGTAGAGGGGATACACATGGCGTCCACGAAGAGGTTGGTGCCGCTCTTTGGGACAACGAAGTCCAGATCCTCGTTGCCCTCCAGTATAGTCAGGGCGTCGCCGGCGTAGTAGGGAGCGATCAGAGCATCGCCGGCCTCCATTTTGTCGAAGACCTCGTCCATGACATAGCCCTGAACGATCCGCTTCTGCTGTCGGAGCTTGAAGGCGGCCTGCTCCAGCTCCTCCGGATCCTCGGTGTTGAGGGAGTAGCCCAGCATGAGCTCTGCGATAGCGAAGGCGTCACGGGGGTTGTCGAACATGAGGATCTGGTCGGCGTAGTCCTCGTTCCAAAGGAGGTCCCAGTCGATCTCCTCGGGAGGTATATCGATCATGGTGGTGTCGTAGATGATGCCCACAGTTCCCCAAGTATAGGGGACGGTATAGGCGTTGTCCGGGTCATAGGCCTGCCCCCGGAAGTTATCCATGATGTACTCAAAATTGGGTATATTGTCGAAGTCCAGCGGCTGGATCATGTCCTCCTTGATCATCTTTGAGATCATGTAGTCCGAGGGTATGATCACATCGTAGGCCGCACCGCCGCCCTTGAGCTTTGCGTAGAGCTCCTCGTTGGTGGCGTAGTTTGTGTAGTTGACCTTGATCCCGGTGAGCTTCTCGAACTCGCCGTTCACGTCGAGGGTCCCCTCGTCGGCGCCGGTGGAGATATACTCTCCCCAGTTATAGACGTTTATGGAGATCCCCTTGCCCTTGAACCGGGTATAATAGTCCGGGTCGCTGACGGTGAGGGTCTGAGCAGAGCTCTCCTCCTCTTCCTCGGGAGCCTCCTCCGGGGCTGCGGAGGAGCAGGCGGTCAGCAGGGGCAGCGCCGCAAGAGCTGCCACGGCCCATGTCAAAGTTCTTCTAAGCATAGCCTTTCCTCCTTATGCAGCATTTTTCCGGGCTGCCCTGTTCTCGATAGTGTGCTTCACGATCAGCACGATCACCACTACCACGAAGATGATCGTAGACAGAGCGTTGATCTCCGGCGAGACCTTGCGTCTTGTCATGGAATAGATCGTGATCGGCAGGGTCTGCGAGGTGGAGCCTGTAGTGAAGTAGCTGACAACGAAGTCGTCCAGCGAATAGGTGAAGCTCATGAGGAAGCCGCTGACCACGCCGGGCATGATCTCAGGCAGGACCACCTTGCGGAAGGCCTTCAGCGGCGAGCAGCCAAGGTCCTGAGCGGCCTCATAGATATGGGGATCCATCTGGTTGAACTTCGGCATGACGTTGAGTATGACGTATGGCACATCAAAGGTGATGTGTGCGATGAGCAGCGTGACGAAGCCGAATTCAAGGTTCATCCTGGCTGCGAAGAAAACGAAAAGCAGCATCAGTGAGACACCGGTAACGATCTCGGGGTCGATGATCGGGATATTGGTGATGTTCATGATGACCGACTTGGGGAGCTTCCTCATGCTGTTGATGCCGATCGCAGCGAAGGTGCCCAGCACGGTAGAGACTATGCTGGCGGCAACAGCGATGATGATAGTGTTCACCAGTGATGAGATTATGATCCTGTTATGGAACAGCCGGACGTACCAGTCCAGCGTAAATCCGCTGAAAACGCTGCGGCTCTTAGTCTCGTTGAAGGAGAAGACTATGAGCACGAAGATCGGCACATACAGGAACGCCAGCACCAGCAGCAGATATATTTTTCCCAGCTTTTTCAAGTTATTACCTCCCTTTTTTGGCAGAGCCTATGGCCCTTAGCATTACATCAGGACCTGATCGTCCGGGTCGAACTGGTTCATGACGGTCATGATCACCAGTATTATCACCATGAGCACCAGCGAGATCGCTGCGCCCAGGTGGGGGTCGTAGGCGTTCCCCAGGAACTGCATCTCGATAAGGTCGCCGATCAGCAGGTTTGATCCTCCGCCCAGCATTCGGGAAATGATGAAGGTAGAGATCGCCGGCACGAAGACCATGGTAACTCCCGATGTGATACCCGGCATACTGAGGGGTATCACCACACGGAAGAGAATCTGGCCGGAGCTGCACCCAAGGTCCGAGGCTGCCTCGAAGAGGCTCTTGTCGATCTTCTCCATGACGGAATACAGTGGGAGTATCATGAAGGGCAGGTAGTTGTACACCATTCCCAGAACTACGGCTCCGGAGGTGTTGATAAGCTTGTATGGGCCAAGTCCCACAAGGCCGAAGAGGTGGTTGAGGATACCGTTGTTGCCGAGGATCGTCATCCAGGCGTAGGTCCTCAGCAGGAAGTTCATCCACATAGGCAGCATGACGATCATCAGCATGGTGCCCTGCTTGTGCTTCTCCATGCGGGAGAGTATGAAGGATACCGGGTAAGCCACCACAAGGCAGATCGCCGTCGCCACAAGGGACAGCCAGATCGACCTGACGAAGATGTTGGCGTACTGGCCCACGTCGGAGATGTGCTTTATGGTCAGGCCGCCGTCATCGGTGGTGAAGGCGAAGTAGGCGATCATCAGCAGGGGGACTACGATGAACACCACCATCCACACCAGATATGGGGCGGAGAAATATTTCAGCTTCATGTCATGCCTCCTCCGTTTTCTTCATGATATGTATGTCGAAGGGATCGAAGGTCATGCCGATCATCGAGCCTACAGGCTCGGCCTTAGTGGAGTGGATCACCCATTTGTGGTCCACACCGTCAACGATCATCTCATAGTGGACGCCCTTGAACACCACTGACTCGACGATACCGGTGAGCTTGGCCTTGTCCGCAGGGATCACCTTCACGTCCTCGGGGCGGATCACCACATCGACTGTCTCGTCGGGAGAAAAGCCCTTATCTACGCACTCGAAGCGCCTTCCGGTGAACTCCACCACGCAGTCCTGGGGCATACAGCCGTTGACGATGTTGCTCTCGCCGATAAAGTCCGCAACGAAGGCATTGACGGGCTCGTTGTATATATCCGTAGGGGACCCGATCTGCTGGATATTGCCGTTGTTCATGACCACGATGCTGTCGCTCATGGTGAGGGCCTCCTCCTGATCGTGGGTGACGTAGACGAAGGTCAGCTCCAGCTCCTGCTGGATCCTTCTGAGCTCGATCTGCATCTCCTTCCTCAGCTTCAGGTCAAGAGCGCCAAGAGGCTCGTCCAGAAGGAGGACCTTCGGGCGGTTGACCAGGGCCCTTGCGATAGCCACACGCTGCTGCTGGCCGCCGGAGAGCCGGTTGACAGAGCGCTTCTCGAAGCCCATGAGGTTGACCATCTCCAGCATCTCCCCGACCCTGCTGACGATCTCCTTCTCGGGGACGTTGTTGACCCTCAGGCCGAAGGCGATGTTCTCATAGACGTTCAGATGAGGGAAGAGAGCGTATCTCTGGAAGACGGTGTTCACGTTCCTCTTGTGGGGAGGGACGCCGTTTATGCGCTTGCCCTCGAAGAAAACGTCACCGCTGGTGGGCTCAAGGAAGCCTGCTATTATGCGGAGAGTGGTGGTCTTTCCGCAGCCTGACGGCCCAAGGAAGGTGACGAACTCCTTGTCCTTGATGTCCAGGCTTATGTCCTTGAGGATACGCTCGCTGTCCTCGAACTCCACAACGATGTTTTTAAGGCTGACGATATTTTCCATAAACCATACCCCTTTAAAGCGTTACCGCTGTAAAATTATCACAATATGTATTATACCATATGATCCGCAGGATCGCAAGGGCTCGTGAGGTTTTTTAGGAGCCGCCGGTCTTGACATGGGCGGGAAATAATGGTAAAATATGGGTAATACTTTATTAGGAGGTCAAACTATGTTTTGCAGACACTGCGGCACCCAGATCCCTGACGGCTCTGAGAAATGTCCGTCCTGCGGAGGCGAGCTCGCTAAAAAGCCCGATCCTGCGCCGGAGACCACACCCTCTCCACAGCCGGCACCACCCCAGCCCAGCGCTCCACAGAAGCCCGACTCAGCCGTGAAGGAGCTGGCCGGAACAGTCACCGACATCGCTGCCGAGAGGACCAAGGGCCTTCCCTTGGGGCTGATCGCAAAGGTATGCGTCCTGATAGCGATGGTGGCCTTCCTGTTCCCCTTCGTGTCGGTATCCTGTACTGAGGACAAGACCGTCCACGAGAGCTATTCGGGCCTGCGCCTCATGCTCTCTATCGAGAAGAGCAACGACTCAGTGGCAGGTCAGACCAGCTCTGAACCGAGGCCGAACTTCCTCCTCATCGTCACATTTGCAGGAGCGGCAGCAACGGCTGTCATACTCTTCCGCAAGAACGACCTGAGGCTCGGCATGATCATCTCGGCGATCTCAGCGGCAGCGCTCCTGCTGTTCCGCCTTACCTTCCGCAGCTATTACGACCTGACCGGCGACTATGCGGACTATATCAAGGTCAAAACGAAATTCGGATTTGTCCTATGCCTGCTGATGCTGCTGTGTACAGCGGCGGCGTGCCTGCTGGAGCGAAAAAACAAGGGTGAGAGCAGTCCTGCCGGTAAATAAACTCAAAAAGCCCCGAGGTAAGAACGGTACACATACAGAAGCATTGAGCCATAGTACTTCTGATCTAAAGTCAGAAGTACTATGGCGTTTTTATTGACGATCCAGCGATCTCATGCTATAATTGTTACTAAGAAAGATCGGGATCTAGAGGTGATTATTATGGCTGAAGTTACAGTAAAAGTAATTGAAGTAATTGATGATACTGGATATCCAATGATTATTAAATGTAAGTTTAAAGACTGTAAAGATATTGAGCATTATTTTATTGATAAAGTACCTGTGATTTGCCAATGTGAAAGATATCCTTCTGAACTGCCATGCTTAAAGCAGAATTGTACCGGAGCTATTCGATGTAATATTATTGGTGAAACAGATAAAACGTATATCATTGATACTGAATTTCCTGATGACGTTGAGTCGCTTAACAATGAGTATCAATTTGAGGTTTGGAAAGAACAGGTAAAGCTATAAATTCTGTTTTATCTCAGCAGCCGTATAAAATACAAATGCCCCGAAGCACTTTGAAATGCCTCGGGGCTGTTTTTTATGCGGAGATCTGCTGTGTCTGTCTGACAGGGAGCCGGTCATTCCGTACCGTCGAACATATAGATGAACTTCACGGTGCCGTCCATATCCTCGGACTTCCCGGAGAAGGTGGTGTAGCCTCTGGAGGCGTCACGGACCGCCTTGAAGCGCTCGGTGATGTTGGGGAGCTCCTCGTCAAGGGCCCCTGTGAGCTTCGCAACGCCCTCGTCGTCGAACTTCTTCATGCCGTCCCTGAGCTCCTTGGAGCCGTCCTTTAGCTGGCCCACACCGTCGATAAGGGCAGAGCTGCCGTCCTTTAGCTGGCCGACGCCGCCCCAGAGAGCGTTTGCGCCGGAGGAGAGCTCACCTGCGCCCTTCTGGAGGGTCAGGATCGACTGGTAGAGGGTCCCGGCGCCTGCGGAGAGCTGGCCGCTGCCATCAAGGAGCTGGCCGAGGCCATTGTCCAGGGCGTAGGAGCCTGCATAGAGCCGGTCAAAGCCGCCTCCCAGAGTATCTGCGCCGGCGGAGAGCTGAGCGGTGCCGCCCTTTAGGTCAAATGCCCCTGCGGAGAGCTGGCCCAGACCGGAGTCCAGAGCGTAGGCGCCGCCGGAGAGGGCCTCGATGCCCTTTACCAGCTGGTCGATGCCGGAAACCAGGCTCGTGCCGCCGCCGGAGAGCTGTCCTATGCCGTGCTCCAGCTGAGCTGCGCCGTCGGAGACCGATCCTGCGCCCTGTGCCAGCTGCTGAGCGGAGCCTGAGAGCTGCGAGGCGCCCTCTGCCAGAGCCTTTCCGCCAAGGTCGAGCTGGCCCAGACCGTCAGTGAGGGCAGAGGATCCCTCCTGTGCGGTCTCAAGACCGGCAGAGAGCTGGCCCAGACCGGCAGAGAGAGTATCTGCGCCGGACTGTAGCGCCTCAGCGCCCTGTGAGAGCTCACCGCTCATCGCTCCGGAGATCTGCTGCTGAGCGGCGATCGTCTGCTGGAGGGTCCCGACCGCCACTGCCAGCTCCTCCGAGGGAGATGCCTCGTAAAGGGCCTGCAAAGCCTCCAGAGCCTGCTGGTCCGCAGCGATCGTGGCGTCAAGGCTCCCGGCTGCTGAGCCGATGCCCTCTGCCAGAGCTCCTGCGCCCTGTGAGAGCTCAGAGGCGCCGCCGGAGAGCGTGTCTGCGCCGGTCTTTGCCGAAGCTACGCCCTCTGCAAGAGCGTCAGCGCCGGTCTTTGCGGAGGTGATCCCCTGGCTGAGCTGTCCGGCCGATCCCGAGAGCTGTGAGGCTCCCCCTGAGAGTGCCTCAGCACCCTGAGCTACCTGAGCCGAGCCGTCACGGAGCTGAGCGCTGCCGTCGGTCAGGGACTCGGCGCCGCTGCTGAGAGCGGAAGCGCCCTGAGTTAGGGAAGAAGTGCCTTCCGAGACCCTCTCAAAGCCCGAGACAAGTTCCTGCGAGCCGTTTTTCGCCTGTGAGAGCCCCTCTGATAGGGCCTGAGCACCTTCATCTGCCTTTTTGATCCCATCGATGAGGGCAGAAGCCCCGTCGCCGGCCTGTCCCAAGCCCTCATAGAGCTGAGACGATCCGTCCTTGGCGGACTTTAGGCCGCTGTCGAGGGCGGAGGCTCCCTGAGAAAGGCTCTCTGCGCCGCCGGCCAGCTTCCCTGAGCCGTCGCTGAGCTGAGAAGCGCCGTTTTTCAGCTCCTGCGAGCCGGAGAGCAGCTTGTCGATGCCGTCGGTCAGGTCGCCGGACTTGTCTGAAAGGGTAGAGATCCCGTCGTAGAGCTGTGCGGCTCCGTCACAGAGCCTGTCAGCGCCGTCGGAGAGCTCCTTCAGCTTGTCTGAGAGCTCCCCGAAGGAGAAGCTGTCCTCGTCTAAGTCCAGCTGAGAGAAGATCTCGTTGGAGACCACGGTAACGGAGGTATTCATGGAAAATCCGGTAACGTCGGCGCTGAGCTCGAAGCTGTCAGGGAGGGAAAGATCTGCGCCGTCTAGGTCGTCAAGGCCAAGGCTTTCAGAGAGGCCGGGGAAGGCCGCTCCCACAACGATCAGCCTGTCGCCGTCAGAGATCACCTTTCCGCCTGTGACCTCCACATTGAGGAACTTCTCCGTATCCAGGACAGCAGCGCTGGCGGCCATGAAGGGAACGTAGATGTCCCGTTTTTCGCCGTTCACGGTAACAGTGGACTTCTCCTTGTTGGTGTAGGTCCAGCGGATCGTCAGGTGGCCGCTCTTGCCCACGATCTCCTCGGGAGAAACGGTCTTGCCGTCCAGAGAATAGCTGATCTGGACGTCCACAGGGAGCTCCTTGTCGGTGGTGCCCTTGTAGTAGATGTCGCTGCCCTGAGCGCTCCAGTCCAGCTCGTCGCCGGACTGAGCGAAGACCTCGTCGCCCTTGACGTTGACTATGTCGGAAAGTGTGGAAATATCGCTGAGAGTGCCGGCAGCCTTGGCATTTTTCAGCCAGTCGCTGACGATCACGTTCTTGACGGAGGAGTCTGAGTTACAGAGGACGTAAACTGTCTCGTCCTTGCAGGCCGAGGCCTCTGATGCGGTCCTCTCCGGAGTGCTTGCAGAGCCGGCCTTCTCCTTCATCACAGGCGAGCTCTCCTCCCTGCCAAGGCTCTTTGCGTATGCGATAGAGCCCGTAGCACCGGCGGAAACGGCTGCTGCCAGGACTCCGGCCAAGATCTTCTTATATGTTTTCATGATGATAGCTCCTTTCGGCTCATGCCAGCTTTATCTTATGCTTGTGGGAAGTCTTTTTCTGCTCGTCGTCAGGCAGGAAGCCCTTGCTGGTGCGGCAGATGATACCGTCGAACACCATGAACATCGAGGGCAGCACGCCTATGACGACTACCATTGAGATCAGTGCTCCTCTTGAAAGGAGGACGCACAGAGATGAGATCATACCGATCTTAGAGTACACCGCAACGCCTACCGTGGCGGCGAAGAAGCCTAATGCCGAGGTGACCACTGACTTCACCGAGGTGCTCAGCGCTATGCCGACGGCCTCCTTTTTGGGCTTTCCGGAGGAGCGCTCGGTGCGGTATCTGGTAGTCATGAGGATAGCGTAGTCAACAGTCGCTCCGAGCTGGATCGTGCCGATGACTACCGATGCGATGAAGGGCAGGCTCGTGCCCATGAAGTATGCAAGGCCAAGGTTGATCATGATCGCCAGCTCGATCACTGCCACAAGGATCACCGGCAGGGAGACCGACCGGAAGGTGAAGGCGATGATCAGGAAGACCGCTGCGATCGAAAGTATGCTTACCACCTTGAAGTCGTGGTCGGTGATCTGGATAAGGTCCTGAGTAGCGGGAGCCTCGCCGATCAGCATACTGTCGGGGTCATAGCGCTCTGTGATACCGATCAGCTCCTGGATCTGGGCGCCCACCTCGTCGGTGGCCACCTTGTACTCAGAGCCGATCATCATTAGCTGCCAGTCGTCGCTTTTGAGTATGCTGCGGATGCTGTCCGGCACCACCTCGTCGGGGATCGCCGATCCGATCAGCGAGTCGAAGCTCAGGGCGAACTGCACGCCATCGGTGTCCTTGATCTCGTCCACCATTTTTCTTGCGGACTTAGAGTCAAGGTCCGAGCTGACCAGCAGCAGGTGAGTGCTGTTCATATCGTACTCCTCAGAGAGCTTGGTATTGGCGATGACGCTGTCCAGCTCTGCCGGGAGGGTGCTGTCCAAATTGTAGTAAACATCGTAGTTGTTGTAGCCGTAGACCGCCGGGATCAGCAGCACCACAGCTCCCACGAGGAAGATCCATGAGCGCTTCATGATGAAGGCCGAGGTCCTCTTGAAGGCCGGGAGCAGGTCCCTGTGAGAGGTCCGCTCGATCGCCTTGTCGAAGATAAGTATCATTGCCGGGAGGACCGTCACGCAGGCGACGACTCCGCAGACCACGCCCTTTGCCATGACTATGCCCAGGTCAAGTCCCAGGGTGAAGCTCATGAAGCACATGGCAAGGAAGCCTGCGATCGTGGTGAAGGAGCTCCCCACCACGGAAACGATCGTAGCGGCGATAGCGTGGGCCATTGCCTCTCTGCGGTCGGGGAAGCTCTTCTGCTGCTCCTTGTAGCTGTGCCAGAGGAAGATCGAATAGTCCATGGTGACGCCGAGCTGGAGCACCAGCGCCAGAGCCTGAGTGATGAATGAGATCTGGCCCAGGAAGAAGTTGGATCCCAGGTTCCACACGATCGCCAGACCGATGCTCAGCATGAAGAACACCGGTATCAGGAAGGAGTCCATGGCCAGTACCAGAACGGCGCTTGTCAGGATCACGGCGATGATGGCGTAGATCACTGACTCGCTGTCGGAGAGGTGCTTCATATCCGCAGTCACGGCGGACATACCGCTGATGAAGCACTGCTTTGAGGTGATCTTCCTCATCTCGTCGATAGCGGCAAGGGTGCCGTCGGCGGAGGTAGTGTCGTCGAAGAACACTGCCATTATGGAAGAGTCACCCTTGTTGAAGGCGTCATAGACCTTCTCCGGCAGGATCTCACGGGGAACGTTCAGGTCGGTGAGGGAGTCGTAGCAGACCACCTCGGCGACGTGGTCCACGCCGGAGATCTTATCGGCGGTCTCCTTGATCTCCTTCGGCGTCATGCCCTCAGTTATGACGAAGGAGAAGCCGCCCTTCCCGAAGTCGTCCTTGAGTATGTCCTGGCCCACCATGGTGCTCAGGTCCTTTGGCAGGTAGGAGAGTATGTCATAGTTGACACGGGTGTTGATGTATCCAAGTGCAGAGGGTATGATCAGCAGGACTCCCAAAAGGAGGATCAGTATCCTGTGCTTAACGATAAATTCGCCGAATTTCAGCATATCATCATTCCTTTCTCGCAGGGGATAGTTTTCCTTACAAAATAGTATATTCCAAAAATGACCAGAGGTCAATAGTTTTCGGGGAGAAAAATGACTTTCGGTCAGGATTTCGTCGCCCTGCACAAATTAGCTCTCGTCCGGAGAATGACTAATGGTCAATTTTGATCCCTTGACAGGCCCCTCCCTTTTCGCTATAATAAGGATAACGACCGTTCGGGCTGTGCCGGATCTGACTGCCCGAGCTTGAGAAAGGTGTATATTATGGGAAAAGTAGACGCTAACAAGCAGCTAAAGGAGTCCTCGCTGCTGAGAACTGCCTTCGAGTTCTTCACCACCAAGGGCTTCAGCAAGACCTCTATCGCCGACATCGTAGGGAAAGCAGGAGTGGCCAAGGGGACCTTCTACCTGTATTTCAAGGACAAGTACGATATCCGCAACAGGCTGATCTCCCATAAATCCAGCCAGCTCTTCCGCAATGCCCTCGACGAGCTCAGCCCTGTGCTGCCGGAGCTCCCCTTCGAGGAGAGGCTCCTGAAGATCTTGGACAATATCATCGACCAGCTCAACGAGGACAAGTCCCTGCTGACGTTCATCTCGAAGAATTTGAGCTGGGGGATATTCAAGTCGGCCCTGACCTCGCCCACTCTCGACGAAGACATCAACTTCTCCGACGTATACCGCCAGATGCTGGACGAGGCGCCGTATAAGTTCCGTGACCCGGAGATAATGCTGTTCATGATCATCGAGCTGGTGTCCTCGACCTGCTATTCTGCGATCCTCTACGGCGATCCCTGCGGACTTGACCGGCTAAAGCCCTATCTCTACGGAGCCGTAAGGCTGATCATCGACCAGCACAGGGAGAAATAAGGCCTCTCCCGATCGGCAATTTGTTACAAAAAAGCAATATTTTCATTGTTAGAGATCCACAAATTATTTCCGCAACGGTACAAAATATTCCCAGATCATTGACATTCATGCGGTTTTGTGGTAAATTATAGGTGTAAAATAATGTCAGCTCAGACAGCAGCGTTCGGGAGTAGGCACCCGCCCGCAGCTTGGCTGTTTGTTGTGCTGTCAATAAAAAAGGAGTTTGATAAACATGAAATTAGTACAGAAGGCTGTCTCTGCCGCTACAGCAGCGATCATGGCCGCCTCTGCGTGCGCTGTCAACATAAGCACTGTTGGCATGGCTGACGCTGCCGGCTCAAAGGCTGCTATCGACCTTGTGAACGACATGGGCCTGGGCTGGAACCTGGGCAACACCTTCGACGCTTGGAGCGCCTCCTACGTTAACGGCGGCTGCCCTGCAAGCTCTTATGAGACTATCTGGGGAAATGCAGTTACTACTCAGGAAATGATCAGCGAGATCCATAAGTACGGCTTCAACAGCGTCCGTATCCCGATCACCTTCGGAAAATGTACAGATCCTACCACCTTTATCATAGACGAGGATTACCTTGCCCGTGTCAAGGAGGTAGTAGGCTACTGCACGAATGAGGGTATGTATGCTATCGTCGATATGCATTGGGACTGGCTCTCAGAAAGTGCCGGTGCGACCTCATGGCTCAATAAGGGACTTGACGCTGAGGCTCAGTTCAAGTCGATGTGGACTCAGATAGCCAACTATTTCAAGAACTGCGACGAGCACGTTGTATTCCAGGATATGAACGAGGTTTGGTGGGGCAATAACTACACATCTGCAACCTCCACTTCATACAATGTTCTCAATACCCTGAACAAGGACTTCGTTGACGTAGTAAGAGCTACAGGCGGCAACAATGCCAACCGTCTCCTGGTGATCGCAGGTGCGAACGCTGACCTTACGAATACTATCAGCAGCTCATATACCGTTCCCGATGACGAGATGGTAGCTGTAGATATCCACTATTATACTCCGTCTCCGTTCTGCGTAATGAAGGCCAATGAGAACTGGGACGGCATTACTCCTCAGACCACATGGGGCACAGCCGCAGAGAAGGCTGCTGTTGCTACAGACCTTAACAAGCTCAAGAACAGATTCGTTGACAATAATATCCCCGTTATCATCGGCGAGTACGGTGTCCTCACAAATGAGGGCAAGGATCAGTCCTCTATCGAGGCCTTCATCGAGACCGTTGCAGGTACTGCCTACTCCATGAACGGTATCTCAGGCTTCCTCTGGGACGACAGCGATGCCGGCGGACACGAGTACTTCAGCAGAAAGAACCTGAAGTGGTGGGACGAGAAGATCGGCGACATCTACTCCAGCATCTCCAAGACAGGCTATAAGGCCCCCACTATCGACTGGGTAGAGACTGAACCTGATGAAGACAACCTTTATACGATCGGTAATTCTACAAGACTCAAGATAGACTTTGATTGTCCTTTTGCAAACGATGACCACCACATTTCAGGTACAGGTACAGTAAGCTGGTGGGATCTGGTCACAAATTCATGGCATCAGAACGCTATCATTTTCGGAGTTACATCTGACGAAAACGGTCTGCATTTCAATGAGCTTGGTGAAGAAGACGAAAATAAAGAAAGACCGATAGTTCAGTACGGATATGTAAATATTCCTTCTGATGCTATGCCTACAAGTGTAAAGCTCGAGCTTGCATGGTTCGGCTACAACCGCTTTGAAAACGGCGAATATGTAGAATGGGCAGGAGAGGTTCCTTCGGATTCTTACCCAACAATTTCCAAGGTCTGGATCGACGGCGTTGTCGAGGATGAGCCCACGACCGAGCCTGTTACCACTGAGCCTACTACAGAGCCTACTACAGATACTCCCTCAAATGTAGTTTGGGGCGACGCTAACTGCAACGGCGATGTGAACCTGAGCGACGCAGTTGCTATCCTCCAGTATGTTGCACTCCCTGCGAAGTACGCACTCTCTGAGGAGGGCGAGCGTAATGCAGACGTTGTTGACAACGGCACCAGCGGTATCAACGGTATCGACGCTCTGGCCGTACAGATGGTAGACGCAAAGCTCCTGACAACAGACGATCTTCCTATCAGCAGAGAAGCTCTCTCAGCTAAGGGCAAATAAAAGGTCGTCCCGTAAGACGGATACCCATACAAAACCCATGCCCCAAAGCATTTCAAAGTGCTTCGGGGCATTTTTTTGCCTTCATTATCTGAACTCCTACTTTTTGCATATATGCAGCTCCTCCGGAATAAGATCTATCGAGAGGGGGAGTTTCTGTGAAGGAAAAAACTGAGCTGAGGGTGGCCCTTGCCGGGAACCCGAACGTAGGGAAATCCACCGTATTCAACGCCCTGACCGGCATGGACCAGCACACCGGCAACTGGTCCGGCAAGACCGTTGCTCCGGCGGAGGGGCACCTTACTGCCGGGGGCTTTGACATAACTCTTGTGGACATTCCGGGGCTGTATTCGCTGAGGGGCGGCTCGGCGGAGGAGAAGGCGGCCCGGGACGAGATCGCCTCCGGCCGTGCGGAGGTCGTGGTGGTGGTCTGTGACGGAGGCTGCCTTCAGCGGAATTTGAGCCTAGCCCTTCAGATAATTGAGGAGCAGCCCCGGACGGTGATCTGCGTAAATCTTCTGGACGAGGCCGCCGCCCGTGGCATAAACGTGGACACCGATGCCCTCAGCGAGGCGCTGGGGGTCCCGGTGGTGGGAGCTGCCGCCCGGAGAGGAGAAGGCCTTGACCGGCTGACCGAGGCCATATGTCAGGCTGCCGCCGCTCCGCCCCCTGAGATCGCTCCCACCGAGCTTCCGGAGGAGCTCTCCGCAGCCGCCGACCGTGCCTGTCAGATCCTTGGCCGTGGGAGGATCCACGCTCTCCGGGCATTGGAGGGGGACCCAGATCTTGCCGAGACACCGGAGATAGCTCAGCTTCGCCGGGAGCTGGGCCTTGACTGCGGCCAGATCTCCGACATGGTGAGCCTTGCCTATATGAGCCGGGCGCAGAGGGTAGCCGAAGCCGCCCTGAGCTTCACCGAAACAGCCAGATCCGGCCGAGACCGGCGGCTGGACCGGCTCTTCACCAGCCCCCTTACCGGGATCCCCGTCATGCTCCTGCTGCTGGGAGCGGTCCTTTGGCTGACGGTGGCCGGGGCGAATTATCCCTCGGAGCTGCTGTCAAGGGGCTTCTCTTCGCTGGGGGAGGTCCTCTCACGGGGCATGATCCGCCTTGGAGCCCCGAGCTGGCTGGAGGGCGCATTGATCCAAGGCGTCTACCGGACCCTTTCCTGGGTGGTCTCGGTGATGCTGCCGCCCATGGCGATCTTCTTCCCCATGTTCACCCTGCTGGAGGACTTCGGCTATCTGCCGAGGATGGCCTTCGCCCTTGACGGCTGTTTCCGGTGCGCCGGGGCCTGCGGAAAACAGGCCATGACCATGGCCATGGGGCTGGGCTGCAACGCCTGCGGAGTGACGGGCTGCCGGACGATCGACTCGCCGAGGGAGCGACTGATCGGGATCCTGACCAACAGCTTCATGCCCTGCAACGGCCGGTTCCCGGTGATCATCTCCGTTACCGCAATGTTCCTTGCCGGGAGCTCGCTGGGGAGCGCCGGGGTGGTCCTTGGCTGTCTTTTGGCGGGAGCCCTCATGACCCTTGCCGTGTCGAAGCTGCTGAGCGTTACCCTGCTAAAGGGCGAAACATCGGCCTTTACCCTGGAGCTCCCACCTTATCGCCGGCCCCAGATCGGAAGAGTGCTGGTCCGCTCGCTGCTGGACCGGACGGTCTTCGTTTTAGGGCGAGCCTGTGCAGCGGCGGCGCCCTGCGGACTGCTGATCTGGTGTCTGGCCAACATCTCCCCCGGAGGAGAGAGCCTTCTTGCCCGGGCAGCCGGAGCGCTGGCTCCGCTGGGGGAGCTCATGGGGCTGGACGGGACGGTGCTGCTGGCCTTCATACTGGGCTTCCCGGCCAACGAGATCGTGGTGCCGATCATACTGATGAGCTATCTTTCTCAGGGCTCACTGACGGAGGCGCCGGGGCTGACCGAGATCCGTGAGCTGCTCATAGCCAACGGCTGGGGGAGCCTCCGGGCGGTGTGCATGGTGGTGTTCACCCTGTTCCACTTCCCCTGCGCCACCACCTGTCTCACCATAAAAAAAGAAACGGGCAGCCTTAGATGGACTGCCCTGAGCATAGCCCTTCCCACGCTGGTGGGAGGAGCGTTATGCGTGGTCATTCACTTGCTGTCGGAGCTGCTCTGAGGCTCGAAGAGGAGCACAGGGTAGCCCTCGTAGTAGGGCTTGACGATCTCCGGGTGAGCGTCTGCGTAGGCGAAGATCGTCTCGGCGAGGCCCTCCTTCAGGAACTCCACGAGCTGAGACAGGGGACGGGAGTAGAGCTCTCCGCAAAGGGAGGCGATCGTAATGGCCCGGCGGCCGCCCACGTTCATGATGCGGTAGGGCCAGATCCGGCAGTCGAAGGGCTTGTCGTCGCCCAGCATACAGCCCTTTTCGGTGAGGGCAGGGCAGGTAAAGAGCCCATCGGGGCCGAATTTTTCCACCCGGAAGATGAAGCCGCTGTCCTTGGGGACGAATTTAGTGTCTGGGGAGGCCTCACTGATCCGGTCACGGAGCTGAGGGGTAAAGACCGGGGTCTCCCAGACCTCATAGCGGTCGAAGATACAGCACAGGCGGCACTGAGCGCAGGCCTGGCTGCTTAAGATCTTTTTGAGCAAAGGTATCACCGTCCAAAAACAAAAGATCGGGTTTCCAAATGGATCGCCGTTCAAAAAACAAAAGATCGGGTTTCCAAAGGGATCACATCCCTTTGGCGGAGTCCAGAGGCAGAGCCTCTGGCGGGTGCAGGGCAGAGCCCTGCATTGGCTTAAAGCGCCTCGCAAGGGGTGAATTGAAAAACAGTCCGGGGGACTGTTTTTCAAGAGGGGACGCCTTGCAAGTTAAGGCGTCCCCTGCCACCGGTCATAAGCAAGTGAGCCCTGCCGCTAAGCGGCAGCAAAGCCTCCCAAAAATATATCCAAAAACAAGACCCGCCGAGAGATCAGCGGGTATTCTTCTTATTCTATGGTAACAGAGACCTTGAGGTCCTTCTTGGCAGCGCCGGCTCTCATGATAGTTCTGAGCGCCTTGGCGATCCTGCCCTGCTTGCCGATGACACGGCCCATATCGTCGGGAGCGACAGACAGGTGGAATACGATGACTCCCTCTGCGTCGGGCTCGTCCTCGACGATCTTGATAGCAGTCTTGTCCTCAACGAGTCCTGCTGCGATAGCATAAAGCAGATCTTTCATAACTTACCTCCATGAGCTCTCCGGAACAGAGGCAGAGACAAAGTCTCTCCTCCTCCGTAAAAGCCGGTGATCAAAGGATACCCTCCTTCTTGAGAAGAGCCTTAACTGTGTCTGTGGGCTGAGCACCCTTAGCGATCCATTCCTTAGCCTTATCGCCGTCGATCTTAACTACTGAGGGATCCTTAGTGGGATCGTAGTAGCCCAGCTCTTCAACGAAGCGGCCGTCTCTGGGGTATCTTGCATCAGCGACAACGACACGGTAGAAGGGAGCCTTCTTAGCGCCCATTCTTCTGAGTCTGATCTTTACTGCCATTATTTTCACCTCCTTAAAAGGAATTTATCTCAAGCGGCGGGAGACCGCATTGGATCAAAGGAATATAGCTGCAAGCACGAAAACGATGCCAAGCCCGATGTAAAATTTCCTGGCGCCCTGGCGTCCCAGCAGCCTGACAAGGGGAGCGGCCTTGTAGTTGCGGAAGAAGAAGTCCCAGTCGAAAACTCCTGCCAAGATACAGAACGCTCCGGCCAAGATGACGATGATCTCCATTTAGAAGGGGAGGTCTCCGCCGCCCTTGCCTGTCATCTTGTCGAAGTTCATGCCGGCGAGCTGCTTTCTGGCCTTTCTCAGGGACATCTTGCCGCTTTTTCCGGTGAACTGCTTCATCATCTTCTGCATCTGCTCGAACTGCTTGAGGAGGCGGTTCACGTCCTCCACCTTAGTGCCCGAGCCGGCGGCGATACGTCTTTTTCTGGACGGGTTGATGATCGAGGGCTTAGCACGCTCGGCCTTGGTCATCGAGGTGATGATCGCCTCGACTCTGCCCAGCTGGCTCTCGTCTATATCTGCGTCCTTGATCTTATCGCCCACGCCGGGGAGCATACCGATGATGGACTTCATGCTTCCCATGCGCTTTATCTGTTTCATCTGTTCGAGGAGGTCGTCCATATCGAACTTGTTCTCCTTGAACTTCTTGGTGAGCTTTTCGGCGTCCTTTTGGGACATAACGTTCTCGGCCTTCTCAATGAGGGTGAGCACGTCGCCCATACCCAGTATACGGGAGGCCATCCTCTCGGGGTGGAACTGCTCGAAGTCGTCCAGCTTCTCGCCCATGCCGACGTACTTGATCGGCTTTCCGGTGACTGAGAGCACCGACAGCGCAGCACCGCCTCTTGTATCGGAGTCCAGCTTCGACATGAGGACACTTGTGATGCCCACGGCCTCATCGAAGGCCTTGGCGACGTTGACGGCGTCCTGGCCGGTCATAGCGTCCACCACCAGCATGATCTCATTAGGCTGGGTGAGCTCCTTTATATCCTTGAGCTCCTGCATGAGCTCCTCGTCGATATGCAGACGGCCTGCGGTATCTATGATGAGTATATCGTGGCCGTAGTCCTTGGCGTATTTCAGAGCCTCGCCGGCGATAGTCACAGGGCTTATCTGGCCCATCTCGAAGACCTTCACGTCAGCCTTCTGACCGACTACCTGGAGCTGACTGATAGCAGCCGGACGGTAGATGTCACAGGCCGCCAGCAGGGGGCGGTGGCCCTCCTTTTTCAGCAGCTTAGCCAGCTTAGCGGAGTGGGTAGTCTTACCCGATCCCTGAAGGCCGCACATCATGATGACCGTAGGCGGCTTTGAGGCGTAATTTATCCGGGCATTGCTGTTGCCCATGAGAGCGCAGAGCTCCTCGTTGACGATCTTGATGACCTGCTGAGCGGGAGTAAGGCTGGCCAGCACCTCCTCGCCCACGGCTCTCTCAGAGACCTTCGCAACGAACTCCTTGACCACCTTATAGCTTACATCGGCCTCCAGCAGCGCCAGCTTGACCTCACGCATGGCCTCCTTGACGTCGGCCTCGGTGAGCTTTCCACGGGACTTGAGCTTTTTGAAAACGGTATTTAGTTTTTCGGAAAGTCCTTCAAAAGCCATAGCTTGTTCCTTTCGTCCGGTCAGAGCAGCTCTCTGCCCTTCTCGGTCTGTTCGTTTATGATACGTCGGAGCTCCTCATCGGGGATGCTCTGGGCGGCCTGTGAGATCCTTTGGAAGCACTCACGGAGGCCTGCTGTTTTCTCGGCAGCGCCCAGTTTTTCCTCATAGTTCAGGAGGATAGCCTCAGTGCGCTTGATCATGGCCCTGACGCCCTGACGGGTGATGCCAAGGGGCTGACCTATCTCAGCCAGGGAGAGGTCCTCGCAGTAATAAAGCTCCATGACGTTCCTTTGGTGCTGAGTAAGAAGGGCGCCGTAGCAGTCCAGGAGCATGACGAATTGCAGTTGCTTAGCCATAAAACGAGCTCCGATCGGTAGGGTGTGATCTAAAATTACTTTACACATTATACACTAAGATCGTCTTTTTGTCAAGTGCCGGAGCCCTCCTGAGAGATATTTGTGCAAATTTACAGAAAATGCTTGATTTTTTCTTCCGCCCATGCTATAATATATGTATATTTTTATGAAAGAAGGTCACCACTATGGATATCAAGAAGATCATCGAAGACCTCATCGCTAAGATCAAGAACGACAAGGACTTCGGAAGCAAGTTCAAGAGCGACCCTGTCAAGACCGTTGAAGGTGCAGTTGGCGTTGACCTCCCTGACGACAAGATCAATGAGATCGTCGAGGGCATCAAGGCTAAGGTAAACCTTGACGAGCTGGGCGAAAAGGGCGGCGGTCTCATCAAGGGCCTGATCGACAAGATCAAGGGCAGCGACAACGACTGAGCCAAAGGGGGGCGTCTGTGAGAGCAGGCGTCCTTTTTTTGAAAGGAGAACGATTTGAAAAAAGCCGCAGAGCTGCTGAAGAGGATCCGTCCTCTCAGCCTTTTCATGCTGACTCTCGCCGGAGCCGTCAACGCCTTCGGCATAACCATATTCCTGACGCCGGTGAAGCTCTATGACAGCGGCATCTCCGGCACAGCGATGCTGCTGGCTCAGGTGACACCGAAGTGGCTGTCGCTGTCGGTGTTCCTGATCCTGCTGAACATACCCCTTTTCCTGTACGGGCTGAAAAAGCAGGGCGTCACCTTCACGGTCAGTGCCATATACACCGTGGCCGTGTATTCCCTGTCGGCGTGGCTGATCACCGATGTTTTGCCCGTTGACGTGAGCATAGCCTCGCCCCTTGCCGGTACTGACCTGCTGCTGTGCGCCCTTTTCGGCGGAGTGATCTCCGGCGTGGGGAGCGGTCTTGCGCTGCGTTTCGGCGGAGCTATGGACGGGGTGGAGGTCATGGCGGTGATCTTTGCAAAGCGCCTTGGCCTCAGCGTAGGTACCTTCGTCATGATCTACAACGTGGTGCTCTACATCGTCTGCGGACTGGTGATCCACAGCTGGATCTTGCCGCTGTACTCGATAGTCACCTACGCCGCCGCCCTGAAAACGGTGGACTACATCGTTGACGGCCTTGAGCGCTCGAAGGCGGCCTTTATCGTCACCGCCCGTTCGGAGCAGATCTGCGCCGCCCTCCAGAAGGAATTCCACACCGGCATGACCATAATGGAGGCCAAGGGAGGCTATTCCGGCTCAGACAGGAGGGTGGTCTACTTCGTCGTGAACAGGTTCCAGGTCATGAAGATGAAGGACATCGTCCAAGAGGCAGATCCGCTGGCCTATATCACTCTCAGCGAGGTTGCGGACATCTTCTCAGCCAACCAGGACAAGAACTGAAAAAAATTTTGGAGATCTAAGATTATTTTAAGACTGGGGCGGTATCATATAGTCAGTTAAGTGATCCCTCCCAAATCCCGAAAACTGTTTTGTTTTATCTATCCCCCCTCTCAGACCTGCGTTTCTGCGCAGGTCATTATTTTTGTGTGGGAGTTTTTGCAGTCGCCTCGTTGCCGCTGAGCGGCAAGGCCTACCTAATGGACCGGTGGAAGGGGACGCTCTCACTTGCAGAGCGTCCCCTCTTCCAAAACAGTCCCCCGGACTGTTTTTTCATTCACCCCTTGCGGAGCTCCTTCGTAAGGAGAATTTCGCCCTCTGCGGAGGGCGACCAGAGGCTCTGCCTCTGGACTCCGCAAGCCTTTGAAAAGGCTTGACCTAAACTTTTAATTGCAATTTGTCAGTCCAACTTTTCAGATCTTGTCCGCCGTCAGGCGGACACAACAA
>JAFUAO010000070.1 GCA_017460665.1 Ruminococcus sp.
AAGGGCTCTGCCCTTGGATCCCGGCAGGGAGCGAGCGGCTCCCTGCACCCCGCAATTATTTTTTTGTCCGCCAACGGCGGACACCACAATTCCGAATTTCGCATTCCGCATCAAATTCGACCGCCGCCCGTATGATCCTCGGTTTTCCGGACATAATAGTCCTGACAAAAAAACGGAGGTGCTTTATGGCTAAGATCCTTGCACAGGGCGTTTTCCAGACCGAAAGCCTGCCCTGTATAGAGAGCTTCGGCTCAATTGCCGGAAAAAAAGAAGGCGACGGTCCCCTCGGTGACTGCTTCGACCGCATCGTGGAGGACAGTCACTTCGGCCAGGAAACATGGGAGCAGGCCGAGTCCCGATTCCAGCTAGAAGTCGTGCGTATCGCAGCAGCTAAGGGCAATATCACCAAGGAGGACGTGGGCATGATCTGCGCCGGAGACCTGATCAATCAGTGTACCGGCTCGGCATACGGCCTGAAGGAGCTGGAGATCCCCTTCCTCGGCCTTTACGGGGCCTGCTCGACCATGGCGGAGGGCCTGATCACGGCGGCGATGTTCCTTGAGGCCGGCTTCGGGGAGCGTGCGGCAGCCGTGACCTCCTCCCACTTCTCAACGGCTGAAAGACAGTTCCGCTACCCCTTGTCCTACGGCGGCCAGAGGACCCCCACCTCTCAGTGGACCTGCACCGCTGCCGGAGCGGCGATACTTTCCCGGGGCAGGGGCGCCTGCCAGATCGTGGGAGGCTGTATCGGCCGGATCGCTGACATGGGTATCGACGACATCACCAACATGGGAGCTGCTATGGCTCCGGCGGCCGCAGAGACCGTCAGCCGCTATCTTTCGGCAACTTCCACCTCTCCGGAGGACTATGACCTGATCGTTACCGGGGACCTTGGCACTGTGGGGAGCTCTCTTCTTCCTCAGCTCCTTGCGGACAAGGGCATCGACCTTGCCGACCGCCACCGGGACTGCGGATCCATGATCTTCGACCCGGAGACTCAGGACACCCACTGCGGCGGATCGGGCTGCGGATGCAGCGCAAGCGTGCTGTGCGGCCATTTTCTGCCAAGGCTGGAGAGGGGAGAGCTGTGCGAGCTGCTCTTCGTGGCAACGGGCGCCCTCATGTCTCCCATGAGTCTTCAGCAGGGCGGCACGATCCCGGCGATCGCACATCTGGTCCACATCAAAAGGAGGTAAACTATGCTGACAGACATCATCAAGGCGTTTTTTGTCGGGGGAGCTATCTGCGCCGTGGTGCAGCTCCTGATCGACTACACAAGGCTGACCCCGGCACGGATCCTCACGGGGGCTGTGGTGGCAGGGGTCCTGCTCTCGGCGGTGGGAGTATACGGGCCGCTTGCGGAGTTCGCAGGAGCAGGGGCAACGGTGCCGCTGACGGGCTTCGGGCATCTTCTTGCGGAGGGCGTAAGGAAGGCGGTCCGGGAGGACGGGCTGATCGGGGTATTCACCGGCGGACTGACGGCGGCCTCCGGAGGCATCGCAGCGGCCCTCATCGCCGGCCTGACAGCAGCGGCGATCTTCCCTCAGAAGGACAAAAATTGATAATGCATAATTGCTGTGTCTGCCTGACGGCGGACGAGATCTGAAAAACTCTGAATGACAAATTGCAATTAAAAGTTTCGCTCAAGCCTTTTCAAAGGCTTGCGGAGTCCAGAGGCAGAGCCTCTGGTCG
>JAFUAO010000071.1 GCA_017460665.1 Ruminococcus sp.
CCCGAAGGGTCCTGCGAAGGATAGTCAAAAGCCGGCGGGGTGGGGTGTGAGGGAAAAGAGAGTGCAGAGAGGAAAACCGAAGAGAGGGGAGGGCCGCCGGCTGTTGTACCAGTTTTTTGTTAAAGCCCTCCCCTCCGGAGGTGTTCCTCTTTGCCCGCCAATGCCGCCCGGCTAAAGCCGGGCGGTGGACGTTCACCGCAAACCACCGGGCGGACACACGGGTCCGCCCCTACGATTTTCGGTCACAGCCGGGCGAACGATGTTCGCCCCTACAATTTGTTTCCGGAGATCCGATTGGCCGGGACGTCGAGGACGCCGTCCCCTACACAACAAATATGGCGCACGGACGGCCAATGGCCGTCCCTACAGAGTTTCCGGGAGGCACGGGCGAACGATGTTCGCCCATACAAATAGGTCCGCCGTCAGGCGGACACCACAGCTCTAAACTACAACTAAGCGCTTCGAACTAACAACTCGCAACTCACGCCACGATCTACGCTAAATGTCAAAAAACTGCCGGTCAATTCCCAAAAAACCGGCAGTTTCTCTAAATCGTTCTCAAAGCCCTTGACACAGGAAAAAAACTGTATTATAATTATATAATGCATCAATATGGAATAGTAGCGCTATTTTGCAAAATATTATAGCACACAATATCGCTCTTGTCAATAGCTTTGCTGCAATTTCTGTAAAATACTTTCACAAGCAAATGCGTGTCCGACGTGACAGGTAAAATATTAAGGAGGTTCCGCCTATGGTGAATGTTACGCCTAAGCAGTTGGGAAAGAACGTCAGGATGAGTTTCGGTAAGATCACCGAGCCCCTTGAGATGCCTAACCTTATCGAGGTGCAGAAGAACTCATACAAATGGTTCCGTGAGGAGGGCCTTAGAGAGGTCTTCCGTGATATGACTGCCATTACCGACTATAACGGTAACCTGGTGCTCAATTTCAAGGACTACCGCTTCGACGAGACTCCCAAGTATACACTGGCAGAGTGTAAATCAAGAGGTGCCACATATCAGGTCGCTATGAGAGCTACAGCTACCCTCTGCAATAAGGAGACAGGCGCTGTCAGCGAGAGCGAGATCTATATGGGCGACTTCCCCCTCATGACAGACAGCGGTACCTTCGTTATCAACGGTGCCGAGCGTGTCATCGTTTCACAGCTCGTGCGCTCCCCCGGAGTTTACTACGGCTTCGAGAAGGACAAGACCGGTAAGGACCTGTTCAATACCACAGTCATCCCTAACCGTGGAGCTTGGCTGGAGTACGAGATGGACTCCAACGACGTAGTTTACGTCCGTATCGACAAGAACAGAAAGATCCCGATCACGACCTTCATCAGGGCCCTCGGCGTCGGCACAGACGAGGAGATCTTCGAGCTCTTCGGCAACGACGACAGGCTCCGCCAGACTATCCTCCAGAAGGATCAGACAAAGAACAACTCCGACGCTCTCATCGACGTCTACAAGAAGCTCCGTCCCGGCGAGCCTCCTACGGTAGAGAGCGCTGTGACTCACCTGAACAACCTCTTCTTCGACGCAAAGAGGTACGACCTCTGCCGATTCGGAAGATACAAGTATAACAAGAAGCTGGGCCTAGCTTCACGTCTTGCAGGCCATACCCTCTCCGAGCCTATCGTGGATCCCCTTACCGGTGAGATCATGGCCGAGGCCGGCGAGACTATCTCCTACGACAGAGCCTGTGAGATCGAGCAGGCCGGCGTTTACTACGCCTTCGTCACCGTCGAGGCTAAGGAGTATTCCACCAACGAGCGTGGCGAGACCACTATCCAGATGGTGGAGAAGAACGTCAAGATCATCGGCAACGGCATGGTTGACATCAAGGGCTATGTAGACTTCGATACCGAGAAGTACGGCATCAACGAGAAGGTCTCCTTCAAGGTCCTCCGTGAGATCTTAGAGAACTCCGCTGACGCTGACGAGATCGAGGAGAACATCAAGAAGCGTGCCGACGAGCTGGTGCCTAAGCACATCATCCTGGACGACATCTTCGCTACTATCAGCTATTTCATCGGCCTCTGCGAGGGCGTCGGCACTGTCGACGACATCGACCATCTGGGCAACAGACGTATCCGCTCAGTGGGCGAGCTCCTCCAGAACCAGTTCCGTATCGGCTACGCCCGCATGGAGCGCGGCATCCGTGAGAGGATGAATATCCAGACTCAGGACATCAACACCCTCACCCCTCAGACCCTGATCAATATCAGACCTATCTCCTCGGCTATGAAGGAGTTCTTCTGCTCCTCGCCTCTGTCCCAGTTCATGGACCAGAACAACCCCCTTGCCGAGCTTACCCATAAGAGGCGTCTTTCAGCTCTCGGTCCCGGAGGCCTTTCAAGAGACCGTGCCGGATTTGAGGTCCGTGACGTTCACTACAGCCACTACGGAAGGATGTGTCCTATCGAGACCCCTGAAGGCCCGAACATCGGACTTATCTCCTACCTGGCCACCTTCGCAAGGATCAACGAGTACGGCTTCATCGAGGCTCCATACCGCAAGGTGGACAAGGAGACCGGCGTAGTCACCAATGAAGTTATCTACATGACCGCCGACGTTGAGGACAACTACGTTGTCGCTCAGGCCAACGAGCCCCTCACTGAGGACGGCAAGCTGGCACGTCCCAGAGTAAACGCCCGCCACCGTGACCAGATCCTTGAGATCGAGCGTGAGAAGGTGGACTACATGGACGTTTCTCCTAAGATGGTAGTCTCTGTAGCTACATCTATGATCCCCTTCCTTGAGAACGACGACGCTAACCGTGCCCTCATGGGCTCTAATATGCAGCGTCAGGCCGTTCCGCTGCTCAAGACCGAGCGCCCCTTCGTCGGCACCGGTATGGAGTACAAGGCTGCTGTCGACTCAGGCGTATGCGTAGTATCCGAGTATGAGGGTACTGTTACCTATGTCGACGCTGACAGGATCCACCTGACCGATACCGACGGTATCGAGCACAAGTACGAGCTCACTAAGTTCAAGCGCTCCAACCAGGGCACCTGCGTGAACCAGAAGCCTATCGTCGCTGTGGGCGAGCATATCGCCAAGGGACAGGTGCTGGCTGACGGCCCTGCTACAGCAGACGGCGAGATCTCACTGGGCAAGAACGCCCTCATCGGCTTCATGACCTGGGAGGGCTACAACTACGAGGACGCTGTCCTCCTTAACGAGAGGCTCGTCCGTGAGGACGTGTTCACCTCAGTACACATCGAGGAGTACGAGATCGAGTGCCGTGACACTAAGCTGGGACCTGAGGAGATCACCCGTGACATCCCCAACGTGGGTGACGACGCTCTGGCAAATCTGGACGAGAACGGTATCATCCGCATCGGTTCAGAGGTAAATTCCGGCGATATACTGGTCGGAAAGGTAACTCCTAAGGGCGAGACCGAGCTCACCGCTGAGGAGAGGCTCCTGAGAGCGATCTTCGGCGAGAAGGCAAGAGAGGTCCGTGATAACTCCCTGAAGGTGCCCCACGGCGAATCAGGCGTTATCGTAGATGTAAAGGTATTCACAAGAGAGAACTGCGATGAGCTGTCGGCAGGCGTAAATATGCGTGTCATCTGCTATATCGCTCAGAAGAGAAAGATCACAGTCGGCGATAAGATGGCCGGCCGTCACGGAAACAAGGGCGTAGTTTCCCGTATCCTCCCTGAGGAGGATATGCCCTTCCTGCCGGACGGAACTCCTCTGGACATCGTGCTCAACCCCCTGGGCGTTCCTTCACGAATGAACATAGGTCAGGTACTTGAGGTCCACCTGGGAATGGCTTGCAAGGCCCTCGGCTGGCACATCATGACCCCTGTATTCGACGGCGCACACGAGGACGATATCCGTGAGTGCTTCAAAATGGCCAACGACCACGCTCTTGAGCATAAGGACGATATGTTCGAGCTGGGAGCTATGGATAAGGTCATCAACCCCAATGCTCTGGAATTCACAGACGACTGTAAGTTCACACTTTACGACGGACGCACCGGCGAGAAGTTCGATAACCGTGTCACCGTCGGATATATGTATTACCTCAAGCTCCACCACCTTGTAGACGATAAGATCCACGCACGTTCAGTCGGCCCCTATGCTCTGGTTACTCAGCAGCCTCTGGGCGGTAAGGCTCAGTTCGGCGGACAGCGCTTCGGTGAGATGGAGGTATGGGCTCTGGAGGCCTACGGTGCTGCATACACCCTCCAGGAGATCCTGACAGTCAAGTCCGATGATACTATCGGAAGAGTCAATACCTATGAGGCTATCGTCAAGGGCCAGAACGTTCCTACCCCCGGCATCCCTGAGTCCTTCAAGGTGCTCATCAAGGAGATGCAGTCTCTCTGCCTTGACGTCAAGGTGCTCGACATCAACCAGGAAGAGATCGACCTCAAGCAGAACTTCGACGACGACCCGATCCCCCATAAGGATTCCTTCGATGATGAGGATACCTCTGATACCTCAGAGCTCTCTGACAGCGATCTGGGCGACGCCGGCTTCGGCTTTGAAGGCGACGACGAGGGCGACCTTATGGACAGCGCAGACAAGGACGACGAGTTCAGCTTCGACGACGATGAGGACGACCTTGGCTTCGATGACGACGATGAGGGCGACGATCCCTTCGGCAGCTTCGACCTTGACGACTCTTCAGACGAGGACTGATCCGTGAGGCCGGTGCTCCCGGCCCTCCACCGTCATCCGTGATCCACGTCCCGCAGCAGGACTACGCTGCGGATAACGCATTAAATTGCAGGAGGTAGCAATTTGGAATTCAACACTTTTGAATCTATCAAGATCGGTCTTGCATCGCCCGAACAGATCAGAAGCTGGTCATACGGCGTTGTTGAGAGACCTGAAACTATAAATTACAGAACTCAGAAGCCTGAGCGTGACGGACTTTTCTGTGAGAAGATCTTCGGGCCTACCAAGGATTGGGAGTGCCACTGCGGTAAGTTCAAGAAGATCCGCTTCAAGGGCAAGGTCTGCGACCGCTGCGGCGTTGAGGTAACAAGAGCAAGAGTCAGAAGAGAGAGGATGGGCCACATCGAGCTGGCCGCTCCCGTTTCTCATATCTGGTACTTCAAGGGCACACCTTCCCGTATCGGTCAGGTCCTTGAGGTGAGCCAGAAGAGACTGGAGGAGGTCCTCTACTTCACAAAGTACATCGTTACCGACCCCGGCAACACCGAGCTCCTGAAAAAGCAGCTCCTCTCCGAGAAGGAGTACCTGTCATATCTGGAGAAGTACGGCGACGATTTCAAGGCCGAAATGGGCGCAGAGGCTATCAAGAAGCTCCTTAACGAGTACGACCCCGCAAGATACGATACCCTCAAGGAGCGCCTCATCGAAATGGGCAAGATCTCACTGGGCGGCAGGATCACCTGCTATAACGACCCCAGAGAGTGCCAGTGCGACGAGTGCGCTAAGTTCAGAGAGATCCCTGAGATCGAGTGGAAGAACAATATCGAGATCGTTTCCGACGACCTGAAGGCTGAGCTGGTAGGCCTGCCCTCCGGCCAGAAGAAGGTAAAGCTCCTCAAGAGGCTCCAGATCATCGAGGCCTTCCGCCTCTCCGGGAACAAGCCTGAGTGGATGATTCTGGACGTTGTCCCCGTTATCCCTCCGGATCTGCGTCCTATGATCATGCTGGACGGCGGACGCTACGCCACCAGCGACCTGAACGACCTGTACAGAAGGGTCATCAACAGAAATAACCGCTTAAAGAGGATGCTGGAGCTGGACGCCCCCGACATCATCGTAAGGAACGAGAAGCGTATGCTCCAGGAGGCCGTTGACGCCCTTATCGACAACGGCAGACACGGCAGACCTGTTACAGGTCCCAGCAACCGTGCCCTCAAATCACTTTCCGATATGCTCAAGGGCAAGCAGGGACGCTTCCGTCAGAACCTTCTTGGTAAGCGTGTAGACTACTCCGGACGTTCAGTTATCGTAGTAGGCCCTGAGCTGAAGATGTATCAGTGCGGTCTCCCCAAGGAGATGGCTCTGGAGCTCTTCAAGCCCTTCGTCCTCAAGAGACTGGTGGACAAGAAGGCTATCGCTAATATCAAGAGCGCAAGGAAGCTCATCGACCGTGCTGACAACAAGGTATGGGACGCTCTGGAGGACGTTATCAAGGACCACCCTGTAATGCTCAACCGTGCTCCTACGCTCCACCGTCTGGGTATCCAGGCCTTCGAGCCGATCCTTGTCGAGGGAAGAGCTATCAAGCTCCACCCGCTGGTATGCTCCGCCTTCAACGCCGACTTTGACGGCGACCAGATGGCCGTGCATCTTCCCCTTTCCGCAGAGGCTCAGGCTGAGGCAAGGTTCCTCATGCTGGCAGCAAACAACCTGCTCAAGCCCTCTGACGGTAAGCCTGTTGCCGTTCCTTCACAGGATATGGTACTGGGCTCATACTACCTGACCATGGCTAAGCCCGGCGAGCCCGGCGAGGGCAAGGTGTTCCGTGACGTCAACGAGGCTCTCATGGCTTATCAGGAGCACGATGTCTCCCTCCATGCCAATATCAAGGTGAAGATCACCAAGGACATCGGCGAGAAGAAGGTCTCAAAGATCATCGACGCTACCGTCGGACGCCTGATCTTCAACGAGAATATCCCCCAGAACCTTGGCTACGTCGACAGGACCAACTCCGACAAGCAGTTCGACCTTGAGGTATCCTTCCTGGTGGGCAAGAAGCAGCTCTCCGACATCATCGAGAGATGCATCAAGATCCACGGCACTACCACTACCTCAGAGGTGCTGGACCGCATCAAGGCCTTAGGTTACAAATATTCCACAAGAGCAGCCCTTACCGTTGCCGTTTGCGACGCATCTATCCCTCCCCAGAAGAAGGAGATCCTCGCTAAGGCCGACGATATGGTCGCTGAGATCACACGCCAGTTCAACTACGGCTATATCTCCGCTCAGGAGAAGTCCAAGAAGATCATCGACCTCTGGACCAACACCAACGACGAGGTAACTGCCGCTCTGAAGGCAAACTTCGACAGATACAACCCGATCTGGATGATGGCCGACTCCGGCGCCCGTGGATCTATCTCTCAGATCCGTCAGCTCGCAGGTATGCGTGGACTTATCGCCAATACCTCCGGTGCAGTTATCGAGATCCCGATCAGAGCTAACTACCGTGAAGGCCTTAACATCTTGGAGTACTTCATCGCTTCCCGAGGCGCCCGTAAGGGTCTGGCCGATACCGCTCTGCGTACCGCCGACTCCGGTTACCTGACAAGACGTCTCGTTGACGTTTCTCAGGACGTTATCATCCGTGAGGAGGACTGCGGCACCACCGAGGGCATCGAGGTATACGAGATCCGCAACGGCAATGAGATCGTTGAGCCCTTCGATGAGCGTCTGGTAGGTCGCTTCCTTGCCGATGACCTCCGTGACGAGGCCGGCGAGCTCATCGTCTCCAGGAACAAGCTCATCAACGATGCCGACGCTAAGAAGATCATCGACTCCGGCATCGAGCGCATCAAGATCCGCTCTGTGCTGACCTGTAAGTCCAGAACAGGCGTCTGCGCTAAGTGCTACGGCGCTAACCTTGCAAACAACAACATGGTATCCGTCGGTGAGGCCGTTGGTATCATCGCCGCTCAGTCTATCGGCGAGCCCGGTACTCAGCTCACCATGAGAACTTTCCATACCGGAGGAGTTGCCTCTGCCGACGCCGAGGACATCACTCAGGGTCTTCCCCGTGTCGAGGAGCTCTTCGAGAGCAGACGTCCCAAGGGCGCTGCGATCCTCTCCCGTATCCCCGGAAAGATCAGGATCGAGGAGGTCAAGACCACAAGGAACATCGTCGTTACCAACGACGAGACCGGCGAGACCGAGAACTATATGATCCCCTACAACCTGAAGATCCGTGTTCAGGAGGGCGAGGTCATCGAGAAGGGCACACGCCTTACCGAGGGCAATATCTATCCTACAGACATTCTCAATATCCTCGGCACTCAGGCCGTTCAGAACTACATCATCAACGAAGTCCAGAAGGTATACCGTCTCCAGGGCGTTGACATCAACGATAAGCATATCGAGGTCATCGTTCGCCAGATGCTCCGCAAGGTGAAGGTGGAGGAGACCGGAAGCAGCTATCAGCTCCCCGGCACTCTCGTTGACCGCAAGGAGATCGACGCTATCAATGAGGAGATCCAGGCCCGTATCGACGCCGGAGAGTACGACCTCCAGCTCGTTCAGACCACTCCCGTGCTCCAGGGTATCACAAAGGCTTCCTCCAACTCTGACAGCTTCATGTCAGCCGCCTCCTTCCAGGAGACTACAAAGGCTCTCACAGACGCCGCTATCAGAGGCAAGAGCGACCAGCTCCTGGGCCTCAAGGAGAACGTTATCATCGGTAAGCTGATCCCTGCCGGAACAGGTATGGACTGCTACAGCCACGTCAAGGTGGTAAAGAACGAGGCTTACACTGAGCACAGCACCGTTCCCATGACAAATCCCATAGTATAAACACGATCCGGCCGCTGCACGATATTTTTCAGTACAGCGGCCGTTTCTGTCAGAAAGGAGCCCATTATGAGCACGAAAAAGATCATTTCCGTGGCTGCCGCTGCTCTGATGACAGCCGTCATCGCCGGCGCAGCTCCGACCGCCGCCTATGCTGCAGTGGACGCCCCGGCAGACTTCTCCGGGCTCACTATCGAGGAGCTCATGGAGAAGTTCCCCCAGGATAAATACTGGAACCACGATCCCGACCAGCCCGGCGACCCGAATAGCTGGACCGATACGCCCTGTACCCACCACGGCATCAACGACCACTACATCTACCTAAGAGACCACGGCTGCAACGACTTTACTGCCCATAATTTCATCTCGGTCCAGTGTGACGGCTTCGCAAGGAAGCTGGCATACGATGTCTACGGCGAGGACTGCCGGTATGACTGGGAGATGGATACGGACCTTTCCACGCTGAAGGCCGGAGACGTGATCCGCTATCAGTACGACGGCCACGCATTTTTCGTGCTGGACGTTGAGGGCGAGACCGTCAAGATCGCCGAGTGTAACTGGGGAGCTCCCTGTATCATCGACTGGACAAGGACCGAGTCCAAGAGCAGTATCGCCGCCACGGTCACATGGGTGGCTCATGCTCCCTTTGAGGCGCCGTTCCACAGGCTGGAGGCGGAGCCGGTGAAGGGCGATGTGAACTGCGACGGCGACGTGAACATCGCCGACATGGTGCTCCTGCAAAAGTACCTGTTGGGCTCTGATACGCTGACTGAGGAGGGCTACGGCTCTGCTGAGTTCAGCGGCGACGAAAGGGTCACGGTGTTCGACCTGATACTTCTCCGACAGACAATTGCGGAAACAATAGCAGAGTGATAAAAAGGGACTGCGAAAGCAGTCCCTTTTTCAGTTGCAAGTTATTAGTGCTTAGTTATTAGTTGTTGTGTCCGCCTGACGGCGGACGTATCTGAAAAAATTTGAATGACAAATTGCAATTAAAAGTTTCGGTCAAGCCTTTTCAAAGGCTTGCGGAGTCCAGAGGCAGAGCCTCTGGTCGCCCTCCGCAGAGGGCGAAATCTCCTTACGAAGGCGCATCTGCAAGGGGTGAATTGAAAAA
>JAFUAO010000072.1 GCA_017460665.1 Ruminococcus sp.
GCGGGGTGGGGTGTGAGGGAAAAGAGAGTGCAGAGAGGAAAACCGAAGAGAGGGGAGGGCCGCCGGCTTTTGTACCAGTTTTTTGTTAAAGCCCTCCCCTCCGGAGGTGTTCCTCTTTGCCCTCCAGTGCCGCCCGGCTATGGCCGGGCGGTGAGGTCTTACGCACATCATACCGGTCGAAGGAGGCCGGGCGAACGATGTTCGCCCCTACAATTTGTTTCCGGAGATCCGATCGATCGTCCGGGAGGCCGAGGACGCCGTCCCCTACACAATGTATATTGCGCACGGACGGTCAATGGCCGTCCCTACAGACGTTCGGGGAGGCACGGGCGCACAATGTGCGCCCCTACAAATAAGTCCGCCAACGGCGGACACCATAATTATGCATTATGAACTCTGCATTATGGATCGAAGAAGGCGTTCGCCTGACTGCCGCTGTGCAAAAAATTCAAATTTGACTATTGACACGGGCCGCTTTCGCTGATACAATTAAAGAAAGGCTCCCCTTAGACAGGAGCGACCACTACGAAAGGATCATCGCTATGCAGATCAATGAAAAACAGCTCGCACTTGTGGCCGACCGTATCTCTGCCCTCATAAAGTCCGGCAGCTTCTACGGCAAAAAGCTGGAGGAGGCCGGTATCACAAGCGTGGAGTCCCCCGAGGACTTCCTAAAGCTCCCCTTTTCCGAAAAAAAGGACCTCCGTGAAGCCTATCCTCTGGGACTTATGACCGCTCCCGAGGAGGAGATTGTCAGGATCCATTCCTCCTCAGGAACTACCGGTACTCCCGTTATCATACCCTATACCGCCAAGGACGTGGAGGACTGGGCGATCATGTTCGCACGCTGCTACGAGACTGCCGGCATCACCAACAAGGACAGGATCCAGATCACTCCCGGATACGGCCTGTGGACCGCAGGCATCGGCTTCCAGGCCGGCGCTGAAAGGCTGGGGGCTATGGTCATCCCCATGGGCCCGGGCAATACCGACAAGCAGCTCGAGATGATGCAGTCTCTTGAGAGCACCGTCCTCTGTGCCACCTCCTCCTATGCGCTCCTGCTCGCTGAGGAGATCCAGAAGAGAGGCATCAAGGACAAGATCAAGCTCAAAAAGGGCGTCATCGGCTCGGAGCGCTGGAGCCAGAAGATGCGTGACAGGATCTCATCCGAGCTGGGCATAGAGCTCTACGACATCTACGGCCTCACCGAGATCTACGGCCCCGGCATAGGCATAAACTGCTCTGAGAACACCGGTATGCACTACTGGGACGACTACATCTACGTAGAGATCATCGACCCCAAGACCGGTGAGGTGCTCCCTGACGGCGAGCTGGGCGAGATCGTTATCACCACTCTGGTGAAGGAGGGCGCTCCTCTTATCCGCTACCGCACCCACGATCTGTCAAGGATCATCCCCGGGAAGTGCAGCTGCGGCCGCTGCTACCCGAGACTGGACACGATCATGGGACGCACCGACGACATGATGAAGATCAAGGGCGTCAACGTTTTCCCGAGCCAGATCGAGGAGGTGCTGGGAGGCTTCGAGGAGATCTCCAGCGAGTACCAGATCAGGATCTCTCACCTGGACGGCAAGGACACCATGAGGATCTACGTCGAGACCACCGGCGACCACGACTTCGCAGACCTTTCAAAGCGCATCGCCGAGAAGGTCAAGAGCAGGATCGGCTTCACCCCCATCGTCAAGGTGGTAGAGGTGGGAGTCCTCCCAAGGAGCATGAAGAAGACCGCCCGTGTCATCGACGAGCGCTACGACTGATAAAACACCCGCAGCAGGTGCTCTGCTGCGGGCTATTTGCGTGGAAGAGAAGGAGAAGATATGAGTATTTTTGATGTGTTCGACAGGATAGCCTCACAAACGCCAAAGGCCGGTGGTAAAATAGAGTATGTGATCGCCGGGCTGGGCAATCCGGGGCTGGAATATGAGGGGAGCCGCCACAACGCAGGCTTCTATACCATAGATATGCTGGCCTCTCAGTTGGGAGCCGATATAAACAGGCTCAGGTTCAAGGGCAAGACCGCCGAGGTAACTATCGGCGAGAAGCGCTGCCTGCTCCTCAAGCCTACTACTTATATGAACAACAGCGGCGAGTCGATCGTTCAGGCGCTGGATTTCTACAAGATCGACGCCGAGAAACTGATCGTGATCTATGACGACATCTCCCTTGACCCGGGTAAGCTCAGGATCCGCAGGAAGGGCAGTCACGGCGGTCACAACGGTATGCGGAGCATCATCGAGCTCACCGGCCGTGACGACTTCCCAAGAGTCAAAATGGGCGTGGGGGCCAAGCCTCACCCGGACTATGACCTGGCAAAATGGGTGCTGGGGAAGTTCAGCAAGGAGGACGCCGCCAAGCTGAAGGAGGCCGCCGAGAACGCCTGTGAGTGCATAAAGCTCATGGTGCAGGGCAGGACCGACGAGGCTATGAACAAGTATAATTCCTGAAACGGAGCGTAAAATGGACCTTTTCAAGCAGCTATCCGCAAGGCTCACCGGGTACGGCAGTATCCGGGAGGCCATCGAAAAAAACATCTCGCCTGTCTCAGTGACAGGCCTTTCCCATATACACAGGGCACTGCTGATCCACGCCCTTGCCGGGGAGAAGACCGACCTTGTGATCACCGGCAGCGAGGCCGAGGCTAAGAAGCTCTGCGACGACATCAACATGATGGCAGGCCGGGAGGAGGCTGTGCTCTTCCCCTCAAAGGAGCTGGTGCTGACCCCAGTGGAGGGCACCAACAGGGAGTACGAGTATATGCGGATCTCCGCACTTTCACGGGCCCTCAGCGGTGACTGCTCAGTGATCTGCGGCAGCATAGAGGCCGTCATGCAGCCGGTGATCCCGCCGGGGGTACTGACTGCCGCCTCCCTTGAGCTGAGGTCAGGTCAGGAGACCGACCTGAGACAGCTTGCAGCAGACCTCTCCCGGAGCGGCTATCAGCGCTGCGAGAAGGTGGAGGGGCCGTCGCAGTTCTCCATAAGAGGCGATATACTGGACATTTTCCCGGTGCAGGCCGACCGGCCGATCCGTGCGGAGCTCTTCGGCGATGAGGTGGAGTCGATCTCTGAGTTCGACACCGATACTCAGCGCCGATCGGACGAGCGCCTTGACAGCGTGAGTATCTCTCCGGCCAGCGAGATACTCTACGACAGCGAGGAGCTGGCGGAGAAGATCGAGGCCCTCATGAAGAGGATCCGGGGCAAGCATATGGAGCAGGTCCGGGAGCACCTTGGAGCTGACGTGAGAAGGCTCAGGGCTGGCGAGATCCTGGTCCACGGGCAGAAATACGCTCCCCTTGTGTACGGCGAGCCCACCACGGTGCTGGACTATATCTCCGGGAGCGTGCTGCTGAGCGACTTCTCCGACATACTCTCCAACGCAAACGCCGTCATGACCAGATATGCCGAGGACGTTAAGTTCCTCCTTGAACAGGGTCAGCTCTGCAAGGGACTGGAGGGCTATGTGCTGGAGCTGCCGGCTGTCCAGAACATTGCCGGGAAGAAGTGCTGTATCTATATGAGCACCTTCTTACAGGGCGGCGACAGGATAGATTTTCGCAGGCTGATCAGCTTCGAGGCCATGCAGACTGCCGGCTGGGGCGGCGAGCTGTCACAGCTCACCGAGGACCTTTCGGACTTCCGCTCACGGGGCTACAGCATGATCATCTGCGCCGGAAGCGACAAGACCCTCCCCATTATCCGCCAGGACATCGAGGACAGCGGTATCCCCTGCTCTCTGGCAAAGGAGGGCGCCGAGCTCTCCCCCGGAAGGGCCGTCCTCATGTCGGGGAGCCTCAGCGGAGGCTTTGAGTTCCCGGAGATCAAGACCGTCCTGATCACTCAGGGGCGCTCACTGGACACTGTCCGCAAGACCCGGCGGAAAAAGAAGACCAAGGCCGAGGAGATCCGCAGCCTTGCGGACATCTCCGAGGGTGACCTGATCGTACACTCCGCCCACGGCATCGGACGGTTCATCGGGATCCGCAAGCTGGAATTCGACGGCGTCACCAAGGACTACATCACGATCCAGTACGCCGGCACCGATAAGCTGTATATCCCGGTCACTCAGCTGGATATGGTGTCCAAGTACATCGGCCCCCGGGACGACAGCGGAGTGAAGCTGAACAAGCTCTCCTCCAACGAATGGCAGAAGACCCGCAGCAACGTCAAGCGTGCGGTGAAGGATATGGCCAAGGAGCTCATCGCTCTGTATGCAAAGCGTGAGCACAGCCAGGGCTTCCCCTTCTATCCGGACGACGAGATCCAGCACGACTTCGAGGACCGCTTCCCCTATGTGGAGACCGAGGACCAGCTCACGGCGATCGCCGAGATCAAGGCTGATATGGAGCGTGCCCGGCCTATGGAGCGCCTTCTCTGCGGAGATGTGGGCTTCGGCAAGACCGAGGTGGCCTTCCGTGCGGCTATGAAGTGTATCCTTGCCGGGAAGCAGTGCGCTCTCCTTGCGCCCACGACAGTGCTGGCCTATCAGCACTACCAGACGGCCTTGCGGCGGTTCGAGCAGTTCCCGGTGAACGTGGAGCTCCTCTCACGGTACCGCACTCCCAAGCAGCAGGCCGAGATCATCAAGAAGCTGAAGCAGGGCAGGATCGACCTGCTGATCGGCACCCACAAGATCATACAGAAAAGCGTGGTCTTCCGGGACTTAGGCCTCGCAATAATCGACGAGGAGCAGCGCTTCGGCGTAGCCCACAAAGAGCGCTTCAAGGAGGCCTTCACGGGAGTCGATGTGCTCATGCTCTCGGCTACCCCGATCCCTAGGACCCTCAACATGGCCATGAGCGGGATCAGGGATATGTCCGTGCTGGAGGAGCCTCCTCAGGACCGCTATCCCGTCCAGACCTACGTCATCGAGTACAGCGTAGGGACGGTGGTGCAGGCTATCGTCCGGGAGCTCCGCCGGGGAGGTCAGGTGTACTATATCCACAACCGGGTGGAGACGATCACCGCCTGCGCTGCAAGGCTCCACGACCTTCTGCCGGAGGCCCGGATCGCCGTTGCTCACGGACAGATGGGCGAGGACGAGATGAGCGACATCTGGGAGCAGCTGGTCGAGCACGAGATCGACATACTGGTCTGCACTACGATCATCGAGACCGGCGTGGACGTGCCCAACGTGAACACACTCATCATCGAGGACTCCGACCGGTTCGGCCTGTCTCAGCTCTATCAGCTAAGAGGAAGGGTGGGGCGCTCGAACCGCCGTGGCTACGCATATTTCACCTTCCGCCGGGACAAGGTGCTGACGGAGATCGCCGCCAAGCGCCTGAACGCCATGCGGGAGTTCACACAGTTCGGCAGCGGCTTCAGGATTGCTCTCCGGGACCTGGAGATCCGTGGCGCCGGAAGTATCCTGGGAGGCCGTCAGCACGGCCACATGGAGGCTGTGGGCTACGATATGTA
Source organism: Ruminococcus sp. (assembly GCA_017460665.1). Lineage (GTDB taxonomy): Bacteria > Bacillota > Clostridia > Oscillospirales > Ruminococcaceae > Ruminococcus. Next base: position 5,442 of record JAFUAO010000072.1, read on the forward strand.
CCTCCGGCTCCTGTCGGAGGCTATCGCTGAGGAAAAGGGCGAAAAGCCTGAGAAGATCCCGGAATGCCTTGTGGACATACAGATCGACGCCCATATCCCTGACAAGTACATCTCCAGCCTCAACCAGCGCATCGAGATCTACCGCAGGATCATGACAGTCACCACCGACGATGACAAACTGGACCTGATCGACGAGCTGATCGACCGCTACGGGGATCCGCCGAAGAGCGTTGTGGGGCTGATCGACGTTTCTCTGCTGAGGAACAAGGCCGCCCACCTTGGCATAACCGAGATAAGCCAGAAGAACGGCGCCATGTATTTCTACACCGAGTACCTTACCGCTGAGCAGGTGGCGGCGCTGGGGGGAGCCTACAAGGGCAGGATAACCTTCAACGGCTCCGGCAAGTCCTATGTCAGCGTCAAGATCTCGCCGAAACAGCGGCCATTCGACATGATGAAGGCTGCGGTGGATATTATTGGCTCCGCAGCGGAAAAAACTGGCCAAAATATGTGAAAACCGAACAAAATCGAGAGCCAATATTGTGCAAACTGCCACTTGATATGGACGTATTTTTATGTTACAATTAGCTTATAAAAATCTAAGCTACGCCTTTTAGCGTACATTATGTAAGGAGTTTTTATTATGAAGATGAAGAAGATCTTTGCTGCAATGGCCGCAGCTGCAATTTCAACTTCCGCTTTCGCTGCAATGTCCCTCTCTGCAAGCGCAGCTGATGTCGTTGGTGTCGCCGGTATCCGTGGCCAGGCTGGCACATATAACTACTGGAGCGCTGACGAGAATTCAGGCACAGTTACTGTAAAGGATGCTCAGATCGACGGCAACGCTCAGTATGAGGCTGTCTGGGATATCGAGGGCGACGGCACAGGTTCCATCGAGTTCTTAATGCTTGAGATCAAGGAGACAGAGTCCCTTGGCAATGCTTTTACCAAGGATACTTTCCCGGATCTTTCCATTACAGTTGACGAGCTGTATATCGACGGCAAGAAGGTCGATTTCACACAGAAGGATGACGCTTATGATCTCGCTTATTATGAGTCTGACACAAAGCGTGGTGCAAGAGCATACTTTGTTGCTAACTGGGGCGTAAATAACGGCAATGACTTTGACCTTGATGAGGCTACACCTATCACAAGCCAGGTAAAGGTGTATTTCACAGTTTCCGGTCTTTACAATGACGGTACATCTAATGTAACACCTGTTGAGGAACCCACAGATGCTCCCACAGAGACACCTACAGACTCTCCTTCTGATACCGGTTCTTCCGACAGCGGAAACGGCTCAGATAATAAGTCTGACAACAAGTCCGACAATAAGTCTGACGATGCTAAGACTACAACAGCTAAGGCTGCTGACAGCAAGGACACAAAGACTACAGCTAAGGCTGGTTCAAACGACTCCAAGAGCGAGGCTTCCGCTCAGACAGGCGACCACGGTGTAGGCGTTGCTCTGGCTGCTATCGCTGTTGCCGGCGCTGCTGCTTTCGTTGCTAGAAAGAAGGACTAATTCAGAGCCCTAAACGATAAAGATCATGCCCTCTGAATTTCAGAGGGCATTTTCATAGGAGGATAATTATGGACTATAAAAGACTGATCGCCGGCGCTTTGGCCTTCGCCATGGCCGCCACCGCCGCCTCTTGCTCGGACAGCAGCTCTTCTTCTGAGAGCTCCTCTTCCACCGAGGCGACCGAGGCCGCTACCGAGGCTCCCGAGCCGGTGACTGAGGCTCCCACTGAGGAGCTGCTGCCTCCCGTTCCTGCGGAGGCCACTGACCCCAATGCGGTCATCTTCGACAGCGGAGTTTTCCCCTTCGCTACGCCGAAAACTATCGACGATGACTCCGCTCAGGGCGAGCTGGAGGTTGTCGAGGTGCAGGGCAACAAGATGCTCCGCTTCACCGACGACGGGAGCAATTTCGCCAACGGCACCGTTCAGAAGATCCAGATCGACGCCGCTATGCTGCTCTCCCCCGAGGACCTGGCAAAGGTCCGCTCTATCGAGCTTGACGCCTATGCGGACGCTACTGCCGACAAGCTGGCCACCGAGGACGCCGACGCTGTGAAGGCTCCCGGCTGGGTAGGCGGAGGCGGAGGCGCTAACGTTGCCGGCGACAAGTGGTATCAGTTCGCTGAGTGGGACGGCGGCGAGTACAACTTCGATATGTCCGGCCCTGCTCACGTTCAGTTCAAGTTCCTCATGGCCGACGGCGGCCAGTGCTGGGACGAGACCATGTCTGAGGCTACCTTCCTGGTAATGCGCTGGGGAGCTCAGAACGAGGGCAATTTCTACATCGACAACATCGTCTTCTACGACGCCGACGGAAATTCTCTCCCCGTTCGTGACGATTTCGGCTTCGACGTTGACGGTACTCTCATCGAGAACGGCGACGCTCTTGAGTCCGAGGTCGAGGAGATCGAGGAAGAGGTACAGTCCGAGGTGGAGGAAGCTGTTGAAAGCGCCGAGGAGGCCGCCGAGTCTTCCGCCGAGTAACAAACGTAAAGGGACCCTAACGGGTCCCTTTTTTCTGGGGCGGCTTTCTCTTGTCAGGTCTCGTTCGACGCCACTCACCTCGTTGCCGCTGATCGGCAAGGCCAACATTATGGACCGGTGGAAGGGGACGATCTCCCTGGACCCTGCAAGCCTTTGAAAAGGCCCCCTCGATACTTTTAATTGCAATTAGTATTTTGTCACTTTTCCGTTATATCGCACAATTTAAAGTGCGGGGTGCAGGGAGCCGCTCGCTCCCTGCCGGGGTTTGGGGCAGAGCCCCAAATAAAAAAAGGGACCCTAACGGGTCCCTTTTTGTTAGCCGAGAACTGCAACGATCTCGTTGGTATCTGTCAGCTTGTCCGCCGGAACGTATGCGCCCTCCAGCTTCTCGCCGTTGAGCGTCAGCTCCTTCACGCCGCTCTGGACGTGGGCGGAGTTGTCGATCGTGATGTTCAGCTTCTTTCCACGGAAGCTCTTCCTGATCTTGAAGCCGTCCCATGCAGCAGGGATCGAGGGCGAGATCGTCAGGCCGTCCTGATCCGGTCTCATGCCGCAAATTCCCTCAACACAGCCTACCATGACTGTCGAGGCCGTTCCTGTGAGCCAGTGGACGTGCGAGCGGCCCTCGTAGGGCGAGGCCTTCGACTCGGTGAACTGGCCGTGTACATAGGGCTCCATTACACGGATCTCAGCCTTGTCGTTCATGGCAGCAGGCGAGCTCTCCATGAAGTACTCGAATGCACGGTCGCCGTGTCCAAGAAGAGCCTCGGCAAGGATCAGCCAGCCCTGAGACTGGGAGAAGATACCGCCGTTCTCCTTGGTATCAGCGTTGAAAATGTGCATGAGAGCGCCGTCGAAGTAGTGATCCTTGTAGGGGGGCTCCAGCAGCTTTGCGCCGTAGGGAGTGTTCAGTATATCGTGGACGCTGTCCATGGCCTTCTCAGCCTGCTCCTCAGAGGCGAAGCGTGAGATGACCGACCAGCTCTGAGGATTGAGCCACATATTGGCCTCGGGGTCCTTCTTTGCGCCAACTACCACGCCGTCCTCACGGATGCCACGGATAAATCTGTCCTCGTCCCAGCACTTCTCCAGAGCAGCGCCCAGCTTAGCCTGAACGTCCTCGATGAAGGCGATGTAGTCTGTGTCGTTCTTGTCCTGAGCCATGCCCTTGATCACGCTCATTGCGTAGTAGAGCTGGAAGGCAACGAATGTGGACTCGCCCTTAGCTCCCAGACGGAGACAGTCGTTCCAGTCGGCGTGGAGGCCGGCAGGCATATCGTGTCCGCCAAGGCGCTCCAGCGAGAAGCGGATAGCGTTCTTCAGGTGCTCATAGACGGTAGCCTCGCCGCCGCCCTCCTCAGCGTAGGTGATCACCTCGTCAAGGAAGGCCTTGTTGCCGGTCTCGCCGATGTACTTGACGATCGTGGGGAAGAGCCACAGAGCGTCGTCTGCACGGTATGAAGGGTGGCCGGTCTCCTTGGCGTAAACGCTGTTGGGGTCGTTCTCGTCGGGGCAGGTCTCGTGGCCTGCGTTGTGGTCGAATTTAACAAGGGGAAGTCCGCCGCCGTTGCTGACCTGAGCGGAGAGCATGAAGCGGATCTTCTCGGCAGCCAGCTCAGGGTCAAGGTGTATGATGCCCTGGATGTCCTGAACGGTGTCACGGTAGCCGTAGCCGTTGCGGAGGCCGCAGTAGATGAATGAGGCTGCTCTGGACCAAATGAAGGTGATGAAGCACTGGTAGGCGTTCCACACGTTGATCATGTTGTTGAACTCGTCTGAGGGAGTCTCCACCTGGAAGTTGGAGAGCTGGCCGTGCCAGTAGTCCTTGAGCTGCTTTACCTCGGCGTCCACCTTGCCGGGAGCCTTGTACTCATTGAGGATAGCGTTGGCCTGCTCGTTGTCACGCTGTCCCAGGATATAGATGAACTCCTTAGTTTCGCCGGGAGCAAGAGTTATATCGCTCTGGAGGGCTCCGCAGGCGTTGGAGTTGAAATTCATAGCGCCGCTGCATTTTCCGGACTCAACAGCGATCGGGTCAGAGAAGGTCCTGTAGGGGCCGATGAAGTCGCTGAGGGAGCCGTTGTAGGCCGTGATAGGCTGGCCTACCATGCCGAAGAAGCGCTCACGGTGATTGGATCCGGAGGCGTCACGGCCGGAATTCTCGTTTATGTGCTGGAGGATCTTGTTCTCCTCGAAGCTGGTCCTTGTGATGAAGAGGGTGTACTGGAGGTTCACCTGATCCTGCTCGTAGTTATTGTCGTTGGTGAACTCAACGAAGCCGTAAACAGACAGCTTTCTCTCCTTATCGGAGGCATTGGTCACCTTCTCACGCCATACCTCATAGGTCTTGCCGTAGGGGACATAGTATGTAGTCTCAGACTTGATCTGAGCGTACTCGGAGGAGATCACTGTGTAGGCAGTACCGTGGCGGCACTCGCTCTTATACTGATCCAGAGGCTTGCCCACGGGCTGCCATGAGCCTGACCAGTAGTCGCCTGTCTCGTTGTCACGGATATAGATGTATCTTCCGGGAAGAGCCATATCCGAATTGAACCGGAACCGTGAGATCCTTCCGTTAGCGCCGGACTTCACAAAGCTGTAGCCGGCAGCATTGTTGGAGATCATTGCGCCGTACTCCGGGTCGCCTAAGTAATTGGCCCATGGAGCGGGGGTAGCAGGATCCGTAATGACGTACTCCTTGTTCTCAAGGTCAAAATAGCCGTATTTCATAACTTAACTCCTTTTCGCCGAATAAGTGCTGATCATCGGCAGACAAAATATATATCCATTATATCATGAAAAGCCCGGATCTGCAAGAGTTTTCAGCGATTTTTTGAATATTTTTTGAATTTCCCGCCAGGCTCCTGACTAACGGCAAGGGACACCACGAAGCCGCCCCGGAGCAGGTACTGCCGGTAGGAAAAGCCCTCCGGCCCGGAGATCTCTCCTTGGGGGGAGATGCTGAACTCCGCCTCCTTTAGGGGGAAGGCAAGGCCTGTACCGATAGCCTTGACGTAGGCCTCCTTCAGCGTCCAGAGCCGGAGGAACATAAGGTCCCTGTCCTCTGCGGACCCCACCAGCTCCTGCTCCGCCTCAGAGAAGGCACGCTTTACAACTCCCGGCCGAAGAGGACGAGGTCCCTCGCAGTCGATGCCGCACTCCCGGTCCTCCACCAAGCAGGCGGCGATACCCTTTGCGTGGGAGAGGCTGAAATGGACCTCCGGAAGATCCGGCAGATAGGGCTTCCCGTGCTCTCCCCTTGCAAGGAGCTCCTCACGGTAGTCTATCCCTATGGGCCGCAGGCACTGTCTCAGGAGGCTGTGGGCGTGTCTGTGCTGAGCGCCCTTCTCCGTCTCAAAAAGCGAGATCATTAGCATAAGATCACCTCTCCCCTATTATAGCACGTTCCCCGGCCCCAATCAATAGTTACATTTGTAACTGCGCAAATGACAGACTTCATCTTGCGGAGGGGGCGGCTCAATGGTATGATAGTATCAGAAAGAGGAGGTGAGCTTATGTACGAGATCCCGAAATGGCTGAAGGTCCTGTATACACTGTCAAAGATCCTGCTGACCCTTTTAGCGGTATTCATCCTGTTATCCATGATCTTTCTGTCCACCGCCGAGTATTCCGGCTCCGGCAGCGAAGCTCTGGACGGGATACTTTCATTCCTGATCGTGTTCGGAGGAGTCGTCCTCCTCACTCAGATCCTCACCAGTCCCCTGCTGCTCACCGGATTTGCGGCAGCGATCGTGGCAGCGGCGATGTACCGGATCTGCCGCCGTGAGCTCTCCCGCAGCGGCGCCCTCACCTGGGAGAGCAGAGAGCTGGCCTGGCTCTACTGCGCTATAGTGGGAGTTACCGGCCTTGTTACATTCTTCATTTCCGGGCTGATAGGGAGGTAAATATCATGAAAAGATACGAAAAGATCCTTCTGACGGTATTTGGGATCATCTGCGGCGCTTTCCTGGTGAACGTCCTGTTTCGCCTAGGGGACCCCGATGTCAAGGAAGCAGGCGACATCTTCAACAGCTCCACAAGGATCCTGAGCATTCCCTTCGCCATATCCGTTCTGGGAATGATCACTGTGCTGGTGAACGCACGGCTCCGCAGGCGCAGAGAGGCCGGGCTCCCGCCGATCTCAAAGCTCTACAGAGCCTCCTTCTGGCTGAGCTTCGTTCCCTTCGTGCTGCTGCTCATAGAGTCCTTCGCCTCCGCTATCAATGGGAGCACCTTCCTCTTCGACACCTACTACGGAGGTGAGGCCTTCCAGATGACCTTCGTCCTCATGGGCGTGCTGATGTTCAGCTACATCGTTCCCCTGTTCCCGCTGATGATCTTCTGGCAGATCCTGTACCTTGTAAGCCGTGCCAGAGCTAAGAAGAATAAAGTTAAATAATAAAAATATGTATAGCACGCTTGACATTTGATGTAAAGCGTGCTATACTTTTAATGTAAAGTTAACTTTACCTCTAAGGAGGGCGATAAATTGAAAAACAAGATCCAAGAGCTCCGCAGGGCCCGGAAGGTCACTCAGCAGGAGCTGGCCGACGCTCTGAGCGTCACAAGACAGACGATAATCTCCCTTGAAAACGGGAAATACAACGCTTCCCTCACCCTGGCTCACAAGGCCGCTCAGTTCTTCGGGATCACTATCGAGGAGCTGTTCATCTTCGAGGGCGAGGAAAACCTGTAAGGAGGCAGCTATGGAAGAGTTTAGGAAAAAGATCAGAAGAAGGGCGCACATCTCGGCAGCCTTGTGCCTGCTGGCACCTGCGATACTGATAGCATTGCAGATCATCACAAAAAGACCAATGGACTACGCCAGCGGAGTCGTCTACGGCGCATTCGGCTCTCTTATGGTCGTTGCAGTCTTCAACGTCGCACGGCTGTTCTCAGCCCTCGGCGATGAGGAGAAGCTGAAGAAAATGTACATCGCCGAGACTGACGAGCGAAATATCGCTCTCGGCAAGGAGACCGGCAGCACCACCTTGGAGATAAGTGTCTCCGGGCTGGCCTTTGCAGCTATCGCCGCCTCTTTTTTCAGCACAACGGTGAGCCTGACCTTTGCCGCTGCTGTGTTTTTCATAGGTCTGGTCGCAGCAGCCGTAAGGACGTACTACAACAAAAAGATGTAAGGGCTTGACAAAAGCTGTTTTTGGGTGTATAATGATCTCAGAAATGAAAGAGAGTACATTTCATCATGCTTACGCAAAAAAACACCCGGAGATGCGACCTCCGGGTGTTTTCCATATGATAGGTCTGGTCGCAGCGGCCGTAAGGACGTACTACAACAAAAAGATGTAAGGGCTTGACAAACTGCTTTTATTGATGTATAATGTCCTTGTAGATGAAGGATATTATTCTACACTATGCTTACGCAAAAGAAACACCCGGAGCTGCTACTCCGGGTGTTTTCCGTATGAACGGAACGTGCTTTGTCGGGCTACTTCCTGTCAAGCCACTTGCAAATATAGTATGCCACTACACTTGCTGCGACAGAAATAATGAAGGATATTATGTATGCCACTATGCTCACCTCCTTCCTGACGGAAGAAGCCGACACTTCATTTTAGCACGATCCTCCTGCAATGTCAAACAAAGCCCCCGACTCAGATGAGCCGGGGGCCTTTTCATCGTTTGAACGATCGTGACTTAGATCAGTCCTGTCCGTAGAGAGTTACCAGACGTGACAGATAATCGTATCTGTCCTTAGCGTTAGCAACAGCAGCGTCGAACAGCTTCTCTGCTCTCTCAGGATTCTGGCGAGCCAGTGAGTTGTAACGTACCTCACCCATGAGGAAGTTCTTGTACTCGTCAACGTTGGGAGCCTTAGAATCGAGAGTGAAGGGGTTCTTGCCCTGCTCCTTCAGAGCCGGGTTGTATCTGTACAGGTGCCAGTAACCAGCCTCAACAGCCTTCTTCTCCTCAGCCTGAGCTGTAGCCATACCTGTCTTGATACCGTGGTTGATACAAGGAGCGTATGCGATAACGATAGAAGGTCCGTCGTAAGCCTCAGCCTCAGCGAAGGCCTTGATGCACTGGTTCATGTTTGCGCCCATTGCAACGTGAGCAACGTAAACGTAGCCGTAGCTCATTGCGATACCGGCCAGATCCTTCTTCTTCATTACCTTACCGGCAGCAGCGAACTGTGCGATAGCGCCTGTAGGTGTGGACTTAGAAGCCTGTCCGCCTGTATTTGAATATACCTCGGTATCGAATACCAGGATATTTACGTTCTTGCCGGAAGCGATAACGTGGTCCAGACCGCCGAAGCCGATGTCGTAAGCCCAGCCGTCGCCGCCGAAGATCCACTGAGACTTCTTGGAGAGATAGTCCTTCTCAGCCAGGATAGCCTTAGCGTCGTCGCAGCCGCAAGCCTCAAGAGCAGCAACCAGCTTGTCTGTAGCGATGTTGTTAGCAGCACCGTCGTTCACCGTATCGAGGTACTCAGCGATAGCAGCCTTAACGTCAGCGTTCTCAGTCTTCTCGTTGAGAGCATTTACCTTAGCCAGAACTCTGTTGTGGAGAGTCTCCTGAGCAAGATACATACCGTAGCCGAACTCAGCGTTGTCCTCGAACAGTGAGTTGGACCAAGCAGGACCTCTGCCCTTCTTGTTCACTGTGTAAGGAGTAGAAGGTGCGGAGCCGCCCCAGATAGAGGAGCATCCTGTAGCGTTAGCGATCATCATCCTGTCGCCGAAGAGCTGAGTTACCAGCTTAGCGTAAGGAGTCTCGCCGCAGCCGGCACAAGCGCCGGAGAACTCAAGGAGGGGCTGTCTGAACTGTGAGCCCTTTACTGTGTCGGCCTTGAACTTAGCAGCTACCTCGGGCTTCTCGTCGAGAGTTACGCCGTAGTTGAATACCTCCTGCTGATCCATCTGAGAAGCGATAGGCTCCATAACGAGGGCCTTCTCCTTAGCAGGGCAAACGTTAGCGCAGACGCCGCAGCCTGTGCAGTCGAGAGTAGAAACTGTCATAACGAACTTCAGGTCGCCGATGGCGGGCTTGAAGTCAGCAGACTTTGTTGCAGCAGGAGCCTTAGACAGCTCGTCAGCGGTCATAGCAACGGGTCTGATAACAGCGTGAGGACATACATAAGCGCACTGGTTACACTGGATACACTTAGAAGCGTCCCAAGCAGGAACCTTTACAGCGATACCACGCTTCTCGAAGGCAGCAGAGCCCTGAGGGAAGGTACCGTCAGCCATGTCAACGAAAGTAGAAACAGGCAGGTCGTTGCCCTTCTGAGCGTTGCAGGGGATCTGGATATTGTTAACGTAATCCTGGAGCTTCTTGTCAGCGCACTCAACAGCAGCCATACCCATCTGAGTATCAGCGCAGTCAGCCCAAGCAGCAGGAACATCTACCTTAACGATGTTCTGGTGGCCGGCGTCGATAGCGTTCCAGTTCTTCTCGACAACGTCCTGGCCCTTCTTGCTGTAGGAAGCCTCAGCAGCGGCCTTCATGTAGCCAAGAGCGTCCTCGAAGGGGATGATGTTGGCCAGCTTGAAGAATGCAGACTGGAGGATAGTGTTGATACGGGTGCCCATACCGGTCTCTTCACCCAGCTTAACGCCGTTGATGATGTAGAAGTTGATATTGTTCTGAGCGATGTATCTCTTTACCTGGCCGGGGAGGTTAGCGTCCAGCTCCTCAGGGGTCCAGATAGTGTTCAGCAGGAAAGTACCGCCGGGCTTGATGTCGGATACCATATCGTACTTGTCGATATAGCTCTGGTTATGACAGGCAACGAAATCAGCCTTGTTGATGAGGTATGTAGACTTGATAGGAGTCTTACCGAAGCGGAGGTGAGAGATAGTGACACCGCCGGACTTCTTTGAGTCATAGGCAAAGTAAGCCTGAGCGTAGAGGTCAGTGTGGTCGCCGATGATCTTGATGGAGTTCTTGTTAGCGCCAACGGTACCGTCAGAGCCGAGGCCCCAGAACTTACAGGCAGTAGTGCCGGCAGGAGCTGAATCGGGGTTCTCCTCCAGAGGAAGTGACAGGTTAGTAACGTCGTCCTCGATACCGATAGTAAATCTGGGCTTCTCAGTGTTCTTGAATACAGCAACGATCTGAGCAGGAACAGTGTCCTTAGAGCCGAGACCGTAGCGTCCTGTGAAGATAGGAGTATCGTTGAACTTAGTGCCCTTGAGAGCAGCAACGACGTCCAGATACAGAGGCTCGCCGAGGGAGCCGGGCTCCTTAGTTCTGTCAAGAACGGAGATCCTCTTAACTGTATCGGGGATAACTTCTACCAGCTTCTCAGCTACGAAAGGTCTGTACAGTCTTACCTTAACGAGGCCGTACTTGCCGCCCTGAGCGTTCAGATAGTCGATAGTCTCCTCGATAGTCTCGTTTACAGAGCCCATTGCGATGATGATATGCTCAGCATCAGCAGCACCGTAGTAGTTGAACAGCTTGTAATCTGTACCGATGAGGTCGTTCACCTTGTTCATGTAGTCCTCAACGATAGCAGGAAGAGCATCGTAGTACTTATTGCAGGCCTCTCTTGCCTGGAAGAAGATGTCAGGGTTCTGAGCAGAGCCGCGGAGGACAGGTCTCTCGGGGTGGAGAGCGCCGTCTCTGAAGGCCTGAGCAGCGTCCTTGTCAAGGAGGCTGTAGAGAGTCTCGTCGTCCCAAGTCTCGATCTTCTGGATCTCATGAGATGTACGGAAGCCGTCGAAGAAGTGGAGGAAGGGAACTCTTCCCTTGATAGTTGAAAGGTGAGCAACGGCACCAAGGTCCATTACCTCCTGAGCAGAACCGGAGCAGAGCATAGCATAGCCGGTCTGACGACAGGCATAGATGTCTGAGTGGTCGCCGAAGATGTTAAGAGCGTGAGAAGAAACGCAGCGTGCAGAAACGTGGATAACGTTAGGAAGCAGCTCGCCGGCGATCTTGTACATATTGGGGATCATCAGGAGAAGTCCCTGAGATGCAGTGTAGGTAGTAGTGAGAGCTCCGGCGGAAAGTGAGCCGTGAACAGTACCGGCAGCACCGGCCTCAGACTGCATTTCAGCCACAGTGACAGGCTGACCGAAAAGGTTCTTCTTGTCCTTAGCAGACCAGCTGTCAGTTACCTCAGCCATGACTGAGGAGGGAGTGATGGGGTAAATAGCGGCTACATCGGTAAAGGGATATGATACCCAAGCAGCAGCATTGTTACCGTCCATGGTTTTCATTTTTCTTTTGATTGCCATTGAGAATGACCTCCTGTTTAGATTTTTCAGGGGTTATGAGCCTGCTGCGGACCGGCCGGAGAGCAGGCGTATAACTTCACAAGATATTATACCACGATCTGCGATTTTTGTAAATACCCTTTTTTATAAAAAACGCCCATTTAAGGGAGGGAGAGGGGGCGGAATAATAGTAAGTATGTACTAACTTTAAGGCTTTTCTGACCGACCGGATCCCTTTTAGCTGTACACTTTGGGGCGAATTTTACTGCTAGGATATTCTTTTGTACATATTGATAGATCTGCTGCCCGTTTTGTTGTACAAAACGACAGAATTTCATTATTGTGAGTAAAATTTTGCGGATTTTGCTTGACGGGAACGGGTTTTTCATGTATAATAACTATAGTGTTTAATGATCATTGATTATTAATCACTCGTTTTGTTGTCTCCTTTCTTTTGTTCTACACATATTTTTCTTTTCATCTAATTTCCAGAGCCGGACTTGTCGTCCGGCTTATTTTTTTGCATTTTTCGGGAACTATAAGGGCGAAGGGAGATGTTGTATTTGAGCATTACACCACAGGCATACAAGGCCATGAGCGATAAGGCCTCGCCAAAGTCCAACACCAAGGTCAACGTGGCACTGGCCTTTCTTACGGGCGGAGGGATCTGCGTGGCCGGGCAGCTCCTGAGGGAGTTTTTCACGGCGCTGGGGTACTCCGAGGAGACCGCCGGCGGCTGGACCTCGGTGGTGCTTGTGATCGTCAGCGCCATGCTGACCGGCGCCGGGATCTATCAGAGGCTGGCCAAGCACGCCGGAGCCGGCACACTGATGCCGATCACAGGCTTCGCCAATGCGATCAGCTCCTCGGCGGTGGAGTCCAGCTCCGAGGGCTGGGTGCTGGGGATCGGGGCGAAGATCTTCACGATCGCCGGACCGGTGATCCTGTACGGCTGTGCCGCCTCTGCCGTGTACGGGTTCCTCTATTATATAATAGTATAGTTCTGAGTTTTGAGTTGGAAGTGCATAGCTGTGAGGGTGAAAAGACCATGCGGACGGCCATTGGCCGTCCCTACATTTGTTTCCAGAAGGCACGGGCGCACAATGTGCGCCCCTACAAAAGCTTTCAACTCTCAACCGGATCTAAGCACTATGCACTGATAACTCGAAACTAAACTATGCACTATGCACTAAAAACTCAGAACTGAAAAAAAGGGACTGCAAAGCAGTCCCCTTTTCTTACATCGTAACTACGAAGCATATGCTCTTGCCTTCAACGTTCTCCACGTTGACCTTGAACTTGTGCTTGTCGATTATGGACTTGGCGATCGCCAGTCCCAGACCGTAGCCTCCCGTGGCTCGGTTCCTCGACTCGTCGCTGCGGTAGAAGCGCTCAAAGATCTTCTCCTTGTCCTCCTCCTTGACACCGGAGCCCGTATTGTAAACATAGAAAACGGTCTTGTCGTTCTCCTTCGTCAGCGAAACTCGCACAGTTCCGCCGTCCTTGGAGTATTTCAGGGCGTTGTCGATGAAGATCGCCGCCATCTGCTTGATGTGCTGCTCGCTGCCGGTGATCTGGATCCCCTCCTCGATGTTGAGGACGAAATTCTTGTTGGTCTCGAAGGCCTTGCACTCGAAGGGCAGCGCCGTGTTCATCATGGCACGGCTCAGGTCGAACTCGGTCTGTATGAACTGGGTCGTGGAGTTCTCCAGCCTCGTCAGGCTCAGCAGGTCGTTGACCAGCACGTTCATGCGGTCGGCCTGATCTTGGATATAGTTGAGCCACTTGTTGTCGCCGATCTCGCCCTCAAGAACGTCAGCATTGGCCGAGATAACGGTCAGAGGAGTCTTAAGCTCATGGCTCGCATCGGAGATGAACTGCTTCTGCTTGTCGAAGGTCTCCTGGATCGGCTTCACGATGAGGCCGCTGAGGTAGAAGGCCACCGCCGAGAGTACGATCACGCTGATCAGGCCAACGATCACGGTGATGCGTGTCAGCTTTTTCAGCATATCGATCTCAGCGCTCTTGTCGGTGAGCACCATGAGGGTGCCGTTGTCCTTCTGAGCGGCAACGAACTGGTAGTTGTCCATCATGCCGGAGCTCTCTCCGGAGGCCATGATCGTGGTTATGTAGTCCTGAGCGTCGTCCTCCGCAAGGTCGTCGTTGTTGGCGCAGCGGACGAAATTCCCCTGGTCGTCGGCCATCATCACGAAGAAGTCGATCGAGCCCAGCGACTTCGGCACGGGCTCACGCTCGCCGCCGTTCTGTGCAGGCTGACCGCCGTTCTTGTTCTGGCCGGCTGCCACGGTGGTGGAGCTGCCGCTCTTAGCGGTAACGGCAGCGGTGGTAGTCTCAACGGTCTCGGCCTCAGCGGTGATGCTCAGGCCGTCAAGGATACTGCCGAAAGCGGTCCTCTCCAGCTCAGGGGCATCGTCGTCATCGCCGAAGTCGTCGGGCTCAGAGCCGTACTGCTCCCAGCCCCAGCCCCAGCCCCACGGCCCCCAAGGACCCCACTGCTCGTGCTTGTCGTCGTCCCTGTCGTCATCGTCCGGCTTAGGGCGGTCGTCATCGTCTGGCCTTTCCGGTCTTTCGGGCTCAGCAGGCTTTGTAGGCGGCTGGACCACTGCCGGCGGCTCGGTAGGAGCTACCTGAGGAGGAGCTGTGGGGTCGTCCTGCCTTGGTGCCTCAGTGGAGGGAGCATCAGGCTCTCTCGGCTCAGGCTCGTCAGGCTGGTCCTCAGGAGGCTCGCCGGGATCGTCCTCGCCGGGGTCGAAGATCTCCTCTGTGGGCGGATCTGTCTCCGCCTCAGTCGGAGGAGCTGTAGTGGTCGGCTGCTCGGTGGGAGGATCGGTCTCGTCCTCCTCCGGGCGGGTAGGCATTTCTCCTGTGGGCTTCTCAGGCGGAGGCTCCTGGCGGTCGTCCCAGTGCATACCGCCGTTGTTTTTAGGCCGCTCGAAGCTGAACTCCCCGGCGGTGCTGTCGTACTCCACGCCGGCGGCGATCTGCTTGAGGACCACCATCGACTGGCGCTCCATAACAGTATCCATGATGACGTTGATCGCCACCAGCACCGCCACGAAGATCGCAAGGAGTATGCCTGCGATTATGCTGAAAAATCTCAGTTGGACTTTCTTGAACAAAGAGCCCTCACCCCCTTATTCCAGTGAATAGCCGATACCACGGGCGGTCTTGATCTGGACCGGTGCCGAGATCGACGTCAGCTTTTTTCTCAGGAAGGATATGTACACCTCGATGTTGTTGTACTCCACATCGCTCTCATAGCCCCAGATCTTCTCGATGATCCTTTCCTTGGGAAGGATCTGCTTGGGGTTGGCGATGAGGAGCTCCATGATCTGGTACTCCTTCAGGCTCAGCTTCACATCGCTCCCCTGCCAGCTAAGTGCGCAGGTGTTCTTGTTGAGCTGGAGGCCGTTGAAATCCATCTTACCGTCGTCAAGGATCTCGCCCTTGCGCCTTGTCATGGCACGGACCCTTGCCAGCAGCTCTCCGGTGACGAAGGGCTTTGTCAGGTAGTCGTCGGCGCCGCAGTCAAGGCCGTTGATCTTGTCCTCCACCTCGCTGCGTGCAGTCAGCAGCAGCACGGGGGTATTGATCTTCTCGGCGCGCAGATTGCTCAGCACCTCAAGGCCGTTCATGCCCGGGAGCATTATGTCAAGGATTATGCAGTCGTAAACGCCGGTAAGAGCGTTGTCAAGGCCGTCGATGCCGTTATAGGCGGTATCCACGGAGTACATATTGCGTTTGAGTATTTCCGAGAGGGCGTCGGCGAGCTGGACCTCGTCCTCAACAACTAGCAGTTTCATATAAACTCGACCTTTCCTTAGGGCAGACCTGCCCTTTATATACCTTATTATAACACATAATATTGAAATAGTCTTAAACTCGACTTAATTAACATTTTTGATCAGTAAAAAAAAGAGGGCTTTTTTTGTGCAAAACAACAGTTTTATCGAAACTGTCCTAATGATCGTTGACTAAGTTAGGAATTTATGATAAAATTATCTGTAGTAATACCGGAATTCGTATAATTTTACTTTTGGTATACATTGAGTAAACTATGGAGGACCTAAACCATGCAGTCAACTCAGGAACGGAAAAAAGGCGGCTTCGCTAAGGCTCTGCTGCCGTCATTTAGTGCCGATCTGAAAAAATATGATGAGCTCTATCAGCAGTTCTCCCGTGAAGGCTATACCCGTGAGCTCTGTGAGGCCTACGCAGACGCCTTCGTGAACGACCGCAAAAAACCCGCAGCCGAGGATCTGGTCCAGTTGGTGAGCCTCTACGACAGGGTCCATGAGTTCAGCAGCGCCGAGTTCTATCTGGATATGCTGAGCGACAGGAAGCTCTCAGGGGACGACAAGTTCGGCTATTGCATAGAGGCGCTCAAGATCAAGAGCAAGCTGGGACATTGGCGTGACGCCGAGGATTTCCGCACAGAGAACATCAACTTTATGCAGAACCACTCCGAAAAGGTGGACCAGCGGAGGAAGGCGAAGATGTACATCGCCCTGGCTCTTGCAGACTGCGCCGCTAAGAATTATGAGCAGGCCGGAAAGCTGCTGACAGCCTTCGGCTTCAAGCCCGAGAAGCGCAGCGATACCACTCTCCTTGAGATGATGATAACCGCAGTCTATATCTGTGCTAAGTCCGAGGATCCGGACAGTCTGGCGGTGGCCGTTGCCAACGCCGAGGCCGCAATGAAGATCACGGAGTTCGAGTTCCCGTGGTGCAAGGACTATTACGAGAAGTGCATACAGGAGGCATCCGAGGGGATCCTCTGAGAAGGCAGGAGCCTAAGGGCTCCTGTTTTTGTTTTTCTGCATAAAGTTCCAAATTTTTTTCACAAAATTTTCCGGAGGCATTTGTTAAACTGATCTAACATTTTAACTTGTTGGCAGAAAACTCCCTCGGTCTGGATGCAAGTCAGATCTTATAACAATAGCTGCCGGAGTTGGTCGAAAGTAAAATTCCGCTAAGTTTCGGGAGAAAATAAGTTTTGTAACTGTTTTGATAAATAAATATTTCGTTAGCAAATAGCTTTGTAAATGAAATATGTACAGATAAAGCTATTTATAAAATTAAGAAATTCTTAAAATAAAATGTGAAATTATTTCTAGCAATTTTGTGCTAGATCTCGGCAATATTGTCAATTGATTATCCCGGAGATTTTGTTTATAATACAATTGTCGGATGCGAAAAACAGCCGTTTGAGGCCGAATATCGCACCGCCGCATAATTACGTTTTGCTAAATTATGTGTCCTGTGAAAACGGCAAATATCGTTCATGCTGTCCTCCGGTCTAAACTCCGCCGGATATGCCTGCACCATCTATCTCACCAAGCACCGTACATCTATGCTGCTATTTAAACATTAATGCCTATAATATGTTTAATCGCCTAAAAGCAGCCCTTGTCGCTTGAAACGTCTAAGCAAAAGCTCTGGCACGACAGATGAACATATCGGCACTGCGGATCATGTGCCACGCCGTTCGCAAATGCGTATAGAGGGTGCGCATTTGCAAAGAAATAGCGTCCTTCATTGACTATTTGAGAGGGTGTCAATGAAGGCCGTTATTTTTTATTTAAGATCTCATCTCTATATCTCTTAAAAAAGGCGCTCCCACGGGAACGCCTTTTCTTTATTTGTTCTGAGGTTTCTTCATCTTCCGCAGAGTATAGCCCTCGTTGATCTTAAGCTCGCCCCGGTCGATCGCCAGTGCGTAGTCCGGAACGTCCCGTGTCACCGTGGTGCCGGCCGCCGTGTAGACGCCCTTGCCCAGCTTCACCGGCGCTATCAGGCTGGTGTTGCTGCCCACGAAGCTGTAGTCCCCTATCACGCAGCGGCTCTTGGCCACGCCGTCAAAGTTGACAGTTACCGTTCCTGCGCCGATATTGGACTTCTTCCCGATGTCGGAGTCGCCGATGTAGGCAAGATGTGCAATGGCCGTCTTCTCGCCGATGTCGGAGTTCTTGATCTCCACGAAATCGCCGATCTTGGCGCCGCTGCGGATCCGGCTGCCCGGACGGATATGGACGAAGGGCCCCACGTTCACTCCCGACTCGATCACCGAGCCGCTGGCCTGTGAGGAGTTGAAGGTCACGTTGTCGCAGAGAGTGCAGTTCTCCAGAACGGAATTCGGCCCGACCACACAGCCCTCGCCGATAGTCGTCCAGCCCTTGATGATCGTCCCGGGAAGGATCTCCGTCCCGGCGCCGATCTCCACGTTCCTCTCGATGATCACGCCGTCGGTGCAGACGAAGCCTACGCCCTCGGCAAGGAGCTTGTCGATCACTGCCATCCTTGCGTATGTATTCAGCTCAAGGAGGTCCTTCCTGTCGTTGGCGCCCTTGATGATCGCCGGATCGGAGGACTTGTATGCGCCGGCCTTCTTCCCCGAAGCTACGGCGATCCCGACGGTATCCGTCAGGTAGTATTCCTTCTGAGCGTTGTCGTTTTTCAGCCCCTTCAGGAACTCGATAAGATCGGCGGTCCTGAACCAGTAGCAGCCGGAGTTCACCTCCCGGACGGCCTTCTGCTCGTCAGTGGCGTCCTTCTGCTCAACGATGCCGCTGATACCGCTGCCGCTGCGGATAACTCTTCCGTAGCCGAAGGGATCCTCCAGCTCCGCCGTGATCACAGTGACGGCATTGCCGTTCTGCTGGTGGAGCACAAGGGCCTCGCCGATAGTCTTGCTGTCGATAAAGGGCGCATCTCCGCAGAGAACGAGGGTGTCGCCCTCAGTGTCCTCCTCCAAAAAGGGAACGGCCTGCATCACCGCATGGCCCGTGCCCAGGCGCTCTGCCTGTAGGACGGTCCTGCACCTGTCGCCAAGGTACTCGTCGATCATCTCGCCCTTGAAGCCCTTGACCACGCAAATGTCCTCTACCCCGGCGCCCTGACAGGCCGTGATCACCCACTCCAGCATGGGCTCTCCCAACACCTTGAAAAGGGGCTTGGGCATATCCGCCTTCATGCGCTTGCCCTGTCCGCCTGCAAGGATAACTGCTTTGTTCATGTTCGTTTCCTCCTGTATTTTAATCTTATCGGATCATTCTCCGTTCATTTCCTTTAGTGCAGCGGCGCTCTCGGCGCCCATAGGCAGGAATTTCCACGCATCAGCTATGTTGAGCGCCGTGAGAGTCCCGTCAATAGGCTCCGGCCCGTTCTTTGTGGTCCACTGGATCTCCAACTCGTAGCCCCAAGTCGGGAGGTCGCTTCCCAGATCTATGCCGTATTGGTCGGCAAGGGCCTGATAATAGGCCTTTGCGCCCTCAACAGCGTCGTCTTCCAGCTCCGTGCAGCTCTTCACATTGAAGCTGACCAGCTCGTCCGTCGCCTCGCCCACAAATGCGGCAAATTCCTCGGAGCCGACCTCTTTTTCCGCCAGCTCAGCAGGGTACATCAGCCGGCAGAGCTCCTCTAGGTCTGATCCGACAGCAGCCTTGACGAAAGACTTTGCAGCCTCCGTAGCTTCAAGTGTGCCGAAGTCGGTGTCGCCCTCGTCTGGAGAGCCACCTTCCCGGGGAGTCTCCCGGCTCTCCTCAGAGCTCTCCTCTGGGCTGCTCTCGCTGACTGCGGCGCTCTCCTCCGGCCGGGAGCTGCTGTCCTTTGAGCCGTCAGAGCAGCCGGCGCTCAGGCAGAGCAGGGCCGCAGCTATCGTTAATATTTTTATTTTTCTCATCTATTTTTCCCTCACGGTCATTTTCTATAGATCTATTTTTACATACTTTAACAATAAATGCAAGAGTATTTTCCTATTATTTTTTTATTTCACAATTTTTTGTATAATGTGCAACAAAACTAACGGATATTTTTTTGCGGTTTTTATATGGTAATTTTCCCCGAAATGTGTTATAATGTTTTTAAGTCGGAATAGCTGTCTGACAGCCGTTCCGGTAATGTTTAAAACTGGAGGTATACACCAATGGCAAAAAAATATTGTTACCTTTTCTCTGAAGGTAATGCCGACATGAGAGAGCTTCTCGGCGGTAAGGGCGCTAACCTGGCTGAGATGACAAACATCGGTCTCCCTGTTCCCCAGGGCTTCACCATCACTACAGAGGCCTGCACTCAGTATTATGAGGACGGCGGTATCAGTGATGAGATCCAGGCTGAGATCAACGAGTACATCGTTAAGATGGAAGAGATCACAGGCAAGAAGTTCGGCGACAAGGACAATCCCCTCCTGGTTTCTGTTCGTTCCGGTGCAAGAGCTTCCATGCCCGGTATGATGGATACTATCCTTAACCTCGGCCTCAATGAGACTGTCGTTGAGACTATCGCTGCTAAGTCCGGCAACCCCAGATGGGCTTGGGACTGCTACAGAAGATTCATCCAGATGTATTCTGACGTCGTTATGGAAGTCGGCAAGAAGTACTTCGAGGCTCTTATCGACGATATGAAGGAGAAGAGAGGCGTTACTCAGGACGTTGAGCTCACTGCTGACGACCTCAAGGAGCTGGCTGGTCAGTTCAAGGCTGAGTACAAGAACAAGATCGGTACAGACTTCCCCTCTGATCCTAAGGAGCAGCTCATGGGCGCTATCAAGGCCGTATTCCGTTCTTGGGACAACCCCAGAGCTAACGTTTACAGACGTGACAACGATATCCCCTTCTCTTGGGGCACAGCCGTTAACGTTCAGTCTATGGCCTTCGGTAACATGGGCGATAACTGCGGTACAGGCGTTGCCTTCACCCGTGATCCCGCTACAGGCGAGAACAAGCTCATGGGCGAGTTCCTGACAAATGCTCAGGGCGAGGACGTTGTTGCCGGCGTTAGAACTCCTATGCCTATCGAAGAGATGGCTCAGAAGTTCCCCGAGGCTTACGAGGAGTTCGTAAAGGTTTGCGATATCCTTGAGAACAGATACCACGATATGCAGGACATGGAGTTCACTGTTGAGGACGGAAAGCTCTATATGCTCCAGTGCAGAAACGGTAAGAGAACAGCTCAGGCTGCTCTGAAGATCGCTTGCGACCTCGTTGACGAGGGCCACAAGACCGAGCAGGAAGCTGTTGCTATGATCGATCCCAGAAACCTGGATACACTTCTCCACCCCCAGTTCGATGCTAAGGCTATCAAGGCTGCTACTCCTCTGGGCAAGGGCCTGGGCGCTTCTCCCGGTGCTGCTTGCGGTAAGGTAGTTTTCACAGCCGATGACGCTGTTGAGTGGGCTGCTAAGGGCGAGAAGGTAGTTCTCGTTCGTCTGGAGACTTCTCCTGAGGACATCACCGGTATGAAGGCTGCTCAGGGTATCCTGACAGTTCGCGGCGGTATGACCTCTCACGCTGCTGTCGTTGCCCGGGGTATGGGCGAGTGCTGCGTTTCCGGATGCGGCGACATCAAGATGGATGAGGAGAACAAGAAGTTCGAGCTGGCTGGCAAGACCTTCGTTGAGGGCGACTACATCTCTATCGACGGTACAACAGGTAACATCTATGAGGGCATCATCCCCACTGTTGACGCTCAGATCGCCGGCGAGTTCGGCCGCATCATGGCTTGGGCCGATAAGTACAGGACCCTGAAGGTAAGAACTAACGCTGATACTCCCGCAGACGCTAAGAAGGCTCGTGAGCTGGGCGCTGAGGGCATCGGTCTGTGCCGTACTGAGCATATGTTCTTCGAGGCCGATAGGATCGCTGCTTTCCGTGAGATGATCTGCTCCGATACTGTTGAGGAGAGAGAGGCTGCTCTGGCTAAGATCGAGCCCATGCAGCAGGCTGACTTCGAGGCTCTCTATGAGGCTCTTGAGGGCAACCCTGTTACTATCCGCTTCCTGGATCCCCCTCTCCACGAGTTCGTTCCCACTGAGGAGGACGACATCAAGGCTCTGGCTGAGGCTCAGGGCAAGTCCGTTGAGGCTATCAAGAACATCATCTCCAGCCTCCACGAGTTCAACCCCATGATGGGCCACCGTGGCTGCCGTCTTGCTGTAACATATCCTGAGATCGCTGCTATGCAGACAAAGGCTGTTATCAAGGCTGCTATCAATGTTAAGAAGAACCACCCCGACTGGAACGTTGAGCCCGAGATCATGATCCCGCTGGTAGGTGACGTTAAGGAGCTCAAGTACGTTAAGAAGGTCGTTGTTGAGACCGCTGACGCTGTTATCGCTGAGGCAGGCTCTGACCTGAAGTATGAAGTTGGTACTATGATCGAGATCCCCAGAGCTGCTCTGACAGCCGATGAGATTGCTGCTAACGCTGACTTCTTCTGCTTCGGTACTAACGATCTTACTCAGATGACTTACGGCTTCTCTCGTGACGACGCCGGCAAGTTCCTGGGCGCTTACTACGACGCTAAGATCTTCGAGAGCGATCCCTTCGCTAAGCTGGACCAGACCGGCGTTGGCAAGCTCATGGAGATGGCTATCCAGCTCGGTAAGCCCGTTAACCCGAACCTCCACTGCGGTATCTGCGGCGAGCACGGCGGCGATCCTTCGTCCGTTCAGTTCTGCCACAAGATCGGCCTGGACTACGTTTCCTGCTCACCCTTCCGTGTTCCGATCGCTCGTCTGGCTGCTGCTCAGGCTGCTATCGCAGATAAGAGGTAAGTTCGACTCGTTAGAGTTAATGTGCAAATTCAATATAACATTGAACGACGCAAAGGCTTTCAGAGCCGCGAACGGACAAACGATAAAGTCCAGAATATGGGAAGATATCGCTGTTGAAGTTCGTATATGCGGATAACTGATGTTAATAACGATCCCCCTGAATCACTATGGTTCAGGGGGATTTTTGTGTATGAAATTGGTTGAATTACCGGTCTTGCAGCGGTATGACTGTAATCAGTACAGTAAACAAAATGATTTGTTTCATTTATGAATTATGAAACTATCCATGAAAGCCAAGGCAAATTGTACATCTAAATGAGCTTTTTTCTCAATTAGATGTTGACAATTCGCTTTTTTTGAGTATAATATATATTAAGGAGAAAAAGGAGGCTATGTATTATGTTACTTCAGTTCAATTATAAGAATTTCAAATCATTTAGGGACGATACCACTTTAGATTTTACAGCAACTAAAATTTCCGAGTTTAATAACCACGTTGTATCAATAGCAAATGAAAAGGTATTACCTGTTGCAGCTATATTTGGTGCGAATGCAAGTGGCAAATCCAATGTTCAGGAAGCATTCAGGTATATGTCAACTTATGTTATCAATTCGCTTGATTATGGCGATGAATCTGATTCAAAGAAAAATTCAAAGTTTTACAAGCCAACCCCATTTTTATTCGATAGTACCAGTAAAAATGCTGAATCATCGTTTGAAGTTTATTTTATAGACACAGAAGAAAATGGCGCAAAGACCTATAATTACGGATTTTCCGTTGATAGTAATGGCGTGTGTGAAGAATGGTTAAACTATAAGGCAAAGTCCTCAAGAGGCGATTTCAAGCAAATTTTCTATCGCAATGGAGAAGAGCTTGATTTTGCAGGCATTCCCGCTAAGAGTCAAGAAAACTTGAAAATTGCATTGGAAAAGGAAACACTTGTCGTCTCTCTCGGAGCAAAGCTAAAAATAGCTAAGCTTAAGCTCATAAGAGATTGGTTCATTCACAATGACTTTGCTGATTTTGGAAGACCGATAGAGAACTTTTTCTTATCACAGCTTATTCCGGAAGGATTTGAAGAGGATAAGGAAGTTCAGAAAAAGGTTGTAGACTACTTCTCGTCATTTGATTCTTCTATAATAGGATTTAATGTTGAGGTCTTAAAATCTGAAAATGATGATGCTGATCAAAAAATTAAAATAGATGCTATTCATAAAATGATTGATTCCGATCAAACAACATCAATTCCACTTCAATACGAATCAGCAGGAACACTTAAAATGTTTGCTTTGTATCCTATGTTGCAGGATGTATTGTCAACCGGAGGCGTTTTCTTTATTGATGAGCTTAATGCAAGACTCCACCCCCTGCTTGTAAGAGCATTTGTTATTACTTTCCTTGATTCTGAGCTAAACACTAATCATGCTCAGTTGATATTTACTTCTCATGATTCATGGCAGCTTAATGGTGATATTCTCAGAAGAGATGAGATCTGGTTTACCGAAAAAGATGCCAACGGAATCTCAAATCTCTTCTCGTTGGCTGATTTTGTTGACGAAGATGGCGTTAAGATCCGTAAGGACGAAAATTACGAGAAGAATTATTTGTTGGGTAAGTATGGAGCAATACCGACTTTGAAGCATTTTGATATGTTCAAGGAGGAATAAGGTATGGCTCGTGTAGAAAGAAACGGAAAGCGAAAAACTCGTGACCAGCTTGCCAAAAGAAGAGTTCCTGAGCTTGGATATTACTTTATAGTAACTGATACAGAAGAAACTGAGCAGAACTACATGTATGGACTCAGGGACTCTATTCCTAAAGAACTTCAAAGCAAATTGGTCATCAAGGTTATAAAAACTAAATCCAACAATCTTGTTGATGAAGCCAGAAATCTCGCATCTATCAATCCACAGTACGGTGAGATATGGATAATCTTTGATTGTGACAAGGTCAATAACTTTGATGAGATAATTCGTCAAGCCGAGGATAAAGGCATAAACGTCGGCTGGACTAATCCATGTATTGAGGAGTGGTTTAACGCTTACTTTGGCGTTATGCCTACATATCTTGATTCCGTCGCTTGTTGTAACGGCTTTGCACAGACCTTCAGAAAAGTCACAGGTCAAAAGTACGTTAAGTCAGATAAAGACATCTACGAGAAACTTAATCGGTATGGCGACGAAGAACAAGCATTAAAACTCGCTCAGCAGAAGTACAATGAACACATAGCAAATGGCAAATCCAAACCGTCAGAAATGTGTCCATGTACTATCGTACATTGCTTGATTAAAGAGATTAAATCTAAAATACACTCAAAATAGCACATACACGAACTAAAAGCGCAGTTGACGATAAAACGGTGCAAGCACCTGATGCATTATATCAAGGGATCCAGACGAAAGTGCAGCACAAGCCAAACGCAATAATCACAAGTAAACTTGACAAATGAATCGATTTGTGTTATAATGATACGCATAGGAGGTGTTTGTATGTTTGATTTCAGTGGCTTTTCAACATTTGATTTTGAGGAAGGAGTTCCTTATGTTTCTATAACAAAAAATGGAATCACTTTTAATAAAGGTGTTGTGTTGAAACTCGGACGTCCATCAAGAGTTGAATTGCTTATTAACTCAGATAGTAAACAAATTGCCATTCGTGGTTGCAATGGGGATACTCCGCACAGTAATTCTTTCTATCGGGAAAATAGTCGTGGAATTGTATCTGTTCGCTGGAACACCAAGGACCTGCTATCCACTCTTCGAGATATGATGGGATGGAATCTTGAATTAGAATCATATCGTGTAGAAGGGCAACTCCTCAAAGAAGAAAACGCAATGTTATTTGATTTTAATAATGCTGAAAATCTTTCCTAAGTTTCATGCGGTACATACCGTTTGAATAAAAAAAGACACATCAAATCTGCAACTTTGATGTGTCTCATGAGAATCGCAGACAAATTAAGCCGTCTGCTAAATCTTTGTAACATAAATATTTTAGCATATTTGTCTGCCTTTTTCAAGAGCTTATCCAAATTTGTTTGGAAAAAATCTCTGAAAAGGCGGTGGTTTGCATGAATGACGTAATTCCTGAGGGATTTCATTATGAATTTGTTGCGTTTATTACGCTCAAAGACGGCAGAAGAATTTATGCCAAGAATTATGGTAAACGTGCATTTCGCATCCTTGTAAAGGATTAACTAATACTAAAGGATGTCGACGGCTTCATCCTTTCTATCTTAGAAAGGACTTGATTAAATGAACAAGAATCAACACGTCACAATGCGCCCTGATGGTAACTGGCAAGTCAAGGGCGAAGGTAACAAAAGGGCTAGTGCAGTCACTAATACTCAAAGAGATGCTATTACTATTGCCACAGAAATAGCTCGCAATCAGAAATCCGAATTAATTATTCACGGAAGAAAGGGGAAGATTAGAGAGAAAAACTCTTATGGAAATGATCCTTTTCCACCCAAGGGTTAATCAGTAATTTCTCTGTACTGATAGCATTTTCAATAGCTGTTACAGCTCTTGGAAGGACACGCGTCTATATTACGCCCTTTTATACCAGATAGGTGTATTTATTTCCTGCCAGGCTGCTATCGCTGATAAGAAGTAAGTTCGACTCGTTAGAGTTAATGTGCAAATTCAATATAACATTGGACGACGCAAAGGTTTTCAGAGCTGCGAACGGACAAACGATAAAGTCCAAAATATGGGAAGACATCAATGTCGAAGTTCGTATATGCGGATAACTGATGTTAATAACGATCCCCCTGAATCACTATGGTTCAGGGGGATTTTTGGTGTATGAAATTGGTCTAATCGTTGGTCCGACAACAGATCAGTACGGAGAATCTTGGCTTTATGTAAAAATAAGATGAAATACCGAACTTGTCATAAAAAATAGTTAATCCATATGCTGGTGTTATATAAAAAGAATTGGTTGCTATGATATCAAATAATTATATTTAGTATTGATTATCATTTAATGTAGGATTACAATAGATATGAGACAATTTACAAAAAAAGGTAGCGGAGCAGCATAGACCTGTGTTACAGTTAAGTTGCGACAATAAAAGCAACAGGAGGTCAGCTGATCCGCCATGAATACTATAACACAGATAACCCGTCGCCGTCAAGCAATAATTGAATATTCAATGAAAAAAGGTGTTACCGCTGCTGCAAGGCGCTA
>JAFUAO010000073.1 GCA_017460665.1 Ruminococcus sp.
CGGTTTTCCTCTCTGCACTCTCTTTTCCCTCACACCCCACCCCGCCGGCTTTTGACTATCCTTCGCAGGACCCTCCGGGCCTGCTGGCATACAAATATAGGGCGGTGGGTCTGGATACGTTCGCCCGGTGGTTTTACGGTCACGTCCGGGCGAACGAAATTCGCCCCTACAAAAAGCCTCCCCTGAAAGGGGAGGTGCCCCGAAGGGGCGGAGGGGTATAATTCCGAATTGGACGGACGGCCAGTGGCCGTCCCTACAGAATTTCCGGACGTCCGGGCGCACAATGTGCGCCCCTACAAATACGTCCTCCAGCGGCGGCCACCGCAGTTCTCCTCACGCAAAAAATCGACCTTGCATTTTTTCTGAAAATGTGTTATAATATCTTTAGCCGTGCAGATACGGACTATCAACATACTACAGGAGGTGCAAAGATGAGCTCTGACCCTTATGGGAGTCGTGAGAACTACCCGCAAAAACGGCAGCGGTGCTGACCGGACGCTCTGATAGTGCTCCCTCGAAAGCGGAGGCAGTATCAGACTGCCCGGCCGGTCCTGCGCTCCAGCCGTGAAATACTGTGAAAGGAGCGCTGCCTGTTCCCCGAGCAGGCACCATTTTGCTATGATCAATTTCTACACATCTGAAAACGGCCGCCTCGTCCAGTGCGACGAGCCCACCGCCGGCTGCTGGATCTCAGTGGTCAGCCCTACCCCTCAGGAGGTCAAGGAGCTGATCGACGGCTACGGCCTTGACAGCGGCTTCGTCAAGTCCTCCCTCGATGAGGAGGAGTCCTCCCGTATCGAGCGTGAGGACGACCAGACACTCGTTATCATCGACACCCCTGTCTCCTCCATGGACGAGGACCAGACAAGGATGTTCTACACTATGCCGATCGGCATCATACTCACAGATGAGCACGTCTTCACGATCTCTCTCCAGGAGACCCAGATCATCGATGAGGCCGTGAGAGGCACTATCCGCAATCTCCGCCCGGCCTTCAAGACACGCTTCGTTTTGCAGCTCCTGCTGAGGATCTCAGCGATGTTCCTTGTTTACCTGAAACAGATCGACAAGATCTCATCTGCGGCCGAACAGCAGATCCACGACGCCATGAAGAACGAGCAGCTCATGCAGCTCCTTGCTCTTGAGAAGTCTCTGGTATACTTCTCCACCTCGCTGAAGGCCAACGAAGCCACGATCGAGAAGATCTTTAGGGGGCGGGTGATCAAGCTCTACGACGAGGACCAGGACCTGCTGGAGGACGTACTGATCGAGATGAAGCAGGCGATCGAGATGGCCAGCATCTACACCGGGATCCTTTCCAGTATGATGGACGGCTTCTCGTCTATAATCTCCAACAACCTGAACATCGTGATGTGGCGCCTGACGATCATCACTATCGTAATGGAGATCCCCAACATCATGTTCGCATTCTACGGTATCAACACAGTTGACCTGCCGATGCCCTACACATGGTTCGCCATAGCCCTGACAGTGTTCCTGACGGGCATCACGGCGTTTATCCTGATCAAATGGAAGAAGAAATGAAAATATCCGGAAGAGATCTCTTCCGGATATTTTTTGTATTTGTAAAGATCAGAGATCTTGTTGCCGCTCAGCGGCAAGGCCTACATTATGGACCGGTGGAAGGGGACGCCTTCACTTGCAAGGCGTCCCCAGCTAAAGCATATAGCATCGCCAGCCAGATCGAAGATCTGGGGCGCTGCTTATCTGAAAAAACAGTCCGCCGGACTGTTTTTTCATTCACCCCTTGCGAGGCGCTTCAACGCATTGGGGCTCTGCCCCAGCCTAACCGGCCCAGCCCCTCTGTCAGCTTCGCTGACATCTCCCCACACTGTGGGGAGTCACCCCGCTGGGACTCTGTCCCAGACCCTGCCAAAGGGATGTGATCCCTTTGGAAACCCGATCTTTTATTTTGTCATTCTCACTTTTTCAAAAAGTCCCTCAGCGAGCCTGTGCCGCCGGTCTGAGTGTAGGCGTAGTAGGAGAGCACCGTCGATGCGTCTGTTGCGTCAACAGCAGTATCCCCGTCGATGTTGCCGGCGATCCTCTGGTCCTCGTCCAGCGCCGAGGGAGCACCTGTCTGCACAAGGGCATAATCCGCAAGTATCTCCGATGCGTCAGTGGAGTCGATCGAGCCGTCCATGTTCACGTCGCCGATAAAGATCCCCACAGCGCTCTTGTAGGCCGCCAGCGCCACAGCCGGATAGCTGTCCTTGTCGGCTAAAGTGCGGAAGGTCTTTCTCATAAGGCCGCCGTCGTTTTGCATATCGCCAACAGCGTTTGCGATAGTGGCAGCGATCGCCAGGTGGCCCTTCTTGTTGGGGTGGAAGTCCAGCTCGTCGCCCTCCTCCTGTATATCGGTGAAGAACCATGAGTACTTCTCGCTCTTGCCGGCCTCAGCAGAGGTGAAGTCGGTGTAAACGTCCGCAACGATCAGTCCCTTTTCGGCAGCGTACTCGCTGATCTGTGTCTTGAAGCACTTTGCGGTAGTGGAGCTGGGGTCAACTCCCAGAACGTCCTGGAAGATAGGCGAAACAGCGTTGATAACGGTCTTACGGTTAGCCGTCATATGCTCGTCAAGGAAGCCGTTCTCGAACTGGAGGGGATCGTAGATCGTCTGTACCACGATCTTAAGGTCCGGGTCGGAGTTGAGGCCTCTTATGGCAGTAACTGCCCTGTCGATGTTGGGGATCACCTGAGTTTCGATGATACAGTCGTACTTGGTGGACTGGGTCATCCTCAGGTTAGCGGTGAGCCTTGCAGTGGTCTTGGCCATGGTCAGAGTGTTCTTGGCGTCGTTGATGTACTCTGCCGCTGCGGAGCGGTCAAGGAGATTTTCTAGGTCCCCGAAGGTAGGCCTTGTGGGGATATCGTCTGCGGTGTAGCCGGCGGTCATGAAGTTGTTGCTTGCAGCGAACTCCAGCAAAAACCTTGAACCGTAGTTGATCAGGTCGTTGCCTCCGATAGAGATCACCACTATATCAGCTCCGGCTACGACCCCTGAGAGCTCCTCGCTGGGCTCTTCCAGCTGCTTTGCCAGGTCCTCGGAGGTAGCTCCGGGGACAGCAGCGTTATAGTAGGCGCTGTCGTAGTAGTCGCTGAGGATCTCGCCGTAGCAGTACTCGCCGCTCTCAAGGCCGTAGCCGCTGGCGATGGAGTCCCCCAAGACCACGATCGACATATCAGAGCCTTCCTCTGCCTTTGCAGGGAGGACTGCCGCAGAAGCGGCGGTAAGTGAAGCTGCAAGTGCAGCAGAAATGAACTTTTTCATGATTTTACCTCCTATGGTAAGTGATATAATGATTATAACTTATTCGTCGCCTCTTGTCAAGCCGGGAAAGCTCTCCAGCAAGACAAAAGGTTTTTCAGCTCTTTCAGATGCCTTTCACAAAACAAACATACTGCCCTGCTAAAATACAGCATAGAGAGAAAAAAACTATCCGCAACGGGTTTGGGCACTTCAGAAAGAGGTGTTTGATTTGAAAAACAACGAAAAGATCAAAGTCATGAGCCTCCTGGCGGCGGCCATGACGTTTGCAATGATGACTGCCGGGTGCAGCGGACAGAGCTCCTCATCTTCCGAAGAGAGCGAGAGCGTCACTGTTACCGACAGCGCTGTCTCCACAGAGGCCGAGAGCCTTTCAGAGACTGCCGAGGAGGAGCCTGAGAAGACCTCCGACAGCGGCCTTTTCTCCGCAAGAGACCTGGCTCAGGACTACGGCGAGCCAACTGCCAAGATCACACTTGACGGCAGCTCAGCCAAAGCAGAGGGCAGCGGTGTCTCCGTGGACGGCTCGGTCATCACGATCACAGACGAGGGCATTTACCTGATCACAGGCTCCCTCACCGACGGTCAGATCATTGTTGATGCTGACAAGGCAAAGGTCCAG
This sequence comes from Ruminococcus sp., assembly GCA_017460665.1. Lineage (GTDB taxonomy): Bacteria > Bacillota > Clostridia > Oscillospirales > Ruminococcaceae > Ruminococcus. The sequence goes on from JAFUAO010000073.1 coordinate 3,912, forward strand.
CTGGTGCTGGATAATGCTCAGATCACCTGCAAGAGCGGTCCGGCGATCTGGGGGAAGGCCTCAGACAAGATCTTCCTGACACTGGCAAAGGGCAGCAAGAATTCCCTTACAGACGGCAGCTCCTATGAGGACACATCTGAGGAGGCTCCGGACGCCTGCGTTTACACAAAGGACAGCCTGACGGTCAACGGCCCCGGCCAGCTAACAGTGACCGGCAGCTCCGCTAACGGCATACACAGCACAGACGACGTGGTGATCACCGGCGGAGAGCTGACAGTGAACGCCGAAAACGACGGCATCAAGGCCAAGGACTACTTCGCAGGAGCCGGCGGATCGGTGAAGATCACCTGCGGCGGCGACGGCATAAAGACCACCAACGCCGAGGAGGAGGGCATGGGCTTCATCTACATCGAGGACGGAGCCTTCACTGTCGATGCCCAGCAGGACGGCATACAGGCCGAGACCGACCTGACCGTTTTGGGCGGAGACTTCGACATCACCTCCGGCGGCGGCAGCGAGAATTCCACAAAGGCCCACACCGACGAGTTCGGCGGCGGTAACATGGGCGGCTTCGGCGGCCGTGCCCAGCGTGGATCCTCCGATACCCAGGAGGACCCCTTAGGCATCGACCCGGACCAGTTCGGCGGTGAGAAGCCCGACTTCGACCCTGAGCAGTTCAGCGGCGAGGCTCCGGACTTCGGAGACTTCGATCCCGGTCAGTTCGGCGGAGATATGCCCGACGGCTTTGCTCCGGGAGGCTTCGGCGAGAACGAGGACGGCTCCCAGCAGTTTAGCGGAAGAGGCAGACGTGGCGGACGTCCCGGCGAAGGCAGCGAGGGCTTCGACCCATTCAGCGGTCAGGCTCCCGATGGCGATAGCAGAGCTGCGCCCGATACGGACCAAAGGCCCGAGGATATGGAGATAACTCCCTCCCAGCAGGAGCCGGAGAGCTCCGCCGACAGCGAAACTACAGTCAGCACCAAGGGCATAAAGGCCGGCGGCGAGCTGAACATAAGCGGCGGCACATTCAAGCTGAACGCTGCTGACGACACGATCCATTCCAACGGTAACGTGGCTATTTCCGGCGGAGAGATCTCCGCTGAGGCAGGCGACGACGGTATCCACGCCGACGGCAATGTGGAGATCTCCGGCAGCGCCAAGGTGGACATCACCGGCTCATACGAGGGGATCGAGGCCGTAGTGATCACAGTCAGCGGCGGCGACGTTAAGGTAGCGGCCAGCGACGACGGCTTCAACGCCAGCGACGGCTCTCCTCAGGGCGGAATGGGCTCCTATTCCGAGGGCGCTCTGGTGGAGATCAGCGGCGGAACGGTCTATGTAAACGCTTCCGGCGACGGGCTGGACTCCAACGGCGACCTCATCATCAGCGGAGGAACTGTGACAGTTGACGGGCCTACGAATTCCGGCAACGGAGCTCTGGACTCCAACGGTGAGATCACTATTACAGGGGGAACTGTCATGGCGGCAGGTATGTCGGGCATGGCTGAGGCTCCCGGAAGTGGTTCGACTCAGTATTCAGTCTCATGCACATTTGAGTCAACATACGACGGCGGTACAGAGATCTGTCTCCTTGACGAGAGCGGCAAGGAGATCCTGAGCCTTGCCCCGGCTAAGAGCTTCGACAACATCGTGCTCAGCTCCCCTGAGATAAGCTCAGGCAAGACCTACACCGTCACCGCTGACGGCCAGGAAGCCGGCACATTCACCGCAGAGGACATAGTCTCCTTCATCGGAAGGCAGTCCTCAATGGGCGGCGGTATGGGCTTCGGCGGACGTCCCGGCAACAGGACCGGATCCTCCGGCGATATGGCTGCTGAGCAGCTTTGATCAGCTTTCTTCATTTTTCATATAAACCACCCTTAAAGGAAACAGCGGCCAGGTAAGACTGGCCGCTGTTTCCTTTTATTTGTGGCTCATTTTGATGAGATGATTTACGAGATGCTCGTTGTGGATCTGTGAGAACATCAGGATCGTGGATATGAGAAGAGCCGCTGCGATAAGGATCCCCACTATGAGCAGCAGCCGTTCAGTCAATGCGCTGAGCCTGATCTCCCGTTTGAAGCTGCTCTCATAGGTGTGGAACAGCAGGTGGACACTCAGCAGCACTATCCCTGCTGCAAAAACGCTGAGCAGCTCAGTCCCCACTGTCCGGTAGTCGGTGACGCATAAATAATCTAGGGGAGGATTTGGCGAGGTCATGCGGTTGCACATGGTCATAAACCCCAAAGCCTTGTAGACCCGCCGCATTATGTCCTGACTTACAAGAAAGATACCGAGGACTGCCAGTTTTTCCGTACCCTTTCTGCACATTATCAACATACCGATAAGAACGGAGATAGCTGCTGAGATACAGGCAGCCATATCGCCTTTCCTTATCGTGACAAGGGAGAACCACATTGCAAATGATCCCATAAATGCGCCGCATACAGCCGAGATCAGCGACTTTGCGACAAATTTCATTTTGACCCCTTTCATAGTCCTCCTCCAGTTGAACTGAAAAGATCTCCACCTTTTGGGTGGAGATCTTTAGATAAGTGCCGGCATTGAAATACTTTCCCAGGCCGTCGCCAGCCAAGTATCATCTTCGCGGCAGAGCTTAACTTCCGTGTTCGGAATGGGA